>JBIKMU010000035.1:0-34746 GCA_044359075.1 Cyanobium sp. | reverse complement strand
AACCGCCTGAGGGAGCGGCCACCGCCCAGGCCCGCTCAGGCCCGGGACTGAGAGCAGCGCTCAGAACTCCCTACAAGGAGCGGGACAAGAGGGGCTGTGCCTACGAAAATGTGCGACACGCTCCTAGTGGCCGATCAAAATTACACCTTTGATCAGGTGGCGCTGGTGGCCTCCCCGCCCGATCTGCTGGCGACCAAGCTCAAGGTGTTGCCGCAGCGGGCGGAACGCAAGGACTTACTGGATGTGGCCACCCTGTTGAACTCCGGCCTGGCGCTGAGCGATGGGCTGGCGGCGGCGCAGGCGCTGTATGGCTCAGGGTTTCCGGTCCGTGAGTGCCTCAAGGCTCTGGTGTACTTCGCCGATGGTGACCTAGCCGAATTGGGCAACAGCGAAAAGCGGCGGTTGGAGCAGGCCGTGATGGCCGTTGATGGGATCCCCAGCTTGAAGCGCATCGGCAGGGAGCTGGGGCCATCGCAGCCCTGAAGTGCCTCCTCAGCCCGCCCAGATCTCTTGCAGGTTTAGCGCCAGCCCGAGGAAGTGGGGGCATCGCAGGGATCTTGATGTCCTGGCGTACAGCGAGCCTGGCTGAGTCTGGGTCCCTAAGGCGCTTGTTACCCATGATGATGATCAACTAATTGGCGAGTTTAGATCTGGTTAGATCGCAGGAAGCTCAAACAATGCCATTGAAGTAGATCAACATTCAAGTCAGCAGCGGGCAGTAGCTCCAGGTGATTGTAAGATATATCTGGCCCCGCCCGCTGAATCTTGCAGTTTGCTGAGGCAAATGTCTATTACAAATAATTACAGAGTTATTCTTTATCTTTGGAGGAAGCTAAGCTTCATCCTTATAGCCCTAAGGTTTATGAACTTTGTAGCGCTTAAACTTGCTGCCGTCACCTTGATCACAACTAACGTCTTTGCTTCTGCGGCTATAGCTGTACCCGGAACGCCAATTGGCGGAATCATTGTCAAGATGGGCAGAAACCCACCTGGCGGGCAGACGCTCGTGTTGACTACAAAGGACGCAGATGGCAAGTTTAGAATTCCTAGTCAAGGGGGTGAGTACATACTTCTAGCGGATCAGTTTGCCCAAACTTTGGCCAATGGCTTGGGGCTACCCAACTTTAGTGGTGTGCTCGTTCCATTCTTTGGCTATTTATATGTTGGCGACGGCTCGAATCCCGATCCGAAATCGATTGACGACACGTCTATAAATACGATTATCGACTGGACCTCGATGTCGACCGATTCAATCGATTGGATCTTCTTGGAACCGGTGACCATCGCAGACGAAACAGCATGGACCCAAGCCACCCCCTTGACTTCGTCGACTGCTCCCGTCCCCGGCCCCCTGCCTGCCCTTGGCGCAGCTGCTGCCTTTGGCTTCAGCCGCAAGCTGAGGAAGCGCATTAGGCGTAGCCCTAACGCCGTTTCCAGTACCTACAGCCTCTGATCCGATATCTGGCACCTTTTGCAGCTGCCAGAGCATAATTGGTCTTGGGCCGTTGGCCTTGGTCCTTTGGCCTTTTTGAATCCCTAGCCAGCGGGCAACTTTAAGCGACCGCTGGCTATCAATTAGCCCGCCGGTCGCAGCTATATTGTGCATAACTGATTCGCACTTCTGATCCTCTCTACTCTACTTAAATGGTCATGAGTATTTCAAATAATTATTATAATATTCTCGCATCCCTGTCGCTAGCCTTGGCCCCACCCATTGGCCCGCCTGCACCTCTCCGCCATTCGCTGCCATTGCAGCGACAGCGGTAGCAGTCCGAATGCCATTCACTGACCCATCCCCCGCCAGCCGCTCGTAGTGCCCGTAGTTGCTGTAAAGGTCATTGAAACCCGTGCGCAACACGTGTGCTATCACAAACGCCCGGCTGTAGCAGCGCAGGGCGATGGGGAAGCTGCAGCCATCAGGTAGCTACCTTGCCCTGCGACTAATGGTTTCCAATCGCCACGATCACCTTTGGATTTCTTCTTTATAGCGGTAGTATACGCTCCACCCAGCTGGAGAATTTCTCTTAAGCGGCCTCAACCCAGCACCGCCACCGGAAAGAGAGCCATCATGGGATCCACGCTCACCAAGGTGAGTTGTTCTTCAATGGCTTGGGCGATCAGGAGGCGATCGAAAGGACCCTTGTGGGGGGTAGGCAATTGATCAAGTCGCCGGATATGAGTCCACTGCACGGGTAACCACGTCAACAACAATCCGTGGACGTAACGTACAAAAGGTACGCTTTGATTCATCATGGGTGAGCTCACGGTGAGCCAGGCACGCGAGAATCTGGCGGAACTGATCGACCGCACGCAACGCAGCGGCGAACCGGTGGTGCTCACCCGCCACGGCCGCCCGGTGGCCGTGGTGCTGGATCACGCCCTGTTTGAGCGGCTGGTGGCGGCCGCCGACGACAACAGAGACCGCCAGGCCCTGGCCTTGGCCCTGGCGGACGACGACACGGTGACGTGGGAGCAGGTGAAGGCGGATCTCGGGCTGCTCTGAAGTCCGCAGGCCCGTGACCCAGCGCTACGACGTAAGGCTGGCGCGGCGAGCCGTCCGCTCACTCGCCCATTTGCAACGGCAGGAGCAGCTGCGCATCCGCGCCGCCATTGATATGCTAGCCTAGAATCCCAGACCACCAGGCTGCGTGGCACTCCAGGGAGAACCCGGTGTGTTTTAGGTGCGGGTGGGCGATTTCCGGATCCTCTATGAGGTGATGGATGGGTTGCTATTGGTTCAGGTGGTGCGGATCGGGCACGGCCAGATGCTTACCGCTAAGGGCAGGTGCCATCGCAGCTCGTTGGCGACCGGAGATGATGCCAACGATCGCAAAGCACTTGACCAGGCCAGGCAACAATTACGGCAATATCAGGCTAATATTGAGGTGTCCTGCAAGACCCACTAACGAACTGGGTTATACAAGTAAAACTTCCCTGAATCACAAATGTCTACCACTGCCCGCACGAACCAATTCTCCTTTGCCAAGGTCGGTGCTTCTGTCTCAATCCGCCGCTGTGGCCCATACCTAGTCAGGCGAGCCCTTGGTGCTGTGGGAGCCATCGGCATCTGTAGCATCTTTTTTACTGCCGGTGATGCAGAGGCTATTACTTTGACTGTAGGCGGCCAGCAGTGGAATGTGACCACATTCACCGGAAGCTACAATGACAACATCAGCAAATTCCAAACTGCCACTAATGGAGGCGTCATGCCCTGGTGGGGGCAAGTAACTGATGCAGCTGCTTGGGCTGACGCGTTGGGCTGGGCCCTTGGAGACCCCAATACTGGCAACTGGGATTCGCCGCAAAACCTACGTTCAGGCCCTGCTTTTGGCTGGTCCATTGCTAATCACCCGATAAACGGTGATGAGATTATTTATACGCAGTATGTCTTTGCCCAGCCGGCATCGACCTACCCTAATTATGTGATTTCACCCGCAAACATGGGCGATCTACGATCTCGTACCACGATTACCTGGGCCCAAGCCACCCAGCCAGTGCCGGGGCCATTGCCGCTCTTCGGGGCCCTTGCAGCCTTTAGAGCCAGTCGGCTTCTTAGGAAAAGGGTCGAAGCCAAAACAACTTTGGCGACCAAATGAAGCGGTATCGATCAACCGGCGCGACTGCTCAGTTTTTTGTAGTCCTCCATCGCCCCAAACTTGATCATTAGATCAAGATCGGCCCCTCTAAATTGGAAGTCACCCCCGTAAGACAGATTTGAATAGAAAGTTCAGCGTTCCGGACGCTCGTTTCGACGTCATTGGGGATCATCAAGATCAGAGAACCATCGGCGGCTAGCTCTAGTACCGCCTAGTGATTGGCCTGGCACAGCTCAGCAAATTGCTCAGGGCTGAAGCGCAGGTCAGAGCAGAGTTAGGCGGGCAGTTTGATCGATTCTGACAGCCCTGCGCCCGATTCCTGGCCGGACGGTATCGACAGGGGGCGGGGCGGGGCGGAGCGAGCACGGGTCCGGCGAATGTGCAGGGTTTCAGGCTAAGGGCCGTGGGGGCAGGCGGTCGCGATGCTGGATCACACCCTGTTTAAGCGGCTGCTGGCGAGCGGCGATGACAGCAGCGACCGCATGGCCCTGGCGTGGCCCAGGAGTGCGACGACCCAGGCCGCTCGATTGGTTTGGCTGGGCGCTGCTGAGGTAAGGCCGAAAGGCAGATGCTGAAGGCTTGCGAATGCAACCCGGCGCGGCCCTGGCCCCAACGCCCACGGGAACCTGACGACCAGCAGCAGAGATGGACGTTTTTGAAACTGGCTGCCCCTTCCTTAAAAATTAATTAATAGGGATAGCTTTACCCTCATCTCCAAAATTCTGGGGACATAATTCACAAGTTTTCCAAATTCCTATGATTATCCTTTCTCGCTTATCCAGCCCATCCCCCAGTGCCAAGGGCAGCACCTCCAATGCCGACCGCCGCAGCCGCTGGGCATTGTTGGCCAAGCCAGCCATTGGAGTTGCCTTAGCGATGGGGGTGTTTACCGCCGGCCAGGCCCAGGCCATGGTTGTGAATCTGAGCGAGCAGGATTGGGAATTGATCACATTCACCGGGACCTACAACGAAAATACCATTTACGCAATCATTAACAATTCTGTAGCACCCCCGACGTCGGACAATGCCGCGCCTGTGGTAAGTGGCGATCTTAACCAACCAGAGACATACATATATATTTTGCGGGATCAAGATTTGGGTGGCTGTCCCGCGGAGTTTGAATCATGTCCAAGCTCAACAAGTACAGTGAGGTGGTGGAATTCACCGAATAGCTATCTACAATTTTGTACGTTGATTATGGGGAATTCGATAAATTGGTGTAAAAACGCTACCTTTATCATTCCCACATTACCTCTAGCCACCACCCCACTCACCGCCGGCAGCCTCAACATCAGCACCTTTATGGTTGTCACCTTCTCAACATCGTCGTCTACTCCCGTACCCGGCCCCCTGCCTGCCCTTGGCGCCGCCGCTGCCTTTAGCTTCAGCCGCAAGCTGAGGAAGCGCATTAAACGTAGCTCCGACGCCGTTTCCAGTAGCTATAGCCTCTGATGCGATACCTGGCGCATTTTGCAGCTGCCAGAGCATAATTGGCCTTTGGCCGTTGGCCTATTTTGAATCCCTAGCCAGCGGGCAACTTTAAGCGACCGCTTGCTATCAATTAGCCCGCCGGTCGCTGCTATTTTGTGCATAACCGATTCGCATCTTTATATACTTTTTTTCAGCTTATATAGTCCCAAAAGGTTATACGATTAAAACAATAGCCTCGTTTCCCAGGCGCTGGCCCTGGCCCCATTGACCCGCTTGCGCCGCTCCGCCAGCTGCTGCCATTGCAGCGACAGCGGTACCTCCAGCACGCCGCCCCACGGCAGCACCTGCTGGCCAGCGGCCACCCCCCCTGCGGCCGGCGCCCTTGGCGCCACTGCCGCCGGGTCCCGTCGGAGGCGCCGAGACCCAGCCAATCGTTCCAGATCGATCCCCAACCTCGATGCCGCTGGGATCGCGATTCCTGAGGAGCCAGCTCGATATGGGGCTTGCCACGACGGCCGTATTACAATCGGATCAAACGTCGTACAGCGTCGAGGCTGGGTCATGCCACTCACCGTCAGACTGGACAGAGAAACCGAACGCTGCTTTCAGGAGCTTCTGGCTGCAACAGGCCAGGACAAGAGCTCGCTCATCCGCCAGCTGATCCGAGATCGCTGGCAACAGCGCAGGCCCTCCCCCTCGATCACCGAGCAGTTGGGCGGCCATCCCGATAACTTCCTCGACACCTTGCCAACCGGCAGCGCCGAACGTCAGCAACGGCGCCGGCTGCTCTCCGAGCACCTCCAGGCTCGCCGGCTGGAGCGGCGCTGATGCGTCGGATCCTGATCGACTCGGGAGTTCTGCTCAGCTACTACCAGCAACAAGAGCCCCTGCATCAGGTGGTGGTGGCCTTCTTTGATCGGAACGCCGCCCAACTGATCACCTCGCCGATCTGCATCGCTGAGGTGCTCTGGCTGCTGGGCAATCCCGGTGATCCCCGCGTCCTGGCCGCTCAGAACCACCTGCTCGGGGCCGTCAGCCGCGGTGGCATCGAGGCGATCAACCTGCTTCCGGAGGATTACGCCCGCATCGCCGAACTCAACCACCGCTATGCCGATTTGCCCGGTGATTTCGCCGATCTAACCTTGGTGACACTCTCAAAGCGGCTGGAGATCGCCGAGATTGTTAGTCTGGACAGCGACTTTGATGTCTATCGGCGTTTCCGGCGTGAGCCTTTCCGCCGGGTTTGCCTGCCGTAGTGCCAGCAACCGCACCGCCGTATGAGAGGCCAGCAACGCTGACAGCCGCTTGCGATCCCCGTTCGCCCACCAGATCAGCACATGGGTATCGAGCAGAATCAAGCCAAGACTTCCCAGTCGTTCTCGCCGACGGGCGCGAAGGGGTCGTCAAAGCGCAGCACCGAGCCGCGCAGCTCCTCCAGGGGGTCGGCGTCGGGCCTGCAGGGCGCCACGAGCGGGTGGCCCTGGCGCTGGAGCGGCTGCGGCAGCTGCGGACTGGCGTCGGCCTGGAAGGCGACCTGGGGCTGATCGCCCGGGAGGGCCTGGATTGAAGCCGGCGATCGCAACCACCGCCTTTGTGCTCGACAACTCCGTGCTCTGCGGCTGGTTCCTTTGCTGAGGCTGCCTCGGCTGGTGGGGTGGGGGTAATCACTGCCTAGACGCCCGCTGCTCACGGCCATCCCAGACGCCCGCTGCTCACGGCACGCTCTGAACCACCTCCAGCAGCCGCGTGGCCAGGGCTTCGCCACTGCGCATGGCCCCCTCCACCCGCCCGAAGCCGGGCCCTTCGATGAAATCGCCGCAGAAACCGACGCGGCTTTGGCGGCAGAGGGCCAGGGCCTGGGGCAGACCCGGCTGCTGGGGAAAGGCGGCCCCCCAGCGCATCAGCTGCCTATCCACCCCTGGCCAGGGGGCTTCCCCTGGCGGCAGCGGCCCCGAAGGTTCTGGAATCCAGGCCGCCAGGGCCCCCTGCAGCCCGCGCTCTAAGGCGGCGATCACCTCCGCCTCCCGTTGTTGCGTTGGCGCGCTGCCCAGATGCTTGGCGATCGAAGAGCGGGAGCCATAGACGTTGAGATGCTCGCCGGCAAAGGTGCCGGTGGAGTGGGCCACCACCGCACAACGGCCGTCCTCAAGGGGCTGAATGGCGACGCGCCGCAACCCCCAGCGCTGCTGGGCCGCCGAATCGAAACTGAGCAGCCGGAAGGGCAGGGCCAGCCAGGGGGCAGCGTCGCAGGCCGGCACCACCATCATCAGGTTGCTGCGGGCCTCTGCGCGGATCGAGGCGATCGCCGCCAAGCTGTGGGCCAGCTCCGGATCGGCCCGTTCGGCTGCCCCAACCGCCAGGGGCAGGGTCTGCCAACCGAGCACCAGCCGGCTGCGGGGATGGGCCAACAAGGTGCTGCCCAGCACCAACCAGTCCGCTTCCGCCAGCAGCTCTTTGGCGCTATCCAGCAGTTGCCACCGGCCTTCGCTGCTGGTCTCCAGGTGCCGCACCAGGATGCCGTAATGGGCGTCGATGGCGCCGTCGGCCAGGGCCAGCAAACCGCGGCAGAGCTGTTCCATGCCCAGGCGACCGCGATAGAGACGGCCTTGGCAAAAGGGATCTTCCAGCCGGCCCGTCAGGCCGCCATCTTTGTCCAGACAGGCCCGGGTTCCCTGCCAGGGCTCGATCCAGCCACCGGCCAGCAACGGCGCCAGCAGGGCGGGATCGGGGCTGGCGCTGATGTTGAACAGGGGGGCGCCGTGGTCGATGCGCAGGTGGCTGTCCTGACGGGAGCGGCGGGTGGCGGTGCGGCCCCCGGGTCCGCGGCCGCTTTCCCACAGGCTGATGCGATCCGCTGGCCAACCCTGGCGCCGCAGACTGGCCACCAAGGCACAGCCTCCGACTCCGGCTCCGATCACGGCGAGGTGGGGTGCATCGGCCCTGGGCCTGGGCAAGCCGCTCATCAAAACCCTTGGGATCACCCCAGCTTGACGCAAGGGGAAGCGGTTGGCAGCAAATTGATTGAGACCTTTGTGCCGGAGGGTCTTCCTCGGGCTGGTGCACCGCCGCGAAGACCCGCTCCGAGAGGCGGGCCGGGATCTCCCCCAGGCCCAACCTGCTGGCTAACCGTCAAGCGCCCCCATTTGGCTTGTTCGAGCGTTCAGGCCCCGCCGAAGCAGGTGGGGGAACTGCTGTATGGGTGTGTATGGGTGCAGCCCCACGGATTCCGTCGTCACAGCCACCCGGGATGCCCACAGCAAGCCACCATTTCCTTGTGGCCTCGGCGTCAAGGAGTCAGGGGGTTCGATTGGTGCGGTGGGAGTCACGGCCTCTGAATGGGCACTTTCGTTGTGGATCTCAAGGTTGGCGGTTCCCGATGGCGAGGCCATCGATTGGGTCATTACAAATCGGTTTTTTGCGATTTTGAACCCAAATGCGCTTCATGATTGGACATGAAAATGAAGAAAAAATGAATTCCAAATAAATACGCATTATTTGGGGGCAACGAATTTGAAATGCTTCAGCATTGAATCGTCCAATTGGCATGGATCTTCTCCATGGGTCTTCGGTTTATTTCCACTAGATTTCTTAATGTTTCCAGATTGATCGATGTATCTAATCGGGAGACAAATGTAGTACTTGGCCAGGCCAGGATCGCTAAAAGTAGATTCCAGGCGACATCTGAAGGGCCGAAGTTGCCCCTTCTGGATTCCACAAAGTCCTGCTTGGTTGAAGTGCAATCAGCTAAAAAAAGTAGAGATTCATTTAAGCGCCAGGAATCTCGGTGCCCTTCCACCTCCCTGAATCAAATCGGAGCTTTTCCCGTGACCACACGTTTCCTGAGAACACTCTCCCTTGGCCTCCTTGCTGGATCTGCAATTGTATTAGCATCTACTGCTCCGGCGCGAGCATTATTAACTACTGACCCCCCAAACTTTTGGTGGAACAATAAGTCCAGCATTTGGACCACTTGCAACACCAGTAGGAACCTCTTACATTAGCTCTGGACTTGACTTTACATTAGGAAATATTGAGGGAATATTTGACGATGTTCCCTTTGCATTTTGCGGAATTAATTCCAGCGGCAACTGCGATCTTCTGACTAGCGTGAATGCAAGAATAGTGCTGCCGAATACTCTTACGCAAGGCCTAACGAACTACATTTTTGCAGAGGCGGGATATGCTGCCCCTGGCAGTTTGTCCTTAATTGCATATGACGCACTCAACCAGATGCTTGAAACTCAGTTTTTCAATCCCCCCACAGGAGTCAACGGCCGCTATACCGCTATTATTAACAGGTCAAGCCCCGATATTGCGTATTTCTATATCTCTGGTAACGATACTTTTGGGGTGAATGTCATCACAATTGCTGATCCCATTGCCCAAGGCCAGACCGCTCCCGTTCCCGGTCCCCTTCCCCTTCTTGGTGCCGGCATGGCCTTCAGCTTCAGCCGCAAGCTGCGCAGGCGCATCCAGGTCATGCCCCAGAAATGATCCAGGTTCATTGGTGCCGTTAGGCTCTATCGCAACCCCTTGATTGGGATGGTACAGGCCCCGCCGCAATGTGGGGCTATTGCTGTGTAACATTTGATACCAGCGTTGGCAGTAATTGCTCCCTGGACGTACCGGGCCCTTTGCCTAGGTTCTGGCCAAGACGTCCGTTCGCCTCCCTTGGTCTTAATTTGCCATTCCTCCAGACGCAATTTCTTGCCCTTGCTGCCAGCTGCCGTGTTGCTTGGCGGCGGCGGCCAACTGCTGGCGCTGGCCCAGGGGGCCCAGAGCCAAACGCGGACAGGCAACCAACCACGGGAAGTGAATGTCTATTCCGGACGTCACTACAACACCGACAAGCGCCTCTATCAGCGCTTCACTCAGCAGACAGGCATCAAGGTGAACCTGCTGGAGGGCAAGGACGACGAGCTGATCCAGCGCCTGCGCAGTGAAGGCAGCAACGCCAAGGCCGATGTGCTGGTGTTGGTGGATGCGGCCCGCCTCTACCGGGCCCAGCAGGCAAACCTGTTCCAGCCAATCAGCTCCAGCCAACTCAACAGTGCCGTGCCCGCCAACCTGCGGGACTCCCGCGGCCGTTGGTACGCCCTCACCCGCCGCGCCCGCCCGGTGATCGTCAATGCGGCGCTAGTGAAACCCAGCTTGATCCGCACCTATGCGGACCTGGCGCGGCCGGAACTGAAGGGAAAAGTGTGCCTGCGCGATCGGGCCAACGTCTACAACCAGTCGCTGGTGGCAGACCAGTTGATTCAGCGTGGCCAGGCCGCTACAACAACCTGGTTGAAGGGCCTGGTGGCCAATGTCAAGCAGCCCTACTTCTCCTCCGACACACCAATCGCCCGCGCCGTCGGCCGGGGCGAATGCGGTGCCGCCATGGTGAACCACTACTACCTGGCCCGCCTGTTGGCTCCCGGCAGTAGCGCCGCCGACCAGGCCGCCGCCGCCAAGGTGACCGTGGTGTGGCCCAAACCCACCCATGTGAATGTCTCCGCCGGAGGCGTCACCCGTTACGCCCGCAACCCCCAGCATGCCCAAAAACTGCTGGAATTTCTCGTCTCCCCCAGCTCTGGTGAGGGCTATGCAGCCGCCAATAATGAATATCCGCTCAGGGGTTGGGGCAACAACCCGATTCTCAAGCGTTTCGGCAGCTTCACTGCCCCATCGGTGAGCATTGAGCAAATGGGCAAGCGCAATGCCGAGGCCGTGCAGCTGATGGTTCAGGCTGGCTGGCAGTAGGTGCACCTGAGTTTGAGCGGTAGAGCTTCAGCGGCGGCTAAACCCGCGATCGGCAGGACTGGGCTGGTGCTGCTGGTGCTGCTGATTGGGCTGCTGGCGTTGGCGCCCCTGGCGGCCCTGCTGCGGGATGCGCTGTTCAGCGCTGAACCCGGCGCTATTGGCCAGGGTGCCGTGGGTCTCGGCCCCCTGGGCCTGGGGGCCGATGCTGCGGCCCAAATTCGCGGCACGCTGCTGTTGGTAGCCGGCGAGGGCGTGCTGGGCACCGTGCTGGGCACGGCCACTGGCTGGCTCACGGCGGTTTGTCGCTTCCCGGGCCGCCGCTGGCTGCGGATGGCCCAGTTGTTGCCATTGGCGTGCCCCGCTTATTTGTTGGCGGCCAGCTTGATCGATTGGGGTAGCCAGAACGGCATCCGCATCTATGGATTCTGGTGGGCGGTGCTGCTGTTGAGCCTGGCTAATTACACCTATGTGTTTTTGCTAAGCACCGAGAGTTTTTCAACCAGTGGCCGCCAGCTGCTGGAGGCCTGCCGCAGCTTGGGGGTGGGGCCATGGCAGAGTTTTTGGAGGGTGGCCTTGCCGCTGGCGGCCCCCTCGATCGGCGCCGGCGTCGCCCTCAGTGCCATGGAGGTGGTGAATGAGTTGGGAGCGGTGCGATTGCTGGGGGTGCCGAGCCTGTCGGCGGGAATTTTGAATCGCTGGCAAATCGATGGCGACCCCCGCGGGGCGGCCCTGTTGGCGCTCGCCGCCCTCGCCATCGTGCTGCTGCTGCTGGCGGCCGAACGGGCCCTGCGGCGCCGCAGCCGCCGCTGGAACCTGGGCTCTGGCAGCGCCAATTGCCATGTTTGGCCGCTGGCGGGCTGGCGCGCCGCCGCCGCCATTGGCATCACCCTGCTGCCACCGCTGGCCTGCCTGTTGATTCCGGGCCTGTGGATTTTGCATGGCTGGCAGGCGATGGCGGCGGAACCGCTGGGCGAATTACTGGCCCTGGCGGGCCGCAGCTTTGGGTTGGCGCTGCTGGTAACGGCGATCACGGCCTTTTGCGCCCTGTTGCTGGCGATCAGCCGCCGCTGGAGTGAGGGGCCTTGGGTGAATCAATTCAGCTTTATCGCCGGCCTGGGCTATGGCATTCCGGGCAGTGTGCTGGCCCTGGGCTTGCTGCTGGTGGGGGGGCCATTGCAGCTGAATCCAGTGCTGTTGCTGGTGTGGGGTTATGGGGTGCGGTTCATGGCCGTATCCAAGCAGGGTCTCGATGCCGCCCTGGAGCGCATTCCGGCGAGCATCGACGAATCGGCCACCAGCCTGGGCTGCAGCTGGTGGCAGACCCTGGGCCGCATCCATCTGCCGCTGCTGCGGGGGCCCCTGTTGGTGGGTTTGTTATTGGTGTTTGTGGATGTGGTGAAGGAATTGCCGATCACGATGTCGCTAAGGCCCTTTGATTTCGACACCCTGGCGGTGCGGGTGTTTCAGTACGCCAGCGATGAGCGGGTGGGTTACGCGATGGCGCCGGCCCTGCTGATCATCGGCTTTGGTTTGCTGGCGGCAATCGCCTTGATCCCCTCCTTGGAGGAGCGCAGTTGAGCATGAACAGCGAAAACAGCCCCCCCCACCTGCAGCTGCGGGACGTCTGGCACCGTTATGGCGCTGGAAACAGCTGGACATTGCGCCAGATCGATCTGACGCTGCAGCGGGGTGAGTTGGTGGGTTTGCTGGGGCCTTCGGGTTGCGGCAAGACCACCCTGCTGCGGCTGGTGGCGGGCTTCGAGCGGCCGCAGCGGGGGTCGGTGTGGATGGGAGGCCGCCAGGTTGCCGGGCCCGAGCAGTGGTTGCCGGCGGAACGGCGGGGAGTGGGCATGGTGTTTCAGGACTACGCCCTGTTCCCCCACCTCGATGCCTGGCAAAACGCCTGTTTTGGCCTGCGGCGCGGCCACGATCTGAACCGGGTGCGCTGGTTGCTGGAACTGCTGGGTCTGGAGGGCCTGGAGCGCCGTTATCCGCACCAACTATCGGGCGGCCAGCGGCAGCGCTTGGCCTTGGCCCGAGCCCTGGCCCCCCAGCCCGCTGTGGTGCTGCTGGATGAACCCTTCTCCAACCTGGATGTGGAGGTGCGGCTGCGATTGCGCAGCGAGCTGCCCCGGGTGCTGAGCAGCGTTGGCGCCAGTGGCCTGATCGTCACCCATGACCCGGAGGAGGCGCTGGCCATCTGCGACCGAGTGGCGGTAATGCGGGATGGCGTAATGCATCAAATCGCGCCGCCAAGGCAGCTGGTGCAACAGCCGGCCACCGCCTTCGTGGGCCGTTTCTTGTTGCAGGCAAACCTACTGGGCGCCAGCCTGGAGGCCGGTCAATTAGTAACGCCGCTGGGCATCATTCCCGCCGGCCAGTGGCGCTGGGCTGGAGAAAACCAGAACGGAAATGGCTTGCATCAAGCTGGCCAGCCGCTGGAGCCGCTGGAGCCCCTGGAGCCGCTGGAAGTGATGTTGCGCCAAGAGGATCTGCAGCTGGAAAGCCAACCGCAGGGCGAATGGCAGCTGGTCGGCCGCGAGTTTCTCGGCTCCGCCTGGCTGGCCCTGCTGGAATGCCGGGGCCAGCGCCTGCGGCTGAAATTGCCGCTCGACCATCCCTGCGAGCTGGGTATGAGTTGCCGGGTAACGGTGCGGCATCAGGCTGTTGCCACCCTGTTTGGGTCGGTTGAGGTGGGGGGTTTGGATGGCAATGTGCTGGATAGGGATGGTGTTATCAGTCAGGATTCGGCAGCCGTGGGTGTTTGATCGGTATTTCAAATTCCGCAATCCGGAATCACCGACCGCTTCTGATCTGGGGGGCGTTGGATGCGCTAAAACAGATGGGGCAGCATCGGCCCAATCCGCATAAGTTGGTATTCTTTTTTGCGTGCCACCACAGGTGCTAGCATTGAATTAAGCTCAAGCTGGGTAGCCCGTTCATGTCAGAACAGGAAATCGAAACCAGCTTAGTTAATAAGCTAAAAGATCTTAAATATCGTTATCGCCCCGAATTAAACAACCGTTCAGCACTCGAAGATAACTTCCGCATCAAGTTTGAAGAACTAAATCGTGTCAAGTTGACCGATGGCGAGTTTGCTCGTCTGCTCGACGAAATCATTACGCCCGATGTGTTTGCCGCCGCCAAGATTCTTCGAAATATCAATGCTTTCACCCGCGACGACGGCACGCCGCTCAACTATTCGTTAGTGAACCTCAAGGATTGGTGCAAAAATCACTTCGAGGTAATCAACCAGCTCCGCATCAATACGAACAACAGCCACCATCGTTTTGACGTGATCCTGCTGATCAACGGTGTACCGGTGGTGCAGATTGAACTCAAAGGCCTTGGCATCAATCCCCGGCGGGCCATGGAGCAGATCGTCGAATACAAGAGCGACCCTGGCAACGGCTACACCAAAACGCTGCTCTGCTTCATGCAGCTTTATATCGTCAGCAACCGCGACAGCACCTACTACTTCGCCAACAACAACAGCCGCCACTTCGCCTTCAATGCCGATGAGCGCTTCCTGCCCATCTATGAGTTCGCCAGTGAAGACAACCACAAAATCACCCACCTCGATGAGTTCGCTGCCAGCTTCCTGAAGAAGTGCGACCTCGGCCGCACCATCGCCCGCTACATGGTACTGCTTGCCGGCGAGCAAAAGCTCATGATCATGCGGCCATATCAGGTATATCAGGTGAAAAACATCGTGCAGTGCATCGAGGATAACTCTGGCAATGGTTTCATCTGGAGCACCACTGGCAGCGGCAAGACGCTCACCTCCTTCAAGGCCTCCACCTTGCTCAAGGAAAACGACCATATTCACAAGTGCGTCTTCGTGGTGGATCGCAAGGATCTCGACCGGCAGACGCGCGAGGAATTCAACAAGTTCCAGGATGGTTGCGTCGAAGAAAACACCAACACCGCCGCCCTCGTCCGCCGCCTGCTTTCCGAAGACTACGCCGATAAGGTCATCGTCACCACCATTCAAAAGCTCGGCCTGGCGCTGGATGAAACCAGCAAGCGCAACAAACAGCGCCAAAAGAACGACCAGCCCACCTATAAGGAAATGCTGGCGCCGCTGAAAGACAAACGCATCGTCTTCATCTTCGACGAATGCCACCGCTCGCAATTCGGCGAGAACCACAAGGCAATCAAAGAATTTTTCCCCAAGGCCCAGCTCTTCGGCTTCACCGGCACGCCCATCTTCGAGGCCAATGCCGCCTTGCAGAAGATCGAGGACACCCAGGCTTCGATGCGCACCACGGCGGATCTCTTCCAGAAGCAGCTCCACGCCTACACCATCACCCACGCCATAGAGGACGGCAACGTCCTGCGTTTTCACATCGATTACTTCAAGCCCGAGGGCCCGAAAGCCAAAATAGCCCTGCCGAAGCCCGGCGAAGCCATCGCCAAGCGCGCCGTGATTGGGGCAATCATTGCCAAGCACGATGCCGCCACGGCCGTCCGCCGTTTCAATGCCATCCTCGCCACCGCGTCCATCAATGACGCCATTGAGTACTACGCGCTGTTCAAGACCATGCAGGCCGAGAAACAGGCCGCCGATCCCGAGTTCAAGCCGCTGAACATCGCCTGCGTCTTCTCCCCGCCTGCCGAGGGTGATGCGGATGTGAAGCAGATTCAGGAGGACCTGCCGCAAGAGCAGGCGGACAACGAGGAAGATCCCGAGGGCAAGAAGGCCGCGCTCAAGGCCATCCTCACCGATTACAACGCCCGCTACGGCACCAATCACCGCCTCAGTGAGTTTGATCTCTACTACCAGGATGTGCAGAAGCGCATCAAGGACCAGCAATGGCCGAATGGCGATTACCCCGCCGCCCAGAAGATCGATATCACCATCGTCGTGGACATGTTGCTGACTGGCTTCGATTCCAAGTTCCTGAACACGCTCTACGTGGACAAGAACCTCAAGTACCACGGCCTCATCCAGGCCTTTTCCCGCACCAACCGCGTGCTCAACAGCACCAAGCCCTACGGCAACATCCTCGACTTCCGCCAGCAGCAGGACGCCGTTGATGCCGCCATCGCCCTTTTCAGCGGTGAGAAAACGGGCGAGCAAGCGCGGGAAATCTGGCTGGTGGAGAAGGCCCCCGTCGTCATCCAGAAATTGGAGACCGCCTTGCAGCAGCTAGACAACTTCATGAAGTCCCAGGGCCTCGACTGCACGCCCTCCGCCGTGGCGAATCTGAAGGGCGATGCCGCCAAGGCCGCTTTCATCAGCCACTTCAAAGAAGTCCAGCGGCTCAAGACCCAGCTGGACCAATACACCGACCTAACCGAGGAAAACAAAGCCAGCATTGAGGCGGTGCTACCGGAGGAAAATCTGCGCGGCTTCAAAGGCCAGTATCTGGAGACCGCCAAAAGGCTCAGAGAGCAGCAGGGCAAGACCGGCGGCAAAGATGATCGCACTGACAACCCCGTAGACCAGATCGACTTCGAGTTCGTGCTGTTCGCCTCCACCGTCATTGATTACGACTACATCATGGGCCTGATCGCCAAGTTCTCCGCCAAGGGGCCGGGCAAGTCGAAGATGACCCGCGAGCAACTGATCGGCCTGATCAGCGCCGATGCCAAGTTCATGAACGAGCGAGACGACATCGCCGCCTACATCGGCACGCTCAAGGCGGGCGAAGGCCTCAGCGAAACCGCCATCCGTCAGGGCTACAGCCGCTTCAAAGCAGAGAAGAACGCCAAAGAACTCGCTACCATCGCTGCACGGCACGGCCTCGCCTCCGCCAACCTGCAAACATTCGTGGACGGCATCCTCGAACGCATGATCTTTGATGGTGAGCAGCTCAGCGACCTGATGGCACCGCTCGATCTCGGTTGGAAGGCTCGCAGCCAGGCGGAGCTAGCCCTCATGGCTGAGTTGTATCCCCTGCTCAGCAAACGCGCTGGTGGGCGTGAGATTTCGGGGCTCAGTGCGTATGAGCAGTAAAAAGCCACGCATGCCAGCCGGGAAGAAAGCAACGCAGACAACAAATCGTGGAGACTTTGATTCGCTGGTTACTGCCATCATCCACCTCCATCAGCAGACCCAGGACTATGCCACCAAAGCCGTAAATGTGGCGCTGACCCTGCGGAACTGGCTCATCGGGTACCGCATCGTGGAGTTTGAGCAGCAAGGAAATGATCGAGCAGCCTATGGACAAAGACTCTTGCCCGCTTTGGCAGAGCGACTGGCCGCTGCCGGACTCAAACGGGTGGACGTGCGTGAGCTGCGCCGCTTCAGGCTCCTCTATGAAGTGTACCCACAAATTCGGGAGTCAGTGACTCCCGAATTGCTTTCCAGCCTTGGAGCTGAGGCCTTGCAGCAACCCCTCAAAACCCTATCCGTGCCAAAACGGGAGTCAGTGGCTCCCCAATTGCTGCAACGCCTCTCCTTCACCCATCTCAACGAACTCATCCAACTCCCCGACTCCACCCAACGCTGCTTCTACGAGATCGAGTGCATCCGGGGCAACTGGTCCGTCCGCGAGCTACGCCGCCAAATTGCCAGCCTCTACTATGAGCGCAGCGGCCTCTCCAAAGACAAAGCCAATCTGTCCGCCATGGCTCATGCGGCAGCGGAAACCCTCCAGCCAGCGCACATCATTCGCGATCCCTACGTCTTCGAGTTCCTCGGACTCCGCTCTCGGGATGTCATGGCCGAGTCAGACCTCGAAGATGCCTTGCTCGACCGGCTTCAGGATTTCCTCCTCGAGTTGGGCCACGGCATCTGCTTCGAGGCCCGTCAAAAGCGCATTCTCATTGGCGACGAATACTTCTTCATCGACCTCGTCGAGTACGCCCTCGGTGACTTGAGCAACAAGGTTTTCGTATCCCGCTACGCCGTCGAGTTACCGAAGAAAGAGGAAATGGAACGCTTCGTCGTTCAACTCGCCCAGGAGGTGCCGGAATGAAAACCCAGCACCCACCAGAATCCATGAATCGTGAAACGCTCCATTTCTTCAGCCCCAAGGGGGCGACCCATTCCCCGCGCCCATGAGCATTAAGCCCGAAACCCACCGCATCGAGCACAAGCGCGAACTGACACCCGAGCTCGACCTGGAGAAAGAAGTCATCGCCTTTCTCAACACCCCCGAGGGCGGGCTGATTTTCATTGGTATTGATAAGTCCGGGCAACCCGTCGGCGTCCCTGATTTGGACGGCGATATGCTCAAAATTAAAGATCGCATCAAAAACAACATCACCCCTTCTGCGATGGGCTTGTTCGATGTGGTGGATGAAGAGCGGGGTGGCACGACCTGCATCAAAATCATCGTCGCGGGTGGTTGCGAGAAACCCTATTTCAAAAAGAAATACGGCATGACGGTGCGCGGATGTTTCCTGCGCATCGGCACCGCCGCCGAGCCCATGCCCGCGGCCCTGATCGAGCGGCTGTTCGCCTCCCGCACGCGCAACTCCATCGGCAAAATAAAAGCCCACCGTCAGGAACTCCGCTTCGAGCAGCTCCGCATCTACTACGAAGAAAAGCGGAAGCCCCTCAACCGCCAGTTTCCCACCAACCTGGAACTCACCACCGAAGACGGCGCCCTCAACTACGCCGCCTATCTCCTCGCCGATGAAAACGGCCTCTCCATCCAGGTGGCCAAATACCGGGGTAAAGACCGCGTCCACCTTATCGAGAGCAACGAATACGGATACTGCTCCCTAATCAAAGCCACCAAGAGCGTGCTCGATAAGCTCGACCTGGAAAACAGAACCTCCTCCACCATCACCGCCAAAGGCCGCACCGATGTCCGCCTCTGGAGTCCCATCGCCCTACGCGAGGCCGTCATCAACGCCATCGTGCACAACGACTACACCCGTGAGGTTCCACCTAAGTTCGAAATCTTTTCCGACCGCATCGAGATCACTTCCGCCGGAACCCTGCCCGAGGGCCTCACCCAAGCCGAGTTCTTCGAGGGCTACTCCATTCCCCGGAATAAAGAGTTGATGCGCATCTTTAAAGATCTAGAATTGGTCGAGCACCTCGGCTCCGGCATCCCCCGTATTACCCAATTTTTCGCGGAGAGTTGCTTCCGCTTCACTGAAAATTTCCTCCGTTCCACCTTCCCCGCCATCGAACCAGTCCACGCCGAGGATGACGTGGAGGCCCCAGTCACCCCCGAAGTCACCCCTGAAGTCACCCCCGAAGTCAGGAGGATGCTTGGGCTGTTGGTTTGCGAGATGGCGCGAAAGGAAATCATGGCCCAGCTGGGCCTCAGGGACGAAAAGCACTTCAGGGAGCATTACCAACAAGCCGCAATGGCCAACGGTCTCATCGAGCGCACCCTCCCCGACAAACCCAACAGCCGCCTGCAAAAATACCGGCTCACCGAAAAAGGCAGGAGCCTGCTGCCATGAAACCCACCGCACCAAACAGTGGTAATTGAGATTGGAGCAGTGAGAAAGGGATACAGGACTCCTCTTTCTCACTTCCCATTTCGAGTGACCGACGAACGTGTGACATACATTTTGGCACATCCGGAAATGAACGAGATGAACGCTGAGATCTTGCGGCTGTTGACTGCGCCGCAAATCGTTCGCCGTTCGCGGTCCGATGATTCCGTGCTTTGTTTTACACGTTCTACCCAGAGACAATTGTGGGTAGCAAATCGTTGTATGTGGTTGTAAAATACCTGGAAGGCGATGCCTTCGTGGTCACTGCCTACCTTACGGACAAACCAAAATCAGGAGCACCATTATGGCCCACAAGTTAAAAGTTTGGTTTGATCCTGAGGCGGACTTTCTGGAAGTTCGCTTTTCCGATGTGGCTGGCTACGAAAAGGAAACCAACCACGATGCCGTCATGGAGCGCGTGGATGCTGAGGGGCATGTGATCGGTTTCAGCATCATGGGTGTGAGCCAGTTCAGCAAGGATAAACCTCTTGAGGCAGACTTGCTATCTGCCTGAGCCCAATCGATGACGTGATTGCCACTATCATGCACTAAAGGTTCAACGGCCGCTCCATCACCGATATCTGCGCCATGGGAGGGATCACGCTCGACGACTTCACCAGCAGCGTCGCCTACAAAGAAATTTTTGGGCTTGGCAGGCAGGAAGGCCGCCAGGAAGAAGCCGCCGCCATGTCCCTGCGCCTGCTGCAACGCCGTTGCGGCCCCCTTTCCGCCGAGCAGCAAAGCCAAATCCAGGCGCAGCCACTGGCAGAGCTGGAGGCCTTGGCCGAGGCGCTGCTTGATTTCCGAGGGGCCGCGGACCTCACGGCTTGGCTCTCTCAGCGGCAGGGCTGAAGCCGGCCCAGCGCGCCTCTGGGCTACGGCTCCTGTCAGGATGGATTTATACAGATGGGAGAGCGCTAAACCAGCCCGGAGGCCATACCAGGGAAATAACTTCGACTGCCGTCTTCAAAGGCGAATTCATACACCGTAGTCGGACCCCAGGCGTCCGCTCGCTGCCCGAAAAGCAGCATCAGCCCCACAGGGCAGGCCGCGAAGACATGCAGCCGGCGGGGTGAATCCGCCACCACCAGCTCTCGCACCTGCCGCGCCAGGGCATCCGCCAGCCAGCGGGCGTGGCCGCCGTCGACCACGGCGTCGGGGCCGGGCTCCTGCAGGGCGGCGTGCGCCAGGCGCCCGATCGGCAAGGCCAAGCTGTCGATCGCACGCTTGGCATCCATTCGGGCGTCGTGGGTCACCGAGACGACCAGAGCCAGATCCTGGCCAAGATTCAGGGGCTCCTCCGTCACCAGCCAGCCCCCGTTAGTGTTTGATGGTTGGGATCGCGCCAGCTCCCAGACTTTCTCGCCAGCGTTGGATGGCATGCTGGCCAAGGCGGGCAAACCTTGGGCTCGGCTGATGTGCTTGTCGCCTGGGAAGAGGGCGCCCTGCTGCCTGGCGCCCACCAACAAGATCCAGATGAACTCGGCTTCGGTGTGGGTGCTGGGCCTCAAGCTCAATCGGGCCAAGCTGTCTGAACTGGTGCGCGACATTGCAGGCCTGCCAGGACTGATGCAGGCTGATGGCTTCGAGGTCCTGCCGATCACGGCGGCCCATCGTCTGAGGACCTAGGCCTTCCCCCGCACCACCGGGAGCCCGTTGATCACATGCTAAGCGCCTAGGCGGAGCTTGTTCGTCTGCTGATCCTCAGTCGAAATCATCAAAGCCCTACAAGAAGCTCGGCCAGGGTGGTTGGGAACTGCGCCATCAACAGGCTGTTGCCAGCGCCTGCGGTGTGTTCCTCAATTGCTACTTGCAGGAAGCCACCAAGCGTGTTGGAGAGCTCCAGCCAGCCCCTATAACCGACCGGTGCAAAACCATGGGCGAAGAGACTGTGGTTGCGGATCTGGAGCGCATTGATCAAAGTGTTGCGTTGCCTAAGCCAGCACTGGCCAGTTGAGTGGCCTAGATCTGCCAGCAAGTCGAAGGCGTCGGTGAGGCCGATTTCCAGCGGCGCTCCCTGCGTCCCATTGGTCTTGCGCGTGGCGACCTCGCGCCAGCGTGGCTGAATGGCGGCGGGTAGGTGATCGAGCACTACAGCGGCGGTTTCAATTCCATCCGGGCCTACCTGGTCCTTCACGGCAACTTTTAGCAGCAACTGAGCGGTGAGTTCCATGGCACGGTACAGGCGTCCGACGGCATCGTCGAAGCGCTCCTGGGTTGCACGGCGTTCGGCATTCAGTAGCAAATCCTCAACTGCCTCTAGGCCGTGGCCCTTCATCTGCGGCCATTTCTGTTCTTGGGCCACTGGATCGAGCAGCCGGCGGGAGGCGATTACCCGCTTGAGCGGAAACAGCAGCTGCTGATCCAGACGCCGATCTCCAAGCTGGTTGAGTACCTCCAGAGCCCTGCGGTGATCAAAGCGATCCCAAGCATCGAGAGCCACCAGCAGATCCTCCAGCTTCCGCAGCCAAAGTCTCGTCTCGGGGTCGGGATCGGAATACGCCTGAACCCTGCGCACCGCCTGGCGTGCGGCTTCGTAATCATGGCGTTTCAACAGGGACGGCAGTTCACGGTCACGCAGACGGCGGGCAAGGATAGCGGCGGCGCTCACCGCCACCGGCGCGCTATAGCCTGTGATGGTTGATTTACCCAAGTTCTTCGACTGGACTTCAATCTCCTTCAACAGCTCAAGGAGGCGATGGAGTGTGCGAATGATCTTTGGGTCTTGATCAGCGTGATTCACAATCGTATCCAGCACCTGGCGTGCCTCTTTGTAGTTGAATCGAGATGCTGCTGATTGCTCCAGGATGCGATTACTGATTGTAAGATTCAGCCTCACAGATCCGTCATCTATGGCAGCCATCGCAAGGCCGGTGGTCATAGTTTTTGTACCGCCGCTGTAATCTGCCGTTATCCGACAGCCAGGCATTTGCAATCGGATGGTGGCAAAAAGATCAAGCGTACGGCTGTAAACCCTATCGAGTTGGTCGAGCTCATTGATCACCTCCTCACCCTCCTTAGGGCTGAGGCGCTGCTGCAGTACAAGAACATCACGATCATGCTGGAAATCAGCGATCGGAACCTTCACAAGCACCTGTTTCACCAGCTTCTCTGTTTCCGTGCTGCATAGGAAAACCACCCGCTCAGGTCGGAGGCTGCTGATGCAATTTATGATCGGCTCCTTGCTGGTGCCGAGGGTCACGATCAGAACATCCTTCATGGTTGGGTGGTCTCCAAGTCGTTGAGCAGATTGTGCAGTAGTGGCTGGCGCAGCAATGCCAATCCAGGCAACTGGCTAGGCGGTGGTCCCTGTTCGATCTCAAGGTCGCGCAACATGATGCTCAGAAGATTCGTCACCCGGTCCTGAAGGGATTGCCAGGTGGGCTGATCGATCGGTCGAAGGCCATGGCCCAGCAGCGAGCGGTTACGCGCATCAAACAGCCGCTTTAGCTCACGCCAGTGCTTGGCATAGATACTGCCCAGACCGCGCTCGGCTTTGCCTTTGCCGCGAATCGCCTCATAGTCCTGCAGCCAGCGGTAGAGGCCCATGACGCCGGTGATGTCGGGAGGTGTGGCAAGGCGGAGTTCGAGGCGGATGTAGGTCTGGGCCAGCAGCTCGGTGGCTCGGTAGAGGCGGGCCACGGCGTCGTCGTACCAGCCCCGTCGCCCTCGCCGCTCAGCGTTGAGCAGCAGATCCTGTACGAGTTCGTAGCCGGTAATCGCCACGGCTGGATCGTCGGCTGGATCCCAATCGATGGCGGCCTCCACCCGCAACCACCAGGCGTACAGTTCTGAGCAGAGCTGAACAAACCGACAGGCCTGGGCCGCCTCAAGGGCATCACGCCACAGGAAGCGATCCCAGAGCACCAGCACCTGCAGCTGCTCGTCCAACCCTCCCAGGGCCTTCTGCTGAGACGGGCTCAAGCGCTGGGCCTGCTCCCGCTGGAAATCGAGCACCAGGCTGCGCGCACGCTCGTAGTAGTGGGCTTCAAGCAGCGGCGGCAGGCGCTCTTCAATCAACCGCTTAGCAAGCAAGGGGATGGGATCAACGATCCGCAAGCCTTCGCTTTTCTCGATACGCACCAGATTGTCGCGTCGCCCACTCACCACGCTCAACGTGGCCTGCTGGTCAAACAAAGTGAAAGCCAGGGCGGTACTCATCGACTTTGTGCCGCCGGTGAAGTCGCCGAACAGCTCCAGCTGGTTGAAGCGTGCCGACAAAGAATCTACAAAGGCGCGCAGCCGCAGCAGGCAGTCGTTGAGATCATCGGGATCGGGCAGCTCGATCAGCTGCAGATCAGGTCGGAAGCCTTCCAGGCCCAGATGCGTCACCAGGTTGGGTCGGTATTCTTTGCGATCATCGATCCGATGCTCGCAAGGGGTGCCCTCGCCAATCACCTGTTCGATGCTCGGCGTTGGACAGGGAGGGGCACTGCAGGCAAAGATCACCTCTTCCGGCCTGTGTAATTCCACTGCCTTGAGGATCGGCTCTGGGCTGCCGCCTACGGTGACAAGAAGAACGCGGGTCAAGGTTTGCCGAACTGAATACGGCGGAATCCAGCGTCGGCCCCCTCGTCTAGCCGTCGCCGCAAAGCCGGTCCATGGCCCCTGTCGCGGGGATCGATAAACAACACCACCGATTCCAGGTATGGGCCCTGCCAGTAGTTGATCGAAACAGGAGCGGTGGCTTGTTGGGGTTTGTTCGCTCCGCCAGTGGGCCGAGGCCTTTCGGTAGCTGCAACAGCACCTGCCGGTCTAGCCATGGGCGACGGGGGCCGGGCGAAGGCACCTCCAGGTCCACTGGGACGGGCAAAGGGTGCCCCTGGTGAGGGTGCTTCTGTGCGGCTACCTTCCCCCTCCCCATAAAGGGGAAGGAGGCGGTTCCAGATCCTCCCCACCTGATTCACCTGACCTCCAATGTCGGTCTTTTTAAGGTCACGCGGATCTTTGTTGCCCTCACGATCCATTTCGGGAGTTTCATGGAACCAATTCACAACGACCGCATCCTCCGGGACTGTGGCTTGACGGACCCAGATGCCAACGCGGTCAACGGCTAACACCTCACGCCAAGGTGCGGGTTGTGCCTGCTTTCGCTTTACGGCCACCAGCCAGCGCAGGGCTGATGCCTGGGCCTGTCGTAGAAGGCGTTCCAGATCATCAGCAGATTGAACATGAAGACCTTTGGGGAGTTCAGATGGTTTTAGCCACTGCCAATGGGTGCCGATAGGAGTCTTCGTGTACCAAGAAGCAAAGATTCGGTGATC
This sequence comes from Cyanobium sp., assembly GCA_044359075.1. GTDB lineage: Bacteria > Cyanobacteriota > Cyanobacteriia > PCC-6307 > Cyanobiaceae > Cyanobium. The sequence continues at coordinate 10,301 of JBIKMU010000035.1, read as the reverse complement.
CGGTCGACGCCACCCACGGCCAAACCCACCCAACGAAACGACAAGGCCATGTAAATTTGCCAGTAGTTCGGCCAACAACACAACATTATCCCCATTGCGGAGGTAGCGAGCTTGACGCCACTGCAATTGACCCTTGGTAGCAAAGACGGGTTGGGCCCAATTACCAGAACCAAACCTTCCTAAATTTGTCTGGCTGTCTGTAAATATCGTGGCCAGCAGACCCACGTTCTGCTTTTCCTCCCTGTCGAGGGAACCGAACAATTCAGCCACAACCTGCCGGGCCGTTAGTTGATCAGTGAGCCCCCCGAAAAGTCGTAGTGCCATGCCTCGAATTGCAGCTCGGAACATGGTTGGCCGAAACTCCGGTGTCTCATCCAGAAGCTTGGCGGCTGGTCCTTGTCCCTCCAAGCCGCACTCGAAAAGCACATCACCCTCTATCTTTCCGCTGCTGCCATAGCCAGCGACGGTGCGGCCGCCAAGCCCCCGCTCCAGGGCCTTTTTCAAGGTGGCATCAATGGCCGACCATTCATTGTTGTCCAGAGGTTGGGTGCTGCTCAAGCCAATCTTCAATTGGGGCCGGTAAAGGCTGACGACACCGAAGGCCGAGTGACCGTTCTGCCGCTGATCCTCCTTGAAGCCCACTTGCCAATTCTGTTGGGGGTGCGCCACATCCAACAACCCCTGAGTCCAGTTCGCATCAGCCGGCCAGGCACCGTGGAAGCGCAGCACCCCAGGACTGAGATCACCCTTGGCACAGGGGGTGCCACACCAACGCACCACCTTGTCGGCGGGACAGCTGCGGCGGAATAATCCCTTGATGCTGCTGCCAGGTAGTAAGGGCCAACCGCCGGCAGCGATCACAGGGCGGATGATCTCATCAAGGCCACTGTTACTGATTAGGCGCCAGTCGATCTGAACCTCCACGATGTGAAGACCTTCGCCGGAGTAAGGCACATCAGGGTCAATCCTCTCGATCCACTGATCAATCCAGTGCTGAATATCCGGTTTCCAGCCCGGTGGTTGGTCCTTTGGCCTTTTGATGAATTGACGCTGCGCCCGGGGAGCCACCTGGGCCCTGAACTCGATCGGTACCTTGGACGCTTGACTTTTACTCATGTGTCGGACCCACCTTTGACCCTCTGCGTCCACCACACCACCGCATCGCTGAGGTTAGTGAGTACCGCCAAGGCAACCTGGCGGTCATAATCGTTAAGAGACCAGAGGCGATCAGCAACTTCCTGTATTTTTTGTTCGCTCTGGTTATTGGATAGCAATTCAGTAGGAATTTTGATTCCAGCCATGGGGAGTAAATCAACACTAAGAGCTTTCCATACATCCGCGACGAAGGCAGCCTTGTTCTTATCTTCCTGGGTTGACTTTATCCCATTCAGCCGTAAATGTTCTCCCCAGAAGCGCTCAAGGCCATAGGCACAACTAGCCCTCAGCTTATAGGCTTGATTCAGGCTTTTGGGGTCACGCTTGCGGGCAGCCAGCACAATCCTCTGGGCATGGTGATCGAGATCAAAAGGAGTCCAACCCATCAGGCCACCTCCTCACCAATCAAGGTCACGTTGCTGCGGCCGAAGCCAATGCTTTCCAGTCCACCGAAATAGAGTTCGCTTGCGTAGCTGGATTTGCCGCCGGGACCGAAGGGCGCCCAGCGATCGGGAGGATCCTTTGGTCCCGGTGGGCGAATACCGAACGGGAAGACCAGTACCGAACCTTCTGGTAGGGCCTCCACGTTAAAGAAGCCGCTGCCATCGACCTTCTTCTCATCATCGGCGAGCCGGACGCGGCTTTGTCGAAAGAGAGCCATGTCGTGGATGGCACCGATGTCGGCGTCATCCACCACCACAAGCCGATCGGCAGGCAGCGAATCCTCAAGTTCAGCCGGAATCCAATCCTTGAGGTTGGGGTCGGGCTTCACCTCCATGAAGCCGAGGTTGAAAAAGAGTGCTTTATTTTGATCCTTGCCCCCTTCAGCCTCCCGCCCGCGTAATCCGGGACTGCCCACATAGGGTTCAGGGAGTTTGAGGCTGGAATCGGCGATCCGCCGATAGCGAGCGAGTAACCGCGGGCAGCTCACCCATACCACAGGCTGCCCAGGGCAGAACACCGGTAGCCAGACGAGGGAGGCGTATTCGAACTTGATACGTGCTTCGCTGATGTCATCCCGGCCGGCACCAGCCTCACCACCGAACCAGAATATGGACCGTTGGCGATCGTTTCGCCGTGCCTCGGCCCGGAACCGACCCCGGATCGAGCTGCCTGGGATGATACCGGTCTGGGTGTAGGCGTCACGAAAGATCAGGTTTAGATTGCCGGATTCCTCCCCTGCTGAGGCGCCCACATGGAGCGGAGCTAGGGTCTCAATCAATCCGTAACTGCGGGCGTAGGCCATGGGCGATGGATAACGGGTCGATGAAATGTTTGTCAGTAAGGAACCAGGTGGTTGATCAGGGCAAGGGCAACGCCAAGCCAGTGCCTAGCTGCTTGAAGCTGAAGCCCTCTTTAGGAAACCAGCGCTCTGGCCAGTCGGGCCAAGGCGGTAATTCAATACCAGGGGGGATGTGATAACAGCTGCCGGAGGGTACGGCCCAGCGGCCACGGGAAAGCCGTGCCTTCCCATCAATGCCGGCGCCAAGACGATGGCGCCAAGGACGTGGTCTGTCGGTCAAGATGGCGGGCCCCCGGCCTCCATGGAGGTGCCATGGCTGAAGCGAGGGCAGTGCTGGATTGGTCGGTTGCTCCAGGGGTTCACGCATGGACAACCGACTGCCCCCCCATAGGCCTGGTGTGACCAAAGCAAAGTTTCTTCCAGTTAGGGGTACCTGCAGCAGATTCAGCAAATCCTTGGGGATTTCCTTGGAGCACAGCTCCACCAGATGGCCCTCTCCACCGAAACGATACCGACCTGCCGAGATGGCATGGCTGCTGAGATAGGCCAGGGAAACACCAGGTTTGAGCGCTACGGCAAGCTCTAAAAACAGTGCATCGTCCTGGGCACTGATGCGCTCCTCGTCGCAGAGGCGTGGGTGGAGATGGGGGACGGACTTCCAGGGATTGGCGTGAACATGGGTACCGGGCTCGGCTTGGCGTTGCCATTGGGAGAGAGCTAGCCAACCGCCCTTGATTGGCTTGGCCGGTGGCTTCTTGCCACTGGCCGGTGACCAGCCAGACGCCTTACTGTCGTCTTCGGTGGTTGTCCACACCAGTCGCTCACTAACTAGACGACTGGCGGCAGATCCAGCGGCCCTTTCCTGCAACAGGTTGAGAGGTGCGGGTAGATAGAGATCTAGGTCGTCCACCCAGAAGGGACCGGCCGTATGGAGATCCCGTACTTCGGAGCGGGATAGATGGGAGGCGATCAAACCGGCTACCGCAGGGCTATCGGGGGGAAAGTGCTCGCCTGCCTGGCCAACAAGGTTCTCCGCCGAGAGGAAACGGCCACTGCTGGCGTACAGAAGGCCGAGGGGCTCCAGTGTGATCAGGTATTGGAACGGATTACTCATGCGTGCACCTTCTGTCGGACTGGTTTGAGCAGACGGGAGAGCACCTGGGCCAGATCACTCAGCCAGTCGCCAAGGGGTTGAGCAAGGTCTTTGGGTGCAACGAGGTTGGGGAAATAGATGGCCCAAAGGGCTTCGGCCACGGCCTTGGATCCAGCCCCATCGCCTCCTAGGGCACGACGACCCTGCAATGTGGCGACATCTGAGGCCAGATGCCCCCAATAGGCCTTGTCCCCAGAACGCTGCTCGCGATCCCGATAACCCTCCAGAACCCGTGGCAGCTCAGTCCAACGGCAGACCCACTCGATCGATTGACCGCCGGAAAAGAGCAGCCTTAAGGCAAAGCGGTTGCGGCCATGGGCCTTGGCACTGGCCTCTGCCAGGCGTACGTGTTGGAGAGCTTCGCGTTGGGGGACCTGACCACTTACAAAAACCAGACCCATCGACACGGTGATGTCTTGTTCATGTTGGAGCCAGAGATCTGGAAACTTTTTGAGCCAATCCATCAAATGGGCAGGGGCAAGAGCCTTGGCGATGTCTGTTTCATCAGAGCCAGGAAGGTCGTGCAGGGCGCCGAGCAGGTCATCACCACCTGCATAGACCACGGTGCCCATCTGCTGGGTGATCTCAGGGACCTCGTTGTAAAGACCTTCCGCCCAGCTGCGCATAGCGTTGCTGAATGATTTCAGCTGGCTAGCTTCGTTTTCAGGTGTGTCGGCGGCTTGCTTTTCGAGATACTTGCCCACTTCGTCACCATCGGCCATGAACCAGACCACGGTGGCCGAGTTGGCAATCGCATCGAAGCGCTGCGGTAACACGTCCAATAACTTCTCGTCGGCGAAAGCTCTTTTGGCCACTACCGGGTAGGTCACCAGACGTTTGACCAGCTCCGGCACAGAAGGTTGCTCGCCTTTGCCAGCAAACGGCTCCCCCAGCGGAGTTAACGCCTTTAACGCCTGGATGAAGGTATCAGCCTCAGCCTTTTCCTCCGCATTCGATACCTTGCGGGGATCTATCATCAGGCCCAGCCTGGGACGAGCAATGGCGTCACAACCGGCGAGGGTGGAACTTTCTCCCGTCCAGTTAATGCCGCTCCAGGCCCGTGCTTGTTTGGCTAGCGCTAACTGCTGGCGGGCCTCGGTGATGGTTTCGGCCTGCGCGTGGAAGTATTCCCATGCATGGTGATGCCATTGCTTCCAGACCGGTTCCCAGTGATAGTCAAACTGGTCCAGATTGCTCTCAATCCATAAGCGGGTGGCCATAAGGATTTCGCCCCACTTGGTCTGGAGCGCATCCCGGCCATAGCCCTTCTTATAGAGACCGCTGATGACCAGCAAGTTGGGGGTGCCTCGGGCGGTATTGACCAAGGCTGGACTTAGGACTTCAAAGCCGCGATTGGTGGCATCGTCGACAATGGCCTTGGCTAGCACCGACAGCAACAACGAGCTCCCATAAAGATCCCTGAGCTTGCGGGATGAGCTGATGAAGCCCTGGACCGGGGCGAAGGTGACAGCTGTGAAGGTCATGGTGCGGTACCAGCTACCTTGGCCGCAGTGCCCTGGCAGCAGGAGTAATCAGGCCCTTTTATGCAGATATTGCATAGAAAAGTTCGATTACAGAAAAAAGCGAGCCAGGCTTTGGACATGGGCTTTTCAGCGGCTGCACATTCCACCAGAGTAGCCATGCTGGGCCAGTTTCCGATACAGGAGGATGGGAAAATGCAAAGGAACAGTGATTTAAAGCAACCGCTCCGCTTGTTTCTGCTGGCCAATGCCTGCGTGGCCCTTGTCACCAGTGGTACAACCATGCTGGTGCTGCTGATCGCACCGCTCGGATTGGCCGCCGTGCTGAGCTGCACAGGGCTTGTGGCAGTTTTGAGTTTCGTCCTGGGGGTTGGGGCGGATCTTTGGCTGTGGCATGGCTTGAGTCCGAGCACCAAACGCAGTGGTGCCTCGGAACCTTCCGGCTGGCCTAGCTCACAGGGCCAGATGGGCCTACCGCCAAGGACAGGCCCCGATGACCTGCCCACACGACGAAACCCCTGAGAGCGTGAGCGAAGCACATGCGCACGGTTTACCTGATGCGCCAATACGGCACGGCGCGGCTGGATGGCGAGCAGTTGGTGGTGTTCCAACGGGATGAGGAAATTGAGCGTGTAGGCCTGCCGCAGCTGGATCAGATCCTGGTGATGGGCAATGTGCAACTCAGCACGCCCTTGCTGCGGGCCTGCCTGCAGCGACGCATCCCCGTGGTGTTCGTCAGCCAGCAAGGCTGGTGTCAGGGGCGGCTGCAGCCGCTGGCCACTGCCTATCGACACAGAGCCCGTTACCAGGAGCAGCTTGGCGAGGGCGAAAGGCTGGTCGCGGCGAGACGTTTGGTCAGCAGCAAGATCGCCAATGGCAGAGTGCTGCTGCTGCGCCTGACTCGTCGCGAACGGCCAGCGGAGGTGGCAGCGACAATCGAGCGTTTGCGCTGGCACATCGACCAGGCTGGTAAGGCAAGGGATCCAGATCGGCTGCGCGGGATCGAAGGAAATGCGGCAGCCGAATACTTCGGGGCGCTTGGTGTGCTGCTGGCCGGTGATGGTTTTCCCTTTCTCGGCCGCCACCGCAGACCGCCAACGACTGGCTTCGATGCGGTCTGCGGCTTCGGTTATGCCTTGCTCTGGAACGGCATGATGGCACACATCGAAATGCACGGACTGGATCCGTATGTGGGTGTGTTGCACGCCGGCTCAGCACGCCATGCGGCCCTGGTTTCGGATCTGATCGAGCCGCTGCGGACACTCCTGGTTGATCCTTTCAATGTATGGATGATTCGCACCAAACGCATACAGGTGAACCGGGATTTCGACGCCCATGATGGCGGTGTCTTCCTTAGCGATGATGGTCGCCGCCTTTGGCTGAAAAGCTGGGGCTTGTACATGGCAGAGCTGGTGACCCTGGAATCCGGGAGGCGCGGCCCCCGCTGGGAACTCCTGGACCAGGTTGTGCGGGCGTTTGTGCGCTACGTCTACGACCCTGCAGCTGGTCTGAGTCTGCCGATGCGCCGATGACAACCTATCGCAGCCAGATCTGGGTGATTGCCTATGACACCCCCAGCGATCGCCGCCGCCGCAAATTTGCCAAATTGCTGAAGGGCTACGGTTTGCGGGTGCAGTGGAGTGTGTTTGAGTGTGAATTGCGTGGTGACCAACTGCAACAGCTGCGTCAGCGCCTTGAACGACTGATCGTGGCCGAGCAGGACAGTGTGCGCTTCTGGCGTGTACCTGAACAGGACTGCGCTCATCGGCAGCATCTGGGCAGAACGGCACCCTCACCGGAATGGGAGGACCGCCTCATCTGAGCGCGCTGCACTGGCGGAGGCTCGAAACCCCGATTCCACGTAGAGCTGCGCGCTCCATTGCAGCGCACGGGTTCTCAGGGTTTTCAACAGGGTAGACAACCGGCGTTAGCAGACCCTAAATTGGGCTGCGCGCAAATGCCTTCGGGTGCCCTTGCGCCGCAACGGCTCTTGGAGCCGGGGTCGCCAATCCTTGGTGACGCCTATTGATTGGAAACCGCCCAAAAATGGCCAGAGGGTAAGGTCCTAAGTAAAGTCGCCAATCCTTGGTGACGCCTATTGATTGGAAACGGTTTACGGAGGACCTTGAGGCCTACCTGGCTGAACAGTCGCCAATCCTTGGTGACGCCTATTGATTGGAAACCTCGAACAGATTTTGGCCATCGCCATCAGCTCATCCTTGGGTCGCCAATCCTTGGTGACGCCTATTGATTGGAAACATTGAACTCGGCCGGGTTGAGGAGAAGCTCGCGTGGGTGATGTCGCCAATCCTTGGTGACGCCTATTGATTGGAAACCACAGGCCGCAGATCTAGGCTTCCGCCAACACTCGCGCGTCGCCAATCCTTGGTGACGCCTATTGATTGGAAACAGCTCATCAGCTGCGTTGGTGGCGTGTGCGTAAGGCAGTCGCCAATCCTTGGTGACGCCTATTGATTGGAAACGAACAAACTACACTATCCGAAGAATAATTCCACCCATGTCGCCAATCCTTGGTGACGCCTATTGATTGGAAACACGAGGTCCTATAAGCGACACCTTGCCCCCGGTCCCCCCAGGTCGCCAATCCTTGGTGACGCCTATTGATTGGAAACCGGTTAAAACTGCGAGTGATCTCGGCTAGGTGGGTTTGGAAGTCGCCAATCCTTGGTGACGCCTATTGATTGGAAACCTAGGTCCGAACTTAGTTTCAGGTGGCAGCCAGATTAAGGTCGCCAATCCTTGGTGACGCCTATTGATTGGAAACCCGAAGTCAGTTGGCACGCTCCAGGCATCGAGGACCGGTCGCCAATCCTTGGTGACGCCTATTGATTGGAAACCCACGAGGGGTCGCCGACTTTGTCGTTTTCAATGAAGAAGGTCGCCAATCCTTGGTGACGCCTATTGATTGGAAACTTTGGTAGGCTTAGTCATCTTAAAAGCCTCCGGCGATATTGTCGCCAATCCTTGGTGACGCCTATTGATTGGAAACCTGATAATCTCCAGCCTGTTATAACAGTCGTTAACACTATTGTCGCCAATCCTTGGTGACGCCTATTGATTGGAAACGTGGTGGGACTGCTCATGGGCCCACCCGGCTAACCACCACGTCGCCAATCCTTGGTGACGCCTATTGATTGGAAACTCCAACGGGCGAAGTCTTCAGCAGTTGCATATCCTTGTGTGTCGCCAATCCTTGGTGACGCCTATTGATTGGAAACTGGGCCAAGCTGGTTACCTCGTGGGCGGGAACGATGACTAGTCGCCAATCCTTGGTGACGCCTATTGATTGGAAACGGTGTTGCCGCTGGAGGATGCCGTCACGTTCTTGTTGGTGGTCGCCAATCCTTGGTGACGCCTATTGATTGGAAACGAACCTAGCCTATATACCTCCACTCTCTTGCCGTTGCGTCGCCAATCCTTGGTGACGCCTATTGATTGGAAACTAAGAAGGGTTTGGGATTCGCTTGAGGATGACCGGCAGGGTCGCCAATCCTTGGTGACGCCTATTGATTGGAAACGTTGGACGCTTAACAGTTTGCAAGGTTGGCACGGTGGCCAAGTCGCCAATCCTTGGTGACGCCTATTGATTGGAAACGATACGGACAATGAAGGCGACGTAACAGAAAGCCGCGTCGCCAATCCTTGGTGACGCCTATTGATTGGAAACGAGTAGCTAACACAAAACACCCAAGAAAAATAACAAAAATTGTCGCCAATCCTTGGTGACGCCTATTGATTGGAAACAGCAGGCAGGCAAAAGCATCAGCCAAAGGTATAACATTGTCGCCAATCCTTGGTGACGCCTATTGATTGGAAACGCACCAATCCGGCGCCAATGCTGTGCGCTGCGAGCTGTGGTCGCCAATCCTTGGTGACGCCTATTGATTGGAAACCGGGGAGGCCCGGCGCTGGTGGTGATCAGACCAGGTTGGCGTCGCCAATCCTTGGTGACGCCTATTGATTGGAAACTGTCCTGAATCTGATCAGTGGTGGCCATTTGTTCTTGTTGGTCGCCAATCCTTGGTGACGCCTATTGATTGGAAACGACAAAGGAACGATATGGCCGCTGGTCGGCCCGTACCGGGTCGCCAATCCTTGGTGACGCCTATTGATTGGAAACAATAAAACAACCTTTACTAAGACGATCGTGAATTTCTACGTCGCCAATCCTTGGTGACGCCTATTGATTGGAAATGTCATTAGCCAGATGCCCAGTCCATCCTTTCTGAACTTTTGGGTCGCCAATCCTTGGTGACGCCTATTGATTGGAAACTATTTGACGCGGTCGATCAAGTGCAACATGACCTGAGGTCGCCAATCCTTGGTGACGCCTATTGATTGGAAACTGAGAAAATGGTCAGTCAGCTAATCGAGCTTATGCAAGCTGGGGTCGCCAATCCTTGGTGACGCCTATTGATTGGAAACTGATTTCCAACCACCATCAAAGATCTGAATAAAGTTAGCACCAAGTCGCCAATCCTTGGTGACGCCTATTGATTGGAAACACCGAGCGGCTGCTGACGGTGCCCCCGCCCGGCGCCGGGTCGCCAATCCTTGGTGACGCCTATTGATTGGAAACTAACGAAACCTTGACAATTAGACTAGCATTCTCTTCTCCTGTCGCCAATCCTTGGTGACGCCTATTGATTGGAAACTGTGTGAGCGCCTTTGAGGTTAAACTTTGGCAACATGACGGGTCGCCAATCCTTGGTGACGCCTATTGATTGGAAACTGGGTGGAATAGCCCGGATCACTGCTCCGCTTTTGTCGCAGGTCGCCAATCCTTGGTGACGCCTATTGATTGGAAACACCTACCCAATCAGCATACCCTAGTTGTTGCTGCGGATCGGTCGCCAATCCTTGGTGACGCCTATTGATTGGAAACTAGAAACTGGTCACGCCCAGCGGTGTCACCCAGGCAAGCCGTCGCCAATCCTTGGTGACGCCTATTGATTGGAAACACCCGCACATGCGGGCACAGGCGCTCGACCCGGACTTGGTGCGGTGGTGCTGTTTGTCAGCTGCATTGGCGGTCGTCTAATACACATGTCGGATGGATTATTATTTGGGCACTCTGGTACCTGTTAGGAAAGTTATCCGCTCGGGGTGCTTGAACTGCGCACCCATAAGCAGCTTACAAGAATTTGTGCCTTGGGGTCCTCGTGGTTATGGAATGTGCGTCATTTGATTGTGGTCTACAGGGAGGGTGAGGCGGCCGGCCCCTAATCGTGGCTGTTGCCGATGCCGC
>JBIKMU010000060.1:0-17618 GCA_044359075.1 Cyanobium sp. | reverse complement strand
GCGCCATCGGACAGCCACGGGGGCCTAGGTTTGTTAGGATCGTGCAGGTAAAGATTGCATTGGTCGAGGATGATTGATTTTTACGACTTCAGGCTGTGACTAGTCACGGGGGACCTGGGTCCAGCGCTGAGGATTAAGGAGAAAAGCCTGCTCGTAGGTCTGCTGCCTAATTGCACAGATCGCATCAGCTTAGCCGTAATGCCGCTGATGTGGCTTCACGTATTGCATGCTATTGAGACGATGCTCATTGTTGTACCACTCTACAAAGCCGTCCACCCAATCGCGCAACGTAAGTAAGTCTCGAAACCGCTTTAATGGATAACTCAGATCGTATTTCATGGTGCGAAACAACGATACGGCAAACGCGTTATCGTTAGTCACCCTGCCACACAAAACTCTTCGGTCTTGTACAAACGCTGAAAATCCAGCAAGGAATGCCCTTTCTGAAACTGAATGCTGTTTCGCGCCATGACTGGACTAGTAGCTGTGTACGACATTGCTGCCCTGCCAGGGGGCTTGCGGATCAAGCTGGGTGATCAGGTCACAAGGAGGCGAGGGAGATCAAGGAGCAGCCAAGGGATCAGCGCGTAAGTTCGCTGCGGGATGCCCTCGGCCTGGCCGCCCGGGGCCCGGGTGCAGGGTGCAGGCCAGCATCGACCGGCAGGGGCGGCTGGCGCTGGTGCCCTCGAACTACGAGCCGGAGGAGCTGTTCCTCCACCGCCCCAAGGGCAACCGCTGCCTGAGCCTCGAGCAGTTGGAGCAAATCATCGCCGCTGCGCTGCTCGCCACCCTGCGCCAGCTGCGCGATGGGCAGCGGTCCCTCGCCTTTACTTGCGTGTCGGCCCGCACCAACAAGGCGGTGCAGAGGCTCGAAGGATGGCCTAAAACCAAGTTCCAGCTCAGCCCCCTGGGCCCTACCGAGGAGGAGTGTGGCACTGCAGGCTCCATACCCATTCCCCAAATCAGCCGCCGGCAGCGGCCACCAGTGGGCCAGCCCGGAGTTCACTCAGCCGGGAGATCAGATCAGCGATGGAATCGTCCTTGGCGGGCTGATTCGGGGTGCTCACCAGCTGGCGGCCGACCACGTGGGCGCCGAGGTGGGCCAGCTGCAACCTCAGAGCTGTGAGCACGGTGTAGCCGCCACGGCCGGAGTGGGTGGCGATGACCACGGGGCGGCCATTGAACAGGGCCCGAAAGTCATCGCCTTGCATCGACAGCCAGGCGATGGCGCTGGTGAGTACCGGCGGGATTGAACCGTTGTATTCCGGTGTGCAGATCACCCAGCGCGGCACGGATACAAGCCGGGCCTGCAGTGCCGCCAATGCCGCTGGGGTGCCTTTCGCGTGGCTCCGGGGAGTGAACAGTGGCAGGTCAATGGCGGTCAGATCGAGCACTGCGGCGCTCTGGCCCTGCTCGCGGGCGGCAGCCGCGAAGCGCTCCGCCAGCAGCAGGTTCTGGCCGTTGCTGGCGGCGATCACCAGCACATCACAGGGTGGCGTTGGAGTTGGCGTCACGGAGTTGCTCAAATCAAGAACCTCCACCTTGCCTCAATGTCGATCCGCCGCCCATTGAAGGCCTCAGACCGGCGTGGCGTCGCGCACATTCTCGAACAGGTCGAGATCCCAGGCCACCAGATCGCGGCGGATGGCGTCAGCACGGGAACGGGGCAACAGGCGGGCCAGATCCTCCCCGGCGACAACCCCCGCCAGGTCACCGCCCTCCTCTCGCAGGAACTCCAGGGCATGCCAGGCCAGGATCGCCGCACCCACGGCGGTGGGATAGGAGATGTAGGTGGCGCCGGCATAGGGGCTGCCCAGCAGGCCCCGATAGCGCAGGTAGCTGAGGCCGACGGTCTCGATCGTCACCTGACGGTCGTTGCGCACGTTTTCTGTGTAGCGGATCTCCGCCGCTGCGGCGAAGTGGGCGCGGCGGATCACGCCATCGCGCAGATATTCTTCGATGCGGCGCGGTTTATTCATGCCCGGCAGGATTGCCCGCACCATCGCCTCCACCGTCAGCTCGCTCTGCTGCTGCGGCAGGGTGCGCTTGGAGAGCAGGTTGAGTTTGAACAGGGCCTTCACCAGCTCCACCTCGGAGCCGCCGGTGTAAACGCCGATCGATTCGATCTCGGGGAAGGAGCGATGCAGCGACAGCAGTTCCTCCTGGTAGAGGGGGTACTGGCGGGTGGGCTCGACTTCGCCAGGAAAATGGTGCTCGCGGGCGGCGCTGAAGGGGTCGAGCACCTGGATGCGCCCATCGCGAAGCAGCCGGGGCCGCTCCGCCAGCTCCTGGAGCGCCACCAGCGGCGACCAGGAAAACACAATCTCATCGGCGTCGATGTCTTCCAAGAGATAGAGGTCGACGCTCTCGATCTTCAGGTCGCGGCGGCGGGAACCACGCAGCTGATGCAGGCGCAGGCCGATCAAGAAGTTCGTCACACCGGGGGATACGCCGAGGTTGATTAGGGCGGTGCGGCCCCGCTCGCGGTAAGCCTCATGAAAGTCGTACTGGGAGAAGGTGAGGCTGCGCTCGGTCTCGGCGTCGTACATGTCCGACGCCAGATCCACCACATGGGCGTTGAGCTTGAGGCCCAGCTCCAGCAGGGGCGTGTTGAAGCCGGGCATGGCGGCATTCACCAGCAACTGGGCACCGGCCAGCCGCTGCAATTCCGGGGCGCTGCCGTCAAAGAGAGGGGCGAAGTCGGGCAGGGCGATGAAGTCGATCCGCTCGAACAGCTGTTCGGCGTGGAACAGGGCATCGCGGGCCAGCTCGTCATTGAGCACCACCACGACAAACCGCAACGGCACGTCATCGCGATCGGCCAGCTCCGAAAGGCAGATCAGCATCGAGGAGCCCACCGCCCCCAGGCCGAAGAAGGCGATCGTGAGCGGTGCTGCCGCTGGGTCGAGGGTAGGGGCGGGTGGTTCCATGCGCAGCAAAGTCGCCAGCCGAGTATCCCGTAGCGGCGGCAGAACGGCATAAGCCGAGGCCTCCTGCCGAGCGATTCAGGAGCGTGAGGCGATACGGCGGCTTGTTAGGGGGAAGGGCCGCAACTGCTGCGCCGAGCCGGTTGCTTTGGAGTCGTGGCCAGCCTCAACCGGGCGCCACGCTTGGCGGGTGCTGGTGCCGTGACTGTTGCTGTGACCATTGGCGCCGCTCTGCAGATCGGACTGGCGCCTGAGGGCCTCGAATCCCGACAGCAGGGCCGAGCCGACCAGTAGGGCGGCAAAGCCCTGGCGCAGGCGATGGTCACTCAGGCGGGGTGCCAGGTGTTGGCCTGCCGCGGCACCTACAGCCCCGCCCAGCAGCAAGGGCAGCATCAGGGGCAGGCTCTGCTGCGGCCAGTGGCCCAGGGCCATCAGGGCGACCAGGGCATTGACGACGATCAGTAGCAGGCTGGTGCCGCAGGCCAGTTGCATCGGCAGGCCGGCCAGCAGGACGAGGGCTGGCACGATCGCAAAGCCACCACCAACGCCGGCGATGCCGGTGAGGAGCCCCACCAGCACCCCCTGGACCGCCAGCGGCAAGATTTAGCCAGGGCGACTACCGGTCTGGACCAGGCACGGTGTGGCATTGCTGGCGCTGCGACGGGTGAGCAACCAGGAGGCGACCAGTGCAGCTGCGGCGAACACACCCAGCTCCACGGGTTCACTCAGGTAGCCGGCCTTCACCCAGCTGCCACCGATCCAGCTGCCCGCCAGAGCCGGCATCCCCAGGATCATGGCGGGTATGACAGCGAACTGGCCTCGCCGCAGATAGGGGCACGGCTTCCCGTGTACTCAGGCCGGCACCCGTCACCAGCAGGGGCAGCAACAGGATCGAGCCACCGGCGCCGAGCACCGACAGCAGGAAACCGATCAGCCCACCGCCGGCGGTGAGCAGGGCAAGGGTTGCGGGTTCCATCAGCGGTTCAGTCGGTTCCAGGGCATCACCGCCAGCAGCCGGGCCATGCCACAGAAGCCGCTCACACCCGCGAACACCAGACCGGCTGCGACGAACCAGGTGAGCAGGATCCAGGCCGGTGCCACGAGGTTGCTGAGGATCAGACCCAGCAGCAGCAGCGAACCGGCGGCGATCTGCACCTGGCGCATCAGGGGCAGCGGGGCGTTGGCCAGGCGGCGCACCGGCAGGCCAGCCTGCTGCCAACTGGGAATCCCGCCCCGCAGATCGGTGACGGGGTGGGGATGGTTCTGCCGCAGCAGGGTCTGCACCCCCTTGGCGCTGCGGTTGCCGCTTTGGCAGACGAGCACCAGCGGGCCCTGGGGCAGGTCGGCCTGGTGCAGGCGCGCGAGGGGCACATTGATACTGCCGGCGATGTGGCCGGAGGCGTACTCCATCGGTTCACGCACGTCGATCACGGTGACACCGCTGCTGCCGAGCTGTTCGGCCAGGTCCAAGGCACTGATGCACTCAGGTGTGGTGGTGCTTGAGCTGGGGAGGTCAGGACGATTCAGGGAGCGGTTGGCCATGGTGGGAAAGGAAGGAAACGGCGTTGGCTGGGCGGTCATCAATGTGCCTGATTAGCTTTTATGAGTGTATGCGCATACCGGCGGAATTGCAAGCGGCGAGCGCGTCGAGTTGGCGGCGTCGCCCCGCGAGGCAGTGGCGGCACTGGCGCGAGCCTTACCTGTTCGCGGCAGCAATTCGCTGGTGGCCTCCCCACTGGCGCTTCGCATCCAAGCGGAGACGTCCGTTCAGTGGCGATGGCGGTGATGGGCGTCGCTCACATGCGGGTGGGCATGCTCCAGCTCCCGGTGGCGGTGCTCGTGGGCATGCCAGAAGGGGCGGTCGCTGGGCAGGCCCTGCAGGTCGTCGGGGGCGTGGTCGTGCTCGTGATGGGGATCGGCACTGCGGGGATCGTGGCGGTGGCGATGGGCATGGCGCAGGGGATCGTGGCGATGCCTGTGGCTGTGCTGCTCGCGCAGCAACAGCACCACTCCCGCGCCCATCAGCCCCGCCGCTAGCAGCAGCGACGTTGAGAGGGAGTCGCGCAAAACGACGACCGAAAACAGTGCTCCCACGAACGGCGCGGTAGAGAACAGCACGGCCTCACGGGCGGCTCCCAGATCACGTAGGGCCAGCAGATCGAGCCAGATCGAAATGCCGTAGCCAAGGGCGCCGATGCCCAGCAGCGCCAGGGTCACCGTCGCCGGCGGAAAGGGATGTCCCAGCACCTGGGCCAGAGCCAGCATCGGCAGTGACGCCCCCGCTGCCTTGGCCGTGGCGATCTGGATCGGATCGCGCAGGCTCAGGCGTTGACTGAGGTTGTTGTCGATGCCCCAGGCGAGGGTGGCCAGGGCGATCAGGGCGCCGCCGAGGGCATTGGCGCCGCTGAGTGTTCCCTGCGAAAGCACCACCGCTCCAGCGATGGTCAACAGGGCTGAGACCAGCCCGCTCCGGCCCAGGTGCTCACGGCCCTGCAGCACGGCGGTCGCCAGGGTGAACACCGCTTCGAGGTTGAGCAGCAGCGAACTGGTCGCAGCCGGCAAGCGGGCCAGCCCCAGCACCAGGGCGACTGGACCCACCACGCCACCCAGCAAGGTGAGGGCACCCAACGCCGGCCAGTCCTCACGGCGGATCGGGGTTTCCGCCCGGCTCCCGCGAACCAGCCGCACCGTCAGTAGGGCCAGGGTCGCCCCGGCGTAGAGCAGGCCGGCGATGCTCAGGGCGGATCCTGAGCCGGTGAAGATACTGATGATCGGTGCGCTGCAACCGAACAGCACGGCAGCTGTTAAACCCGCTAGTTGGCCGCGTCCGGTGGCGGTCGTGGTGCTCCAGAGCATGAAGGCACGTTGATTCAAACCAGCATCGCCGCCAGCCTCAGTGGATGCCAGGTCTCGCCAATCTTGATTGGCTTCACAGGCGGGGCAAACACCACTTGACTCTCCAGCATCAGGAGAGTGCATGGTAGGGGTAATCCGTTGGCAGCGTTCCCTCAATGCGCCCTGCTCCCGCCGTTCTGGCGCTGCTTGGCCTGCTGGCGGCCACGGGCCCGGCACTGGCCCAGCAAGATCCCCACCACGGCCACCATCAGCACCACCAGATGGGGGCTCCAGCCCCAGCGTCATCGCCCGCCGCCGCACCCGTCGATCACAGCGCCCACAATCACGAGGTCGGTCCCGCCGGGAGCACCTACGACCTGCGTTGGCTCGACGCGATGGTCCAGCACCACACCGGTGCCCTGCGGATGAGTGAGTTCGTGTTCGACATCGGCCAGCCAGGCGTGGGTGCGCTGGCCAAGCAGATCTGGCGCGACCAGGCCCAGGAGATCAAGGCGATGGGGCAATGGCGCAAAGCCTGGTATCCCGAGGCGCCTGTCTATCCCGTGGCCTTGAAGAACGGTGGCGATCCCAATAGCATGGACAGCTTGGAGCGCATGAGCGCCGCTCACATCCAGGCTATGCAGATGATGGGCTCCATGCCCACACGGGAGAACCGCGTCACCTGGTTTCTCGAAGGGATGCTCGCCCACCATGGCGGTGCGTTGGTGATGGCCCACGACGCCCTCAGGAAGAGCAACAACCCCACGATCAGGAGGCTGGCGCGCGCGATCATCGTGGCCCAGCGGCGCGAAATCATTGAGCTGCGCCGCATGCTCACACATGACGGACTCAACAAACCCGAGTACAACCAATTCGATGTCCTGTTCTCGTTCTGATCAACGCCTGGCTGATCAACGCCTGGCGGTGGCTGCGGTGACGCTGCTCTGCATGCAGCAGCTGCCCGACCAGGTTCTCGCCCACGCCAAGGGTCTCTACAAGACCCAGGCGGAAGCGGAGCAGCGTGCCAAGGAGCTGGGCTGCAAGGGCACCCATCAGAACAATGGGCTGTGGATGCCCTGCAGCGGAGAGGCGATGCTGCACAAGGAACTGAGGCAAGAGTGAGGAGGCAAAAATCAAAACGATGCCGCGAACCCTCAGCGCCCGGTTCCGCCGGGCCCATCGCCTGGTGGTTCCCCTGGCCGCCGCGCCGCTGCTGCTGACGGCGGCCAGTGGCTCCCTCTACAGCCTGCTGCTGGAGCGCGGCATCGACGCCTTCTGGCTGCTCAAGCTCCACACCGGCAGGTTCGGCCCCATCAACCTGCAGCCCTACTACTCAGTGCTGCTCGGCATGCTCACCCTGGTGGTGATTGCCTCCGGACTGGCGCTGCTGCTCACCAGCGGCCGAGCCCGAGCCTGATGGCCATTTTGCTCCTTGCGGGCATCGCCGAGCCCATGGTGGCCACACCATGAATGGGAACTTGGTCCGTTGGCTTTTCACCGCAGGGCGGCGCCACCCTCCAGGATGACCCGGCGATTGCGTATTCGCTCGTTTTCGTGCATGGTAATTGCAAATGCACTCGGAGTTGCTTTCCCCTGCCTGCCTCGCTCGCCCCGCTATCCCAGGAGCCGCTCACCAAGACCGATGCGCAGTTGGTGGCCGAGGCCTTGGTCGGGCCATCCAGAGGGCTCAACCGCGTTGCCAACTACCTCGATGCCCTGGGCGGCTGATTGCGGCGCGGCTCCCCTTGCTTAGGAAGCCCTTCGGGCCTTCGATCGTTTCATTCGCGTAACAACAAAGGACCGACTGCTTGATGGGACACGGGAGGTGTTGCGGTAAGCCATGGAATCATCTGGGCTGCCAATCAAAACTTCAGCAGGAAGTTCAAACTTCGAGACCAACTTACGAATCATGGCCAATGTCAGCGGGCGCTGCTTATTCATCACCTCAGAAATGCGTCCGCTGCTACCGATGACATCTTCAAGGTCTTTTCGCGAAAGCCCCCTTTGCTCCAAAACAAACTCAATGGCCGCAATCGGGTCGGGAAGATCGATGGAATGGTACTTAGCTTCATAGTCGTCTACCAGGATCGAAAGCACCTCCAGTCTGTCCTGTTCGGGACTTCCTTCAGCTGCATCTAGACAGCGATCAATTTCCTGAAGAGCCAGATCGTAATCGACCTGATTGCGGATGGGTTTAATGGGTTGCATTGTGGTTCTCATATCGTTGAGGCATCGATCCTGTCGTAATCAGCATGGCTGCCGATAAATCGGATATAGATTGTCTTGAGTTCATAAACAACTTTAACAACAAGTCGATACTTGTTGCTGCTGATGTTAAACACCACTCGATTGTTGGCGAGAAAACTGGCGGTTGAGAACTTGGCTTTGATCTCATTGGGTTGGCTCCAGTTGGCCGCCTTGGCAAGGGCATGCCAGGCCTTGAGGGGTTGTTCAGCATCGCCATGGCCAGAATGCCAGAAATCCACCAAGGTCCGCTTGGCGATGATGCGCACGTCGCGAAGCCCTTTTCTCCCATTATGGGAGCAGAGGGCTTCGCGACGTGCGCATCCCGGCGGCCGTTCGGGATGTCTGACCATGAAGCTGAGCGTCGATCTCTGCCTGGCGCCGTCCATCCTGAGTTGCTGAAGGGCACTGGGCAATGCACCGATGACTGGGGGTAGGTTGCTGGGCTGGACCGGAATGCTGGCGCTGGGATACGCCGTTATCACCCTGCTGGTGTTCTTGAAACAGCGCTCGTTCATCTATTTCCCCCAGCCCGCCGCCGATGCATCCGGCCGGCTGGAGCTGCAGGTGGAGGGAAAGCGGGTGCTGGTGGCCCATCGGCCCCGGCCCGGTCCCCGGGCGCTGATCTACTTCGGCGGCAATGCCGAGGACGTGTCCCTCACCCGCGTCGAGCTGGCCGCCCTGCTGCCGGACACCGCCCTCTATCTGCTCCACTACCGCGGCTTCGGTGGCAGCGAGGGCAGTCCGAGCGAAGCGGCCCTGCGCGCCGACGCCCAAGCCCTGTATGCCCACGTGGCCGAGCGCCATAGCGCGGTGACGGTGGTGGGCCGCAGCCTTGGCACAGGACCGGCGGTGCATCTGGCGGCCACGCAGCCGGTGCAGCGGCTGGTGCTGCTGGTGCCGTTCGACAGCCTGCTGGCGGTGGCCCGCGGCACCATGCCGTGGCTGCCGGTCGATCTGCTGCTGCTCGATCGCTGGGATGCGGCCGCCGAGGCGCCCCTGGTGCGCGCCCCCACCACGATCGTGGCGGCGGCCGTCGATCGGGTGGTGCCCACCCGCCACGCCGTCGCCTTGCACCGTGCCTTCCAGCCCGGCGTGGCAGAGCTGGTTCTGGTGCCCGACCTCGACCACAACTCGCCGATCCTCAGCTCGCCGGCCTTCCGCGCTGCCCTGCAAGACCAGGACATTGGCAGTCGTCACAGCCGCTAGTAGGTCCACCAGCACCAGCCCCTCAACCAGGTTCGGTCATCATCTGCACCGCCGCATAGCGTGCCTGTGCTGATCACGCAGGTCCTCGTAAAGGTTGGTGTGATTCAGGAGGATGTCGATCATGCCTTCACGTACCGCCTCTGAGTTGAGTGCCTGGGTGCTCATCAGCTGATGAGCATCGAGAGCGCCGATGATCGCATCTAGCAGCGCCTTGTTGAGATCCGGCGAATTGGAAAACTGTTTCTTGCTGTTGGCGGCCGCCTGCTGACTCAGGGTGGAGGATTCCAACAGCTTGCCGCGAATCACAGAGCAGACATAAGGAAGCTTGTCGTTATCGCCGAGTTCCCCGATGAACAGCTCATTGAGCTTGGCAATGATCTCTGCCAGCTCCACTTTGTTCTTGTCTTGCACCCCGCCACCGCCAGGGTCCATGCCTGGGATAGCAGGGCTGTCGCCCTGCTTGAGATCGAGCTTCCTGGTGCCGAGATCGCGGAGATGGTGATGGGTGAGCACCACCTTGGAGAGATCCACCCTGTTGATCTCGCGTTCGAACTCCAGCAGGGGCAGCAGAGCCTTGTAGAACATCGCCCGCATCTCCAGGCCGGTGTTGGCGTAATCAAAGATCTGCGAAAGAAACGTATAGAAGCGTCCATAGGTGCCGATGTCGCTGCGGAACAGCGTCAAAGCAGCCAGTTCATCCTTGGCCCGCTTGAGAGTATCGCCGTCGTTGATGTCTTCTGCCTGGCGATAGGCCAGCCTGGCTTCCTTGTAGAGGGTCATCAGTCGCTGGGCGACCGGCTCGAACGCTGCCATCAGCTGGCTTTGCCGCACCTTGTCGCTGCGGCTGTCGTCGAGGAGAACTTTCACCACCCGATCGATCTCGAACTCGTCGTAGTGACCCTGGGCATCAAGCTTGGTCTTGAGATTGAGGATCAGGTTGGGATCGGTGGCCACGGCCAGCTCGGCCGTGGCGTAGTAGGTCTTGAAGGCGGCCAGGATGTCGTCTGGTTCATTCACGAAATCCACCACGTAGGTGGTGTCCCTCGTCACCTCACCCCCATCGGCGAGTTCGGCAAGTTCGGCGGCGGAGAGCACCTTGCGCAGCTTGAGGGCGGCATCGCCGGTCTGGGAGCTGTGGGCCTCATCGGCGATCACCGCGAAGCGCTTGCCGCTGGTGGCGGTGAGCTCCTGCATTTTTTTGATCAGGGCCGGGAAGGTCTGGATGGTGCAGACCACGATCTTCTTGTCGCCGGAAAGGGCAGCGGCCAGCTGCTCGCTCTTGATCCCCTTCTCGGTGGTGATCGAGGCCACCACCCCCTTACGCCGCTCGAAGTTCTCGAGGGTTGCCTGCAGCTCGGAATCAATCACGCTGCGGTCGCTCACCACCAGCACCGTGTCGAAGACCTTGCGGTCGGCTTCGTCGTGGAGATCAGCGAGCAGGTGGGAGCTCCAGCCGATCGTGGCGGTTTTGCCGGAGCCGGCGGAATGCTGGATCAGGTAACGCCAGCCGGGGCACTCTTCCAGCACCGCCTGGAGCAGCAATCGGGTGACAGCCAGCTGGTGGTAGCGCGGAAAGACCAGGCGGCGGATCTTCTTTTTCTTATCGCGCTCGGCGATGCAATAGCGGCCGAGGATCTCCAGTCAGCTGTGGCGCTCCCACACCTCCTCCCAGAGATAGGCGGTGCGATGACCCGCCATCACCGGGTTGCCGGCACCGCAGTCGGGGCCGCCGGGGTCACTGCCCTGGTTGAAGGGCAGGAACTGGGTGCGGGGCCCCTCCAGGCATGTGGTCATCTGCACTTCGCGGTTGCTGACGGCGAAGTGCACCAGGGCGCCAATGGGGAAGGAGAGCAGCGGTTCGGGGGCCTGGCCGGCGGCCTTGGGCAGCCGGTCGGTCTTGTATTGCCACACAGCGTCAGCGATGTTCTGGGTGTTATCGGTCTTGAGCTCGGCGGTGGCGACCGGGATGCCGTTGAGGAACAGCACCAGATCGAGGCAGTTCTCGTTGCGCGTCGAATAGCGCACCTGGCGCACCACCCGCAGGCGGTTGGCGTTGTAGCGAGCCAGGACCGCCGGATTGAGCCCGAACGCCGGCTTGAACTCGGCGAGTTTGAGGGCCTTTGGCAGGCCCAGCACCTCCACCCCGTGGCGCAACAGATCGAGGCTGCCCACCTGATCGAGCTGCTGGCGCACGCGCTGCAGCAGCGTTGCTTTCGCCTTGGAACCATGGTTTTTCTGCAGCACCTCCCAGGCCTTGGGCTGGGCCTGTTGCACTCAGGTGATTAGATCCGGCGGGTAGAGGGCAAGCTCGCGGTTGTAGGCAGCGGCGCTGCCCTCTTCGTGGAGCCAGCCGTTGGCGCCGAGGTGCTCGCAGATCTCCCGCTCGAAGGCAATCTCGTGGTGGAGGCTCATCGGCAGAGGAGCTGCGCCAACAGTGGGCTACCGGAGCAGCCTAAGCGCATGAACAGCTCCAGGGCTGGAAATTATGCAGCCACTGCATAGCAGAAATGGGGCATTGAGAAGAGAGATGCGTTGTAGCTCAAACCCAGTTCTCCAGTAGGAGGCCGTCAACCCGCTGGAACTCACGGAGATTGTTGCTGACCAGAGTCAGGCCTTCACTACGGGCATGGGCGGCAATGTGCAGGTCGTTGATGCCGATCGGCAGGCCCTGGCGCTCCAGATCAGCGCGGATCTGGCCATTGTGCAGGGAAGCCTTGGGGCCATAGGGCAGCACATCGAGGCGACTACAGAAGTTTTCGACTACAGCCAGGTTCCGCTCAGGTGCAGCACTCTTCTCCACACCGTGCAGCAACTCCGAGAGGGTGATGGCCGACATAGCCATCTGACCCGCACGGCGATTGAAGGTATCCAACAGCGGCCGGGGGCGCTGCTTGATCACGTAGATACAGATGTTGGTGTCCAGGAGATAACGGAGCATGGCCTGGCTCAGAAGGCATCGCGATCGGCTTGCTCCTGGGAGGCACGCTCTGCAAGGAAATCGTCGCTGGCCAGGGGGCCATCGAGAAAGAAGCTGTCCCAGCTGCGCCCGAGAGGGGCGATGATCCGCTCCTGGCCGCAGGCGCGCACCTCCACCTCCTTGACGGAGTCGGGCAGGCGCAGGTCGGCGGGGATGCGCACCGCCTGGCTGCGGTTGCTGAGGAAGAGCTTGGTGATCGCAACCATCGCCGTTTCACATGGATATACAAGGAGTCTATCCCGCCTGGTTGGGGTCAGGTTTCTGCGAGCTCCACGACACACCGCAGCCCCGGTGCCCTGGCCAGGCGTGCATCAGCGGTGAGTAACGGGACATCGAGCTGCTCGGCCAGGGCCACAGTCAGGGCGTCGTGGCGGAGAGGTTGGTGCGCAGCTCCCAGGCCCGGGGCCAGAGGCAGCGGCTGCGGTGGCGGCGCAGGCCGAGGCGGTTGGCAGTGGCCAGTGCCTGCAGGGCATCGACCAGCACCGAGGCATCGATCACCACCATCAGCGCTCGGTGCGGCTCTCGGCCAGGGCTTCGAGGATGCTGGCGCGCTCGATCGACAGGGAGGGCAGGGCGTTCAGCAGCTCGCCGTTGTCGGCGCGTCGCTGGTTTCTGTTGTGCTCAGGCACCGTTCTCGCCAGTCTCCGGCGGGATCTCACCGCTGATCAGGGCGAGGAAGGCCCGCAATCGGGCTCGGTTGGTGGCGGAGGGGTCGAGCTGGACTCGGGCGGAAAGCACAGCCGCTGTATGGAGGCGTTCAAGGCGTTCCACCTGGCGCTTTCGGCTTCGAGCTGCGCGATCTCGATCTCGGTCTGCCTCGTACGCTGCTCGATCAGCCTTGTCTGCTGCTCGATCTCGCGCACGGGTCGCCAGTTGAGCGTCGACAAGAACTGTCGCCACCGAGGCAGCGATGAACAGGATTCCCCATTGCTGCTGGAGCGGGAGGTTGCGGCAGGCGATGTTGACGTGGTCATAGGAGGAGAACAGGGCGATCAGGCCGAGGAGCAGGCCGCCGATGGCCTGGATGGGGCCGAGCCGTTCGAGGCCGGGCCAAGAACGCTGAGAATTCATCGATTCTGGCGGAGCCGCAGGCTGCTGGTTGGTGCGGCCCTCGGGATCGGGCATGGACTTGGAGGCTGCAGCAAAAGCGTGGGCGCGAACCGGACAGGCATTGCCCACCCCTCTCCAGTGCCACCATCCAGGCGGTCTGTCTCAGCCGCTCTTCGATCCAGCCATTGGCAGCGCAGGGCCAGCACCGCCCCCAGCCAAGGCACCTACGCTGTTGTACGAAACGTTGCACGTACGGCGCCATGGTGATCGGTGTGCGAATGGAGCCCGAGCTGGAGCGCAGGCTTGACCTGTTGGCCCATCAGCTGGGCAGGAGCCGCAGTGTCTGCATCCGCGAGGCCATCAGCCAGTACCTGCTCCGCCACGGCGACGACTACGAAGCCCGCCGCCAGTCGCAACTCCTGGCTGAGCTGGAGGCCCCGAACTGGAGCGAGCGGGTGCCGGACTGGAGCGACTGGACCGCATGACAGAAGCTGCGGCAGCGCTGAGAGCGGGCCTGCGTCGAGGAACGGTGGTGACCGTCGCCAGTGCTGGGGTGTATTCCGGCAAGCCACGGCCAGCGGTGGTGGTGCAGGCCGACCGCTGGCTGCAGGCCCATCCCAGCGTCACGCTCTGTCCGCTCACCAGCTCAGTGGTCGAGGCCCCGCTGGTGCGGATTGCGGTGACTCCCTCGCCACCCAATGGCCTGCGCAAACCATCGCAGTTGATGGTGGACAAGCTGTTCAGCGTGCCGATCCAGGCTCTGGGGGCCGTGGTGGGAAAGCTGGAGCCCCAGGTGCTGATCGAGCTGGATCTGGCCCTGATGGACTGGTTGGACTTGCCCTGATCGCCCCTCAGTCGCTCTGCCGAACCTCCGCATCCACGATGTGGTGCTGCTCATGCAGCCTCAGCCTGGGGCACCAGGTCACGCACATCGATCTGGCCGGTAAACTGGCAAAATGATCAACATCAGTCCGCAGGAAATGGCAAGCGATCCAGCCGCCCTGCTGGATCGAGTGGAAGCTGGCGAACGGGTTCTGGTTGTGCGCGGGGGCCGTGCAGTCGCTGAATTGCGACCCATCCCGCAGCCTCAATCCTCCTTACGCCCCTTCGGCTTGGCGGCTGGAGCGTTCAGCGTCCCAGACGACTTTGATACTCCTCTTCCTGACAGCCTGCTGCAGGATTTTGAGGTGTGATTCGGCTACTGCTGGATACGCAGGTCTTTCTTTGGTACATCACTGCCGACCCCAAGCTGCCCGAATCATTTTGGGCGGCCACCCAGGATGCATCGAACGATGTCTTTCTGAGTTCAATCTCTGTTTGGGAAGCGGTGATTAAGCACGGCCTCGGCAAACTCTCCCTCCCTGCTCTACCGGCAACCTATCTTCCGCAACAGCGAACAGCCCATGGAATCGCGGCGCTGCCAGTTGACGAGGGGGCAATGGCTCATTTGGCTGAGCTTCCTCCGATTCACCGTGATCCGTTTGATCGCCTATTGATCGCGCAGGCGATGCAGCATGAGCTCACATTGATGACTGTTGATCAACTCTTCTCCGCTTACCCGGTGCAGCTTCTGCAAAATTCTTGAGCAGAAAGCCTGTCTGTATGGCCTGAGTCTGGGCAGGACATCTGGATCGTCCTGGGGGTGCTGCTCATGCAGCCACGGCCTCGGGCACCAGGCCCCGCACATCGATCTGGCCGGTGACGGCGGCGAAGATCAGGGCGGAGCGGCGTTCTTGAAGAAGTGCAATGGCTTCTGAAGCTTTGGCCGTCAACTCACCAATCTGGCCGCACTGAATAGAGATTGAGTTTCGAATGCTCTCTTGTTCCACTGGATGCGGAAGCGGTATAGGCAGGTCCATCAGAACTGATTGAGATATGTTTTGCATTGACTGGCTCGCGCCAGACGCGCCTAGCTCAATCTGTCCCCTGGCTTCATTAGACGCCCAAAAAAGTGCCAGGTAGTTGGCAGATGTTTTGTCAGGACAGATGGCGATTCTGTAAAGCTTGTCGCAGATATAGAGCCAGGGAAAATCCTCGCTGACTACTGCAGCACTTCCGACAAGTTCCCTGGTGTTTGCTCGTGATACTAAGAGGTCCCCGCTTCAAACGCTGTACTCAGGAATAGGGTTCAAGTCTGCAGGCAGCTTTTTGTTCTCGCTTGGACGGAATACTCCTCCATTTACACAGCCAACTTTTAAGACTCCAGGCGTATCTCTCTCCGATGGTTCATTTTCACACTGAGGGCTCCATCCCTGTTCTATTGATGCACAGTGATGCTTGACTCGATGAATGCCCCAATGCTCCGGCACCTCCCCCAGCCACTCCACCCCCGAATCCTTCATCGGCGCGTCCGGATTCAGCCCCTTGTTCACTGGCTCGGATGTCACGAATCCGCTCCAGCAGCTCATCGAAATAGTCTGGCAATCCCGATGTCACGGGCTGGCGCAGGCGTTCATCATCCATGGCGAAGCCCTTGACCAGGTAATCGCTCAGACGCTCATTCGCCCATTGACGAAACTGCGTGCCTCGCTGGCTACGCACGCGAAACCCAACGGCCAAAATGATGGGCAGGCTGTAATGGGTCAGTGTGCGCTTGACTTGCCGTCCTCCTTCGGATCGAACTTGTAAGAGAGGCTTACAAGTTGAATCTTCACTAAGCTCTCCTTCCTCGTAGATGGACTTGATATGTTGGGTGATATTTTGCGGTGTGGTCTGGAACAGATCAGCCATCTGGGCCTGCGTGAGCCATAGGCTCTCATCCTCAAAGCGGCACTGGATCCGGGTTTTGCCGTCCTCTGTCTGATAGAGGATCAGATCAGAAGGTGGGGTGGCTTCGCCGGGAACACTTATCGTTGATCCGCCTCGCAGGCCAGCAACTGCTGCAGGTTCGCCCGCACGCCGCTGCGATCCACGGCGGCCAACTGGCCGAGCTGGCCCAGCAGCAACCGCTCATCCAGGCTGAACAGCTTGAACCGCACGCAGCAGGCCTGGTTCAGTCCGGCAGCAGCAAGATCCTGAATCGGCCAATCCAGCGGCCAGCAGGATCGTTTGGCTGTGGTGATCATCGCCAGCAGCACATGGGCCGAGCCGCGCTGGAAGTCGGGATGCGACAGCACCACGGCCGGCCGGCGTCGTTGCACGGCACGATCGGTGAATGGGAAGGGCACCCTCACCACCGCGAAGGGTTCAAAGATCGGCAAAGGCTTCCTCGTCTTCCGGGGAGGCCCACTCCTCCAACCCACCCTCCACGCCCCGCAGATAGGTGAGATCCAAAGGGCTCACCAGCCGCACCCGCACATCGCCATCGTCCAGATCCCAGCGCAGCTGATCGCCTTGGCGCAGGTTGAGTGCGTCGCGGATGGCCTTGGGGATCGTCACCTGGCCCTTCGCTGTGATGGTGGCGAGTTCGATCTCTGGCATCACCCCAAGGAATCAGGCTGGCTTTGTCTTCGGAGATCTTACTGCCTTACCTCCTTTCAGGATGGCGCAGCGCTCAAGGTCTTCGCACAACAGAGCCTGCCGCTCCAGCTCCAGGGCGGTGGCCACATCGATGCCTTCGACCACCGCGCAGGCCGGATTCCGTTGAAACAGCGGCAGGCCGTCGTCGTCGATCTGAAGCGTGATGTCAGACCCCATCGCTCGTCCCCGGCGGGTTGTCGAGTTCAACCCCCTGGAGGATGCGTAGTTCACCGTCGATCTGCACCACAATCCCTGTGCCAGTCTGCCGGGCCAGCTCCCGGGCCCGCTGGCCAGCGCGCAGCAGGGCAGCGGAAACCCGATCGAGATCGGGATCATTGAGTTGGCTTGTAAAACCCAGGCTCATCGGTTTATCCCCTCTGCAAGCAGGACAGGCGCATCGTCTCCATTATCGATCAACTGCCAACCGTCGACGGCTGAGCGGTAGTGCTGATCAAAATTCGCCAGACCTGCGGTGAATCGTCGCTGGATCACGGGTTCAGGAATGGAATGGCCTCCTTGGCTGATGCGCAGCCGCACTCTCTGAATCGCAGCGTCTGCGTTGGTGAGTTTGAGAAAAATCAGCTTGATTCGATAGCCATCACGCCGCCAATGTTCAATCCTTTTCAAATACACCTTCCCCGCCAGCGTGGTTTCAAAGGCAAAGTCCACCCCAACCGCAGCACAACGATCAATCTCCTCCAACATCAACCGCAACGCCCGCCGAGCAGCCAGTTCCGGCGCAAACGGCGACAGGCCGGCAGCGATCAGATCGGCATTGATGAAGGTGGTGATGCCAACCTCCAACGGCAGATATTCACGCGCAAACGTGGTTTTGCCGGCGCCATTGGGGCCAGCGATGATGATGATTCGTTTCTCATTGCTGCACCGCTCAGCCACTCAGTCCCCCAATCATCGCC
>JBIKMU010000062.1:0-16802 GCA_044359075.1 Cyanobium sp. | reverse complement strand
TCGCGATCAGAGAGGGGAACCGGTAGGTACCACTCGGTGGCATGGCTGTCGACGACCACCTCCTGGAGTGTGTGGGGGTGGGAGGAACCTCCCTGGAGGCCGGTGACATCGGCGACGCGCAGTGCTAATTGGGAAGCCCCGGCTTCCAGGGCGAGTTGCCGATCGCTGTCGGCAATTTCCCAGAAGACGTAAGCCCACTGGGGATCGCGGGGAAGGAAGACGACGCGGGTTTCGGGCTCTGGCGGGGCTGTGTCTTCTGGCTGGGTCTCCAAGGCGTCGAGCTCAATCAATTCGGTGGCGGGCTCTGAGTATTGCGACTCAGAAGTACTAACGATGGGTTCGGTAGGTGGGGAAACACTGACCGAAACCTGATCAGAATCCGCCGCGTAGCTACCGACCTTGAGCACCGTTTGCTTTTCATAGCTGCCCACGACAAGGGGGCGATCCCCTGCGGTTTCGGCTGTTGCTACTGGCGTCGTTTCGTTGCTGACTGAGGTCGAGACAAAGTCTGAACTTGGCAGATTGGTGCCATCCCCATCGAGCACAACACCCGTTCTGGTGAGGCGCTCACCCGATAACTGCTGCTCAACAGGCGCAATTATGTCGTTACTGACCTCGGTGATCTGGGTTTTTGATTCAGCGCTTCTGCGCAGAATCCCCAGCGATCGGGCCAGATCGCGTAATTGACGCAGGCTGACGCTAGCCAGATTGGAAATCGGGTTTTGGCCTGCCATTCGCATTCGTTCACATTTCGAACCATGATCCGGGATGGACGACTGCTGGGCCCAAACTGTCAGCGGATGGGCACACTTAACCCCGACGAGCCGGCTGGTTCTCGCCTGACTCCGCCTTGAGGTTCGCCTGGCAGTTTGGCGGCCAATACAGCTGAGAGGGCCACCAGGGCGGTCAGGCCAGACCAGAGCAGCCAGCGACGTTGGCGCCAGCCCCGCCCCCTTCCTGCTGAGGACCGTCGACTCTGATCATTCACCCGCTGCCCCAAGGGATGGCCGCAGCGGGCGCACACCATCCGACCCGAAAGGCTCCTGTCGGCCCGCACCGCCCAGCTGCCGCACTTCGGACAGGCCATCGCCCTGATTGCTTCGCTTCTGAAAGCATCATGCTCGGCATCAGGCTTCCTGTCTGCCCCAGCGTCCCCTCCATGGTTGATGGCCCCAGTCCGCCCCTGACTGCGGCGGCACGATGAAGGGGTGGTGGTCGTCCTTGATGGCCTTTTTGGCGAGACTGCGGCGCCTCAGTCAGCCCTATTTCCTGCCCCTGGAGGCTGGCGCAAGCAGCTTCGCCCTGCTGCTGGTCGCCCTGGTGGCGCTGGTGGGCGGTTTGAGTCTCCTATCGCTGACGGCGGCGTCGGCTATCAGTGTTGCTCTCATTCCGGAGTGGCAGGCCCGTTCCTGCCGGGGGTGGCCGCCGGGGTCATGGGCCTGATCAGCGCGGGCCATCGCCCCAGCTTGAGGCTTTATTACGATCGCCTGTTGGAGCTGGATGGGCGAGGGGGCTGGCGGCTGGACCCCTTGCCGACCCCCTAGCTTAGTACACATGTACTAAGCTAGGCCTCCCTGTGATTGTTGCCCGCCATGGCTGCTCCTTTGTCTGAGGCGGCTGATCCCGGACCCGAGAGGGGATTGTCTTGGTCCGAGGCGGCTGTTTCTTGGTCCGAGCTGGCGCCGGATTGGCCCCTGGGGGTGCCCGTTTGCCTGCGGGATCCGCCGCCGGCCCTGCTGGGGGCGCTGGCGGCAGAACCGGTGGCCGCCGGCTTTCCGAGTCCGGCCGATGACTACGTCGAAGCCCGCATTGATCTCAACATCGAGTTGATCCCCTCGCCGCTTTCCACTTTTTTCATGCGGGTGGCCGGCGACGCCATGGGCGGCGACGGCATCTTGGAGGGCGATCTGCTGGTGATCGACCGCAGTGTCAATCCCTGTCCCGGGCGGGTGGTGGTGGCGGTGTACGAAGGCATTTTTGTGGTGCGGCGCCTGGCCCAGCGTCAGGGAGGGCTGTGGCTGCTGGCCAGTGACGGCGCCACGCTGCCGATTCCACTCCAGGCGGAGGGGGTCGGCGGTGCGGAGCTGTGGGGGGTGGTGATCCATGCCGTGCACCACCTGGCCGGCGCCCCTTCCCGGCGCCGCTGAGGGGTGCGGGTCCATGCTGGGAAGCAAATGCTTTGGGGCTGGTGCCAGCCCGACCGCGGCCGCATGAGTCCAGACCCCCTGCCCAGCTTGAGCAGCCCCGAGCTCGAAACACTCCTGGCGGCCCTCGATCCCCGTCTAGATGGTTTCGGCTCTGGCGATTCCTGCCTCGATGATGCCAGCGCCTTCCTGGAGCGGTTGGCGGGATCGGCAGACCGGCCAGGAACTGACGCTGGCGATCCCAATATGCCGGCTGGTTTGCTTCAGCACTGGCTTGCCATCTGGCGGGAGGCCGGTGGCAACCGCCAGACCCTGGCTCTATTGGTAGCGACCCTGCTGGCCGAACGGGGTCAACCCCCCGCCGCAGCGGAGTCGCTGCTGCCGGCCCCCAAGGACGATGGGCCCTGAAGCTGGGGGGCTGAGGGCTGGGTGCGGGTTGTAAGATTTTGGATGGGTCGCTAGCTCAGCGGTAGAGCAGTCGGCTCTTAACCGATCGGTCGTCGGTTCGAATCCGACGCGACCCATTTCCCCATAGCCCTGGCTCAAGAGATCGACCGGGGCCGGGGGATGGCACATGGCACGGGGTAGGTGCAGGCGCCGCTGCAGGCAGGGCTGTGAGTGAGTGGAACGGGGTCCGGCTGCGTGATGCAAAGGTGTGAATAGCTAGCTGGGCTGGAATTTTTCGGGAGGTCCCTGTAATAGTTGTTAGGATGGTAGGGTAGCAATCCCTCTGCTAGTATTTTCTTTATTTACGCTCGCAACCATGGTCGCTAACCTCACTTGGGGATTGTATTTTCTTGCCACAACCTTGCTGCTGCCTGATGCGGTGCGGGCCCAGGCATCTCAGTCGGGCCTTCCCCCCTCCGGATCTGCAGGCGGCACCCTCCTGAACGGCACCACGGAGGCCCAACCCCATGGCGAGTGGAATGGTACGTATCAGAACATAGGGGTGAATCTGATGTCGGCCCGACGCACTCAAGATGGTTTTGTGATTCGAGTGAAGCGTCGGATCAAGCCCGGTGGCGATTCTGCTAAGGATTTTGCTCGCAACATTCCTTTGGTGTCAACGGCGGCGAATTGGGCCACCCTGGGGTTGTTTAAGAGAGCCCTGAAATCAGACGGTGAAGCAGTGCGCGCCACCTGGTTAGTGATGAATTGCACCAACAAGACCTTTAACGTATCCAGTGATGGCTATTCTTGGCAAAATATTTATAAAGATCCCTACGGCCAGGCTGAGGATCTTTACTTTTACCTTAGCGAATCAAGCCAGAAGGATGTTCCGCCCCGTTACCTGAACCTACCGCCAGCTGAGCCCGACATGTTGCGGGCGGCCCAGGCGAGCAAATGAGAGAGAGTCTGGTGCCGCAGCTTAGAATGGACCGTGGAGTTAACTCACCCCCAACTGGAACCAGCCGGCCCAGCCGCCGTTGGCATCCCACCAGGTGCTGTACACAAGGCCATCACCGCCCACAGTGAACAGGTCCAGGTGTTCGGCAATGCGCGAAATCGCCGCCACCTGACCTCCTGGCATGCCGCTTCCAGAGGAGACGTTGAACCAGCCGGCCCAGGGTTGACCCTCATGCCACCAGCTGCTGTACACCCGGTTGTCGGTGCCAAGGGTGAAAAGATCCAGGTGATGACTGTAGCGAGCGACCGCAGTAATCGGCGAACCTGGCGAAGCCACACCGCCGGCCACCTGGAACCAGCTGCCCCAGCCTGAGCGGACGTTCCACCAGGTGGACATGATCTTGCTATCAGCGGCGGTTGTGAACAGATCAATCTGATCGCGATGTCGCGCCACTGCGGTGATCGTCGAATCTGTTCGACAAGTGAGATTACCAATCTGGAACCAGCCCCGCCAGCCGCCCCGTTCATCCCACCAGCAACTGTAGACCCGTTGATCGGTGCCGACTGTAAACAGATCCAGATGAAATGGGTAGCGAGCGATGGCGGTGACCGCTGCGCCGGCTGCGGCAACTCCACCCATCACCTGGAACCAGTTGGCCCAGCCAGTGCTGGCATCCCACCAGGTCGACATCACCTTGCCATCAGCGGCGGTGGTGAACAGATCGAGGTGATCGCTATACCGGCTCACCACATTCACGGTGGAGCCTGGACGGCAGACAAGCGAACCAATTGGAAACCAGGGATGCCAACCGCTGGCCCCATCCCACCAGCAGCTGTAGACACGTTTGTCGGTGCCCAGGGTGAATAGATCAAGGTGACCGGCATAACGAGCAACCGCAGTGATCGGGGAGCCAGTGCCTCCGGGAGAGGCGATGCCACCCTGCACCTGGAACCAACCAGCCCAGCCACTGCTCTGATCCCACCAGTTGCTCATCGTGCGCCCGTCGGCAGCCACACCGAAGACATCAAGATGCTCGGAGTAGCGGGCGATCACCTGAAGTGGCGTTTTTGTCCGTGCCGGAAGAGTGGCGAGGGGACCCAGTCGGTTCCAGATCACCTGGCGGCAGACCCTACAGAAGGGTACCCCCAGGTTGCGCATCTTGCAGTCGAACTCGGAGCGGTAGGCACCGCAGTGGAAGTAGTGAGCCCCTTCAAACAGACCGACAGTGCCGGCGGCCACAGTGCTTGCACGGGAATCCACCTGGCTGCAGTTTGGATTGCTCATCGTGGGCAGCGCCGTTGCTGCCGCCA
Organism: Cyanobium sp.; assembly: GCA_044359075.1. Taxonomy (GTDB): domain Bacteria; phylum Cyanobacteriota; class Cyanobacteriia; order PCC-6307; family Cyanobiaceae; genus Cyanobium. Next base: position 12,000 of record JBIKMU010000062.1, on the reverse strand, counting down.
CGGCCCAACCCCACTTCAAGGTGGTGCGATTTGTATTGAGAGTTACGTTGGGTTCGCTGGGCTCACCGGCTGGATGCCGATCGCGGCCGGTTTCGTTGCCGCCGGCCCAGTAGGCGTATTCATCGGCCAGCCCAAAGGCGGTGTGCCCCATTTCATGGATGGCGATTTCATTGGCGCCACCGGCCAGGGAGAAGGTGCCCACCGATCCGCCGCTGCCGCCATACACCGTGGAATTCACCACCACTAACACGACAGTGAAAGCCGGTACTTGGGCAGCTGCCGTTAGTAGGGCAGTACTGTTGTTGCATACCAACAGCCTTCGGATGCCGCCGGCGCCGAAGGTGACATCGAAGTAGGTTCGCACGCTGGCGCCCGTGCCACCGGTGGCGGCCGGATCGTCGGCACCGGAATCGGTGGACCTTACATTTACTCGGAAAATATTGATTACTGGTTGCAGTTCATCGAAGGGTGCCGTGGCGATAAACTGATCTTTAAAGGCAGTACATGCCGCATCAAAATTGGACTGTTGAGCAGCTGTGAAGCCCTCGGCAAGAAGCACCACATTGAAGCCACGATTCTGCGGGGCGCTGCCGAAGATCTGGGTTTTGCCGATCACGGCGCCATCGGTTGTACTCATGGCTGTTCTCCTTGTTTGGTAGTGCTCGTGAGTTGAAAAGTAGCGATTTCCTTGACCGTAGTAGTTGCACGGAGGGGCCCAGTTGTGCCTTCGCTGATCCCTCTTGGCACTTCAGTACCAACTTCGAGTTTCACCAAACTCACGGATCTGGTCTTTTGCGTTGCTGGTACAAGCACGCTGAATGCTCCCTTCCTCACAGGTGGGGCGATGCGTTGGATCGGATCTCCCGCTTTCTCAGGAAACACTTCCACACTGGCTGGGAAGGCGTCCCTGGCCGCCACCCTTACCAAAGTGTTTCCCCCTGCATCACGGGTGTCGATGTAATAACCGGGATCAGAGGATTGGGAGATATCAAAACCTGGGATAGCTACATCCACGGGCTGTTCGCTGATCAGGCGAACCTGATTGCCATCGGTTTCAAAAATTAAACGCACCGCAGCAGGGACCGGTGGTGGTGTGTTGGGCATGGTTGCACGATGGCATCTTCTGTTAAATTTCTAGTCCTAATGCTGGGATCGCCAAGGATTCTTCATGCTTCTTCATGGCTTTCAGAGCGTAAAGGGCTCAGTCAATTGGCCACTGGCAAAGACGCTTTCAACAGCAAAGCCGTGCACAATACCGCGCATCTTTGCAACTTTCCGCAAAGCGCATCAGGGCTTCCAGAAAAGGATGGGCAGGCAGGATGAGGTACCAGGGGATGCCGATCAGGGGCACAGATTGGCAAACCTTGACTTAGGCCAGGACCACAACAGCGTAGGACTCAGGCGAGTGGTGAGGCCTCGCAATAGCTTGCCAGGATTCTGTGCCATCAATGTCTATCTAGATTCAGGATTGCCCCAGCCATCACAAAGAATTAGCTGGCCTGAACTATATGTAAATCAAACGCTGCTTGGTACATCCAGGAATCACCTGCTGACCGGCCATCCGGTGCCCATGGCGCGGCGCCTCGCCGGTCTGGATGGTTGTGTTTCCCTCTACGCCCACCCAGGCTCCTTTGCCCCCAAACTGGGCCGAGCGTGAGCTGGCCATGACGACAACCCACACCCCTGTCAACAACGAGCCCCCGGCCAGCACCCGGGAGCTGGATCTGGAGCCCCGGGGCCGAGTCATGGCCAGCCCGGCGCGCTGGAACGACCACATTTTTTACCAAATCCTGCCGGATCGCTTCAGTGATGGCGGCGAGGCCGGGCGGCCGCTGTACGACCCAGACCAGCCCCAGGCCTTTGGCGCCAACGACAAACGGGCCTGGATGGAAGCGGGTCTGCGGTTCAACGGCGGCACCCTGCAGGGCATCCGCAGCAAACTGGACTATCTGCAGGGACTGGGCATAAGCGGGCTCTGGCTCAATCCGGTGCTGAAACAACGGGCCGATCTGCAGACCTACCACGGCTACGCCATTCAGGACTTCCTGCAGATCGATCCCCGCTTCGGCACGCTCCAGGATCTGCGTGACCTGATTGATGACGCCCACGACCGGGGCATGGTCGTCGTACTGGATGTGGTGATCGACCACACGGCCAACAACTGGTTCTATGGGCCCGATCTCACAGGCATCACTGAGGATTCGCTTCCCTACCGCTACCAACCCCCTTACAGCTTCGGCGGCTGGCGATCGGGAACCGGCAAGTGCATCCCCGCCATTACCTCCCGCGAGGACGGTTGCTGGCCAACAGAGTTGCAGCGACTAGAGGCCTACAACCGCTGTGGCGCCATCTGTGATTGGTCCAGTCCCGACCCGTTGGACCCCAACGCCGAGTATCGCCGGGGGGATTTCTTCGACCTCAAGAAGCTGAATGGCTACGATCCCGAGACGATGCAGGCGGTGATCCGTTCTTATCAGCACCTGATTGCCCTCAGCGACTGCGATGGCTTCCGCATCGATGCCGCCAAGCACATTCCCAAGCACCTTTGTCAGCAATTCTGCTTCGCCATCTATCGCTATGCCCAATCGATTGGCAAGGGAAACTTCCTATTGGTAGGCGAAATCACCGACAATATGATCGCGATCAATTATCTCTCTCTGTTTGGCAGCATCTTTGATCGGGCCCTTGGTGCCGTGCTGGACATCAACCAGTCCCCCGACCAACTGGCCGGTGCCGTGCGGGGCAGCGAATCCCCCCTTGATTATTTCGGTCGCTTCCGCACAGACAACCAAGTGAGTCGCTATATCCAGACCGGGGGTTTGCACGTCACGGTGCTCGACGATCACGACATGTCCTGCCGGCCGCGCAAGGCCCGCTTTGCTGCCCATAACACCACTCCCCATCGACATTGGCAGTCGGCCCATGCCGTCGCCGTCCAGCTCACGGTGCCGGGGATTCCCTGCATCTATTACGGCACCGAGCAGGGCCTTACGGGCAACGAGGAGAACCATGACTACAGCATTGAGCCGAGCCGCTTTGGCGAGGATCGCTATGTGCGCGAATGCCTCTTTGGCGGTCCCTTTGGTGCCGAGGTGACGACTGGCTGCCACTTCTTCAACCCCAATCACCCCACCTACCTGCGCATCGCCGCCATCGCCCGCTTGCGCCAGGGCGATGACTACGTGGGCCGCACTTTGCGCATGGGCGTCTGTTATCCCCGTCAAACCCGATACAGCCAGGCCCCATTTGCCCTGCCAGCCGCAGGTGAATTGTTTGCCTGGTCCAGGGTGCTGGCGGCCCACGAGGTGCTGATGGCCCTCAACACCCATGGCCTGGAGCCCCGCGGCGCCGAGGTGACGATCGATGCGGCCATTCACAAGGCTGGATCGTTGTTGCGGGTGCTGTATCGGGCCGATTGGAGCGACGAGCAACTGCGCCAGCCCCCCACTGACGAGACCGTTGCGGTGCAAATCGACGACGATGGGCGGGCTTGGGTGCGGTTGGATCTCCCCCCGGCGGCAATGGTGATCTTGGGATGAGCGGCTCCCGGGATTCGGCCCCACCCTCTGAAGCAAACCCAATCACAGCCCCGGACTCCGAATTGGCGTCAGGCTCAGCTGCGGAGGAGTTTCTGTTCGGACCCCTTTCCAGGCCAGCAGGCCGCAGCGCCGAAGCGCGCCAGGAGCGCAGCGGCTTTTTTGATCTGGCCTTGCTGGAACCCCTCGATCCGCTGCCTGGCCAGCCCGTGCGTCTGCGTTTCCGCTGTGGCGTTGATACGGCCATCCAACGGTTGCTGGTCTTCTGGAGCGCCGACGGCTCCACACCTGCCTGGGACGATGCCCTGGAGGCCCAGGGGACCACGCAGGTGGCCGAAGCGTCAGCGCTTGAACCGGCCTGGGACACCCTTAGCTGGGGTTACAGCCAGGACTGGCAGCTGGACCTGCCGGCCCAGGCCGAAGGCACGTTGCTGCGTTACGCGGCGATTGGGGTCGATGCTTCGGCGGGTCTGATTCCCTGTCCCTGGCCCGATCGTGACCGCCATGGCACGCCCCATGTCGCGGCGGTTGTTGTCGACCGGCTGGAGCCACCGGCCTGGCTGGCGCAGGCCGTCATCTATCAGGTGTTTGTGGATCGCTTTGCGCCGACCCCGGGCAGCAGCTTTGCGCCGGTGGATGATCTCAATGCCCGCCTGGGCGGAACCCTTTGGGGGCTGGTCGACCAACTGGATGCCATCGCCGAGCTGGGTGTTGACACCCTGTGGTTGACGCCGATTTTCGCCTCTCCCCAGTACCACGGCTACGCGGTCAGTGACTTTTTGGCGATTGCGCCGGAGCTGGGCGGGCAGCAGGCCTGGGAGGCGCTGGTGAGTAACTGCCAGGCACGAGGCCTGCGGATCGTGCTGGATTTCGTCGCCAACCACATATCCGATCAACATGCGGCCTTCCAACAGGCCTTGCTGGCGCCCGATGCCCCCACCCGCCCGTGGCTGCGCTTTCGCACCTGGCCCCACGACTACGGCTGCTTCTTCGACCAACCCCACCAGCCGGAACTCGATGCTGAGCAACCCGAGGTGCGCGAGCATCTAATTGCCGCCGCCAGCCATTGGTTGGGACAGGGCTGCGCTGGTTTTCGCCTCGATTACGCCCATGGCCTCAGCCATGGTTTCTGGTCCCAGTTCCGCAATGCCACCCGGATAGCGGCACCTGAGAGTGTCTGCTTCGGGGAGGTCACCCACACGCCCCAGTTGGTGCGCAGCTATGGGGGGCGCCTTGATGGTTGCCTGGATTTCATGCTGTGTGAGCTGCTGCGGGCAACTTTCGCCCGTAGCGAGATGTCCATTGCCGCCTTCGCCCGCCACCTCGAACGCCATCTGGCCTACGCCGGCGGGCAGTTGCTGTTGCCCAGCTTCCTCGACAACCACGACATGAACCGCTTTTTGATCGCGGCGGGCGGAGACATCAAGCGCCTGCGGCTGGCGGCGATGGTGCAGTTCATGCTGCCCGGACCGCCGATCATCTACTACGGCACCGAGGTGGGTCTCAGCCAGCAGCGGCCCCTGGGGCGCCTGGAGGAATCCCGGCTGCCCATGCCTCCCCGTGATCAATGGGACCTGGAGCTGCGCCAGTACTACCGCGATCTGATCCAGCTGCGTCGCGAGGTAGCCCCTTTTCGCTATTCGCCAAAGCTGCTTTGGCTGGACGATGGGGCCGGGGCGGCGCAATGGCAGATCGGCGACTTTGATCTGCTCGTCAACTGTGGGGCCGAGCGTCCTTTTGACATTGGCGCTGCCGTGCCCGTGTTGGCCAGCCAATCGCAGCAGCTGACGGTGGGTCCAGGGGGCATGCTCAGCCTTCCGGGCTGCTCGGCTGTGGTGGTGCGACAGCTCTGAGCTGGAAATATGGCCTGGCTGTGATGGTGATGGCATTGCAGGTGGAGAGGCACGCCAAACCCGTGGCTGGATACGGTTCTTGCTGCATCCACCTCGGTTGGAGCTGCTCACCGGGGGAGTTGTTGTCTGAACCTTGCGATTCACCTCGTCGGCAAACCGTGGCTTCAGTATGTGGCGCGCCTAATGACCCTGCAGGGATCACCGCCAGCGGCCTCAGTGCAAGTCAAGCGGGTGGGTTTGGGGTGCTGTGGGAGGCTTCTTCGGCCGTGGGAATCGGCAGGTTGGTTGATAAAAGAGCCTGGCTCTATGAAATCAAGTAGGTCTTCCGCAAGCTTCTCCACCGCTTAACGATCAAGGAATAGAGCAGTACGCGGCTATACTCATTCTGGCTCACGAAGCGGCGGCTAAGTTGGCCCATGGCCAAGACAACGGCTTTCTGCTGCCCACCCGTCTCAAGTCTCTATTACCTACTCTCATCCAGAAACACCTGCACTGAGCGGATGTGGCGCAATTGTGATAGCGGCTACCCGAGAATCATCCGAAATTCCTAGCTGCGCAGCCGTTGAAACCGATTCAACAACATAGACATAACTATCGGCTCTAGATCCTCCCGGAACTCCAAGACCCCCCGGCACCGTTCTGCCAGATCCGGCTCAAAGCGCACGGGCGACGCTTCGCACGCCCTCGATAGGGCAGCCGTTTATTTGCTTTGCTGCATGCTGCCTTGGTCGGATTCGACGGCCGTGGTGCTGATACATAAAGCAAAGAGATGTTGGGATTAAGGCAAACGAGGTCTTAACGCCAGTTTCTTAGTTCCGCTTCAGCGGATGGCTAGACAAAACTGGTTCTAACTCTCCTAGAAGGTGTACAGGAAACCACTGCTCTGCATCGGAAATCTCATTCGGCCTCTGCATTTGACCCATTCTCGCAGAAGCAGAACGATTTGTCAGCGAGGCCTTAGAAGCACCGCGGGGATTCCTACTTTGGCAAATTTGAGATGATAAGCACTGTCATTTTGCTGGCAATAGTCTTCTATCGTTTATGTAACGCTTCTTAGCGAGCGGTTGACCATGTGTTTTATTTTGTAACGAAAAATACATTTGGCCCTTTTTATAGTAAAATATTCATATACGTTGTGCATTTTTGTAAGTAAATTGCTATGCAAACTTCATCAGACAAAAAAATGATTAGAAATTTATTTGATTATATAGGGCTTTGGCCAAAAAAGCCGCTTGACCAAAATCCACATAGAGAACCTTTAATAAACTTGACAACTGATAAACAAACGTGGGAGTTATTTCAGTACTTTCGTGGAGAGATTAAACACGAGTATGCCTTGCTTACGGGTCGCGTAACGTGGTACATCACTTGTCAATCATTTTTGTTAACTGTATATGCTATTAGCTATGCTAATTGTAGGGGGCATAATTGGTTCTCTAACATCTTTTTGCCATTTTTTAGCTTTTTTGTATCATTGCTTGCGCTAAATATGATTCAAGGCGCGATTATAACCATCCTTATGTGGAGTGATATGAGGAAACACTTAATCACAGCAAACCCTCGCCTAAACTCGGTTATAATTACAAGGTGGCGCCACCCAGAAAATAACTATGATGCTATTCATGCAAGGTCCTTATGGTTTCCTAAGCTTATTCCAATGCTATTTATGGTTGCATGGATTCTAATTGCCATACTCTCTTGGGCACTCCCCTGGATGAAGCCACTACCCAAATAACGCTGGTAAATTGATAAATTAGTATCCTCTTATCAAGCAAGAGTAGTATCAGTAGGTTTACATACCTCTTTTATTTAGGAATTGTATCTTGGTGGGTTAATTTAATCTTGAAAACAATGCTCTCAACTCCCAATGGTAAAAATTTAATCATTAATCTAATTTAAATTCTAATTTATAAACTCTCTTGGGAGGTGCAAATTGTGCTTATTTGGACTACGGTGGCGGACGACTGAAGCTTATGGCTGGTGTCGCAGGCTGGATCCAGATTGCACTGCACGGCATACACCAATTGCAACCCGGAGCGTACCTGCCCTGCTGACGTTGGCGTGATGGTTGTCCGGGGGATGTGGATGGCAGGCCGCTTTTAAACGAGCTGGGGTTTGAAGTTGCTGGCCTGGCTGTCGGAATCACACGTAGCAGAGCGGACCCCAGTTGGGTCCAAATAACAGTTGGGGCGATGGAGATGGCAGAGTCAATCCGCCAGAATCTGCTCGCAAAGTTCAGGAAAGCCCCCCTCCATTTGGCGGTCGTAGTCGCGGGGCTGGAGTTGGTCGAGAAGATAATCGAGCATGTCGAAGGTGTTGCGTGAAAATTCGCAAATCAACCGATATTTTTTGTACCCTCTTACGCCTAGCATGTCAGGATTTTTGACGAAAATAGCTTCGAGTTCTTTGCGTTGTTTATCCCATTCCTCAGCAGGCTTCAATCGCGCGGCGGTCCCCCCGGAGAGTCCAGCATCGGGGAGGATGACTGGGATGATACGCCGCTGGAAATCCTCTGCTTTATTACGGCAGTTTTGATAAATCTTAAATAGCTCATACATGCAATACTCCGAGCGGAGGTATTTGTCACTGATCACCACGATCACCCGATCACCGGCGGCCAGGCGATCCATGAAGGTGCTGATCAAGTCACCAGGCCGCATTTCATCGCGATCGATGTGTACCGTAATCGGCTCGGGGTGCTTGCGCAGGGCATCGACAAGCCAATCCACAATCTGTTGGCGTTCTTTGCCTTCAGGGCTGGCATCTCCCCAGGCATAGGAAATAAAGACCTCGCGGCCTGGTTTGTGGAAGGCTTCAACCGGTGCTGGCACCAGTTCGGGGGGAGGCGGGGCTGAGGCTTCACCTACAGAGCTGGTGTACAGGCGCTGGCGCTTGTCCAAGGCCAGCACCTGGCCGGCCAAGGGGCCGGAGCAGGATGGCTGGAGATCGGCGTAGCCAAATTGGCGGTTGCGCTCTGCCAGGCGTTTAATGAACCAATCGGCCAATTTGACGCTGCCGGCACCTTGGAAGCTGATCGTGATAGTGCCGGCGCGGTCGTCAACCATCTGCTGATCCAGCAAGGCGATGCAGCCTTGGCGAGCGTCGTACATCCAGGCGCCGTAGCGCCAGTAGACGCCGCCATCGCCTGCATGGTTGCCCAGATCGCAGAGCAAAGCCCGCACCAGGCCGCCATGCAAAAAGCTGTAGGTGTAGGTGAGAGTTAGGGATGGATCGCTACCCTCCCAGCGGCCCCGCAGTTGTCTGATCACCTGGGGTGACGATCGGGACGGCAGGAGATCGGGAGCCACGTATTCGGCTTCCAGTCCCAGGTCGGTATCCGCCTGGCGGTAGGGGAAAACGATGCCGCAAGTGCCCATCAGGCTCAGGAACAGTTTCTGGGCTTCTGGCTCATACTCTCGCCAGACGGTGGCGGCGAGCAGGGAAGGCCAGAGGCGGCCGTCGTTGGCTTTGATCAGCGGATAGGTGGAGCCCCGTTCGAACACCGCATACACCGCATCGAGCGCCCAGGATTGATCGAGGATGATGCGGTCGTGGAAGAGATCCGGGCTGTGAAAGACAACGCCCTTGTTGTGAAGAAAACGCAGCAGAGCTTCTGAGGAACTGACACCACCGGTTTGCTTACAGAGGCTGGCGAAGTCCTCTTGGCTGAGGGTGCGGTGCAGGCGTTGCTGAGCCGGCAGCTGTTGATCGGCCTGGCGCCAGGCCTCCAATTGCTGCCACACCAGGTGGCGTCCCCTGCCGATGCTGCTGATGCCATCACGGTCGCGCAGGTAGGCGTTGGCATCGGCCAGGGCCTCCTTGAGGCTGGCGGCGCCGCGTCGGGTGAGGGCACTGAAGTTGCAGACGCTCAGGCATCCGAAGCTTTTCAGCAGGTCCGCATCCACTGGCAGCATGGCCACCGCTTGGCCGGGGCGGTCGCACTGGCTTTGCACCACCACCACGGGGGAGTCGGGGCGGCCGAGGGTGCGCACGTAGTCGAGCCAGTAGGTGAGTGGGTGGCGGCGCACTAGGGGATCCTCGTCGTCGTTGTCGCTGGCCACCATGGCCTCCTGCTCCGGCGTCCAGAGCACCACAAAAACCGCTGCGGTGCGCATAAACAGGGTATGGGCGCTGTGGTAGATGTCTTGGCCGCCGAAATCCCAGAGGTAGTAGATGGCATCCGCTTCTGTAGCCGGTGCAATGGTGCGCAAAGCGATGCCGTGGGTGGTGAGCACCGTTGGATCGAAGGGCTCAGCGGCGAGGTGGCGGCAAAGCTGGGTTTTACCCACACCGCCATTGCCAAGTACGAGGATTTTTACGCTATTGATTGGTATTGCTTCTACTTCTAGATCGAGGACGTGGGAGCGGAGGGCGGGTATGGTGTTGTTGAAGAAAGTAAAAGGTTGATCCTTATCATTGGAAAAAGCCTCCTCTGGGATGCCTGGGATGCTGGCTCCATTGAGATCGATTCTGCGAAGGTATTCGCTGAACAGGAGTTTGCGAGGAAATTCCTTCAATTTGAGATTTTGACAATCAAAATATCGAAATCTTTGTAGATTAACCAGTGGCTCCAGGTCGCTCACCTGAGTGTTGCCGCAGTTGAGAGTGGTAAGGTTTACGAGGCTTCGCAGTGGCGCCAGGTCGCTCACCTGAGTGTTGCCGCAGTTGAGAGTGGTGAGGTTTACGAGACTTCGCAGCGGCTCAAGGCTGCTCACTTGTGTGTGGTCGCAGTGGAGCAATTTAAGAGATGTAAGGTCCTTCAACGGCTCCAGGCTGCTCACTTCTGTGCGGCTGCACACGAACTCCTCAAGGTTTACGAGGCCCTGCAGCAGCTCTAGGTTGGTCAGCGGGGTGTCTGTGCAGTTGAGTAACTTAAGACTGACTAGACCTTGCAGCGGTGTTAGATCACTTACCAAACTATAAGCGCATCCGAGTTTTTCAAGGCTGGTGAGGCCCCTCAGCGGCTCCAGGTCGCTCACCCTCTCGGCGCCGCAGTTGAGTACCTTAAGGCTGGTGAGGCCCCGTAGTGGCTCCAGGTGGCTCACCTTGGTGCCGCTGCAGTTGAGGTTCTGAAGGCTGGCGAGTCCCCGCAGCGGCTCCAGGTCGCTCACCTTGGTGCCGAAGCAGTTGAGTTCCTTAAGGCTGGTGAGGCCCCGTAACGGCTCCAGGCTGCTCACACGGGTGATGTTCAGGCTGCTCAACGGGGTGTTGCTGCAGTTGAGTTCCTTAAGGCTGGTGAGGGCCCGTAGTGGCTCCAGGTCGCTCACCTGGGTGTAGCTGCAGTTGAGAGACTGAAGGCTGGTTAGGCCCCGTAACGGCTCCAGGCTGCTCACCTGGGTCGAGTGGCAGTTGAGGTTCTGAAGGCTGGTCAGGCCCTGCAGCGGCTCCAGGTCGCTCACCCCGGTGTTCCGGCAGCTGAGGTTCTGAAGGCTGGCGAGTCCCCGCAGCGGCTCCAGGTCGCTCACCTTGGTGCCGCTGCAGTTGAGTTCCTGAAGGTTGGTGAGGTCCCGGAGCGGCTCCAGGTCGCTCACCTTGGTGCCGCTGCAGTTGAGTTCCTGAAGGTTGGTGAGGTCCCGGAGCGGCTCCAGGTCGCTCACCTGGGTCGATTGGCAGTTGAGGTTCTGAAGGCTGGTCAGGCCCTGCAGCGGCTCCAGGTCGCTCACCTTGGTGCCGCTGCAGTTGAGTTCCTGAAGGTTGGTGAGGTCCCGGAGCGGCTCCAGATCGCTCACCTGGGTGTTGATGAAGTCGAGGTTCTGAAGGCTTGTGAGTTCCTGCAACTCAGCGGGTAGTTCGCTGATCTGGAGCCCGGATAGATCAAGGCTACCGGTTTGCGCTGCTAACTCTGCCGCAATTCGCTTCAAAGCCTCCGGCAAATCCTTAGAGTGTATTGCCATTTTTAACTATAAAAAGTAGCTAAAATCAAATCCTCGAAAGGATTCGACTCGGTTGGTTTTTAGCTGTATTTTCAATCCATCAAGATACCGAAGACTTGCTGAGCCATTCAGTTGAGGCCTCTTTGACAAGCTTGTAGCGCTGAGCCTGCGCGACCTAGCCGAGACCCGCTGGAGGATGTTCCGTCCTGGCTCTAGTGCAGAGCAGCCGAAGGCGGGGCTGACTTCCTCGGGACGGCATGGGCTCTGCTGGCAGAGGACATCTCGCCGCACCAGCGCTTGGACCGCCTTGGGCTGCCACAATGTAATCTGAACTCCCTGCTCTCGCAAGGCAGGGTCTATGGCGTAGCTGAGTTGGCCCATAGGCTGAGGTTACACGGATCCGATGGCTCACCAGCAGCCATTTACCCGAGGTTAAGGCGGGTGCTGGCGTTTCGAAGTCCAGCGTCGAACAGCAGAAACAGACTGGCAAATGATTTGCAGGCCTTGGCTAACCGCAGAGTCAACTTGCTTATTTAAGAAAAAGCGTACTAAGAATAAACTCTGAGTAGCAAGAATTAACGGGTAAACGTGAATTACACCAACCAGAATACCAACCGCTACAGGAATGATATTGCTTGCAAGGGCACCTCGAAAATTGTTAAGTGGAATTGATTTGGGCGGAATCATGGCTATCATTACTCAATCAGATCTGATTGCGACAGTGGGCCAACGAGGTTT
>JBIKMU010000083.1:0-5143 GCA_044359075.1 Cyanobium sp. | reverse complement strand
GGAAGGTTTTGGGCTTACTCATACCCCATTCTCTCGCCCGGATCCATTGCTGTCACTGGGATCTGGGCAGATTTGAGGCCGTCTGTGGAGAAGTGGGCGGTGGGGTTATGTGCGACAGGCTCCTAGCTATCATGAATTCTGGATCAGACGGCAAAATAGCCCAACGTTGGCAGCGACTGGCTCAAGAAGAAATTGATAAATCAATGCTAAATTAAGTGCCCGTGGTGAGCAGGATGATGCCAGCCTCCTACAGCAATCCAAGTACGTCTCTGGCAGAACGCGGCTACATAGGCCTATCGTTCTCCGGCGGTGGCTACCGCGCCACTGCCTTTTCGTTGGGCACGATGGCCCTGCTGCAGGACCTGCAGCTGCTCAGCAAGGCCAGGGTGATGTCGAGTGTGTCCGGCGGATCGCTGGCCCTGGGTGCCTTCCTCTGCGCCAAAGCGGGGGCACGTCTCAGTCAGGAATCGGAATTTGATTTCTACAAGCGCTTCTGGGATCCGCTGATGCTGGCCCTGAGCAACGAGGTCTTGGCGGATGCGTTTGTGCGCTTACCGCTGCTGCTGCAGGGCGAAAAGATAATTTTGCATGCCGCAGATGCCACCCAGGCGTTCCTCAACTCGCTTCTGGGCCAGGAGGCCACCCTCGGCAATGAAGCGATCACGCAAATGTTGGGGAATAAAGCCCTCTCACCGGACTACGTATTTTTTAACGCCGCCAATATCAGCTCCCTCAGTCTTTTCCGCTTCGGCATCCAGCGAGGCGCCCCACCTGAGGGAGATTCGAAGGCCGAGAGAGGTGTGGCGGAGCCGGTTTACGTGCTTAACCGTTACTTCCTCAAGGCGAAAGGGCAGCAAGCGAAGGGGGATCCGGATAAGGCGGCGGAGCTCTACCGCCACGCCCGCGATATTCACCTGGGGGACTGCGTTGCGGCCTCATTTACTTTCCCAGGTGGGTTCGAACCGCTCATCTTTCCAGACGACTACTTCCGTGAGGATTATTATACGGCGGGGCGGGAGGAAGCAGCTCAAGTGTGCGCCCACTTCAGAAAATCACTAATCTGTGATCGCTCTAACTATCTGGCATTCCTCGATGGTGGCCTCTACGACAATCTTGGTCTGTCAAGTGTCGAAGATATCCGCCAGTTCCTGATTCGCCGCACAGTAGACCTGAATCTTGAGCGGAAACTTGAGTCTGATTCTGATAAGGCAGCAAAGATCGAAAGGGAGCAGCCAATCAACTACGTGATTGCCACTGATGTTGACAACATTCAACCGGCGGTCGGCTCCTACAAAGAACCCAGCCTTGATAAAAAACTGGAAGCTCAAGCTCACGTCGGCAATCGCACCGATGAGTTATCTCGACACCGCGGGCGGCAGCGGTCTGGGCTGCCTTGGGTAAGGGCCTTGCGGACCCTGCTCTCGGTAGCTGTGCTGCCGCTGCTGGCGCTGGGTTTGATAACTGGCTTGATCCTGGGGGTGCTGCTCGGGGGTGTTCTGCTGAACCCCAGGGTCATCGGCACCTGGTTGCCGAGGCCCCTCTGGCTGGGCACGGTCATCACCCTGATCGTCCTCGCCTTTGGAAGACCCTGGTTCCCCCGCGTCCTGGCAGGGATAGGGCGTTGGCTGCGGAAACGGTTTGGGGTGCTGGTGGAAGCGAAGATCCCGGCCAGCCGCAAAACCACCTGGCTCCAGAAACTCGGTTTAAGCACCAGCTTCAACAGGCTGGGGATCGACAACGACCTTCAGTCCTTCCTGCTGCGGGCCGGACTGGGTGTGTTGTCCGGACCCGACCGGAGCAAGCGGTTTGCCGATTTGCGCGTCGCTACCCTCGACCGTCGCGCCGGGCAGTTGCTGCCTGCCTTCAATGGCTACCTGAAACGGACACGTTCACTCACCTACGGCTACTTGCAACAGACCTACGCAAAAGGGTACACACAATATCAGGAAACTGCGGAGCTGCGCTGCCATCTGATCCGCAACATGATCTTCGAGTTAATCCCAGGCCCCGATGTGGATCCTGATTACGCGGCCAATCTGATCACCCTGCCGGTACAGGACTATCGGCTGCAGGAGGAAATCGTGCCGCAGGCGCCAATCATGCGCAAGCTGATGCATGCCAACTACGTAAGCGACCTGCTCCTCAACCCCAGCGCTGTCGCTACAGATTGGCTGCCCCTGCAGCTATGGCATTCGCACGCTGATCTGTGCTCCAGCGTCGAGCGGCTCAACCTGGTTAAGGCGGCAGAAATCTGGACGAGATTGACCAAAAGTCTTGAATTGGATGGGGAAGGACCACAGCCCGAACCCATTGATTCCACAATATGCAATCTGGTGGTGCGAGTGCGCGGCCTGCTGCAGAAGGCAATGGATGACGCCGTCCGCGCCGATCCCGATGTCGACGAACAGCTGCGTCAGCGCTGCCACATCAAGCCAGAGGAGGATGCCACCAGCTACTCCTGGATCCCCCTTATCTGCGAAATGGCCACCAATCTCAACACAACCCTATGGGTTAAGGGTTATCGCTGGTATCGGCCGAACAAGCTTGAGAACAACCGCATCGAGGCCACCGGCGGCTGGTACGTCGAGATGCCCACTGATAGGGACGACAGTCCGTTGCTTGATCTGGGGGTGATTGACGCCCCAGCGGCGGCGATCACCGCACTGGCTGGTTATCTCAGCACCTGCTTCAACCTGCTTGAATTTTTCTATGCCTCCCTGGGGTCATCCAATATAGCATCTGAAAAGCTGGTCAAGCTGCTGACCGAGGAAAACGTTGAACAATGGGATAGGAAACGTTTCCAGGATCTAAAAGATTTGCCTTACGCCCTGCGCATAGCAACTTATAAAAAGATTAAGAACTTGAGTTTGTCAGATAAGCCTAAAATCAAACCGGGTGAGGTGAATTTGCTTGAGCCCTGGCTCACTGTCCGCGAAGGCTTTCCTGATTCTTGGCGGGAAACAGAACGTAACTGAGATGGCTGAGCGAAGTGGCCTTGCGCTACTTTTAGACTATAGACAAATTGATGACCAACACCTGGCATAACCCCGCAACGCCCTGCCGGTGGGAGGGACTTACACCAACACTGCCCACGCCGGCTGCTTGCCCATGAGTTCTGGATTCTCGATTCGTCCCCTGGAGGCGGGCGATATTGCGCTGGTCACCGAGTGGGCCCGCAACGAGGGCTTTTGTCCGGGGGAGGGCGATGTGGACATCTACCGCCAGACCGATCGCCAGGGGTTGTGGGTGGGCTGCCTGGAGGGCGAACCGATCGGCTGCCTGGCGGGAGTGCGCTACAGCCAGGCCTACGGCTTCATGGGATTGTTTCTGGTGACGCCACCGCATCGCGGCCGGGGTTATGGCGTCCAGCTCTGGCGCCATGCCCTGGAGCACCTGGGTGATGTGAGCTGTGTGGGCCTGGAAGCCGCCCCCGATCGGATCGACGACTACGCCGGCTGGGGTTTTAGAGCTGCTTCGCCCACCACCCGCTGGCAGCTCAACTCCCTGGATATGCCATGGCAGCCGCCCCAAGACGATCGGCTGATGCTGGTCGACGCCAGCACGCTGCCGGATGAGGTGGTGCAGGCCTACGACGCCAGCCGCGAACCCTCGCCCCGTCCCCATTTCCTCAGCGACTGGCTGCACCATCCGGCTGGCACGGTGCTGGCCCTGGTCGATGGACAGGGGCAATGCCATGGCTTCGGCCGCATCCGCCCCTGCCTGCTGCGGCAAGGCACAGGTTGGCGGATCGGCCCGCTGCTGGCCGACAACCAAGAGCTGGCAGAACGCTTGCTGCGGGGTCTGTTGCAGCGCCATCAGGGCGTGGTGCTGCTGGATGGGCCCGGCGCCAACCCCGCCGCCGGCGCTTTGCTGCAGCGCCTGGGCTTTGCGCCGATTTCGGAAACCCTGCGCATGTACCGGGGGACCCAGCCCCAGGTCAGCCTGGCGGATGTCTATGGGTTGGCCTGTCTGGAATTGGGATGAGAGCTGGGCGCTGCCGCTGGACCGCATGACAGCAGCCGTTCTGTGCCGCGGATCATTGGCTTCAGGCCCATCCCAGCGTCACTCTCTGCCCGTTCACCAGCACCCTCAGGCAGGCACCCCTGGTGCGGATCGCCGTGGAGCCCTCAGGACGCAATGGCCTGAACAAGCCCTCCCAGCTGATGGTCGACAAACTCTTCAGCGTGCCGGCAGAGGCGGTGGGTGAGGTGGTGGGACAGCTGGAGCCTCAGGTGCTGGTGGATCTGGATCTGGGCCTGCGGAGTTGGCTGGAGCTCACCTGATGGCTCCTGCGCCTAATGGGGTGGTCACGCATGGGCCAGGTGGAGGTGGATGCGATCGTGAAGCTGGGCGATGGCCCCATGAGCACTGATCTGCTCGACCAAGTGGGCTTGCTGATCGTAAGAACGAGGCTGAAAGCCGCGCTGATGCCCCCGATCGGGTGGTGCTGCTGGATGGGCCCGTAGCCAACCCCGCTGTCGGATCCTTGCTGCGGCGCCTGGGCTTTAAGCCGATTTCCGAGACCCTGCGCATGTACCGGGGGACCCAGCAGCAGGTCAGCTTGGCGGATGTTTATGGGTTGGCTTGTCTGGAATTGGGGTGAGAGGTGGGGCGCATTTGGGATGGGTTGCACCGATAGGTGGGGTGCATTGTGCAAGGCCAATGGGGTAGTCATCAGCGATTACTTGGAGGGACTTGCGGCGGCTGATGGCCCCAAGGGCGATGAATTCGGCACTACTGGGTTCGGTGCTTGGACATCGCCTGCTGTGGGTACCCTGGTTTAAGGCGGTGCCTTGGCTCAGAGGTTAAAGATGGCACTGGTCAAGAAGAGCCCGAACCCCTTATTAGGTGCTTGCTTAACAATGCCTGCGAGGGATGGGTAGAGCGTGATAAAATAATAGCGCATATTTTTATCGAAACCGATCGCTTCCATGAGTTCCAGTCATAGCAATGGCTTCCAAGCCATCAAAAAGATCAATTACCTGGAGGATATGCAGCGATAATAGATTTTTCGTGATATGTGGATCCACATACACTATGTTGGACCAAGCCGCTGCGCGGCAGATTTCATGAATTTAGCATAGGCAACTGCCAACAGCGGACAGGGCCCTAGGCAACACGCCTTAATACAAGCAAAAGTTTT
>JBIKMU010000061.1:0-17445 GCA_044359075.1 Cyanobium sp. | reverse complement strand
GAATGCGTGGAGAATCCTCCTACGTGGGCCCGGCCTATGTGCTGGAAGCGGCAAGGGCCCTGCTTTCGGCAGACGCCGCTGCCAGCCGCCTGGCTCTCAGCATCGGCAGCGCGGGCATGGTGCTGGCCTTGGTGGTAGGAGTGTTACTACTTGCCAACTACTTCTCGGGCAACAGCCAGTACCAGGGCGGTGTACCCACAGTGATGGGGCTCGTGCTGATGAGTTTCGCCATCCAGATGCTGATGTTCGCCGTGATGTCTCGTCAGATTGAGAGCCTGCGGATGGCGGGGTTTCGACCCCGCGTGCGCACCCGCCTGATCCAGGGGAGCCGGGGCATAGATGGCTAAGCACACCTTCACGCGCTACGGACTGAGCGGGGTGGTTTTCACGCTGCTTGGGCCAGGAATCTTCTGGCTGGCCTATCCGGCTGGGCCGTTCCTGGCTCTGGCGATCGCGGAGGGGAGCTGCCATGTTCTGAGATACCTCACTTTCAGGTATCTGGTCTTCCCTCGCAGCCATGGCTTTCACGTTTCTGTGCCGCGCTATGTCGTGGCGGCGATTCCCACCACCTTTACCAATATCGCGATGGTGGCCATATTCAGGAATCTACTCGGCCGCACTACATTAACCCTGCTGGTAGCGTTATTTTCAGTGAGTGTGGGGTTCCTATGGAGCCGTTTCGTGTATAAGCAGCCACGGATCTACCCGCCAGGATCTTGAGCTAAGCAATCCGGTTCAAACCAGCCACAAATTAGCTTGCACGTCCTTGGTTTGCGCACCAGCTAGCAGTGCGGACAATCGCTTCATCCAATTCCATTGCCACAGGCAGGTGGAGTTCAAGGCGGGTTCTTGCGGTGCTAGGAACGTAATGCTTTGGTGCTGTTCCAGGATCTGGCTGATGCCTAGTAGAAATATCAATCTTGCAACCGAGAAGATTGGAAATTCGTTCGGCAAGATCAAGGATTGAAAGACTCTCTTCCGAACCTACATTGTACGCATGGGCTTTTGCCCCCCTGATCAAAACTGCCCATAACCAAGCGGACATATCCGCAGCATACAAATAACTGCGATATGGCGTTCCGTCGCCCTGGATGACAATCTGTTCACCAGCCATGGCGGCCTGGAGGAAGTTTCCGATGGCAAAGTGTTTATCTAACGGTAGATGGGGACCAACTGCGGCAAATAGGCGAGCAATCTTGACATCTAGACCATTTGCTGAAGCCTGGGCGCAGAGCCATTCCGAAACTCGCTTGCCCTCTCCATAGGCGGAACTACCTAGCAGCGGATCTGGGCCGCCCAGATGGGTCTCCGGAACATGGGTCATACCAGTAGGCAATGGGCCGTAGATCGCTCCTGAACTCAGCAGCAGAAGCCGGTTGGCGCCACAGCGCGACGCTAGGTCAAGTACTCGACGCGTACCATCGAGACAGGTTGAAAACACATCTTGGGGTGATATCTGCGTAGCGACATCTGTGGCAGCGTGAACGATTACATCAAAGTGCTCGTTGGTGATTGGAAAATCACGAATATCTCCTGCGATCCAGTGGACCCTTTCAGCTACTGCAGGCCAAGCACCCTGGAAGGCACCTGGATCTCGGCTCAAAACGGTGATTTGGCAATCCAAGTTGAGCTTCTCGTTCGCATCTAGCAGGGTTGCCAACAGCCATTTGCCGATGAAGCCGGTGCCACCAGTAATAAAGATGCTTTGACCTGTGAGCGCCCGCCATGACGAAGTCCCGAGCACATCGTGACAGCGCTGAAGGTCCTTTTCAGGTATATCCAGCGGCATCAAACGAGTTGGTTGGCCTTGCATTAAATCCTATTCAAAAGCGATGGAGCTCGAAGACAGCAATTGGCAATATGCACCGACCCGTTCACTCAAGCAGTCGGTGTCAAGTCCGTGTTCACGCAGCAGATAGGCATGGGTGCCGCAATGTTCCGAGAAGCGGTCAGGCACGCCGATGCGGAGCACCCTGGTCGGCTGATGCTCGCTGGTGATCTCGGTGACCGCAGCCCCCAGCCCTCCGAGCACCGAGTGCTCCTCAAGGGTGACTAGGCCAGTGGTTGCTTGGGCGGCAGTGCAAACATTGGCTATATTTAGTGGCTTCAACATCGGCGTACTCCACACCATTAGATCCAAGCTGTTGGCTACATCCACGGCAGCTCGCACCATCGATCCCGTGGCAATCAGTCCAGGCCGATCGGACCGCCCATCGCGCACCTTCAACAGGCACCCTGGCTGTAAAGAGTTGATCGGGCCAGCATGAACATCGCCGAGATCCGCCTTACCCATGCGGAGATAGATGGGGCCGCTGGTTGCATAGGCGTAATCCATGGCAGCGGTCATCTCAAAGCGATCGGCAGGAGATAACACTTGCAATTGAGGGATTGCCCTTGTGCAGGCGATGTCCTCAGTCGACTGATGGCTGGTGCCAAGGTGGCTATAGACAAAACCTGCCCCGTCCCCAAGAAGAACGACAGGAAGGTCGTCATGGGCGATGTCGAGCTTGATTTGTTCGACGGTTCGGATCGGTATGAAAGCGGCCAAGCCATAGACAAAGGGTCGGAAACCTACGCGGGCCAGACCGGCAGCCATGCCGACCATGTTCTGCTCGGCGATGCCGGCGTTGATGTATTGGTCGGGGCAGTTTTTGCGGAATTCATCAAACAGTGAATAGCCGTGATCGCCAGTCAACAAAAGTACCTTGGAGTCGGCGAGTGCCAAGCGCACAAGGGCATTGGAAAAAGCTTCTCTCATTTCGAAGCTCCAGTACATTCAAGTTCGCTGACTGCCTCAGCGAAGCTCTGTGGGTTCAGACGCGTGTAATGCCAGAGGTTGATGGATTCCATAAATGAAACTCCCTTCCCTTTGACTGTTCTTGCGATTAGGGCCTTGGGTTTGTTAGGGCCAGTTGCCCAGAGTTGACGGATTGCTGCGTCAATCGCAGTCTCATCATGACCGTCTACATCTAAGGCCTCAAAGCCAAAGCTGGTGAACTTTGCTTGCAGATCACCCAAAGCCAACACATCGTCGGTCGTTCCCATCGCTTGGTAACCGTTCTTGTCCACAATCAGCATCAGGTTATCGAGCCTGTGGTGGGCCGCCACCAAGGAACCTTCCCAGATCGGGCCTTCATTCAGCTCACCGTCGCCAACGATGGCATATACCTTTTGATCCGTTTCCTTTCGCTTCAGCCCAAGGGCGATGCCAACGCCCACTGAAAATCCATGACCCAGGGATCCAGAGGTAACCTCAAGCCCGGGGATGCGTGAATCAGATAAGCCCTTGAGATCAGAGCCGTCTTTGAAGTAACTCTGAATGTGTGAATCCTCAAGCCAGCCCAGTTCATGCATACAGGCGTACTGGGCCATCACGCCGTGGCCCTTGCTCAGCACCAGATAGTCACGACCCTCCGCTCGCGGATCATTGCCGGGATAGCGAAGGTGGTTGCGGTAAAGGACGGTTAGCAACTCGATAATCGAAAACGCGCACGCAATGTGAACGGTAGAGCCCGCATAGGCCATCTCAAGCACAGTGCGGCGCATCCGGGCCGGATCAAATGTGGTCATTGACCTATCTGTGATGGTGAAGGTCTTCGTGCAAAGCTCATATTAAAGAGAGGCTGCTCCCATTGAATTCGCCACCGTGGATGATTCCTTTTGAGCCCGCAAGAAATCTACAATCACCCTAATTTCCTGGCTCAGCATTTCCTGGGTTAAGCCGGGGAAGGTGCCCAGGAACAGGGCGCTGTTCATGATCTCATCAGACCCAAGCATTTCTCCAACCACCCTCAGGGCTTCCGGCCGGTCATGGCGAAGTTGCACGAAGGCTGGCTGGCGCAGCAGGTTGCCGCCGAAGAGCATACGGTTGCCGATCTGATGGTGATCGAGTTCTTGGGCTAACTGCGTGCGGCTGAAGGGTGCGCCTGGGCGCACAGCGACCTTGAAGCCAAACCAGGAGCAGTCCACCTGGCAACCGGTGTCATCCCAGGTGAACCCGGTATTTGGATGCCAGCCAATGGCATGGGTGGGAAGGGAGAACTCCAGGACGTCCTCGTGGTCGGTCAGTCCATGCCGCAGAGTTTCCCAATTCCGCTTGCGTGCCTCAATAAACTCCGGCAGCCGCCGCAGCTGTACCCGCCCGATGGCCGCTTGGGGATCGAGCGGTTTGAGGTTGAAGCCCAGATGGCTGTAGGTGTACTTGTGGTCGTAGCCGGCAGGCAGTTCACCCAGCTGCCAGCCAAAGCGCTTGTTGCAGGTGTTATCAATACCGGAAGGGCACCAGCAGTCGCGGCCCCAGTCCCGGAAGCTTTCGGCGATCACCTTGAGCTTCTGGTCTCGCACGATGTTGACCGCACCTCCCTCGCCCATGGTGAGATGATGGGGCGGATAGAAGCTTTGGGTGCTGATGTCACCCCAGGTGCCGGTCCAGCGGATCACCCGATCGGGGCCCTCATCCAGGCCGGGGCTGTTTTCGGTGAAGCCCAGGCTCTCGGCTAGCGGGCGAGGCATCGAGTAACTGCAGCCCAAGGCGTCGCAGTTGTCTTCCACCAGCCAAAGGTTGTGTTGGCGGCAGAAGGCCAGGGTGACGGCCAGATCAAACGGATTGCCCAGGGCATGGGCCATCATCACCGCTTTCGTTTTGCCCGGGCTGTAGGCCGCCTCGAGCTGGTCACAGCGGGCATTTCCCGTGATTGGATCGGCATCGATGAACACCGGCACCGCCCCCACCTGCACGATTGGCGCCACGGTGGTTGGGAAACCTGCCGCTACCGTGATCACCTCATCGCCAGTCTTGAGGCGACGTGCATCCGGTAGCTTTGGCGAGGTAAGCGCTGAAATCGCTATCAGATTGGCCGAGGAGCCTGAATTCACAAGCAGGCTGTGGCGTACCCCAAGGAAAGCAGCAAGCTCCTGTTGGAATGCCTCCCCTTCCTTTCCCAAGGTGAGCCAGAAATCGAGGGTGCTCGACACGGCGGCTTCCACTTCGTCCTCGGTGAAGACCCGGCCGGCGTAGGGGATCGGGCTGCCTTCAGGCCAGGGCGTGCGGGTGGGGTCCGCGGCGGGGCGATGCGATGCATGGGCCTGCCGTGCGTAGTCGCGCGTGAGGCTGAGGATCTGGGCCTTGAGATCTGGAAGCGAGGTCACGCGAGGGGGGGATGAGGTAGGCGGTCAAATAATTTCAGTAACATTTAAGTGCAATTGTTTGCTTCCGCTCCAGGCGGTTGTTCCAGCTGAACGTGCGCCCTACCTGATTTAAATTGCTCAAACACCTCAAGATCCGCCAGACAGCATGCCAGCGCTAACGCCTGCCTCTCCTGCATCTGTCGATACCAGCCTACGGTCTGCGCCACGGTGGTGGCGAAATCCCAGCGGGGGCTCCAGCCCAGCTGATGGTGGGCCTTGTCGATCACCAGGTTGAGCAAACTGGCCTCGTGGGGGGCGTGGGGATCGCTTTGATCCTCCCAGCTTCCAGGCCAGTGGCGCAGGGCTTGCTCCACCAGCTCGCGCACGCTGCGGTTGGCCTCCAGTTGGGGGCCGAAGTTGAACGCTTCGGCCAGCGAGGGATCGGCGCTCAGCCGCTCCGCCAGCACCAGATAGCCGCCCAGGGGCTCCAGCACGTGCTGCCAGGGGCGGGTGGCGGCTGGATTGCGTACGCCGATCGGCTCTCCCCGCCCCAGGGCTCGCATCCCATCGGGCACGATCCGGTCGGCCGCCCAGTCGCCGCCGCCGATCACGTTGCCGGCCCGGGCGCTGGCGATGCGAAGGTGCGGGGTCTGGTGGGGCTCGTTGCCGCAGAAGCTGGCGCGCCAGCTGGCGATCGCCAGCTCCGCTGCCGCCTTGCTGCTGCTGTAGGGGTCATGGCCGCCGAGGGGGTCGTTCTCGCGGTAGCCGAAGAGCCACTCATTGTTGCGATACACCTTGTCGGTGGTGATCAGCACCGCCGTGCAGGGCTCCTCCTGGCGGCGCAGGGCCTCCAGCAGGTTTATCGTGCCCATCACATTCGTGGCCCAGGTGGCCGCGGGCTCGGCGTAGCTGCGGCGCACCAGTGGCTGGGCGGCCAGGTGCAGCACCACTTCAGGGCGGGTTTCGGCCACCAGATCATTGAGCAGGGCGGCGTCGCGGATGTCGCCGAGGTGATGCTCAAGGTGCCGCTCCAGCTCCAGCTGGGCGAACAGGCTGGGCTCGGTGTCCGGCGCTAGGGCGAAGCCGGTGACCTTCGCGCCCAGCCTCAGCAGCCAGAGGGCCAGCCAGCTGCCCTTGAAGCCTGTGTGGCCCGTGAGCAGCACGCGCCGCCCACTCCAGAAGGAAGGATCAGGGTTCACCAACGTTTCCAGGGGGCCTTGCCGCTCGCCCACAGCTCCTCGAGATGCACCCGATCCCGCAGGGTATCCATCGGCTGCCAAAATCCATGGTGCCGGTAGGCCTGCAGTTGCCCTTCGGCGGCCAACCTTTGCAGGGGCTCGGCCTCCCACGTGGTGGTATCAGAGCTGATCATGTCGAAAACGCCAGGCTCGAGCACAAAGAAACCCCCGTTTATCCAGCCTCCGTCGCCCTGGGGTTTCTCCTGAAACCCGGCCACTTGGTCACCCTCGACGAGATTCAATGCCCCATAACGGCCCGGCGGTTGCACCGCCGTGAGGGTGGCCAGTTTGTTGTTATCGCGATGGGTGGCGATGGCAGCGCTGATGTCCACATCGGCAACCCCATCACCGTAGGTGAAGCAGAAGGTTTCATCGCCCACATAGCGCTGCACCCGCTTCAAGCGACCGCCCGTGAGGGTGGTTTCACCGGTATCGACAAGGGTAACCTCCCAGGGCTCGGCATTTTTTTGATGCACCTCCATCGAATTGGTGCGCATGTGGAAGGTCACATCACTCATGTGCAAGAAGTAATTGGCGAAATACTCCTTAATCACATAGCCCTTGTAGCCGCAGCAGATCACAAATTCGTTGATGCCGAAGCTGCTGTAGATCTTGAGAATATGCCACAAAATTGGCCTGCCTCCGATTTCCACCATCGGCTTAGGCTTTAGGTGGGTTTCCTCGCTGATGCGGGTGCCCAGACCACCGGCCAGGATCACGGCTTTCATAAGAGGGCCAATCGGCGTAGCACTTCTGGATGCAAAGGCTTTTGCCAACCTTTTTCAAAGCTACCTTAAGGCCAGCACCCGGCCGATCGGCCGGCTGGGTGCGGCCCTTGGGCCGGCAGCGACGGATCAGGAGTGCCAGAAACCCGGTGTATAAAGGGCCGGGGTGCTTGAAACTCCCGCCTCTTCCTCAACACTGCTTGGCCAATCCGATCCGACTGCTGCGCCGCCTGATTCGCCATGGCCTGGCGCCCCTCCGCGATCCGCGTCCCGCCTCGCGCCTGATCCGCCAGACCGCCCGCAAGGAATGGAAGGTGCTGAGCTTGGGCATGATTTGCAACTTCCTCCAGGCTGCCGCCGAAGGTGCCACCCTCGGGGTGGTGTTCCTGGCCGTGGACTTGCTCTCCAAACCGGCGGGCCAGACGATCGAATGGAGCAGCAAGGGGTTTCTCGCTTCGCTGCCCCAGGTCACCGCCGGCCTGAATGCCATGCCGCGCAACCAACTCTTTCTATTTATTCTGGGGCTTGCGGTGCTGCTGAAGCTGCTGCAGAGCGTGGCCATGTACCTGGGCTCTCTGGCCATGGGCTACTACAGCGCCCGCACATCTTCACGCCTGATGGCGATGATCCACTCCCACATCCTGGGCTTCAGTTTCGCCTGTGCTAGCCGTTATCGGGTTGGCGATCTGCTTTACGTGGCCGGTGCCGGCCCCGGTGCCGTGATGAACGAAATCAACATTGTGAGCAATATTGCGCTGACAATCTTGATGATGCTCACCTATCTGGTGGTGCTGCTGAGCCTCTCGCCCTGGCTGCTGGTGGCGGCTTTAGTGATGGGCGGGTTGCTCAGCCTAGTGCAGCAACAGTTGCTACCTCGGATCAGGACACGCTCGTTCATTGGAACGGAACTCGAACTCAATCTTTCCAGCCGGATCACCGAAAACATCCAGGGGCTGCGCTTGCTCCATACCAGCGGTGAATTGGATGAGGCAGACCAAGGGGTGTACGGACGCACTGGCGAGCTAGAGCTTAATAAACGCGCCGCCACTCGTTTGAATTCCGTGACCGGGCCTGTCAACACTTTTTTACCAATCCTGATGATCGCCGGAATCGCCGGCCTCAGCCTGCTGCTGTTCGGATCACGTAATTCCGGTGTGCTGCCCAGCCTGGTGACCTTCGTGGTGGCCCTGCAACGCCTCAATAACACCTTCGGCACGATTGCCACGTCCCTGGGTTCCCTCAGCACCAATGCCGCGCCCCTGGATCTGCTCAACAAATTATTGGAACCTGCCGATAAACAATTTCGCCGACGCGGTGGTCTTAAGTTCAAATCGATTCAGCAAGCCATCAGCCTGCGCAATGTGACTCTCCAGTACAGCCCTGAGCTGCAGCCAGCCCTCCGCAATCTCAACTTGGACATACCCAGGGGTAGCACCCTGGCCCTAGTGGGCAGTAGTGGTGCGGGAAAAAGCTCGATTGCTGATCTAATTGTTGGCCTTTATGATGCCACCGAAGGCCAGTTTCTGATTGATGGCACGCCACTCACGGATTTCGATCTAATCAGCTGGCAGCAGCAGCTTGGCGTGGTCAGCCAGGACACCTTCCTTTTCAATGCCACGATTGCTGAAAACATCAGCCATGGCAGCCCCCGCGCCACCAGGGCCCAGATCGTTGAGGCTGCGGCAAAGGCCCAGGCCGCTGGTTTCATCTCTGAACTACCGGAAGGCTACGACACACTGATAGGCGAGCGGGGCTACATCCTCAGCGGCGGTCAGCGCCAACGGCTTTCCCTGGCCCGGGCCATCCTTCGCGATCCAGAGCTGCTGATACTAGATGAAGCCACCAGTGCCCTTGATACCCAGAGCGAAAGGCTGGTACAGCAGGCCATCGACCAATTCGAACGGCAACATACCGTGCTGGTGATTGCCCACCGGCTCAGCACTATCGTGAAGGCGGATCTGATTTGCGTGTTGGACAAGGGGCAGATTGTGGAGCAGGGCAATCACCAAGAATTATTGGAGAAGCAAGGTATCTATGCCGCCTTATGGAGACAACAAGTGAATACGGCTGCCAATCCAAATACCGAACCAAGTCACGCTCCAATGCTATAAATATTATGCCAAGCAGGCAAGATTTCGACAATCTAAATCTAGCCAAGGCCTCCCGTCTCCCGCATAGCACTTCGTACTAGCTGCTTCATTTTGGCAACACGAGCTCTAAGCATACCTTTTTTGAGAGATATCTAATTGAATTGATTCGCTTAAGCGCCTAACTGATGCAAAGAGATTATGGTAATGGATTTGAATTAATGATGCCGCAGGGCCATGCGCTGAACGAATGAGGCACTTCTTCGTCGATGTACTTGACGGTAGTCAATCATAGGAGAACTAAATTTGTGCACTTCGCTTTTTCCATTGCCAAGCCTCTCCAGGTTTAAAGTAATACGACTTGTGAATCATCGTCGCTCAATATCCAAACCCATTCTTAAGTGAGATGGGGTATACGGTTCGTGATATTTTCAATAACGCCAACATTTGCATCGTTAGAGTCTCCTGTGACCGCGGGCATCATTGGATTCCAGCAAAGATCATCCAGGCCATAAGTACCTGGATTTATTTCTACATGGATCCGCTGAACGGCCAGGCTGATCGTGGTGCTGCAGTGGGCGAGCAGCAGTTTGAAATAAGCTGATCCTGGTTAGCCAGCAACGCCTTGGATAGCCTTAACTCGCGCCCTGCACGCCGAGTTTTGCTTGGCCTGAATCCCGAGGCAGTATTCTATATTTTTAGCTTACAGCCGAATTCTTCCTTCCAGAGCACCTGGCGCCGGCGCAACCCCCAAGCCAAGCCAACGTTCATTCAGGCTTACAGAGACCGCTGTGCTGCTGCCAGAGTCGGCAAACAGCACAGCCTGCCCTGCCGATGGCTCCATGACCCATGGCCTACCAGCCCCTCCACCACAAGTATCGCCCCCAGAGGCTCGCTGAGCTGGTGGGGCAGCAGGCCATCGCCACCACCCTGGCCAATGCCCTGCGCACCGGCCGCATCGCCCCCGCTTATCTCTTCTGCGGGCCGCGCGGCACCGGCAAAACCTCCAGCGCTCGCATCCTGGCCCGATCGCTCAACTGCATCACCAGCGAGGTCCCGACCCCGGAGCCCTGCGGCCATTGCGAAGTGTGTGTGGCCATCACCGCCGGCAATGCCCTGGATGTCATCGAAATTGACGCCGCCTCCAACACCGGCGTCGACAACATCCGCGAGCTGATCGAGCGCTCCCGCTTTGCGCCAGTGCAGGCCCGCTGGAAGGTCTACGTGATCGACGAATGCCACATGCTCTCGACGGCGGCCTTCAATGCCCTGCTCAAAACCCTGGAGGAACCGCCACCGCGGGTGGTGTTTGTGCTGGCCACCACAGACCCCCAGCGGGTGCTGCCCACCATCTTGAGCCGCTGCCAGCGCTTCGATTTCCGCCGCATTTCCCTCGCAGACCTTGAGGGACACCTGGGCTGGATCGCAGCGCAAGAAAGCATCGCCATCTCCGCCGAAGCCCTGAATCTGGTGGCCCAACGGGCCCAGGGCGGCTTGCGGGATGCCGAAAGCCTGCTCGATCAGCTCAGCCTGCTCGCCCCCCCCATCGAGGCGGCAGCCGTCTGGGATCTGTTGGGGGCGGTGCCCGAGCAAGAGTTGCTGAGCTTGGCGGACTCCATGGCCGCTGCCGAGCCCCTGGCGGTAATCGAAACCTGCCGGCAGCTGCTGGAGAGGGGCAGGGAACCCCTGGCGCTCTTACAGGGTCTGGCCAGCCTGCTGCGCGATCTGTTGCTCGCCGGCATCGCCCCCGATCGCCTGGAGCTCACCAGCGTCTCCCCCCAGCTGCGTCCCGAGTTGCCCCCCGTGGCCCGCCGCATTGGCAAAAACCGACTGCTGCATTGGCAGGCCCAACTCAAAGGCAGCGAACAGCAGCTACGCCACAGCGTCCAGCCGCGCCTCTGGCTGGAGGTGCTGCTGCTGGGACTGCTGGCCGAACCGATGGGCGCCGGGGCGACGCCTGCGGCCGGTGCCAGCGTCGCCGCCGCCCCGGCGTCCACAGCAGCGGCTGGGAGTGGGAGGGGAGGCGCAGCAGCGGGGGCTGTCCCGCAGACGGCCAGGGAAACACCCCCAGGGGCGCCCCGCCCGGCAGTTCTGCCCATGGGGATTCCAGTCCAGGAGGCCGGGTACCTGGCCGACCACCCCACCAAAACCCAAGGGCCCAGCGACGAAAGCCGCGTGCCGGGCCCTCCAACAGCACAGGTCCAAACCGCACCAGAGCTGGCAACAGCTGGAGGAAATCTGGCCGAAATCTGGCAGCAGATCCTGGCGGGCCTGGAGCTGCCCTCAACGCGCATGTTGTTGTCCCAACAGGCCAGCCTGCACCGCCTCGACGAGCGTCGTGCCGTGGTGCGGGTCGCAGCCAACTGGCTGACCATGGTGCAAAGCCGCCAGTCCTTGCTGGAGAAGGCCATGCTGCTGGCCCTCGGCTCTCCCCGGCAGGTGAAGCTGGAACCCAGTAGCGACCATCCACCGGGAAGTACCGCCGCAGCCGGGCCACCGGCCTCCCCTTCCCCCCTTGCCCCGACCACGATTGCGGTGGTGCCTCAGCAGATCGAAAGCCACCAGCCTCTGGCGGCGCTTGCGATCCCCGCCGCAGCGGCCAGCAGCGAACCCCAAGCCCGCGTCGAACCCGAGCGACAGCAGCAGCAGCCGACGCAGCCAGCGACCAGCGCCCCTCAAGCTTCAGCTCCTCCCAGCCTGGGACGCCTCGAAACCAGTACGCGGCTGCTGGTGGATTTTTTCCAGGGGGAGGTGATCGAAGCCAGCGAAGCCGATGAAATTGGTAACCCAGGCGAGACTGAGCAGCTTCGTGAAGCTTAATAACAATAGGCCCACGACTCCTGATCGGGCGTGATGCCATATTTTATATTAAGATAGAATAAAATTAGCTGAAAAGAGCAATATCGTGCTTAACAATAATGACCGCATTTTTGCGTGATTTATGTAATTATATCTCTCCGATATATTGTTTTTCTGAGATTAAAGATCAGCTCTTATTGAGGTGATTGGCCGTGACCGCATTGCGGGAAATCTCTCACATGACGATCATTGCTAATTGTTCAATGCTAAACCACTATGCTCGCACGCTGAGTCTTTAAAACCTAGATGCCTTTAAAGTAATTGAAAAATTTTAGTTATTTCTATTCGCTGAAATTGGTGAACCCGATCGCTGGAGGATTGTTTTCCAGCCTGATGGGCAAAGGTTACAGATAGCCGCAAGCCGCAGCAGTTTGACTGCTGCGGTTCGCAGCGTGGCCATCGCCCCAGCCCCTTTGCCCCGGTACCGGTGGGCATCCTCATGCAGCTGGGTACTGCGAATCCACTGCCAGACCCTCATTACTCCAGCGGTCCCATACCAGTCGTGGCATGGTTTCCGGGTTTTGCGGAGGCTGGTGTCGCACCGAGAAGTGCGCCTGGTGAACTAATACAGGTGTGTAGCCTGGGAGGCCCTGCCCTTAACTGGTACCGGTGGCATTGCGCTCAATGATCCAGCTGGTGCCGATCCAGGCCTCGCGGATGAACTCGGTGCCCATTTAGAGCCTCCTGAGAAAGGCGATATGGCGGCAGCGGAACAACGCTGGCTCATTTCCTCGTTGTAGCTTGTGGTCATCAGACCATCTCTTATTGTTTATCGAAGCGGACAGAGTGGGCATTATTTACTGATTCTCTGGCCCAGAGAAGATAAAGCCAACAAGTGAAAAGCACAATAAGAAGCCCTAGCAGCTTCTCGATGTTCATCACCAATATGTTTATCGCAATGGTTGAACTCTGAGTGAGCGCAAGCTTCGCGCGGATCAGGTCCAATCCGAAGCGGCGTTTACCCTGGTCAAAACTTTCCCTCTGAATAACTAAAGATATGGGCTCTCCTTTATCTGTTCTACCAGTTCTTCGTCTGTGAGGTTAAGGCGAACCTTGATGATCAGATAACCGAGCCTTATGCGAAATAGCTTGGCGGGCGCGCCGAACCCCTTACAGAATTGTGCAGCGTAGTAATCCTCCAGTTCATTCCAGGGAATGAGCTCGGCCAATTTGATCCAGCGATTGTCGCCTGTGAGAGTTTGCCGCCAAATAGCAGAAAGAATTCTGCTAATGAAAGCCGAGGGCGACATTCCCGCCGGTATATATAGAAAATGTTGGGCTACCTTTCGGCTCAAATTAGCCGATTTCAGAACATTTTACCACATTGTACCGTCAAATCAACTGCAGCGGAACCGGTCTGACATTTATAAGGAGGCCCTAAATCCCTCAGCCTCTGGCAGCGGCTCAGGATTTCCAGCACGGCCACCAACAGCAGGTGCCAGACTGGAATGCGCACGTCAGGAACCGCCTTGAGCTAGCTGATCAGATCGAGATCGGTTGCGGCAGAGGCACTCTCGAGCACTGGGAGGTAGCCATTCCGGCATACTGAACCCATGCTGACTGCCCTGCAAGTGACCCTGGGACAGACTTTGAAGCAGCCCTGACTTTCGGGGCGGTGCCCGTCCTCAGCGGTTTTCGATAGGGGCTGTCCAGAAAAGCCAGTCCAGCTCAGGTTGTGGCGGGAAGTGACGCAGGAGTGTATTTGACGCTAATATGATCGGCGAAGCAAAAATGAACCTACCAAATCCTATGCCTTCAGAAAGTTTTGATACACCTATCCTGATCATCTTCTTCCACCGAGCTGATGTGGTGGCTAAGGTAATTGAAAGCTTTCGTCACCTGACTCCAAGCAGACTTTTCCTAGCATGCGATGGACCACGTCCGGGCAATGATCAGGATTCTATCGATGTGCTACAAGCACGCGAAATGGTTGATCAGCTGATCGATTGGCCATGTTCGATTGAGAAGCGCTATAGCGATATCAACCAGGGTACCAAGTACGGACCAGCAAACGCCATTACCTGGTTTTTCAGCCATGTTGAAGAAGGTATCATCCTTGAACATGACTGCCTGCCCCATCCTTCTTTCTTTTCCTACTGTGAATCCCTGCTTAGTCGCTACCGACACGACACCCGTGTTTGGCAGATTAGCGGCAACAACTATGTGGAAGATCAAGCGCCAACTGAATTTAGCTATTTCTTCAGCGGTTACAGCACGACCTGGGGTTTGGCCACTTGGCGCCGGTGCTGGCAGGCTTATGATATTGACATGAAACTCTGGCCACAGATTAGAAGCAGCGGCCAGCTCGCCAACGCCTTTAAAGGACAAGATGAGTTGAAATACTGGACCGGAATCTGGGACAGACTAACTCAAGATAATTATCCCACAACTTGGGATTATCAATGGAATTTTACTTGTTTTGCAAATGGCGGCCTCTCTGCGATCCCTAGAGTGAATCTTGTCAGCAACATCGGCTTTGGCGAAGGCGCAACCTACTGCCTTAATGAAGATGATGCACACGCTCGCCTCCAAACTAGTGATCTCGGCGGCTTGATTCACCCACAGCTTGTGCTCAGAGATTGGAGCCAGGACCGCGCCATATTTGATGACCTTATTAATAGTGGAAGAACCAAACCAAGCGCAGCCCAAGAACTATTTTTGAAGATTTATTGGACATCAAGAGGCATAGCTAACAGATTGCGATTAATACGTGCAAGTTAGTTCTTGTTTGATAAGCAGGTTTTACAATTCTAAGAAAAGTTGCTAACGTGCATTACATAAACTTTAACAGATTTTTTGGGACTTAAGCGAATCTAGTTTTGACCATTGTTTTATGCTGGTCTGTTTCTGCAGGATTTTGGGACTGAAGAAAAATGCGAGAAAGATGCTGAGGCGCTCGTTGACTTGAATGTATTCGTCGTCCTGGATCAGGGGGATGACTTCTGACGTTAGCCGCTTGCTCTGAGTAGCCTTAAGGCGAATCTCTTGAAGGTTACAATCTCTATGCTATACTTCAACAGTTTTTGATCTCTCATGAAAACGTCAACCCAAATAAAAAACCTTGGCAACAGATTCCTAAAATTTGTAGGTGTGCCTGGATGGCAAAACTGGTCTGATAAGCCAGAAATGACTATGATAAGTACCATCAGTTCCTTCATAGAAAGGCATAAAAATAGCTATATAAATACACGAGAAACAAATGCTTTGGATATTGGTTGTGGTCTCAACCCTGTCAATCCTTTTGGCGCGGATCATATTTATGGAGTTGATATCCGTGGCAACAAGGAAATAGGGGTGGTCGCAGCTGATCTTTTTGTTGAGCCAATTCCGTTCAAGGATGGATTTTTTGATTTTGTTACAGCTCACAATTTCATTGAACACATACCTAGGGTTGTCATAGCCGATGGTAGGACACGTTTCCCTTTTGTAGAGTCAATGAATGAAATTTATCGTATTTTAAAGCCCGGCGGCCTGTTTTTTTCGCAAACACCGGCTTACCCCGCTGCGGAAGCTTTTCAAGATCCAACCCATGTAAACATAATTACAGAAAACACATTTCCGCTCTACTTTTGCAATAATCACTTGGGTGAGCCCTGGGCTTCAATGTATGGCTATGCAGGAGATTTTGAATTGGTTGAACAAGAATGGTGCCAGGCCTTTTTGTTAACAATTATCAAAAAGCTTTAAAAACACCTCGAAAATAATCGCTTTGTAGAGCTTCTCCTGACATAAAAAGCCGCCAATCAGTCGGCATAGACCTAGGTTCTCCTCCCCCCATTGTCAGGAAAGTTGTTCACTCGGTTTAATCCACCCACCAGGGGGGCTTAACAGTCGACCATTAAACCGATCTAAGGCCCCGCTGTGCGGGAGCAAGTCCTTCAGCGAATGAGCCCACCAATCCGGGAGAGCGTTGCTGATAAGCTGGCGGCTGTAATTTAAGTCGCTGCCCTCAGTGGCACAGACTTGGGAGCCTTCTGGAGGCAGCGTTGTCTTTACCCCAAATAACTTGCCCGTTGGCGCTAAATAGCTGAGGATGCCAATGGCCCCAGCGCACCGAACATGGCTTACCAATGGGAACTTCAACGCAAGAGTCAGGAGCTGATTCGTAAAAATCAGCAACTTGAGCGTGAACTGCAGAAAAAAGAAAAGGCACTGACAGAGGCGGCAACATTGCTGTAGCGGCACGCTTCCGCGAAGCGGTTGCTTTCAAAAAAGCTAGATCAGTTATGGCTTCGGGACGATGAGCATTTATAGAAGCTGAAAATAGAGGCTGAAAACAGAAGTCAGCTCTTGGTATTACTTCAGGAAGGTCTAGATGAAGCAGCTTCATTTAAGGCAGATGCTAATTTATTCGGCATCTGCTCTCGCACGTTTGAAACGTAGGGACATCGCTATCAATTCCCATCTTTTCAGTGTAGATAGTCGCAAAGGTTCGGTGGCTTTCAGGAAAGGTGACACTCCTTGGCTGCTTTTCAGGCAGCTTGGATAAATGGTAGCGCCTGATTGGATTGGTGGCCTTCTGGTGGCTTGTTGATCCACACCACAAATAGTGGGCGCCAGCAGCGAGTGGATTGGCTCCAGCGGTTTGGGTGGGCCTGGCGAGCCTTTTTGTAGACCTTGGTGCGCTCCCGGCAGATTGCGATGGCGGCACCGCTGTGACGGTGGCGGTGGTTGTACCAGTCCCCAAAATCCGCTACCCACTCGCAAGCCTCTGCCTTGCTGGCGAACGGCCGGCTGGGGTAATCCGGTCGATACTTGGCTCTACGAAACAGTGATTCCGAGTAAGGGTTGTAGTTGCTGACCCTCGGCCTGGAGAACGAGCGCAGCACACCCATCTCCTCGATTCTTGATTCGAGCGTGGCGGCGTGTCAACCGACATCGAAAACTGCACATGCATTGCATCTTAAAAACTGTTGACTGCGTAGGGTGTTGCATTAGTTGAACTGTTGCCGCTGTGGGCCGTGCTGCAGGGCGGTCTATTGAGAAGCGAAAGGGGAGAGCGGCCGGCCCTGATCCGTAGCGCAGGCCCATTTCCGCCGTTGGTGATGACATCTCCGCAGAACCGCATCGGCACCACCGCTGGCCGCTATGGGCCGGAGGTGATGGAAACGCTGGTGCCCCTCTGGGAGGCCAGTGATCGGTTTTGCGGCAAGCGATTGCAGGCGCTGCTGCCATTACTGCTGGAGTCTTTGGAGCGCCACGGCCACCTGGCCCTAGATCTGGAGGTGAGGGAGAAGTTGCTCACGATCAGCAGCGCCACGATCGATCGGCTGCTCTCCAACGTGCGAAAGACGAGCCCGGGCAATGGTTGGCGCCGACCACCGAGGGCACGCAGCGCGGTGCAGCGGCGCACGCCGGTGCGCACGTTTAACGGCTGGGGCGAGGTGAAAGAGGCCGGCTGGCTGGAGA
>JBIKMU010000082.1:0-5211 GCA_044359075.1 Cyanobium sp. | reverse complement strand
TGCTTCCTCGCCTGCTGGATCCAGAAAATGAACATGACTATGTCTGGGCAGACTCAGCGTATTCAGGTGAATGCTTTGAGGAACTTCTCAGCCTCGGTAAATTCGAAAGCCTGATCCACGAAAAAGGCGCTCGCAATCATCCGCTTAGCGACGAGGCCAAGAAACTAAATCGGATCAAGTCGGCAATCAGAGCTTGTGTGGAGCATGTCTTTGGCTGCATGACAATGTCTATGGGTGGAAAGCTGACAAGAAAGATCGGAATTGAACGGAACGAGGCTTGGTGGGGCCTGAAGAACTTAACCTTTAACTTCCTGCGTTTTCTGCAGCGCTCTGGTCATATTGCAGTGGTTGCATGACTCTTGTTAAGAAG
Source organism: Cyanobium sp. (assembly GCA_044359075.1). Taxonomy (GTDB): domain Bacteria; phylum Cyanobacteriota; class Cyanobacteriia; order PCC-6307; family Cyanobiaceae; genus Cyanobium. The sequence continues at coordinate 4,841 of JBIKMU010000082.1, read as the reverse complement.
GTGCCATGGTTCAAGTGATATCGTCAATAGTCGATATAAGAACTTCTTGCTATGCCGCCCGATTGGCGGCTTTTTCATGTCCGCAGAAGCACTGGAAAGCACTTATTTTTCGAGGTGCCCTAAATCAGCTCTGCGATTAATTGTTAACAAAAGTTTTTCAGCTTGGCATGGCCTCGCGCTACTGCGATCGGCCCTGTGCCGTATCGGGATGCTTCCGCCGCTCATGACCGGAGCCCTGCTGGTTACTCAAATCGTGCACTTCCTGCAGGTTATTCTCACGGCCTTAAGATTCTGCAGTTCGCTCAGTCCGGGCCAACGTCCGCCACGCCCCTGATGAAAAAATTATTCGAGGTGCGGGTAGTGGCGGATGGATTTGGGGTCGCTCAGCCTGTTACAGACTTTTGGCTTGACGAGCGGCGGCAGCTGAACCAACCTTTTGCGGGGGGAATTTCCTTCAAAATTGCAAGTACAGCCCCTTAGCCCACCGCTTGCGAGAGGAGCGGAGGTGAGCCGGAAGCCGATGTGGGATGTGCCGGTGTCGGGGCTTTGGGCCCCCCGGGCCGCCGGCCGGTAGCGGCTGCAGTAGTTGGCCGAGCAGAGGAACAAGCTCCCCTTGATCACATGCTTGGCGACGCCCGGATCACGGGGATCGCCCATGGCTGCTGCGCTAATGACCATCGGATCGTTGCCAGCGGCGAGGGGCTCGTGGCCCACGGCATACCAATCCTGGGTCCATTCCCAGACGTTGCCGGTCATGTCGAACAAGCCGTAACCGTTAGCAGGAAATGAACCGACTGGGGCCGTGCCTGCATAGCCATCCTCGCCGTCTTCATAGGCCACCTGTACCACCGGGTGCTGGCATCGCCCAATTAGGTCGCTGCCGGTGCCCTCGGGATGGTGCCAGTCGGCCCCTGGTACCCAGTGCCACCAACTCAGCTCCTCGATCGGCCAGCTGCCGGCCACGGGCTGGAACACCACCGAACCCCGGGACCGTTCGCTGGCCGTCAACTCGGGGAACTGGTCGGCCGACAGGGGTCTTTCTGCCACCGTGACATAGCCGGTGGCCGCCACGAAGGCCGCAAAACGGTCATTGCTGACCTCATTGCGGTCCAGACAGAAGGGGCTGATCCGCAGCTTGCGAACCGGCTGTTCCTCCGGCAGCTGGGCACCGGCGCCGATGCGGTAGCTGCCGCCGGGGATGGCTGTCATCGAGGCAGGGCAAGGGTCTGCCGCCATGGCGGCGGCTACGGGCTGCAGTAACAAAAGCAATAGCTGGGCGATGGCAGCCAGCACCAGCAACAAGCTGATTTGGCAGGTGCTTTGGCGGCAACCGATGCGATGAATGGCCAAGGGCACGATTGGGCTCAGCGGCTCCACCGTTTGAACATCAAGCAGACCAACTTTGCCATGGGGGTATGGGAGGCGCCGCAACTGCAATCGGCAAAGCCCAAGATGAGTAGCCGTCCCTGCCGCCGATGCGCCACCTCAGCTGGCAAGACTTCGATCGGGCCGTCGAGCAGATGGCCCAGACCTGCGGCGGACTGCCCATCAACGCCATCTATGGCATCCCCCGCGGCGGGTTGGTGTTGGCCGTGGCCTTGAGCCACCGCCTGGAGCTGCCGCTGCTGACGCAGCCCCAGCCCGGTTGCCTGGTGGTGGACGATGTGTACTAAACCGGCCGCACCTTGGCGCCCTACCGGGATCTGGCGGGGGCAACGCTGCTGGTGTGGATCAGCAAGGCCGAGCCGCTGTGGTGGCAGGCGCTGGAGGTGTATTCCTCGGCGGAATGGATAGTATTTCCCTGGGAGAATTCTGTGCGGGCGGTGGTTGATGAACAGCGCTACCGCCAGCAGCGCTAAAGAAATACGTTGCGATTGCCCAACTCCAGCCATCTCAAGGCACTGGCCGCCACCAAAGCAGATGCCGATCACCCTGCCTGCATCAGCTGGCCGGCCAGTTCCGCCAGCCCCACCACCTCCACCCCGTCGGCCAGGGGATATCCCGTGGGTGCTGGTGTCACCACGATCATGCGCTCGGGCTGGAGGTCGGCGCGGGCCTGATGGACGCCCTTGCTGAGCCGGGGGCTGAGGCTGCGCTTGATCTCAATCGCCCAGCGCCGCTGCGGCGACCACTCCAGCACCAGGTCGATCTCCGCTCCGGCGGCGGTGCGGTAAAACCAGCCCACACAATTAGACGGTGCCACTGCAAGCAGGCTTTCGATCACGAAGCCCTCCCAGCTGGCCCCGGCCACCGGATGGCCCAGCACCGCATCGGCATCGGCCAACCCAAGCAGGACGTGGACCAGACCGCTGTCACGCACCAGCACCTTCGGGGAGCGCACCAGCCGCTTGCCGACATTGGCGTGCAGGGGTGGGAGCCGCCGCACCAGTAGTAGGTCTACGAAAAGATCGAGGTAGCGTCCCACGGTTTTGCCATCGACGCCCAGGGCCCGGCCCAGTTCGGCGGCATTGAGCAGCGAACCCTGGCCATGGGCGAGCATGGTCCAGAAGCGGCGCAGGGTTTCCGCCGGCACCCGAGGCCCCAGCTGGGGGATATCGCGCTCCATATAGGTGCGGATGAATTGCCGCCGCCACTCGCAGCTGCCTTGATCGGTGGCGGCCAACACACTGCCGGGGAAACCACCGCGAATCCACAGCGAGTCCTGGGCGCCGGCCCCCAGCTCCAGTGGATGCAGGCCGCCCAGCTCCAAGAAGGCGATCCGGCCGGCGAGGGATTCGCTGCTCTGACGGATCAGCTCCACCGAGGCTGAGCCGAGTAGCAGGAAGCGGCCGTTGGCTTTTCCCTGCCGGCGGCCAGCTGCAGGGCCAGGGTGGTTTTGCCCACCTGACGGGGGCCGAGCAGGGCGACGGCTGGAAACTGCTCCAACCGGTGGCTCAGCACCTGGCCCTGCAGGCGGGGAATCCAGTCCGCTGGCCCCTGCCAAGGAACTTGTCCTTGCAGATCTGTCATGCCGTGCCGGATTTACAAGGAGTTTAGGGTCTTGGGTGGCCGTCTAGCCGTGCCAACAGCTCAAGCAGCAGCCCCACGGCGGCCACCTTGGAGTCCAAGCAACCTTCGCTCATCGCCTTGGTGAGCATCGAAGCCCAGGATGGGGAGCCGTCCTTGCCGCCGATGCGCCACCTCAGCTGGCAAGACTTCGATCGGGCCGTTGAGCAGATGGCCAGGATCTGCGGCGGACTGCCCATCAGCGCCATCTGTGGCATCCCCCGCGGCGGCTTGGTGCTGGCGGTGGCCCTGAGCCACCGGCTGGAGCTGCCCTTGCTTAGTGAGCCCCAGCCCGGTTGCCTGGTGCTGGACGACGTGTACGAAACCGGCCGCACCCTGGCGCCCTATCGGGATCTGGAGGGGGCAACGCTGCTGGTGTGGATCAGCAAGGCCGAACCGCAGTGGTGGCAGGCGTTGGAGGTGTATTCCTCGGCGGAATGGATCGTTTTCCCCTGGGAGAATGGCGAGCGGGCGGTGGTTGATGAACGGCGCTACCACCAGCAGCGCAGCTGAGATTCGCTGCGGGCGAAAAGCCGGGCAAGGATTGATTGGATCACCATTGTTTTTTGGCTGTGCGCCAGTTCCTGGCATCTGAGCCTTCACGGCTTTGGTGCCTGGTTAGCCAACCTGCTTGACAAGGATGGAGGCGAGGGCTGATTGATGAGGTTTCCAGCGGCAGCCTTGGCCAACAATTGAGCCAGCGTGCATACATCTCCGTGTTCGTGTTCGTGTTCGTGTCCGTGCGCCGCAGCATCGGCCCGGTTCACTGACGCCAGCGTCGGCTGATCCAGAACGGGCCCCAGCTTCGAGATACCGCTGCTGCCTGGAGCTCGACGCACCGGCAACACTCTGCCTTCTTGAACCGTTCCCCAAACCGGAATGTCCTTGATCCGCACCGGATCCACTTTCAGCGGACTGGCGGCAAGGATCGTGGACGTGAATTTGATAACCCAGATCCCAGTAGACCCTGAACGAGCGTGCGAAGAATTCCGGATCCATCATCCATTCACCCTTGTGGCCATCGCTGTAGGTCTGGCTGAGCTGCATCGCCTGGGAGAAGATGGCCCCATCGGCGAATAGCTTCACCTGTCTGGGCAGGAATGCCGTCATCCCCTGCCCCCAACCCAGCAGTTTTGCGGTTTCGGCTCCCACCTGGGCATCCGGGAACTTGGCGGTGATCGACTTGCCGTCGGCGATGAAGTAGAAGCGGAAGGGTGAGGAGGAATCGCCGAGCACGGCATTCTGTGCGTCCTGGAGGGGCTTCGACATCAGACCACCAGGTTCGGAGCCAAGGGTGACGCCATTGGCGTGGTAGTAATCGCGCACAAACTTCAGGCCGGCCTGGATGCGCTCGGGGGAGGCAATGGCCGCACCGAGCTTCGGCAATACGGCGAATAACCCCTGCTCCCAGTAATGGGCATTGGCAAAATCAGTTTGCTTGCGCGGGCTGGCCGGCAGGCTGTCGAACCATTCACGCGTAATTCCGTACTTCCGTTCATCCGCGGAGTTGAGGTACACCTCGTGGGCGGAACGGTGCCAGACGATGATCGGCCGGGTGCTGCTGATCGCATCAAGATCTGCCTTGCGCAACTGGCCGTGGAAATACTGGTGGAATCCCCAGGTGAGCAGCAAGGCATTGGGATCCTGCAACCGGTCGTTCGCCGCCTTCAACCGCTGCAGATACTCGCTGCGGTTGCGGGCGGCCTTGGCCGTTCCCTGGGGCAGCCCCCACTGTCAGGTAAGTTGTCCACTCGGTTTGATCCATCCACCAGGGGGCCTAACCGACGATCATGAAAAGGACCTACGGCCCCGCTGTGCGGGAGCAAGTCCGACAG
>JBIKMU010000020.1:0-58810 GCA_044359075.1 Cyanobium sp. | reverse complement strand
CCCATCCCATCGACGAAGACGCAGCACGCTTCTACACCCGGTTCGGATTCACCGCATCGCCTCTGCGCCAGCAGCAGCTGCTCCTGCTGCTCAAGGACGCGAGGAAGATCCTCCTGTGAGCATCGGGTCATCCTTGCTGGGGTGTGACAGGGGGTGGCACTTGTAAGAGGAGGAACACAGGCCGCCATGTCAGAGAGTGATCGCCTTCGCCCGGTCCCACTGCCCGGCGTGCCTACGTCCAGCGGGGGTAAGGTGATCAGGTCGTTTCGTTGCCGCGACACCCAGGCCCTCTTTGAGGGGAGGCCTGTGAGGCGGTTTTGAGGCTTCGTTCGCGCGGCCTTCCGCAAGCTCGCCATCCTCGATGCCGCGGGATGCCTCAGCGATCTGCAGATTCCACCAAGTAATCGCCTGGAGCCGCTCAAGGGGAACCGCCATGGCCAGCACAGGGCCAGTCTCTGAAAACAGTGCATCAACGACCAGTTCCCTGCTGGTGCATCCGGGCGAGGTGCTGCTGGAGGAGTTCCTCAGACCGATGGGGATCAGTCAGTACCGGCTGGCGCTTGCGATCGGCGTACCGGAGAGCCGCATCAACGCGATCGTGAAGGGGCGGCGGACGATCAGTGCCGACTCCGATCTGCGCCTGTGCCGTTTCTTCGGCCTCAGTGAAGGCTTCTGGCTGAGGATGCAGGCCAGCCATGGTCTAAAGTTGGTCAAGGAGGCTCTGGGCGGCGTGCTGCCCTCCATCGAACCGTTTCAGCCCACCTGATCTGGTTTCGGGATCGACGGCCCGCATCCACCACCGCGTTCCATTCCGGCTGGTGCAACGCCAATTCATCGGCCCCATGCCCGGTATTTGATCGAGCCGCTGATCGGCGTGCGGTGGCGGTTCCTGTGCCCGAAGCCGCAGGCTTTTGCGTGAGCAATCAGCCCACCTCCTCGCCGCCCACCAATCCGTAGGCGCTCTGCTTGTAGCGGGTGATGCCGTTGAAGGCGAACCCTGCCCATCAGGCGCGGCGGATCCGGCGGGCTACGTCCTGTGCGGGGGCTGGGGGGAAGGCCAGGTAGGGGAAGGGGGGTGACAGGCGGTGGAACTTGTAGAGCAAAACCCCTGGTGCCTGGCCTCCATCCCTGCCATCCCTTTGCCAGCCTTGTTCCATGCCTACGCTGGTTTGCCTGCCGTTGGTGATGGTGATGACACCCATGACTGACCTGCTGCAACTACCCCAAAACGAGCGGCTGGCCTTGGCGATCGCCCTATGGGACAGCCTCGATGACCCGTCCCGAGATGGGGCGCTGCCGCTGGACCCTGCCCTCTGCGCCGAGCTCGACCGGCGCTGGGCGAACCATCGCGACAACCCCGAAGCGGCAGTGCCCTGGGATGAGGTGCGGAGCCAGCTCGGCATCGGATGACCATGGCTATGCCGTGTTTTTCCGTGAGGAGGGCCCTGAAATCCTGGTGATCGCCCTGCACGGCCGCCAGGATCCCCGGCGCTGGCAGCAGCGCTCCTGACCCGCGACCTTGGGCGCCGCCCACCAAGCCGTAGGCGCCGGGGCCGGGCTGGTGATGCCGTTGAAGGTGTACCTTGCCCACCAGGCGCGGTGGATTCGGCGCGCCACATCCTGCGACGGGATTGGGGGCTGGGGGGCCAGGTGGGGACTGGGGGGTGACAGGAGTGGCACTTGTAAGGGGAGAAGCCCGGCTGCCATGCCTTTTTCTGTCCTCTCAGTCAGGGCGTCGGCCATAATGTGTAGACACCTCTTCTTGAGGTCACACATGGCTACGAATCTCGCTCTCGATCAGGACCTGCTTGACCACGCCTTCCGTCTGAGCGGTGAGCCCACCAAGAAGGCCGCCGTCACCCGCGCTCTGCAGGAGTTCATCGCACGCCGGGAACAGCGCCAGGTGGCGGAGCTCTTCGGCAAGCTCGAATGGGACCCCGGCTACGACTACAAGACCGAACGGGAACGCCAGCGGTGAGTCTGTTGGTCGACACTTCCGTGTGGTCGCTGGCCTTTCGCCGTGACGTCCAGCCGGGACTGCCTGAAGTTGGCGCTCTCCGTGCCGCTCTCCTGGGCGCCGAGCAAGTCTTCACTACCGGATTGGTGCTACAGGAAGTGCTGCAGGGTTTTGCAGGTCCTAATCACCGAGACCAGCTCGTGGAGCGTCTTTCTGGGCTCGCCTTTCTTCAGCCCGACAAGCAGGACCACATCGCAGCCGCCGAGATCCGCAATGCCTGCCGCCGCCGGGGTGTACAGATCGGCACCATTGATGCCCTACTCATCCAACTCAGCCAGCGCTATGACCTGACGCTGCTAACAACCGACAAGGACTTCCATGCGGCCGCTCAGCATGTGGATGTCCGTTTATGGACAATGGGGTGAGGCAGCTCCACCAGCGCGTTCCATTCCGGCTGGTGCAACGCCAACCCATCCGCCCCATGCCGCCGCGAGATCACCAGGCTGCGGCCAGGCGTCACCGGATCGGCATCGGCGATGCACAGCGCCAATGCGTTCTCCAGCAGCATCCGGCCGCTGGCTTCCAGCGCGCAGAACCCACAGCCCGCCTCGCGCCTCCCATCGCTTGCCGGCGTTGCAACGCAAGCAGAGTGCCTGCAGGTTGCTGATGTCGTCCGAACCGCCCTGGTTCTTGGGCACGATGTGGACCACCTCCAGGTCCCTTTGGTGCGGGGTTTGCCAAGCAACAGCCTGCGCCGCAGCATTCGCAGCGGCCCTTGACCTGGGTGAGCACCCGGACTTTGATCGAGCCGCTGATCGGAGTGCGGTGGCGGCTGCGGTGGGCGAAGCCGCAGGCTTCTGCGTGAGCAAACAGCCCACCTCTTCGCCGCGCTGCTCTCGGAAAGCGTCAAGGCGCTGGCGGCACAGCTGCAGCAGCTGGTCGCGCTCGGCGCCGCTCAGCTCTACTGCTGCGCAGAAGCCTTCGGCTACGCCGCCCACCGGGTCGTAGGTGCCCCGCTCGTAGCGGATGATGCCGTTGAAGGTGAACCTTGCCCACCATCCGCTTGACGCGCTCTGTGTATTAATCGATCTGGGTCACGTCCTCCCCCAGGATTCGGTGGGCTACGTCCTGCGCGGGGGCCGGGCTGCGGCGTCCCAGGAGATCCATGAGCATCAGGGGTTGGTCAATGTGGCTCATGCGTATGCGCATGCGCTTATCGATGTACTCGCGCAGGCGCTCGTCGGTGGCGGTGGGGGTTGGGGGCATGGGGGGCTCTTGGCGCTGTGGGGGCCAGTGCTGGGGCGGGGTGTGATGGGGGGTGGCACTTGTAGGGCAGAGGCCCCGGCGATCACCTTGACCCACGAATGCTCCCCCATGCAGACCAAGCGCTTGTTGACGAAGCCAAGATCTGCGACTACCTGCTCTCTGACACGCATCCAGTCGGTCGCTTTAAGGCCAGGGTATTTCGTTCACTCGGCTATACCGTTGAATCCTGGAGGCGACTTCGTGATGATCTGCTCCACCATGGGCAGACTGGGACGGTCCAGCGGATCGAAACGAGCGCCTATGGGATGAAAGTTGTAATCAGTGCTACTTTGAAAGGCCCCAATGGAGCTTTCAGGCCATTCAGAACGGTCTGGCTTATCCAGGATCAGTCCACACAGCCAAGGCTCGTCACCGCATTTCCGGAGTAAGTCATGTTCGTCTTGCACCAGACAGTCGTTCTCACCCACGACATACCTGATGCTGGTCTCCAGTTGGGGGATCTCGGTGCAGTCGTCGCTATTCACGATCCTGCAAATGTCGAGGTTGAGTTTGTCGCTGCATCTGGACGCACCCAATCGCTGTTGACGCTTTCAAGCAGCAGCCTCCGAGCGATTGGTGATCAGGATCTCATCGCGGTTCGTTCTCTGGCCGCTGCCAAGCATTGAGTTACGGACGTGCTCGGCGGGCCCAAGCATCCGCTCGGCGATGGGCTCTCAATACGGTGGGCTTGCCCACGCCTCCCATCGCTTGCCGGCATTGCAGCGGAAGCAGAGGGCCTGCAGATTGTTGAGGTCGTCAGAGCCGCCCTGGTTCCTGGGCACGATGTGGTCCTCATTCGCAGCGGCCCTTGGCCCGGGTGAGCACCCGGTATTGGATCGAGCCGCGTACGGGCCGGCTTGCTGGGGCGGGGGGTGTGACAGGGGGTGGCACTTGCTCGTTGAGCATCCCTCTCCCGCTGGCTATGACGATCCAGGTTTGCTGGCCCCAAGGGCAGCTCGGCACCTGCCACGCGGCATGGTGATCCGCTTTGATCCCCGCAAGCGCCTCAGCACCCTCGAGCAGCGAGGCCTGGACTTTCTCGATGCGGAGAGCGTCTTTGCGGGCCCCACGATTGAAATCCCCGATCGCAGAAGAGACTATGGTGAGTTGAGGACGATTTGTTTCGGACTACTTCGAAGCCGGGCCGTGATTGTTGTCTACACGGAGCGCAACGGCATCAGGCACATTATCTCCATGCGAAAGGCAAATGAACGAGAACAACGTCGTTTTCTCCCCCACCTCTGCTGAAGGCGAAATCCACTCTGATCTTCAGCGCATCGATTTTCATAGCATCCAACCCGAGGAATATGAAGAGATCCCAGAGCTCACTGAAGCTGATTTCGCGGCGGCTGTGATCAAGCGTCCTGGCCAGCCGGATCAGCCTTTTCTGGCAAAACCACCCCAAGCAACTTGACCCTATCGAGGCGCCAGTGGCACAGCTACGGTGCCCACCAATCCGTCGGCACCCTGGTCGTAGCGGGTGATGCCGTTGAAGGTGAGAACCTTGCCCACCATCCGCTTGACGCGCTCTGGTAGACCTCGATCTGGGTCACGTCTTCCCCAGGATCCGCCGGGCAACGTCCTGAGCGGGGGCCGGGCTGGCTGTTGCCTGGCCAATCCGTGGCCGAGGAGCTCCATGAGCATCAGGGGTTGGTCAATGTGGCTCATGCGCATGCGCCTCGCGATGGTTTCGCGCAGGCGCTCGTAGGTGGGGGAGGGGGTTGGGGGCATGGGGGGATCTTGGCGCTGTGGGGGGCTGCGCTGGTGCTGGGGTGTGACGGGGGGTGGAACTTGCGGGGGAGAAGCCCCGGGCGATCGACATGATGATCAGCTGGATAGACGTCGTCTACCCAAGGGAGCTAGGCTGGCCACAAGTCTTCTGCTCAGCCGTGGCTACCACCCCTCGCCTCAGCTGGAACCTGCGCGTCACGCCCGATGATCAGGCGTTGATCGATCGCGCCGTTCACGCCTCCGGCCTCACCCGAACCGATTTCGTTCTGCAGGCGGCCCGCTCCGCCGCCCGTGAGCTGTTGGTGCAGCAAAGCTGGCAAGCAGTTTCGCCCGAGCAATTTGACCAGTTTCTCTGCCAGCTCGATGCTCCCCCCGGCCCCAGTGATCGCCTGCAACGCACCATGACGGCCCCGAGACCCTGGCAACGCTGATGGATCTGCTGGCGCCGCAGCCGCTGGCGCCGCATCACAGCACCGTCGGTTTTGACTGCGGCGACTCCGGCCTTAACCGCTGGCTCCGGCAGCGTGCCCACTCCAACCAGCAGAGCGGTGCGACGCGAAGCTTCGTGGTGTGCAACAGCGACGGGATCGTCAAGGCCTATGTGGCTCTGGCCTCCGGCGCGGTGGCCGTGGCCTCAGCCCCTGGGCGTTTTCGGCGCAACATGCCCGACCCCATCCCCGTGGTGGTGCTGGCGCGGCTGGCGGTCTGCCGCAGTGTCCAGGGAGGCGGCATCGCTCGCGCCCTGCTCGCCGATGCGTTCGAGCGGGTGCTGCAGGCCAGCACTCAGATCGGCGTGCGCGGCATCGTGGTTCATGCGGCCTCCGATCAAGCCCGCAACTTCTATCTGCACATGGGCTTCGATCCCTCGCCCATTGATCCCGACACCCTGCTGATCCGTCTCTCCGATGTGGCGGCAACCTTGCCTTTCTGATCTCTCCCGCGCAGGTCGTCGTTGGCCGCAGACCGCGGAAGTCGGTGGAGCCCTCTTGCGTAGGCAAACTGCATCGCGCTTGCCGGCATTGCAGCGGAAGCAGAGGGCCTGCAGGTTGCTGAGGTCGTCCGAGCCGCCATGGTTCCTCGGCACGATGTGGTCCACCTCCAGGGCCCGTTGGTGCGGGGTTTGCCAAGCAACAGCCCGACCCGCAGCATTCGCAGCGGCCCTTGGCCCGGGTGAGCATCCGGACTTTGATCGAGCCGCTGACGGGGTGCGGTGGCGGCTCCTGTGCCCGAAGCCGCAGGCTTCTGCGTGAGCAAACAGCCCACCTCCTCGCCGCGCTGCATTCGGAAGGCATCGAGGCGTTGGCGGCACAGCTCCAGCAGCTCTTCGCGCTCGGTGTCGCTCAGCTCTACTGCTTCGCAGAAGCCTTCGGCTACGCCGCCCACCAGGCCGTAGGCGCCCTGGTCGTAGCGGGTGATGCCGTTGAAGGTGAACCTTGCCCACCATCCGCTTGAAGCGTTCGGTGTAGTAATCGATCTGGGCCACGTCTTCCCCCAGGATCCGCCGGGCGACGTCCTGCGCCGGGGCCGGGCTGGCTGTTGCCTGGCCAATCCGTGGCCGAGGATCTCCATGAGCATCAGGGGTTGGTAAATGCGGCTCATGCGCATGCGCCTCGCGATGAAGTCGTGCAGGCGCTCGTAGGTGGGGGAGGGGGTTGGGGGCATGGCGGGCCCTGCCGCGATGCCATGCCCTCCGTCAAGCCCTCAGCCAACCGCGGATCAGTTCTTCCGGCGCCAGATCCCCGCTCAGGGCCGGGGCAAGGGGGCCTCGTCGGGCGATGCGATCAAGCACCTGGCGGCGGCGTTCAGGGGATCGCCGCCGGCAATGGCTTCTAGATCAGCCAATGCCTGCTGGTTGAGGCTGCGCTTGTGGGCCTGGGCACGGTGCTGCAGCAGCCGGTGGAGCGGTTCGGGCAGGTCGCGGATCCGCAGGGATGGCATCGGCTTCCAGCGGGCTTTGACCGTACTCGTTCTGCATGCAGTTTGCTGATGTCGCTGGTCGCCGCTGTGGCTGTTGAGCCTCACTCCAGGTCGTTGATCAGCACGATGCGATAGCGGGCTTTGCCGGAGCGGAGGTGATCCAAGGCTTCATTCACCTTCGACAGGGGGAAGAACTCCGTGGTGGGCGCGATGCCATGGCGGCAGCTGAAGTGCAGCATTTTCTCGGTGGTGGACGGGCTGCCGAGGGGCGAGCCGGAGAGGCTTTTCTGCCCGAGAATCAGCGGGAAAGCGGCCAAGGCAATCGGCTCGGGAACGGCCCCCACGGTGTGCAGCCGGCCCTTGGGTTTGAGGGCGGCGATGTAAGTGTTCCAGTCGAGGTTGGCGTTGGTGGTATTGAGGATGAAGTCAAAGCTGCCCGCCGCTTGAGCCAGTTCGTCGGCGTTGCGCGAGTTCAAAGTGCGATGGGCGCCGAGTTGGAGCGCCTCCTCCCGTTTCGAGTCGCTGCTGGTGAAGGCCGTGACCTCGCATCCCCAGGCCCTTAGAAACTTCAGGGCCATGTGCCCCAGTCCGCCGATGCCGATGACGGCCACGCTGTCGGTCGGTTGGATGCCCAATTCCACGATGGGATTGAACACTGTGATGCCGCCACAGAGCAGGGGGCCGGCCTTCTTGTCGTCGAGGCCTGCCGGCAGGGGGGCCACCCAGGTCCAGTTAGCCCGAACCCGCGTGGCGAAGCCACCATGGCGTCCAACAATGGTGCCTTCTGCTTTGAGGCAGAGGTTCTGGTTGCCGGAAAGGCATTGATCGCAGGCACCGCAACTGCTTGAAAACCAGCCCAGCCCAACCCGGTCGCCGATGCTCAGGCGCTTGGTGTGCTCCCCGAGGGCGACCACCCTGCCGATCACTTCATGGCCAGGCACAAACGGATAGGTGGTCATGCCCCATTCGTTGTCCAGCATGGAGAGATCGCTATGGCAGATGCCGCAGCTCTCAACGGCGATCTCCACCTCTTCGCTGCCGAGCGGACCTGGGGTGTAGGTAAAGGGTTGAAGTGGTTGCCCGGCGCCGTGGGCGGCGAGGGCCTGGATTGGTGCGGTCATGGAGGCTGCGGGCTTGGGATCGATCTGCTGGTCTCGATGAATGGCAATCAGACTCTAGGCAAAGCGGTCCAGGCCATGGCCGCCCGACCAAGACCCCGTGCCCGCAGCCGTTAACCGTGGTTCAGGCCCACCGTTCTGGCTTCAATTCCGGGCTTGCATTCAGTTTATGTAGCAACCATTGCATCGCAAGTCCCCAACCCTTGTGTTGGGTTGGTCGGACTGTTCTCCCCAACTCCCGTAGCATCCCATGCCCTCTCCAGCTCGCCTCCAGGCCCTCCAGACGATTCTGCAGCGGCCTGCCACGGCGGTCGAGCCGCCAGCTCCCCTGGAGGAGATCTGGGCTAGCGATGTCTTCGGCCTCGAAGCGATGCGATCAGCGCTGCCCAAGGGGGTGTTTCGCTCGATCCAGCGTTCGATCCGCGAAGGCAGCAAGCTCGACCCCTCGGTGGCCGACGTGGTGGCCCAGTCGATGAAGGACTGGGCCAGCGCCCGTGGTGCTCTCTATTACGCCCACGTTTTCTATCCTCTCACCAACCTCACCGCCGAGAAGCACGACGGCTTCATCTCGCCCCAGTCCGACGGCAAGGCGATCGCCGAGTTCTCCGGCAAGCTGCTGGTGCAGGGTGAGCCCGACGGCTCATCCTTCCCCAACGGCGGCCTGCGCACCACCTTCGAGGCCCGCGGCTACACCGCCTGGGATGTCACCAGTCCTGCCTGGCTGATGCGCACCGCCAACGGCGTGACGTTGTGCATCCCCACCGTGTTCGTGAGCTGGACCGGTGAGGCCCTTGACAAGAAAACGCCGCTGTTGCGCTCCAACGCCGCCATGAACAAGCAGGCCCAGCGGCTGCTCAAGCTGCTCGGCGAAACCGAGATCGCCCCGGTCAATTCCAGCTGCGGCGCCGAGCAGGAGTACTTCTTGATTGATTCGTCTTACACCACCCTGCGGCCCGATCTGCTGCTGGCCGGCCGCACCCTCTTCGGCGCTCCGCCGGCCAAAGGTCAGCAATTTGACGACCACTACTTCGGTGCCATCCCGGAGCGGGTGCAGGTGTTCATGCAGGACGTGGAGGCCCAGCTCTACCGGCTCGGCATCCCGGCCAAGACTCGTCACAACGAAGTGGCACCCGGCCAGTTCGAGATTGCACCCTTCTTCGAAGCCGCCAACGTGGCCACCGATCACCAGCAGCTGACGATGACCGTGCTGCGCAGCACGGCCAAAAAGCATGGCCTCACCTGCCTGCTGCATGAGAAGCCCTTCGCCGGTGTCAACGGCAGCGGCAAGCACGTGAACTGGTCGATCGGCAACGCCACCCAGGGCAACCTGCTCGATCCTGGCAAGACCCCCCACGCCAACCTGCAGTTCCTGATCTTTTGTGCGGCGGTGATCCGCGGCGTGCACTGCTTCGGTCCCCTGTTGCGGGCCGTCATCGCCACCGCCAGCAACGACCACCGCCTCGGCGCCAATGAGGCCCCTCCGGCGATCATCTCGGTGTACCTCGGCAGCCAGCTAGAGGATGTGTTCAACCAGATCAAGAGTGGCCACCTGGAGGGTTCCGCCGAGGCCGCCCTGATGTCCCTCGGGGTCGACACCCTGCCGGAACTGAACAAGGACCCCGGCGATCGCAACCGCACCTCCCCCTTCGCTTTCACCGGCAATCGTTTCGAGTTCCGGGCGGTGGGCTCCGGGCAATCGGTGGCGGGCCCATTGGTGGCGCTGAATACGATCCTCGCCGATTCGCTCCAGTGGATCGCCGATCAGTTGGAGGAACAGCTCAACAGCGGCGTTCCCCTCCAGGAGGCCGCCTTCGCCGTGCTCAAGCGCACCATGGACGAGCACGGCGCCGTGGTCTTCGGCGGTGACGGCTATTCGGGCGAATGGCACCGCATGGCGGTGGAGGAACGGGGGCTGGAAAACCTGCGCACCAGCGCCGATGCCTTACCGGTGCTGGAGCGCCCCGAGATCCGGGACCTGTTCCAGCGCCAGGGGGTTCTCACGCCCGTGGAGCTCGAAAGCCGTTTCGAGGTGTATGCCGAGCAGTACATCCTCGCCATCGAGGTGGAGGCGCGGCTGGCCCTGCGCATCGCCCGCACCCAGATCTATCCGGTGGTGATGCATAGCCTGGAGCGCCTGAGCCGTTCGCTGCGGGATCAGGAGGCGATCGGCATCCCAAGCGATCGGGGCCTGGCCACCAAGATCGCAGACCTCAACAGCAAGCTGGTGCAGCGCTGCGGCGCCCTGGAGGAGGCCCTCGCCAATCCGCCCCACGACACCCATGGCCACCTGCATCACTGCGCAGGCTCCCTGATGCCGCTGATCGGCAGCCTTCGGGAGGCGGTGGATGTTCTTGAGACCCTGGTGGATGACGACCTGTGGCCCCTGCCCACCTACCAGGAGATGTTGTTCGTGCGCTGAGCAGGCATGGTCTAGGCGGTCGGGCGGGGGGCGCGGAACAGGCCCACATCCACACCGAGGTGTTGATCCGGGCGGCCGGTGATCAGCAAAGCCGTGCGCTGGCGGGTGGCTATCTGCCACATCCACTTGCTGAACAGGGCGATCCTGTTCTCCGTGTCCGGAATGAAGGCGAGGTGGGCCAGGGCCCACACCACCCAGCCCACCAGCCCCGTGAGATGCAGACCACGCAGATCGGCCACGGCATACCAGGGGCCGATCACCGCCATGCTGCCTAGATCCAGCCAGCGGAAGGGTTGGATCGTCTGGCCGCGCAGGCGCGCCAGGATGTCACGGGCCACCCACCCCCCGGCCTGCACCGCCGGACCCGCCATACCCGGCAGGGGGCTGCCATCGGGGGTGTGGGCGAAGCTGCACAGATCACCGACCGCCCGGATCTCGGGGTGGCCGGGAACCGAGAAATCAGGCTCCACCACGAGCCGTCCGCTGCGGTCGATCGGGCAGCCGGTTTGGTCGCTCAGCAGGCGGCCCAGCCGGGAGGCCCGCACCCCGGCAGTCCAGCAGATCGTGGCCGCCTCCAGCTGGATCTCGCCGGCCGCCCCACTGAGGCAGACGAGCCCCGGGGCGATCCCTTCCACCTTGAGGCCCAAGCGCAGGTCAACCCCGGCGGCCCGCAGGTAGGCGGCTGCGGCCTCTGAGAGGACCGGCGCCATGGTGGGCAGCACCCGATCCACCGGATCCACCAGCACCACCCGGCAGTCCTGGAGGCGCAGCTGCTTGAAGTCGCGCTGCACGGCTCGATGCATCAGCTCGATCAGCGATCCGGCCAGCTCGCAGCCGGCGGGGCCGGCCCCCACCACCACCACGGTCTGCAGGAAGGAGCGCTGGCTGGGGTCACGGGTCTGTTCGGCCTCCTCAAGTGCCATCAGCAGCCGACGACGGATCTCATCGGCATGCTCAAGGATTTTCATCGGTGGGGCCAGCGAGCGCCACTCCTCCCGGCCGAAATAGGTGCTTCCCGATCCGGTGGCCAGGATGAGCTGGTCGTAGCCGAGGTGCTTGCCGTTGAGCACCACCTGGGAGGCCTCCGGATCAATAGCGACAACCTCCCCCAAAAGGATCTGGATGTTGGGGGCATTTCCCACCATCTGACGTAGTGGTGATGCCACATCCGCCTCGGACACAAGACCGGAGGCCACCTGATAAAGCAGGGGCTGAAACAAGTTGAAGTTGCGTTTGTCGATCAGGGTGACCCGCACGGGCTGACGGGCCAGGGCATGGCACACCTTGAGCCCCGCGAAGCCGCCTCCCACCACCACCACGTGGGGCCAGCTGGCCATCACCTCCGCTGGCGGTTCGAGCTCCAGAAAAAACCGTTCCATCGGCTAGCCTCAGCCGCCACAACTTGTAGCCTATGGGGCATCGGCTGACCGCTGGGTAACGGTTCCGACGGTTGCGCCGACGGCTTTAGCCGGAGATTGCGCCTGCGGTTACGCCCAAAGGGCCAGTGCAGTCCCCGAGTGGAGGCGAATGCTGGCCCAGTTGTCAGTTCGGCAAGGTCCCCACGGCATGGTGATCTGCTTTGATCCCAGCAAGCGCGGAATGGGGGTGATTTCACAAAGACATTGTATTGCCTTGCGTTGTTATGTCTTGTCATGTGGAGTTACTTCCATCTGCTTCCATGTGTTTACACCTAGCCATGATTGACATCACTCTCAACCGCATGGGAATGTCAATTCACAGCCTCACGCATGGCAAACATGCTCAACTCCCAGCCAAACTTATGTTGCCAAGTTCAGGCCTATGAGCTGGATGAACCCAGCCATGAGCTGGGTCTGATCGGCTTTGGATCTAGCAACATCGCTAAAGAGCGAGCTGATTCACCACTTGCACCGCACCACAATCGACAGCTATCGCCAGCATTTTGGATAGCCGTAGTTGGACCCCTAGCCACCAGCCGACATTCGAATCAGTACCAATTTATTCATGAAAATGGTAACTATGATGGCTATTGATACCGTATTCTCCATTCACCGGTCGCGAGATCAATTAGTGCGACGCTTGGCGCCGATCGCAGTGGTGGTGGCTGCGGTCATTCTGAATCCCTTGCGGGTGATCCCAGAGGGCACGACATGTGCCAAGCTACGCCTCGGCCAAGTTCAGAATCAACCGGTAATGCCGGGTCTGAATGTGTTGATTCCATTTGTAGATAGCTTGGATTGCATTAATGTAAAAGTGCAGAACTTCCAGCGGCAAGTGGCGGCTTCCACATCAAATATCCAAGATCTAAATGCAAAACTGGCTGTTCAGTGGAGAGTGCCGCCATCTCAGGTCCCACGGGTGCGACGTGAATTTGGTTCGCTTGAGGCGATGACTACGGGGATCGTTGATCCGAAAGCGGAGGAGAGCTTCAAAACTGTGAGTTCGACGCGAAGTCTGGAATCGGCTATTGGTAATCGTACCAAGCTGAAGGCCGATTGGGAGAGCACGATCAAGGCAAACTTGCGCCCTTATCCGGTGGAAGTGATCGGCCTGGATGTGGTGAATTTGGCCCCCAGTCAAAAGGTGGCTGAAGCGATTGAGATCAAGCAGGTTGCCGAGCAGGAGGCTCTGGCGGCCACGTACAAAGCAAACGCAAAAAAGAATGAAGCGCTGGGGGTGATTGAGGAGGCTAGAGGCCAAGCGGAGGCCAACAGACTCAAGGCCGAAAGTTTGCGGGTACCGGGTGCTCGTGAAGTGACTGAGCTGGAGAAATTCCGCCTGTGGGCCCAAAACGGATCGAAGGTACCAACCACCCTGATTCTCGGAGGAGAAGGGGGTTTTTGGTTATCCAAAATGCTCGGCATCCGTTGAAGATTTGTCAAATTATTCAGTCGTCTTCGCGAAAACGGATCAACCGCCCAGTGGCTGGGCTCTTGCCAAGCTGGCAAGAGTTCAATGCTTGTAAAATGTCAGCCCTTGGATTCTTCCCTGTACATTCTCTGCCCAGATGACTTCATCACTAACACCCGGCCAGATTGAAAAACTTGGATCCAGGCTTTTAGGCCAGAACCTGCTGCCTGGCTTGCCGCATCGCTGGCAGCAGAATAATGCTATCCAAAAGTTATCGCAGGATGGCTCGTCTGCAGCTACTCGAGCCATGGCTTTAGCTGTAGTTAGCCGGAGTCTGGATGATGGGGAAATACGGCAAATTTTGATAACTGCATTGAAGTCAATGCGCGAGTCTCACCAACTCAAGGAAATTTCGAAAATTGCGGTTCAATTCAGTTCAGAAGAGTTTTCTGAACAGCTCTTCACTTTGATCAAACAGGCTGATTTTTTGCCACTTGAGCCTCAAAAACTACGTGTTGCTGTTGCCTTGGCCTGCGGCTGGCCGGAGCGGTTGAATAATGATGGGCCTGAAGTCGTGCCTGAGTTGTTGGCAGCTTGGCAGGATGGGTCCATCAGTGCTACAGCAGAAACAGCCCTGCTCTCATTAAGAGAAGTTTCTTCACTAGACGCACTGTGTGAGGAGTGGTTCAACAAATGGACGGAGAACCACAAGCTATTAGAGATTATCAAGCGGATTAACCATCTGCCTCTTCGAGATCCCAAGCTGAGGGTTGCTGTTGCCTTGGCCTGCGGCTGGCCGGAGCGGTTGGCCAACGATGGGCCTGGGATTTTGGCTCCCCTGCTGGAGGCCTGGAGCCGGCAGACCGCCAACCCCACAGCCACTGGCGCCCTGGGCCTTCTGCGCTGCCAACCCACGATCGATCTGCTGTGCCGCCATTGGATCTACGCGCGATTGACATGGAGCGACACGACAGAACTGCGGCTGCGGCTTGGCGACTTGTTGGAACCCTCCGAATCCACCGATCTGTCTTGGTTCTTCCTGTCCAGTGAGCCGCCGGAGCGGCCTCCAGACGAGAAACGAGCGAACCTGCGGTCGTTGAGCAAAGACTGGGAGGAGATCTGGCGGCCCTGGGTGCAAGCCGAAGCCCGTTGGCAGGGTCTGGGGGAACTGCTCCAGGGCGCGGGGCACGCCCCGAGCGAACCTGTCGAGCGGGTGTTGTTTTGGATGATGAGCGGCCATCCCGAGGGCCTGGCGGATGATGGACCCGGCATCCTGCCGCCGTTGTTGGCGATCTGGTCCTGGGAAACCACCAAACCTCTGGTGCGGCAGGCTTTCCTCAAGCTCCGCGCAGCAGCCACGATCCATGCGCTTTGCCAGCACTGGATCGAAACAGGAGACACGGGAGACGAACTCGCCGAATTGCTGCTGGAGGCCAAGCACACTCCATCAGATCGCGCCGAAAAAGCCCTGTTCTGGCTGCTGATCGGCCAAGCCGGGCGCTACGAACAGCTCGATCCCGACGGCTCCCTGCTGGCCCAGACGCAGGCCACGGCCAGTGCCCGTGTGCGCCAACGCCTGGCCATGGCTTCGGCCGCGACAGGCCGGACCGAATGGCTACGGGTCATGCGGCAGAACAAAACTCTCGAAGCCTTCACGGCCGATGACTGGGCGACAACGATCCTGACGCTGATTCGTTCCGGTGATGCTGTGGAGATCTGGCGGTGGGCATTGCTAGCCCCCCCCGTGCACTCCCGCACCCTGCTGCAGGCCCTGCCTTCTGGCGCAGACCCGCCCCCATCCCTCGGCGAGGGGGCTAGGGAGCTGTGGGCGCTGGCCCAACACCAGCTGCCGCCCCCGGCAGAGGATAAGGGTTGGCTTGAAGATCACGGTACCCGCACGCTGGAAGACCGCACCTCCAATGTGCAGGTAATCGCCTGGTCGCCGGACGGACGCTTTCTTGCCGCTGGCCGGTCGGATCAGACGATCCAGCTGTGGGACCCCGCCAGTGGCGCCTGCGTCCACACCCTCAACGGCTACCGTCACGTCGGCCACCAAAGCAGAACGACGTCCACCGGATCGTTTGGAGAGTTACTGGCCTGGTCGCCGGATGGACGCCACATCGCCGCCTGCTGCAAGCAGACGATCCGCGTTTGGGAGGCGGCCAGTGGCATCTGCCTCCATACCCTCCAGGAGCCCGCCCAAATAAACGTCTCCTCGATCGCCTGGTCGCCCGATGGGAGCTGCCTGGCCTCCATCGGCAACGGGGGTATCTGCTTGTGGGATGGGATCAGCGGCGCCTGCACCCTCCTCCACGGCTGCAGCTGTCCTGGCGGCTCGCTGGCCTGGTCGTCGGACGGGCAAACCATTGCCGCCTCTTGCGGCACGCTGCTGTTCCTGGTGGACGTCCGCAGCCGGGAGACCACCCATCTCAACGATTACCCCAACGGCGTGAGGGCGCTCGCCTGGCAGCCGCGGGGTCGGGTTCTTGCCTCCGCCAGCAACCACAGCGTGCGGTTGTGGGACATGGCCAGCCAATCCAACCTCCCCACCCTGGAAGGGCACACCGCGCTAATCACTGGCTTGACCTGGTCCCCCGATGGGCGATGGCTCGCCTCCTGTGGCCAAGACCAGACCATCCGCCTCTGGAACCCCGTCAGCTTCACCTGCCACCACATCCTCCAGGGTCATGCCAGGTGGGTTCACAGCCTCACCTGGTCCGCTGATGGCCGCTGGCTCGCCTCCACCAGCCATGACGAGACCATCCGGCTCTGGAATCCAGCCAACGGCACCTGCGCCTATCTCCTTCGTAGCCAGGGCCGCTCAGTGTGGTCCCTCGCCTGGTCGCCGGATGGAGGGTGTCTGGCCTCCGCTGGCGGCCAGACAATCTGGCTGTGGAGACGAGATCGCCATGACTTAGCGGAGATACTGACGACCCCTCTCGCTAGCTTTGATCACCATGCCTGGACCCTATTAGGGGAGTTCACCCGCACCTCATTGGCAGCTGAGGACTGGGCGGCCCCCTGGGTCACGTTCATTAGGGGCCTGGGCACACTGATCCGCCGCTTCGATGTCAGCGTTGAAGATGTGGTCGCCCACCAAGGCGCATCACCTTTTGAAGTCGAAATCGAAGGTTGATCCGGAGACCTGATTCATGCCCGGTCGTTTAGCCGTTGATTTCGGTACTTCCAACACCGTCCTTGCCATCTGGGATCCTGATCTCAAGAAGGCCACCCCCTATGCCCCGGCGGCCTACCGCAGCCTCTATCCCCAGGGGGACGGAACCACAGCAGTGGTCCCATCCCTGATCCACTACGGGGAAGACAGGCGACAGTGGCTGGGTCAGCAGGTGTTGCAACGCAACCTGCTCAAGCATCCCCACACCCTGCGTTGGGCCAAGCGCTACATCGGCCGTGGCGGCACCAGCCGTGGGCGCCGCATTGGTGATCGGCAGGTGAGCTTCCACCAGGCTGGGCAGGACTTCCTCACCGGGTTGCTGCTGCTCACCCGCGAGGATCTGGGCCTTGCGGAAGAGGAAATCGCCCTGACTGTTCCAGTTGAGAGCTATGAGTACTACGCCGCCTGGCTGGGGGAAGCGGCCACCGCTGCCGGGTTGCCACGCTATCGACTGATCGATGAAGCCTCCGCCGCAGCCCTCGGCTATGGCGCCCACATCCAGCCCGGTGATTGCTACCTGGTGTTTGATTTCGGCGGCGGCACCCTCGACATCGCTGTCGTGCTGATAGAAACGGAAAACAACGCGGAAAACAACGCCGCTGCTGGTCGTCGTTGCCGCATCCTCGCCAAGGCCGGTGCCGAGATCGGTGGCATCAGCTTGGATCAGCTGCTGTTTCAAGACCTGCTGCAGCAGTCCGGCCGGCAGGACACCGATCCGCTGATCCAGACCCTCAGTGGCGCCATCCTGGCCGAGTGCGAACAGGCCAAAATTCAGCTCACCAGCAAAACAGAAGCCGCCATCACCCTGCTGGATCCAGATACGGGTCAGGTGCTGGAGGCGAACTGGAGTCGCAGCCGCTTTGAGGAGCTGATGGATGCTGCCGATCTGATTGGCGGCATCGACCGCCTGATCCGCCAGGCCCTCAACCGCGCCCGTGATCGGGGTTATGGCGAGGATCAAATCAAGTCAGTGCTGCTGGTGGGCGGCAGCAGTCAGATTCCGGTGGTGCGCACCACCCTGGCCAGGATCTTCGGTGGGAATCGGTTGTTTGCGGATCGGCCAATCGATGCGGTCGCCCGCGGTGCGGCGGCATTTGTGGGGGGGGTGGACTTCTACGATCACATTCAGCACAGCTACGCCATACGGCATCGAGACCAAAAAACCAGTGAATGGACCTACCGTCTCTTGGTGGAGGCGGGTAGTCCCTACCCGAGCCCGGAGCCTATCGCTGAACTCACCGTGAAAGCCTCCTATGACGGTCAAGAGCAGCTGGGGCTGGCCATCTTTGAGCTGGGTGAGCGATTCCGCTCACCCAGCATGACCGCTCCCACTGAGCTGGTCTTTGATCCTGCCGGTGGTGCCCGCATCCTGGCGGTGTCCGCACATGAACAAGAGCGCCGCAGCCATTTCTGGATGAACGAAACGGCCCCCACCTTCCTTACCCCCAGCCAGGCGCTCAAAGCAGCTGAACCCGCGTTCCAGATCAGTTTTGGCATTGATGGCAACAAGCGCCTGTTGCTCACCGCCCGCGAGATCGCTACCGGCCATTTGCTCTACAGCGACTATCCGGTCATCCAGCTGAGCTGACCAGACCCTCACCTTCACCCCGACACCTTCCCATGTCCCACTTCACTACCATCCGCACTCAACTTGTGGAGACTACTTATCTAGAAAAGGCCCTTGTAGATCTGGGTCATACGGTTCAGCGAGGGCCCGTGACTGTTAACGGCTACATGGGCAATACCGCCCAGGCTGACTTCAAGATCGGTACGGCTAACAAGGGTTATGACATCGGTTTTCGCCGCAGTGGTCCTTGCTTCGAGCTGGTGGCCGATTGGTGGGGAATCAAAGGCATTGACCAAGGGAGCTTCGTGAAGAAACTGACCCAACGCTATGCCTACCACGCAGCCCAGGAAGCCCTACAAGCAGAGGGTTTCAGCCTGGTGGAAGAGGAACAACAGCAGGACGGCACCCTTCACCTGGTGCTGCGCCGCAGCGTCTGAGCTGCTGCCCACAATCGATCAACCCTCCGCCCGCCTCAACCAACCAATGGAAATCCAAGAAGTCGATGTTTTTGTTGCCCCCGATGGCACCGTCAAGCTGCAGGTCCGCGGTGTGCAAGGTGGCGGCTGCCTCAGCCTCACCGAGGGCCTGGAAAAGCTGCTAGGCGGTGAGATCACCAGCCGCGAGATGACCCCGGAGGCCGATGCCGATGACCAGGGCGTTCACTGGCAGGTGGATGACAACCAACAGATCGGTGGGTCCTGGTAACCATGGCCTTTCAACAAGAGCTCGATCTCTACCTGCGGGCCCGATTCACCTTGATCGTGCTGGTCACCCCAGAGGAGGAACGGGCCGTTGCCGAGGTGCGCCAGGCCTGTGAGGCGATCAAGCGCCCTTGCCTCAGCTGGGATGCGGGTGATGGTTTTGAGAAGATCGCCTGCTGGAAAGGCGCCGTGCCGGTGGCTCCGGATCCCAAGACCGCCCTGGAGAAGATCGACCAACACGATGGCGATGCCCTGTTCGTGCTCCGCGATTTCCATGACATCTGGAGCAATGCGTTGCTCAAGCGCAAGCTGCGCAACCTGGCCCAACGCTTTCGCTACACCCGCAAATCCATCCTCGTCACAACGCCCACCAACCAGCTGCCAGCCGAACTAAAGGACATTGCCGTGGTGGTGGAGTTCCCGCCCCCGGACAGCGCCGAACTGGAAGGGGTGCTCAATGGCCTCACCGCCACTCCAGGGGTGCGGGTCCAGCTCACCGCCCTCGGTCGCGAAAAGTTGGTGCAGGCCGCTCTCGGACTCACCACCTCCCAGGCCCAGCGGGTCTTCGCCAAGGCGATCGTGCGCGATGGCCAGCTTGACGATCAGGACATCGACCTGGTGACCGAGGAGAAAAAGCAGATCATCCGCGAAAGCAAGGCCCTCGAGTTCTTTGCCGCCAGTGAAAGCCCCGCCGATCTCGGCGGCTGTGAAGTGCTCAAGGATTGGTTGCGCCTCAGGGAGCGGGCCTTTGGCCAGGAAGCCCGCGACTATGGACTTCCCGCACCACGGGGCATGGCCCTGATCGGTATCCCTGGCACGGGCAAAAGCCTCACCGCCAAGATGGTCGGTGGCTTGTGGCATCTACCGCTCCTGCGGCTAGACGTAGGTTCCCTGTTTGGCTCCCTGGTGGGGGAATCGGAGCAACGCACCCGCCAGGCGCTGCAGCTGGCGGAAACCGTGGCGCCCTGCATCCTCTGGATCGATGAGATGGAGAAGGCCTTTGCTTCTGGCGGCCTCGATGGCGGCACCAGTACGCGGGTGTTTGGCACGATCCTCACCTGGATGCAGGAGAAAACAGCCCCCTGTTTCGTGGTAGCCACCGCCAACGACATCAGCAGCCTGCCGCCGGAGCTGCTGCGGCGGGGACGCTTCGATGAGATCTTCTTCCTGGATCTGCCAACCCTGGCTGAGCGGCGCGAAATCCTTGCGGTACACCTACGCAAACGGGACCGCATCATCCACGATTTTGACCTGGACAGCTTGGCTCGGCTCTCGGAGGGTTATGTGGGCGCTGAGATCGAGCAGGCGATCGTCGATGCGATGTACATCGGCTTCAACCAAAGCAGGGAGTTCAACACCGACGACATCGCCCGCTCCCTGGATCGTCAGGTGCCTTTGTCGGTGTCCCAGCGGGAGCGGATTGGTGCCTTGCGGGCCTGGTTGCAGGAGGGCCGGGCCCAGTCGGCCTCGTTCCGCGAGAGCTTCGATGCCGTGCAGCAGTTCGTGCCGCTCGACATCCGTCAGCCCTTATCTGAGCACCCCACCACCTGGTCCCACCATCTGCTCCCCATAACAATGGCCCAACGCTTCCGCTACTGGCTCGCCCGCCTCATCCAAGGTTCCGCTGAGCCTGCTCCCGCGAATGATTCAGGGGTTGGGGATGGTCGGGCCAGCCAGGAGCTGGAGCAGGAGCGCACCCTGCGGCTTGCGGCTGAGAGTGAACTGCAGCAGCTGCGGCTGGACCTCAATCAATCCCAACATCGGGTGGCACAACTGCATGCCGATCTGACCCGCCAGGGCCGAGAACAAGACGACGCCCTCAATGAAAAACTCCAAGTTCAGCTGGAGGAGTTGTTGACACCCTTGGCCACACCCCTGACACAGCTGCTCACCCAACAACACCTGATCGAAGTGCAGGGTAAAGAGCTGAGCGTCAAGGATTTGCTCGCCACCAGCCGACACATCTGGCAGGGGCTGGCACCTGTTGGGCTGGAGGCATTTGAACCCATTGGCCAGGTGGTGGCCTTTGATCCCGATCGTCATCAACTGCTCAGCCAGGCCACCAGCCTTGGCAGGGGTGCAGCGGTGAAAGTGAGGATTGCAGGTATCACCTTGAAGGGGAAAGTGCTGAAGGCCGCTGCCGTGGAGCCCGTTCGGCGGCAAGACGATGTAAGCGTAGATGGTGAGGCCTTATAATGACCGGTTATAACAGCTCATTTCTTACACCTAGCCAGATCAAGCGGTATGCCGCCAGGCTGCGGGGAGAACAATTCAGACCTCTGTTGTCGAGGGCCTGGCAGCAACAGCGAGCTATAGGCAAGCTCGCGGCCGATGGCACGCCGGATGCAGTGGCTGGGCTTGCAGATGGCTTGGTGACTAATGGTTTCCTGAACGCCATATTGCGGGCGGAAGCGATTGCTATGTTTGAGCCACTGCAGTCTCGATTGCACAACGTCGAGAGCATCAGTGCGCTCTGCAGCGACTGGATGGAACACGGAGAAGCCGCTGCACTTTGCGCGACAGCGATTGTTCCTTTGGCTACCCGTGTGCATTGTGTGGTGACCATTGATGCGCTTTGTCGACATTGGATCGAATCTGAAGAGTTGGATATACCCCTGATCCATCTGTTGTTGGACGGGGATCATGCACCCTCCGATCCAGCCCAGCGGGCAATGTTCTGGTTGCTTAGCGGACAAATCCAGCGCTATGAAGCGCTGGATCCCGATGGGTCGCCGCTAACCCAGGCCCATGCCAGCGCCAGCCCCACGTTGCGCAAACGTTTGGCCACGGCAGCCGCGTCGGTGGGCCGCATGGAGTGGCTCGGTGTCAAGGAAGTGGCTAAGCCTCTTAATAGCTTTAGCCAGGAAGACTGGGCAACTACGGTGCAGTTGCTGTCACAAGCGGTTGATCCGAAGGCTTTGTGGAAGTGGCTCCTCAAGGCACCATCCATTCACAGTCAAACGCTGTTGCAGAGGATCCCAGCTTGTACTCCCCCACCGGCACAGTTCGGGAAGGGGGCACTTGGACTTCAGAGCCAGGCCAGGCATCTACCAGCTTTGGCAGATGAGAGCCAATTATGTCCAGATCACTGCTCCCATAACCTCTCGACAGACCCTATTCGTTAGAAGAGATTGCTTGGTCGCCTTATGGGCACCACCTAGCCTCTAGCGTTATCGGTGTTGGGGTCCAGTTGTGGGCTAATGGATTCAATTCTTTATTGACGATGCCACTGGCCTGTTATGGCGAAGAGCAGTGGGACTTGTTGTCAAATCTGCAGAAGAAGAGTTTCAGTCT
This sequence comes from Cyanobium sp., assembly GCA_044359075.1. Taxonomy (GTDB): domain Bacteria; phylum Cyanobacteriota; class Cyanobacteriia; order PCC-6307; family Cyanobiaceae; genus Cyanobium. The sequence goes on along the minus strand of JBIKMU010000020.1, from coordinate 36,797 downwards.
AGAGGCCTGGCAGCGATTATGGCTAGAGTTCATTGTTGTTCTGAGTTCTTTGTTGCGCCGCTTTGATGCAAGTCTTGATGATCTCCCGATCAACTTAACATCGCCGGAATATGAGATCGAGATCGATTGATAATTTAATATTCTGAAGACTTACTCGCTGGGCGAAGCTAGTTCGTAGTGTGCAAGTTTACCAGTCAAGTGACTCATTCTGGAGCTGGGAAATCTGAATCGTTAGCTAGGGATGCGAAGGTGATCTTTTGATTCAAAGGCTGCATCAATTCCCCAACGGATGCTTGATGAGCTGTCGCCAAGATATCATCCAGAAGACGCATACCGCCATCACTAATGATTTCAAGATTTGGATTGGCCTGCGCACCCTGCAAGGCCGCCTCACGTTTGCTTTCGACTTGCTTCAAGATGCGGCTAACCCTAACTCCCTCATTGAAGCTCATCGTCTTAATCGCTGTTGTGCCCATGGCTTCGTTCCATAGGCTCCCATCCTTTGCCAGGATTCGATCCTCAGGGTCCCGTGCGAACTCCACTGAGTGGTGCAGGGCCACGACTTCCCACTGACGGTTGAACACAGGAGACCCTGAAGAACCTGGTTCGGTATCAGCTTCGTAGTACAAATAGCTTGACTGTTCATTGCGAATCATCATTTTATTGTTGAGAAGTGCGATTTTTTTAGACTCTCCATTTGGGTGTTGAATAATGAATACCGGTTCGCCAGTGACTGTCTTTCCCATGTCAGCCGACAGGCGGTTGAAGCCGTATTCGCTGATATCATGCTGACCATCAATGCTCTTAGATTCAAGGGCAATCAGGACATAATCCAGTGCGTTCCACGCATCCGTAAGCAGTAGGGTCTGAGGGGCTAGACGAAAGACAGCTGGTGTGCTGCTTACTAATCGCGTCTTGCCAGGCGCAATCACCTGGGGAATAATTTCTACATCGAATTCTGCTACAGCATTGGCAACAATAGACAGTAGTGAATCCCCACCAATATCTGATTGATCAAGTACGTGGCGGTTAGTTATAAGGATTCCCGGGCCGACAAGAAAACCAGTTCCATAACCTTCCGCTCCATCCGAAGTGACGACTTTGATCCGAGCAACAGTTCGTCGCAGCTCTGCACCTCGATTAAGAAACCAAATCGGCAGTAAATCATTGCCACAGATGATGGCTTCAAGTTGTCCTCTCGCCTGCGGACTTAATTGCTGCAGGCGCTCATTAGCCTCTGCTTTGCTGGATGCTGGAGGCATAAGCACATAAGAATCGATCTCCTCAAGCACCCTGTTCTCACAGCCGTTACCTGGCTGGGTTTCCAGTGAATCTTTTAAAAGTGGGTTGCTTATCAGTCTCGTAATACGCCTTGGCAGCACGTCTGAATTGATTGTCAGAATGTCCCCTTGAGCCAGGGCTCCCTTGGTCTGCTCATGGTTCACCTGCTGCGCGGCCAGACGCTGTTGGGCTTCGGCTGTAAAATTAGTCTCCTTAGAAATCGCCATAATCAAACCTCCTCACTCGGAAACAATTTGATCAAGACTATTCAATTGGATCTGCTCCATTCCTTCCTCTGCACGCTCTAACCCTGGTCCGCCTTTCAGGCTCACCTCCAGCGGACTTAAATAAGCCAGGTCAATTCCTGTCCGTCGCTGGATCTGAGCAATTTTAACCTGATAAATAGACGCATCAAAGCGTTCTAGCCCAGCACTAATTAGCTTTTCTTGATCAAGTAGATAGGCTGAAACGGTTAGCTTTTCTGTGTTATTCTTTGCGACTGCGATCTTCCAGAAGCGCAGGGGAAGTCTTACTCCACGATAGATTGGATCACGCTCTGTCATCACTGGACCTGTAAAAACTGTCAACCGTCTGCGGTTATTGCGGGCAGAGTTGAGCAGAAAGTTCTCAATTCCTTGCCAAGTGTCGTCGTTTTGATTAAAACCCTCGTGCTGCGGAGAGCAGTTGGTGAAGTGAAATGTGTCTTCGTTAGCTCTAGCCGCCGCTTCGGGCGTCCCCCACACCGGATCAAGACGACGGACCAGGTGGCCACGATCAAGTTTGTTCCTTCGGTAAAGCGACTCACCGATTTGCTCTGACTCGGCAATACGTGGGTCATAGGCCCAGCTATCCTGTTCTCGAATTATATCTACACTGCTCGCCCCATCGATGTTCACCGCCGTATAAAGAGCAAGCTGTCGTCTGCGATTCATTACTATAGAAAAGTGCTCATAGTTTAGAACAGCGGATGATTTGTCAGCGGGATTGCCCCCATTCGATGGTACTACTCGCGCTGCATTTCTGAACTGTTCATCGGTTAGGGTTGGCAGGGGCAGCTTTATGCCAAGAAAATCGGGATCATATCCTTTGCGGCCTTTGTATTCGCCGACTTGGCGGACGCGCTCTAGACCATTGCCTGCCTCCACTTCGATTTTGCTGGGCTCGGAAGAGAGGGCTGGGCTGGTTTGACTCCCCAGCGAAACAGTAATTCTTAAGGGTATCTCTAGGGTAATGCTGTCCATAGCATAAGCAACAATTTTGATAATATTAAGCACGCCTTATTCCAAACTTGAGTCGAATTTAAACTTCTCATTAAAACGTAACGCCACTTGATGCCCTGCCCCAGTGGCTGGAAATACCCATCCACCGCAACTATGAAGCTCACCAGCTCAGGGAGGCCAGACCTAAATTGATTGGTCTTATAAGCTGCTAAAGGGACTCCTTCTATCTAAGGATTCGCCTGATGCTTTTCTTTGCCCTCCAGCAGCCTCTCCAGCTTCTCCTCCATCTCCTCCACTTGGCTGAGTTGGTCGGCGATTTTTTGGGCCGCCTGGCGCAGCTGCAGAAACTGATCGCTGGGCTGCTCGGTGCTTCCCCAGCGTAATTCTGCCTTGGCCAATTCCTCCTCCAGGCGCCCCTGCAGCTTGGCCCGCAGGCCATCGACCTGCTCCAGGGTTTTCAAGGCCAGATCCTTGCCTTTCTCAATGTGTTCCGGTTCGACCGTGATGCCCTGCTTCAACAGCATGCGGACGCCCGTGAGCACGGCGGCGGGCATGAATTGACCAAAGGCCAAGGCCCCCAGGCTGCCGGTATGCAGCCAATCTTCCACCTGGCTGCTGCGGTGCCGGCCCGTCTTGCACCAATGGGCGAAGTGCTCGCAGTTATTGAAGAGCAGATTGTAATTTTGCTCACCCAGCCGTCCCATGGCGCGGCGCAGGGTCACCCCGGCCGGAGAACAGCTGTCTTCTGGGTAGCCGACCACCGTGATTTCCTGACCCCGGCAAAAGTCCTGGCGGGGGCTGCGCAGAATTTCCCGTCCCTCCAGGTAGTGGGCCACGGTGCCATCTCCCAGGTCGATGCCGTGGTGGTTGAACAGGCCGTGTTGCCTGGGGGCCTGGAGATGGTCGGCGGCGGCCAAGGGCGTCGTGGTGGGAGTCAGCTTCCCAGTTTCGCCCCGGGGAACCCTTCTGCCAGCCGTGCAGATGGTGGGATTGCCCGCCCTCTCAGGCGCTCGCCTGTTCGTCCCGGTCCGTTGGCGCCAGGGACACCACCTTGGCCTTACTGCGCTTCTCCACCAGCTCCCGGGTGATGGTGAAGGTCTTCACATCCCGCCTGGAGGGCAGGTCGTACATGGCTTCGAGCATCAGCTCTTCGACGATGCCCCGCAGGGCCCGGGCCCCGGTTTTGCGGCGATGGGCTTCGATCGCAATCGCTTCGACAGCGCCGGCTTCGAAGTGCAGCCGCACGTTGTCCATGCTCATCAGGGTCTGAAACTGCTTGACCAGGGCATCTCGGGGTTCGGTGAGGATGGCTTCGAGGGCCTGGGCATCCAGGGGCTCAAGCACGGTCGTCACCGGCAGCCGGCCGATGAATTCCGGAATCAGGCCATAGCGGACCAGATCATCGGGCTCAAGATGGCGCAGGGCCTCGGTGGCATGGCGCTCCTTGTTGGGTCGCAGCCGGACATGGCCATCGGCGGGCAGGAAGCCAATCGCATTGCGGCCCATGCGTTTCTGAATTACGTCTTCGAGGCCCACAAAGGCACCGCCGCAGATGAACAGGATCTGGCTGGTATCGATCTGGATGCAGTCCTGGTAAGGGTGTTTGCGTCCCCCCTGGGGTGGCACGTTGGCGACCGTGCCCTCCAACATCTTCAGCAGGGCCTGCTGTACCCCTTCTCCGGACACATCTCGGGTGATCGAGGGGTTTTCACTCTTGCGGGCAATCTTGTCGATTTCATCGATATAGATGATGCCGCGTTGGGCCTGTTCCACATCCAGGTCGGCCTTCTGCAGCAGTCGCAACAGGATGTTCTCCACATCTTCACCCACATAGCCCGCTTCGGTGAGGGTGGTGGCGTCAGCGACGGCGAAGGGCACATCCAGCAGTTCGGCCAGGGACTGGGCCAGCAGCGTCTTGCCGCAACCCGTGGGCCCGATCAGCAGGATGTTGGATTTATGCAGGCGGGGGGCCGTCACATCGGTTTCGCCTTGACCATCCCCCTGCCAGGCAAGGCGTTTGTAGTGGTTGTAAACAGCTACCGACAGCACCTTCTTGGCGTCTTCCTGGCCAACTACCTGCAGGTCGAGAAAGCTTTTGATCTGCTGGGGTTTTGGGATTGAGGCCAGGGTCGGCAAGGGTTTGGCCGACTTTTTTGGTGTCGCGACCCGCCGGCCAGCTTCGGCCGACGCACGACTGCCGTGGCCATGGCCAGGGCCATGGGCGTCGACCAGCTCCTCGTCAAGGATCTCGTTGCAGAGATCGATGCATTCGTCGCAGATGTAGACACCCGGTCCGGCGATCAGTTTTCTCACCTGCTCCTGGGACTTACCGCAGAAGGAACACTTCAGGTGGGCGTCGAACTTGGCCATCGGCAGGGGGGCGGCAGGCGGCGGAGCAACCGGGTGATTGGTTCGTCGGCGTAAACGGGATCAAGGATCAAACCGGGATTTTGTCGGTAACGACCCGATCGATCAGGCCATATTCAACCGCCTCTGGGGGTGAAAGGAAATAGTCGCGGTCAGTATCTTCGGCGATCTTGGCCAGGGGTTGGCCGGTGTGCTCGGCCATCAAACCGTTGAGGGTGTCTTTGAGGAAGAGAATCTCGCGGGCCTGGATCTCAATGTCAACTGCCTGCCCCTGGGCTCCCCCGAGGGGTTGGTGAATCATGATGCGGGCATTGGGCAGGGCCAGGCGTTTGCCTTTGGTGCCGCCCGAGAGTAGAAAGGCCCCCATACTGGCCGCTAATCCATAACAAATAGTGACAATATCGGGATTTACCTGCTGCATCGTGTCGTAGATGGCCAGGCCAGAAGTAACGGATCCGCCGGGAGAATTGATGTAAATCTGGATGTCTTTTTCTGGATCTTCCGCTTCCAGGAACAGCAGTTGTGCCACCAACGAATCTGCGACCTGGTCGTCAATTCCCGTGCCCAGGAAGATGATGCGTTCGCGCAACAGGCGCGAATAAATGTCGAAGGCCCGATCCCCCCGCCCCGATTGTTCGACCACCGTAGGCAGCACACCGGGACTGGCCAGGGGGGGCAAGGCGGGTCCACTGCTGACTAGGGGGGCCTGCCAGAGGCTTTGAACCGGGTGCGCTCGGGTGGCGCTGGGGTGGGAAGGGGAGAAGGGGGCTTTCACGCAGGCGCTGGCTTGGCGGTTACTTGTGTTCAGCAATCTATGGGGCGCTGCGCCCCAGCGGTCGGTGTAGCAGGGGCCCCCGGCAAATGCCTCAGTCCTTGTCTTTTGCCTTGCTGCCCTTTTGCTTGTCCTTGTCCTTGTCCTTTTTCTTCTCCTTATCCTTGGAGTCCTTTGTGGCGCCGTCGGGGGCCGCTGGGACCCCCGTGTCCCCCTCGTCCGCCGCCTCGGCCTGGTCTGGCGATTCGGCCGCTGGCGCTTTTTCGGTGACGGTGTTGTTGGTCTCCAGCCACTCCAGCAGGCGATCACGCAGCAGGTCGTCTTCGACGGCGAGCCTCAGGCGCTGCTGGTCGATGGCGGCGTCTTGACTGAGCTCGCGGTGCACCTCCTGCAGGCGGGTTTCCAGGTCGGCCGCAGACACCTCAATGGTCTCCGCCTCCGCCAGGGCCCGCAGGGCCAGGTTGCGGCGCAGGCGCTGTTCGGCCTCAGGGCGGGAGGTTTCCACCAGGCTGCGAACCAAATCTTGGGTGAAGAGCTTCTTCACATCCATCCCCTGTTGGGCGATCTGGCCGGCGGTTTGTTCGATCAGCTCGCGGATTTCTTGCTGGATCAGGGTTTCTGGCAATTCCACCTCCAGCTGCTCCACCAAGGCCGTCAGCAGGGCTTCCTGGCGATTGTTGCGGTGCCGGCGTTCGCTGTCCTCCTTGAGGCGGGCTTCGAGATCGGCTCGCAGTTCGGCCAGGGAGCCCTTGTCACTTGCCTGTTGGGCGAAGGCATCGTCCAGGGCGGGGAGTTCGTGGGTCTTGAGATCCAGCAGGGTGATTTCGAAGCGGGCCTCGCGGCCAGCGGCCTCCTCCTGGGGGTATGACTCCGGAAATTGGCAGATCACGGAGCGGCTTTCTCCGACCGCCAGGCCCAGGATCCCCTCCACAAAGCCAGGGATCATGCGGCCCTCCTCCAACTCCACCTCCAGGCCGTCGCTGCTGCCATTGGGAATCGCTTCGTCGCTATCAGTAAAGCTGCCGCTAAAGCTGATGCGGGCCACATCGCCACTGGCGGCCGGCCGATCTTCCACCGGCAGCAGGGTCGCCAGTTGCCTTCGGGACTGTTCCAGCAGCTCGTCCACCCGGGCTGGATCGAAGACGACGGGCTCGGCCTCCGCCTGGAGGCCCCGGGTCGCCTTGAGGCTGGGGGTGGGCTCCACATCCAAGGCCATGGTGATCACCAGCTCTTCACCCGGGGTGAAGCGCGCCAGCAGGGCCTCAAAACTCTCCTCAAGCTCCGGGCGCCCCAGTGCCGCAATCGTTTCCTGTTGCAAGGCTTCCTTCACCACACTCTCGATCAGCTCTTCGAGGGCGGTGGCGCGCAGCCGCACCGGACCGATTTGTTGCAGCAGCACCGCCTTGGGCACCTTGCCCTGGCGAAAGCCAGGCAATTTGACGCTACGGCTGAGTTTGCTGACGGCATCCTCGTAGCTGGCCTGGCTGCGGCCCGCCGGCACCGCCACCTGTACCGCCAGTCGACTGCCGGGGCGGGGTGAGGTGGAGACTTTCAGCTCGGCCCCTGGGGTGGCGGAAGCGGTGCTGGCGGCAGGACTCATGAAACGGGCCGATCATCGGGGCGAGTTCCAATCCTAGAAAGTGGCGTAGGGGGGGCCTGGCGCCCTAGTGTTGGAACGACGCACCGGCGTGTCGATATCCCAATCCGTCCACTGGGCCCCGCAGGTGTTCCTTGGACTCAGATCCAGCGATCCCTGGATCTTGATCGCCGCTCTCCCGCCCATCCCTGAAACCGCCTATTCGTCCAGAGGACGTCGTTTCCAGGGTTGGCAAGAGCCTCCCAATCTTTCCCTACCTCCTTTTTTCTCCCAACGCATTTCCCCAGTCCATTTCCCCAGTCCATGTCCACCGCCGTTGAGGCGCTTTAGAACCTCCTTTTGGTTGGTTCTTGTTTTTTTACTTTTTTAGTGCTGTCACCTCCGGTTCACGCCATCGCTGTGCCGTCTTCCCCCTCCCCCGCCCTGAACGCCTCCCTCGCTGCAGAACGTGCTTTGCCTGACCGTCCCTTGAGGGTCGGGATCCTGGGTGCGACCGGTGCCGTGGGCGTGGAATTGCTGGCCCTGCTGGCCGAACGTCGTTTTCCCGTCAGCGAACTGCGTCCCCTGGCCTCCCCCCGTTCCGCTGGCCAGACCCTCACCTGGCAGGGGGAATCCCTGCAGGTGCGGGCGGTGGATACCGACGCCTTTGACGGTCTTGATCTCTTGCTGGCCTCCGCCGGCGGATCCGTGTCCCGTCAATGGGCTCCCCAGGCGGCAGCTGCTGGCACGGTGGTAATCGACAACTCCAGTGCCTTTCGCCTCGACCCCAATGTGCCCTTGGTGGTGCCTGAGGTGAACGGCGATGCAGCTTTCTTACATCAGGGCATCATCGCCAACCCCAACTGCACCACGATTCTGCTCACCCTGGCCCTGGCGCCCCTGGCGGCCCGGCGCCCCTTGCGTCGCGTCGTGGTCAGTACTTATCAGTCCGCCAGTGGCGCCGGGGCCCGGGCCATGGAAGAACTCCAGAATCTCAGCCGCACCGTTCTGGAAGGCGGCATCCCCGTCAGTGAGGTGCTGCCCCATTCCCTGGCCTTCAACCTGTTTCTGCACAACTCGCCCTTACAGGCCAACGGTTATTGCGAAGAAGAACTGAAAATGGTGCATGAGACTCGCAAGATCCTTGGCCTGCCGCACTTGCGTCTCACGGCGACCTGTGTGCGGGTGCCGGTGCTGCGGGCCCATTCCGAGGCCGTTAATATTGAGTTTGAGGAGCCGTTTCCCGTGCAGGAGGCCCGGGAGCTGCTTGCGGTGGCCCCGGGAGTTGAGTTGATCGAGGATTTTGCCGCCAACCGCTTTCCGATGCCCACGGATGTGACGGGACGCGATGCCGTCGCCATCGGCCGGATCCGCCAGGACCTCAGCGATTCCCATGCCCTCGAGCTTTGGCTTTGCGGCGACCAGATCCGCAAGGGAGCCGCCCTCAATGCCATACAGATCGCTGAGCGGCTGATAGCTCCTCCTTTAGGAGACACCCCATGAACGCCTCCGTTCCCCTGGCATCTGCGGCGGCATCTCCCCCCTTCGGCAGGGTGATCACGGCCATGGTCACCCCTTTTGATGCCGAAGGGGCCCTTGATCTGGCCACCGCTGAGCGACTGGCCGACCACCTGGTTCGCCATGGCTCCGATGGCTTGGTGGTCTGTGGCACCACCGGTGAATCCCCAACCCTCAGTTGGGAAGAACAGCTGGCCATGCTCCAGGCCGTGCGTACGGCCGTGGCCGGACGGGCTGCGGTTCTGGCGGGCACCGGCAGTAACTGCACACAGGAGGCGGTGTCCGCCACCCGCGCTGCGGCAGCCCATGGGGCCGATGGGGCCTTGGTGGTCGTGCCCTATTACAACAAGCCCCCCCAGGAGGGACTGGAAGCCCATTTCCGGGCGGTGGCAGCGGCGGCCCCCGAGTTACCACTGATGCTTTACAACATTCCCGGCCGTACGGGCTGCAGCCTGGCGCCGGAAACCACGGCCCGGCTGCTGGATCGACCGAACATTCTCAATTACAAGGCCTCCAGCGGCACCACGGAAGAAGTCAGTCAGCTGCGGGCCCTCTGCGGCGATCGCCTGGCGATCTACAGCGGCGACGATGCCCTGACCCTGCCCATGCTGGCCGTGGGTGCCGTTGGGGTGGTAAGTGTCGCCAGTCACCTCGTGGGTGACGAGATTCAGGCCCTGATCCGGGCCTATCTGGCCGGGGATGGAAGCGAAGCCCTCCGTCGCCATGAGCAGCTTCTGCCCCTGATCCGGGCCCTTTTTTGCACAACTAATCCCATCCCCCTCAAGGCAGCTTTGGAGATGGCTGGCTGGCCCGTAGGCGCCCCCCGTTTACCCCTTCTTCCCGCAGATACCACCGTGCGTGAACGTCTCAGCTCCATTCTGGCCGCCCTGCGTCCCACTTGACGCCAAGGCCTGCTCCACGTTCAAGTAAACATTTTGCAAAGAGATCATTCATGACCAATTCCAACGGAAATAGCCATTCAGCCGTCGCCAAATCCCCTGCTCTGCGGGTCATTCCCCTAGGAGGACTACATGAAATTGGCAAAAACACCTGTGTTTTTGAATACGGCGACGACCTGATGCTTGTTGATGCGGGCCTTGCTTTCCCAAGCGATGGCATGCATGGGGTAAATGTAGTGTTGCCAGATACTAGTTATCTGCGGGAAAATCAGAAGCGCATTCGGGGCATGATCGTTACCCACGGCCATGAAGACCATATCGGTGGCATTCCCCACCATCTCAAGAACTTCAATATTCCGATCATCTATGGCCCTCGCTTGGCCTTGTCAATGCTGACTGGAAAGATGGAGGAAGCTGGAGTTATGGATCGTACCAAGCTTCAGACTGTCAGTCCCCGCGATGTGGTTTCGGTTGGTCAACATTTCAAGGTTGAATTCATCCGCAATACCCATTCGATCGCAGATAGTTTTTCCCTGGCGATTACGACCCCTGTTGGTGTCGTTGTTTTCACGGGTGATTTTAAATTTGACCACACTCCCGTAGATGGCGAGTATTTCGACATCCAACGCATGGCCCAATACGGCGAGCAGGGTGTTCTTTGCCTATTCAGTGATTCCACCAACGCGGAGCTGCCTGGTTTTACGCCGCCTGAGCGGGCTGTTTTCCCAAATCTGGATCGGCACATTGGCAATGCAGATGGGCGCGTGATTATCACCACCTTTGCCAGTTCTGTGCATCGGGTTTCGATGATTCTTGAGTTGGCGCTCAAGCACGGCCGCAAAGTGGGCCTGTTGGGTCGCTCCATGCTCAATGTGATTGCCAAGGCTCGTGAATTGGGCTACATCCGCTGCCCCGATGATCTGTTCGTGCCGATCAAGCAGATCCGTGACATACCCGACCGGGAAACCCTGCTGCTGATGACCGGTAGCCAGGGCGAGCCTTTGGCGGCCCTGAGTCGCATTTCCCGCGGGGACCATCCCCAGGTTCAGGTCAAAAGCAGCGACACCATCATTTTTTCAGCCAGCCCGATTCCCGGGAACACCATTTCGGTGGTCAACACCATCGACAGCCTGATGATGCTTGGCGCCAAGGTGGTCTATGGCAAAGGCGAAGGCATTCATGTCTCCGGCCACGGATCCCAGGAAGATGAAAAGCTGATGTTGGCCTTGACCCGGCCCCGCTTCTTCGTGCCGGTGCATGGTGAACATCGCATGTTGGTCGCCCATACCCGCACGGCTCAGTCGATGGGTATCCCGGCCGACAATTGTTTGATTATTGACAACGGTGACGTGGTCGAACTCACCCCTGATGGCATCCGCAAGGGGGATCCGGTCAAGGCTGGTATCGAATTGCTGGATGCATCCCGCAATGGCATCGTCGATGCCAGGGTTCTCAAGGAACGCCAGCAGCTCGCCGAAGATGGCGTGATCACCCTGCTGGCCGCCATCAGTACCGACGGTCTGATGGTGGCTCCACCGCGGGTGAACCTGCGAGGTGTCGTCACCACTGCCGATCCCCGCAAGCTCTCGGTCTGGGCCGAAAGGGAGATCGGTTGGGTTCTGGAGAATCGCTGGAACCAGCTAGCCCGCCATACCGGTGGCACGGCACCCGATGTCGATTGGGTTGGGGTGCAACGGGAGGTCGAACTGGGCTTGCAGCGGCGCTTGCGCCGCGAACTCCAGGTGGATCCCCTGATCCTCTGCCTGGTGCAGCCGGCTCCCGCCGGCACCCCGGCCTACAAGGGTCAAGCAGAGCAGGAGGTCGACACCAGGCCGGTTCCCCGGGGGGGGCGGCGGGAGGTGGGCCGGGAGGCTCCAGCTGGGGTGCAGCGCCTTACCCCAGCGGCCAACAGTGCGCCTCGGCCAGTGGCAACCCCCGCAGCCGTCGTCGAGGCCCAGGCGGCTGTGGCCACCCAGGCAGCGCCGGTGGAGTCCGAACCCGAAGGCCGTGCCCGCCGCCGCCGCTCCGCCGCCGTTGCGGGCTGAGTCCGCTTCAGGAAAGCACCACCCTCAGCAGTCCTGCCATCAGGTCCTCGTCCTCGTCTTCGGCTTGGACGGGGACCCTGGCTCGTGCTGGGGCCTGTTCTGCCTGTTCGGCCAGGGCCACCGACTCGATCGAATGGCGGTTCGGATCGCCAAGTTCCGCCAATCCCACGCCGAGGCGTTCCCGCACCATCAGGTCCACCTCCTCTGCCAGGGAACTCTCGCTTTGGTGGAGTTCCAGCAGCTCTGGTTCATCGACGATCTCCGGAATCAAGGTTTCGCCCAGGGGCGCCCAGTCCTGGCTCACCAAAGCGGAGTCTGCGGCGGTCTGGGTTAGCCAGGGCATGGCAGGTCCTGGGCTCCCAGCCCCCGGCCCTGGGCTGGCTGACTGGCTTTGATTTTGATTGGCTGTGGCGCTGATCAGCGCTTCCTGTTCGTCTTTGTGGCGTTGGGCCGCCTCGGCCCGGGCACGGGCTTCGTCTTCGCGACGCTGGGCGCGGTTGGCTCGGCAGTTGTGGATTCCTGCCTCGGCCACGGGCTGCAGGTCGCTCTCGCTGCTGTCGCCTGCGACCCTGCTGTATAGGTCCTCAGCCATCAAAGTGTCGTTGAACCCATAGAGGAGCGCATGGGCCATCAGCAGCTGGAGCCGGGGCTTCAAACCCGCTTCCGCCTCGGGTTGCTTCTCAAGGTCGGCCAGCAGGGTCTGGCCCTGATCCATGACGATGGACCATTCCTGCTGGCGGTAGGCCTCCTCAATCTGCCCGTAGCGCTGAGGAAAGTTGGGGGATTCCATAAGCGGTTAAGGAGAGGCGCTGGCTGGGGGGATGAGGTGCAGTTTGCAGCGATCCCAGCCCAAACGCCATCCTGCTGCCAGAGTCATTTGGCCTGGACCATGCTCGGGGAGGAGTGCAGCCAGCAGCGTCTCGAGCGCTGTTGCGGCCAACTCTCCAGGTCCCTGTTGCCTTAGCCAATGCTGGATCAGGGCCCTTTGGTTGGCTTCTGCGAGCTGACCCAGGCGGCGGCGATCAAGGGCCGCTGGCACGGGGACCCGTTGATCCCAGGCCCCGTGAGCCAAGCCCCCGAGAGCCAAGCCCACCAGTTGCTGGTGCTGCTCGTCTTCCTGGGCCAGCCGTTCGGCCTGGAGGCTCATGCGCCGCTGGGCACCGGGGTAGAGAGCTTCGAGCACGGGCAACACCTCGGCGCGCAGGCGGTTGCGCCCGTAGCGGCGATCGTTGTTGCTGGAATCCAGCCAGATCGGCAGGCCCCGGCTATGGCAGATGCGGGCCGTGTCGTCGCGGCAGAAGTGCAGCAGCGGTCGTACCAGTTGGAGGCTGCCGCCTGGGTCATTATGCAGGGGGCGGCTGGGTCGCAGGCTGGCCAGGCCGCGGCGATGACTGCCGCGGGCCAGGTTGAGCAGCACTGTTTCGGCCCGGTCTGTGGCGGTGTGACCAGTGACGACATGGCTTATGCCCCGCAGCGCAGCCAGCTCGGCCAGGCGCCGGTAGCGCCATTGGCGCGCCTGGTCTTCAGATGGGGGCGCCGGCTGGGCCCGTTCGAGCACCAGGGGCAACCCCTCACCGGCGGCCCAGGCGGCCAGCTCCCCGGCCTGGCGGCCCGATTCAGGGCGCCAGCCGTGGTCCCCGTGCCAAAGGGTCAGGGACCAGCCGTGCAGGCGACGCAGGTCCGCTAGCAACCCCGTCATCGCCATCGAATCCTGCCCGCCGGAAACACTCAGCAGCAGCGGGACCCCGGTGGGCAAAAGGCTGGGCTGGCGGCGCAGGTGTCGATGCAGCCGCAGGTGATCGGCGCTCCAAGCAGGCGCCTGATCGGGGGGGGCGGCGGCGGTCATGGCCTTGGATGGGAGAATCAGAATTGAATAGTCATGGATTCGAGCATGTCGCGTCTTTCCAGCCTGCCGATCACCCTGCAGGAGGCGCTCCGCCAGCAACGCCTGCTCAAGGTGATCGCTGGATTGGCTAACTTTGATGCGGTCTCCGTGGGCCGCATCGCCGCCGCCGCCGCCGCCGGGGGCGCTGACCTGCTTGACCTGGCCTGCGATGCCGACCTGGTGCGCCAGGTGGCCCGGCAAACCCCTGGTCTGCCCCTGTGTGTGTCGGCGGTAGATCCCGCCCTCTTCCCGGCGGCGGTGGCTGCCGGGGCGGCCATGGTCGAAATCGGCAACTTCGACAGCTTTTATGCCGCAGGCCGGGTGTTTGGCGCCGAGGAGGTGCTGGAGATCACCCGGGCCAGCCGCGCCCTGCTGCCCGAGGTTGTGTTGTCGGTGACGGTGCCCCATGGGCTGCCCCTCGATCAGCAGGCCCAGCTGGCGGTGGACTTGGCCGCCGCTGGCGCCGACCTGATCCAGACCGAAGGCGGAACCAGTGCCCACCCCGTGGCTCCCGGGGTTTTGGGCTTGATTGAAAAGGCGGCCCCCACCCTGGCCGCCGCCCATGCCATCAGCCGGGCCGTCGATCTGCCCGTGCTCTGTGCCTCAGGCCTCTCGGATGTGACCGTGCCAATGGCCTTGGCGGCCGGCGCCAGTGGCGTTGGTGTGGGGTCCGCCGTCAATCGTCTCCAGGACGATCTGGCCATGGTGGCGGCCGTGCGTGGATTGCGGCAGGCCATGCCCTTGGCCAGCGGCCTTGCAAAGTCAGCCCAGTACTGATCCCTACCGGGGGTAACGGGGGACGTTGTCGTCCCCCTTGGCTTTGTCTAGGTTGATAACAGTTTAAGCTTTCGCCATGTCCCAATCCTTGGTCTGGATGTTGCAGTGGCCCGTCAGGGCCCTGATCCTGATCCTGGTGAGCCGGATGCCGCTCGGGGTGGATATGGTCAGCTTCCCGATCGCCCTGGTCTGCTCCCTTGTCATCGCCTTGTTGGGCACCCTTTTGGTCTGGCCGCTGCGGTTGCTGCTGGCCCCCCTGAGGATGGTGACCACCCTGGGTGGGTTTCTGCCGGTGGGCTTCCTGTTCGAGTGGGTGATTTCAGCGATCCTGTTTGCGGCCACCGCCTGGCTGATTCAGGGATTCAAGTTGCGCTACGGCCTGGGCAGTGCCTTCCTTGGCTCTCTGGTGTACAGCATCATCAGTTTCATCGCCCTCAAGCTGCTGGGCCTGGAGGTTCCCCTGCTGAGCGCCATGGCCCTGAGCACGGGCGCCGCCGCCTAGGACCAGGCCCCATGGGGGCTGTACTTTGTTTTGTGGAAGGGTAGTGGATTGAATACCGCCCTCGCCGTTGGCGGCTTCTGGCGGCGAGAATGGAGTCATGAATCCGTTCCACCTCCATGCCCCTTATGAGCCCAAGGGGGACCAGCCCACCGCCATTGAGGCCATGGTCCATGGCCTTGATGCGGGAGAGCGTTACCAAACTCTGCTTGGCGCCACGGGCACGGGCAAGACTTTTTCAATCGCCAATGTGATTGCTCGCACGGGGCGACCCACCCTGGTGCTGGCACACAACAAGACCCTGGCGGCGCAGTTGTGCAATGAATTGAGGGAGTTTTTCCCCAATAACGCGGTTGAATATTTCATCTCATACTACGATTACTACCAGCCCGAAGCCTATGTGCCGGTCTCGGATACTTACATAGCTAAAACCGCGTCGATCAATGAGGAGATCGACATGCTGCGCCACTCCGCCACCCGCTCCCTGTTTGAGCGCCGTGATGTCATAGTTGTGGCTTCGATTAGCTGTATCTATGGCCTGGGCATTCCCTCGGAATATCTCAAGGCGGCCGTGCGTTTCCAGGTGGGAGATCGGTTGGATCTGCGCTCGTCTTTGCGGGAATTAGTCAATAACCAATATAGCCGCAACGATGTTGAGATCAGCCGTGGTCGTTTTCGGGTTCGTGGTGATGTGCTGGAGATTGGTCCGGCCTATGAGGATCGTTTGGTTCGAATTGAGCTGTTTGGCGATGATGTCGAGGCGATTCGTTATGTCGATCCCACCAGTGGTGAAATCCTGCAGAGTCTGGAAAGCATCAATATCTACCCAGCCAAGCACTTCGTTACCCCTAAAGATCGCCTTGATGAAGCCATCAAGGCCATTCGCAGCGAACTGCGTCAGCGCCTCGATCTCCTCAACGAACAGGGCCGTTTGCTGGAGGCCCAACGCCTCGAACAGCGCACCACCTATGACCTGGAGATGCTGGAACAGGTGGGCTATTGCAACGGTGTCGAAAATTATGCCCGCCATCTGGCCGGCCGCCCGGCGGGAACGCCGCCTGAATGTCTGATTGATTACTTCCCCAAGGACTGGCTGCTGGTGGTGGATGAAAGCCATGTCACCTGCTCCCAGCTGCAGGCCATGTACAACGGCGACCAAAGCCGCAAGCAGGTGTTAATTGAGCACGGCTTCCGTCTCCCCAGTGCCGCCGACAACCGGCCCCTCAAGGCTGAAGAATTCTGGGAGAAGGCCACCCAGACCATCTTCGTCAGCGCGACCCCTGGCGCCTGGGAGTTGGCCCAGAGCAAGGACCAAGTGGTCGAACAGGTGATCCGCCCCACCGGTGTGCTGGATCCCATCGTTGAGGTGCGACCCACAGACGGCCAGGTGGATGACCTGTTGGGAGAAATTCGTCTGCGGGCCGGCAAGGATCAGCGGGTGCTGGTGACCACCCTCACCAAGCGCATGGCGGAGGATCTCAGCGACTATCTGGCCGAGCATGGGGTGCGGGTGCGCTATCTGCACTCCGAGATCCACTCAATCGAGCGGATCGAGATCCTCCAGGATTTGCGCAATGGCGAATATGACGTGCTGGTGGGGGTGAACCTGCTGCGGGAGGGTCTGGACCTGCCGGAGGTTTCGCTGGTGGCCATTCTTGATGCGGACAAGGAGGGCTTTCTGCGGGCCGAGCGTTCTTTGATTCAGACCATTGGTCGGGCCGCCCGCCATATCGAAGGCGTGGCGCTGCTGTATGCCGACAACCTCACCGATTCGATGGCCAAGGCGATCTCTGAAACCGAGCGGCGCCGGGCAATTCAGCACACCTACAACGAGAACCACGGCATTACGCCAACCCCAGCCGGCAAGCGGGCTGGCAATGCGATTCTGTCTTTTCTGGCGGTATCGCGGCGGCTCAATGATGAGCAGCTCGATGAGGCCGTTGAGCAGGCTGCCCATAATGAAGTGCCTCTTGATTCCCTGCCTGAACTAATCACCCAACTTGAGGACCGCATGAAGGCGGCGGCCAAGAATCTGGAGTACGAGGAGGCCGCCAATCTGCGGGATCGCATCAAGAATCTGCGCCAGAAGCTCGTGGGCCGTTGATGCCGCCCCTGGCGTCGGGCTGTTGTTGGCAGCTTGGAGCTACTCAGGTGGCGCGCATGCGTTCGACGAAAGCCGCTTCTTTTTCACTGGAGGCCAGTTCGCCCTCTTCGACCAGGATGATGCGATCGGCGACGTCGAGAATCTTGTTGTCGTGGGTGACCATGATGATGGTGGTCTTTTCTTTTTCGGCCATTTCTTTCATCAGATTGACCACGGTGCGACCCGATTCCTTGTCAAGGGCGGCGGTGGGTTCGTCCCCTAAGAGAATTTTGGGTTTGCTAACCAGGGCGCGGGCAATGGCGACGCGCTGACGCTGACCGCCGGAGAGATTGGCGGGAAAATAATCGACCCTTTCAGCAAGCCCTACCTTCTCCAGCATGGATGTGGCAATTTTATCCATATCCTGATCGTAGTATTTGTCGTGCAGTTCGAGCGAAAGGCGCACATTGCGGCGGGCATTTAGAAACATCATCAAGTTGTGGGCCTGGAAGATGAAGCCGACGTTCAGACGCAGCTGGGCCAGTTGTTCCTTGCTGGCCCCCAGTAGTTCCTGGCCAAGGATGCGCAGGCTGCCGTCCTGACAGGAGCGCAAACCGCCGAGCATGGTCAGTAGGGTGGTTTTGCCGGAGCCGGAAGGGCCGGTGCAAATGATGATTTGGCCGGGATAAATGTCTAGGCTGATGTCCTTGAGGGCATGTTTGCGTTCTTCGCCGCTGCCAAACCAGTGATTGACATGCTTGAGGGAGATGATCGGTTCGCCGCTGGCTTCCCCAGCCACCGGATTAGGGGCAGCGGCATCAAAAGACATCGGCGGGATCCAGTTGGACCAGTTTGCGGGTGGCCAGGGTGCCGGAGCCCACGCACATCACGAAGGTGAGGGCCAGCACCTGCAGGGCCCTGGTGGTTGTCATCAAGACGGTGAGTTTGGTGACCGTGGCCAGCAGGGAATAAAGGCCCATCGATAGCAGGAGACCGGGCACAAAGCCCACCAGGGCCAAAATAGCCGATTGCTGAATGACGATGCTGATGACATAGCTGTCGCGATAGCCCATCGCCTTGAGGGTGGCGTACTGGGGCAGGGAATTCATGACATCACCAAAGAGAATCTGGTAGACAATGATGCTGCCAACGATGAAGCCCACCAGAACGCCCAAGGAGAAGATGAAGCCCACGGATGAATTGCGTCGCCAATAGTCAACCTCCAGCTTGGAGAGCCCCTCTCGGGTTTCAATGCGAACGTCCTTGCTGATGAAGGAACGGATTGTGTTTTGGACGAGCTGGGGGTTGGCACCGGGTTTGAGCTTGATCAGGCCCAGCTGGATTTTGCGCGGATCAGCCTTGGGGAATAAATAGAGATAGGTATTGTCGGACGTGATTAGGTTGGCTTCGGCGGCGAAAGTGGCCCCCATGCTGAAAGTATCAATGATGCGTATCTGTTTGCCGCTGATTTCCAGCAATGCCTTGCCATCTTCTCTGATGACTTTTGGGATGTCACCGTATTGTTTTTTGGAATTTCGATCGAACAGAGCATTGCGTAGAATCCTAAGCTGGCTGCGGTTTTTTTCGATTTCCGGAAAACCTAGGGAAGGTTTGGCCAGGTCAACTCCGAATACGGAAATGTCATAGGATTGGCGTGTTGAAGGAGTGATCCAGTTGGCACGGCTGATGCGCAGGGGTGCAACCGTTTCCACGCCATCAACCCCTAAAACCTGATAAAGCTGGCTGCGTTGAAATTCCTGGAGAGCCCCGAGATTGCTGTATTTACTGCTGACCATCACCAGGTCGGCCTGAAAAATGTCGATCGGCTTGCGCTGACTGTTGTAAAGGCTGTCCATCAAGCCCAGCTGGAAGAACATCAATAGGTTGGAAAAGCTGACTCCGGCAACACCAATCATTAACTTTGTTGGGTTGTTGGTGGTCTGCAACCAGGCCACCGGTGTGCGCTTCAGGAATTTTTGCAGGGGGCTGATCATGGCTTGGCAGCTTCCTGGTCAGTGGGATCAAAGATCACGTTGACCTGAAGGTTGGAGGCATGGCGAATCCGCTCGGCCATGGCCGGGGTCGATTCGATGCGTAATTTCACTTCAAAGACCCGTTGATCTTGGTTTTCACCGGGTTCGCCACTGAAGACACTTTGGCGTTGTACTTGGGAGTTGATTTGGTAGACAACAGCCTGGACGCTTCCCTTGAAGCCGTCGGCGCTTACGGTTGCCTTCTGGCCTACACGAATGTCACGCATGTCTGTTTGATAGACCTCTGCCAAAACCACCATGCGGCTGGTGTCGGCCATTTCCAGTAGGCCGTCATCGCCGACTTTGTCTCCAGGGCGGGCGTTGATTTTGAGGATATGACCATTTTGGGGGGCAAGGACTGTGGCGTAGGAGAGCTCTTGCTTGGCCCGGTCTCGAGAGGCCATGGCTTTTTTGA
The DNA here is from genome assembly GCA_044359075.1 of Cyanobium sp. Lineage (GTDB taxonomy): Bacteria > Cyanobacteriota > Cyanobacteriia > PCC-6307 > Cyanobiaceae > Cyanobium. The sequence continues at coordinate 17,427 of JBIKMU010000020.1, read as the reverse complement.
GTTCACTTTCGGCGGCCACCACATCAACGCCGCGCACCTCGGAGATTTTGGCCAGGGTTTGTTGTTCGCTGGCGATTTGGGATTTGAGGGTGCCGAGGGTGCCCTCGCGGGTTTCCAGCGCCTGCTGGTATTCGGCGCGGCTGGTGGTGGCCCTGGTGCGATAGCGGTCTCTTTCCAGCTCAGATGAGCCCCCGGCGCTGAACAGCTGTTCGTAGCGCTTGGCCTCGATGCTGGCTTCGTTGAGCTTGGCCAACTTGCTGGCCACGTTTTGATCTTGGGCCAGCTTTTCACCGGAAAGTTTGCGCTGCAGACTTTCAATTTTGAAGCGCTGGGCATCGATTTCCCCCTGCTTCGCCCCCGCCCGCACCTGGTCCAATTTGCTGCGGGCAATGGCCACCTGGCCTTCGGCCTCATCCAGGGCGGCCTTGAGGGTGCCTTGGCTATTCAGGATGGCCAGGGGCTGGCCCTGCTTGACGAGTTGGTTTTCCTCCACCAGCAGGGATTGGACCCGATCACCGCTGAGGGAGTTGGAGATGGCCACCTTGCGGATTTTGGTTTCGGGCTCGATCCGGCCCAGGGCCGAAACCCGTCTCGGTGCCACCGCCGTGGCGGCCGGCGGCTGGCGCTGCGCTTGGCAGCCAGCCAGCAGGCCCCCAAGGGGCAGCAGGCCAGCGACCAAGACAGGCAACCAGCAACGGCTGAATCGAGACACAGGGAAGGCGGCCGAGCGGCGCTTTCAGGACTCTCAACCTACTCAGTGAGTTGGCCAGCGCCCTGTCAGGGGGCGGGAGCTGAAGCGGGATCGCCTCTGCTGGCGTCTTCTCGCTGCAGGGTGAAGAAAAAGGGTTGCTCCAGCCCCCGGGCGTCCATCAAGCCCAGCAGGCTGTTGGCATCCAGGCGCCTGAAGACATCAATGATGGGCAGATTGTCGTAGATCATCGCGCAGCTGAGACGATCGCGGTAGTAGATCTGCCGCAGCCGCGCCCGGGGCTTTTCAGTCGCCAGCAGGGGCAGCAGCCACGGTGAAAGAACTCCCAGGGGTGCCAGGCGCCCCACCCAGGGGGCCCGCAGCAGGGCCATCGGCACCCAGTTCGGATCGACGCTGATGCGCCGGCCGCCCGCCGTTGCGAAGATCAGGGGATGGACGGCCTCGGCGCTGAGGAAGCGTTTGCCGTGCCAATGCCAGGCCTCCAGCACCCCATCCAGGGGATGGCCCGTGGCCAGGCCCTGGCCGCGCCAATCGCCAAGCAGCTCGGCTGGGGCGACGGGCGCGAGCTGGTCGAACAGGGCCAGGGCCGTGATGCTGGTGTGGGTCTGGCCTGGGATCACGGGGTGAGGCTGCGCTGGGGGTGGTTGGGTCGTTGCAGATTAAGAAAGTGCATCTTTGTTTGAATCATGAAGAATGACTGGCTCCCCCTATTGCTTGGCTGGCGACCGTCCTAGGACAAAGTTGTCCCTTGAAGCACAAGGTCATGGTACGCAAAGCACTTCTTTGTGGCATTAATGCCTATCCTAAGCAGCCCCTTCGTGGCTGTGTGAATGATGTGCAGTCCTTGCGGGATCTTCTGGTCCGTCAATTTGATTTTCGCCCCGAGGACATCCATTTGTTGCGGGATGCCGAGGGCGTCAAATCAAGGGTGAGAAAGGAATGGCAATGGTTGACAGCGGGGGCGGCTCCAGGCGACACGCTGGTGTTCCATTTTTCAGGCCACGGCTCCAACGTGCGCGATAAAAACGGCGACGAAAACGATGGTCGCGATGAAATCACCTGTCTGTATGACATGGATTTTGATGATCCAAATACTTATATTCTTGATGACGAGTGGTATGAATGGGTGCGCCAGGTGCGGCGTGATGCCAATCTAATCATCGTTAAGGACACCTGCCATTCCGGTGGTAGCAGCCGAGCCATGGCCGTCAGGGATTCCAGGGGCATGGTCCAGGAAATGCTTGTGAGTCCCTCCCAGACCAGCAGGAGCTTGGGGTCGGAGGGGCCTGTGCCTGAGACCCAGGTCAGCGTCAATCGCTTCCTGATTCCTCCGGACCTGGGTCTAGATGGATCCCGCGCGGTGGTGTCGAGGGCTGTGAAACCATCCAAGCTTCGCCGTGCTCCGGATCTCAACCTGAATTTGATGGCCTGCCAGGAGACCCAGACCGCGGCAGACGCCTATATCAATGGAACCTTTCAAGGTGCTTTCACCTATTACCTCTGCCAGGCACTTCAAGCCCACCCCGATCTGGACAGCCAAAGCTTGATCAAGGCCGTGGCTGCTTCCTTGAAATCCGGATACGAGCAGGTGCCGGTTCATGAGGGCAAAGCCCTGAGCGGACCAATCTTTGGACGCGGTGGTGGCTTGGCACCATCGATCGCCACTCCGATTGTGACGGGGTTGCCAGCTTCGGTTTCGCCGGGCCCTGTTGCGGCCGGCCGCTCCATGGCCCCGGTACAGGAGCGCTTGATCGAGGCCTACATGAAGTTGCTAGATACCGTCTTGGCCCTGGAAGCCAGCGCCCAGGCGGGGCCCGCCGGGGGGGGCGAGGAGCTGGCAGCCGAGGCGGGGCGCGGCCCTGGAGGGGCGAAACGGGTGCTTGTGAGTGTGCATGGCATCGGCAAGCATGGGGAAGGGTTTTCGAACAACTGGTGGAATGCCCTGAGCCCCCATGTCGGCGGGCTGTTCGAACCCAGCGCCCTGGGGCAGGGCCGCATTGAGGTGGTGTGGAGCGATCTGGTCAACAGCCGCAGCCTGGCGGATGCCCAGGCCCCGGGGGGCCAGGGCCTGGAGGGCCAGGCCCGTAGGGCTGAGGCTTTGCGCGCCTCGATCCTGGAGGTGATTGAAGACCGCGGCGATCGGGAGGCCGCCCGCGGCCTTGGCATGGAGCAACGACCCGCCACCCGGGGCTTCCTGGATGGGTTGGATGACTTTTTGGTCTACATGCTCAATGAGGGCATGCGCCGTCGGATCCTGGACCGTTTCACCAGCAAGGTTGGTCCCCTGCTGGATGCGGGTGTCACGGTGGATGTGATGTCCCATAGCTGGGGCACGGTGGTCGCCTACGAAGGCCTGCGGGAGCTGGAGGCTCGCCCCAGGCTGGGGCGGGTGGCCCACTTCTTCACGGTGGGCAGCGCCCTCTCGATCGGCCCGGTGCAGGAAACGCTGCGCCCGGCCAACCGGCCGCCCCAGGGGGGTCGTGCTCCCTTCCCATCCCTGGCCAACAGCTGGATCAACCTGGATGCCCAGGGGGATCTGGTGGGCGGTTCCCTGAGCCGCCGTTTCCCCGTCAGCCGCGAATACCTGAACCTGCTGCCCACCACCTGTCCCAAACGCCTCTGGGGTTACGACCTGGGCTGCGCCCACGGTTCTTACTTCCAGGCCAGCAATACGGCGGTGAATCGCGACATCTTTGCCGCCCATTTGTTGGATCGGGCCCGGGGGCTGGAGCAGGCCATGGCCGCCGCCGTTGCCGAGGGCAATGGGGTGGTGCCGGAAGCGCAGCTAGCTCTCGTTTAAGGCACCCCGGCGGCGGGCGCTTCTGTGCCCTCCGCCCGGTGCAGCGTCTCGCCCCCCAGCTCAAAAGCGGCATGGACCGCCTGCAGGGCACGGATGCCCTCTGATTCCGCCACCACACAGCTGGTGCGGATTTCGCTGGTGGCGATCATCTCGATGTTGATGCCCGCCGCCGCCAAGGCCCGGAACATGCGCGCCGCGGTGCCGGCGGTGCAGGCCATGCCCGCCCCCACGGCACTGACGCGGGCGATGGGGGGACCCTCCTCGATCCAGGCGCCGGGCCATTGGGCCAGGACCGGCGCCAGGGCCCGTTCGGCGCCGGGCCGGTCGTCGCGCCGCAGGGTGAAGCTGATGTCCCGGCTGCGCTGGTCGCCGCTGGCGTGGGTGCGCTCGGACTGGACGATGCCGTCCAGGCTGATGCTGGCGTCAGCCAGGGCCCGGCAGACCAGGGCCGCCGAGCCGGGGCGGTCCGGTACGCGGCGCACCACCAGTTGGGCCTGGTCCCGGTCCAGGGCCACCCCCCGCACCGCTGGCGCCAGGGGATCGGCCGGCAGGGGGCCGTCGCGCAGTTGCTGTTCCCCCAATTCAAAGGCCGCCGCCGTCGCCCGCAGGGCGCGGGCGCCCAGCTCGCGATCGACCACACAGCTGACCTTGACCTCGCTGGTAGCGATCAGGCGCAGGTTGATGCCCAGGCGCGCCAGGGAGTCGAACAGGCGGGCCGCCATGCCCGGGCGCCCCATGATGCCAGCGCCGGCGATGCTGATCTTGGCCATCCCGCCTTCGCTGCTGAGGGTGGCGCCTTCGGCGTCCAGGGAAGCCAGCAGGGCTTCGCAAATTCCCCGGGCGGCCTCCAGCTCGGCATCGGCCACGGTGAAGGCGATGTCGTTGCTGGAGGCCTCGTGGCTGGATTGCACGATCAGATCGACATTGAGGCCGGCCGCCCCCAGGGCTTCGAACAGGTCGGCGGCGACCCCGGGGCGGTCGGGCACATGGGCCAGGGCCAGCACCGCCTGGCCGTCTTGGAGTTCGGCCCCGTCCACCGGCCGCCCCAGCTCCAGCCCCTCGCTGCCGATCGCCCGGGCGGGGCCGCTGGTGAGCCGGGTGCCCGGGTTGTCGCTCCAGCTGGAGCGCACCCAGAGCGGCACGCCGTAGTTGCGGGCGATTTCGACGGCGCGGGGATGCAGCACGGCGGCCCCCAGGCTGGCCAGCTCCAGCATTTCGTCGCAGCTCACCGATTCCATCAGCTGGGCATCCGCCACCTTGCGCGGATCGGTGGTGAGCACGCCGGGCACATCGGTGTAGATCTCGCAGGCGTCGGCGCCGAGGGCGGCGGCCAGGGCCACCGCCGAGGTGTCGGAGCCACCGCGACCCAGGGTGGTGATCTCCGGGGTGCCGGCGACGCCGCTGCTGGTGCCCTGGAAGCCGGCGACCACCACCACCTGGCCGTCATTGAGCAGGCGCCTCAGCCGATCGGTACGAATTTCGAGGATGCGGGCCCGCCCGAAGGTGGATTCGGTGACGATGCCGGCCTGGGTGCCGGTCATGGCGACGGCGGGCACCCCCAGGGCCTGCAGGGCCATCGACAGCAGGGCGATCGACACCTGCTCGCCGGTGGCCAGCAGCATGTCCATCTCCCGTTGGGGCGGCTGGGGGCTGATGGCCCGGGCCAATGCCGTGAGTTCGTCGGTGGTGTGGCCCATGGCGGACACCACGATCACCAGATCATGGCCGTCCTCGCGGCACTGGGCGATGCGTCGGGCCACGTTGCCGATCCGTTCCACATCGGCCACCGAGGTGCCACCGAACTTCTGCACCAATAAGGCCATCGCTGAGCGCCGCACGCACTTGGATGCGATTATCCAGGCCCGCGGCGTGGCGGGGCCGGGGCTTCGGCCGTCAGCAGAAAACCGTCGCGAAAGGCGGCGCCGGGCTCCACGCCCCGCTTCAAGGCCGTTTCCACCTCCAGCAGTTGGCCCAGCAGGGTCAGCAGGCGCTCGGGGGAGCGGCCGCGGATCTGCTTGCGCATCACGTAGATCCGTTTGGGGTTGGCGATGCCGGCCGCCTTGGCGATCACGTTGGCGTCCTGCTCGCCGGTTTTCTCCAGCAGTGCCACCCAAAGCCAGCCGCGGATTTGGCTGGCGAGGCCCGCCACCAGCCGCAGGGCGGGCTCATTGGCGGCCAACAGGCCATCCACCAGGGCGATGGCTTCGGCGGGCTGGCCTGCCAGCAGCGCATCCCCCACCGCCAGGCCGCTGCCGCTGTGGCCCTCCACCAGGGCCGCCACGGCGACGCTGGTGATCGGGGCCCCATCTCCTACATAGAGGGACAGTTTTTCGAGTTCGTTGGCCAGGCGGGCGCTGTCATTGCCGATGGCTTCGGCCAACGCCGCCGCCGCCGCTGGCTCCAGCTTCAGGCCCAGTTCGGCTGCGGTGCGGGCCACCAGCTCCACCTGGCCGCCGCCATCCCAGATGGCGGGCAGGGCGAAGCTCTGCTCTTTGGCCACCGCCTTGATCGCCTTGGTGCTGCGCAGGCGGGCATCCGGTTTGCCGGGGCTGACCAGCAGCAGATGGCAGTCGGCGGGGATCAGGGCCAGGCCGGCCTCCAGGGCTGGGGCCAGCTCAGCCGAGCCGGCAGCGCAGAAGGGTTGGCGTTGCAGCAGCACCACCCGGGCGCCGGCGCCGAAGGGCGGTGTGCGGGCCTCCTCCAAGGCGCGCAGGGCCTGGGCGGGGTCATTGCCATCGAGGCGGCTGAGGTTGAGGCTGGCCCAGGCCGGATCCAGCAGGCTGGCGACCAGGCCTTCCACGGCCCGGTTGCGGGCCGCCTCATCGTCGCCCCAGTAGAGGTGAATCGGCATGGCCGGGGCCGCGGCGGTGGGGCGATCATCGGATGGACTGGGGATCCAATCAGGCGAGGACCGGCAAAAGGTGCAGGGTGTCTGAGAGTCTCAGGGGGAACCCCATTGGCAATGGTTGGCCCATGTCCGCGCCGGCTGGTGATTCCACTGGTGGCTCTGGTGGCTCCGGAGACTCCGATGGCTCTGGCCTGGATCACCCGATCTTCACCGAAAGCATCCGCCTGATCCACGGCTGGTTGGGGGACACCGGCCTGGAGATCAATGAGCAGGACGTGCTGGAGCGCCTGGTGCACAGCGGCGGCGATCTCAGCCTGGCCAGCGAGCTGCGCTTCAGCCCCGGCGCCTGCGCTGCCGGCATCAACTCCCTGCGGGCCGGGGCGCCGATCCTCACCGACACCGCCATGGCCGCCGCCGCCGTGGCCCCCATGGCCCGCCGCACCTACGCCAACCCGGTGCACTCGCTGCTGGAGTGGGCCCCGGCCGTGGCCCCCCCCACAGGCACCCGCACCGCCGCCGCCCTCGCCCAGGCCCTGCAGGCCCATCCGGGCGCCCTGGTGCTGATCGGCAGCGCCCCCACCGCCCTCGAGCGCCTCCTGGAGCTGGTGGCCGCCGGCCAGGTGGCCCCGCCCCCGTTGGTGATTGGCATGCCGGTGGGCTTCGTCGGCGTGGAGGCCAGCAAGCAGCGCCTGGCCGCCAGTGGCCTGCCCCAGATCCGGCTGGAGGGCAGCCGGGGGGGGGCGGGGTTGGTGGCTGCTGCGGTTAATGCGTTATTGCGACGCGGTTGGCTGGAGGATATAGAGAACAGGTGAAGAGGGCAGAGGTTCGATCAATCAGTGCCACCATCGCTACGCCTCTGTCCCATCCCTGTTCGCCATCAGCGTCAGGAAGAACTGGAGCCGGGCTCGATTGGTGGGATTGGGGTCGAGCTGGACTCGGGCGGAAAGCAGTGCTGCTTGATCAAGGCGCTCAAGGCCTTCTGCTTGGCGTTCAGCGTCCTGAGCCTGGCGTTCTCGCGCCTCAGCTGCTCGGTTTCTTTCTCGATTTGCTCGCAATCTTTCTCGATTTGCTCGCTGTCGCTCTTGATCTGCTCGATCTCGCTCTTCAGTTGTTTCATCCGCAATTCGTGCAGAATCTTGCGCTGCTCGTACTTCAGCACGCGCTGCTCGTAGCCTGGATCGCGTCGCCAGTTGAGCATCGATAAAAACTGTCGCCACCGAGGCAGCGATGAGAGGGATTCCCCATTGCTGCTGGAGGGGGATGCTGCGGCCTGCGAATGTGATGTGGTCATAGGAGGAAAACAGGGCGATCAGGCCGAGGACGAGACCGCCGATGGTCTGGGTCAGGCCGAGGCGGTCGAGGCCGATCCGGTCGAGACTGAGGCAGCCGTGACCGGACCAGGGGCGAAGCGTTGAGGGAAATTCTGGCGGATCCGGGGGCTCCTCGCTGCCGGCAGACGGCGGGGCGGGTTCTGGGGTGGATGGGGGCACAAGGGGGGTGGGGAGGACGCAGCAAAGGCCGCCATCCATATGTCCCACTGGTGTCACTAGATGTGCCACTGCTGTCACTAGCGGTTCTGTTGAGATGCGACCTATGTCTTTGAATCCCTACCAAGATCTTTCGTAAGTCCGCTCCAACGGAATTATTAATAATCGTTTAATCTGTAGCATCTTTGCAAGGGTTTGAATAACAACTTTCGTCAAAAATCATACTTGCACTTGCTGTTGCACCTGTAAAGATGCTTGAGCTTGGACAAATGAGTTGTAAATAGCAATTTCCTGATTGACAATCTCAAAACTAACAGTTAGAGCGTAAGGTACTTGAGCAGTTAAATCATTATTCCAGCCTTTATGTGCTACAACCGCTATACAGAAAGTATTTCGCAAGTCGAAAGATTTGACTACTGCCCAATCTTTCTGAATTGTTCCAACTCCTCTGGAAGTATCCTTAACTCGCCTACTATGATTTTTTTGCTGACCAAGCGTCCAATCGAATAATCCCGATCCATCTTCCTGTTCTTCAGAGGCTTCGTATTTTTCAAGAACCCTAGCCAGGAATTTATCTGATGATTCTTCTTTTTGGCTACATTCCCAATGCAACCAAGTGGATAAATATTTACGTTTGTTGCGTCGTGTTCGACGTGGTTCGGCTTTAAAAGAAAGTGTAATCTCAACAAGAATGTCAAAGGCTTCTGCTGGAGACTGCAGTTCTTCCGGAATAACTACTTGGAAGATATGTGCTTGTCGCGCCCGGATATAAATATCCCCATGAGTAATCAATGTCACACGATTAGGTGCATTACCAAGCGCACGTTCAAGGTTGGGCAAACCATATCCCATCATACGAATGGCTGTTGAAAGATCGAATTCATTATTCACCCATGAAGGTAATCGTGCTGACTGCACAATCAAAGCTTTATAGAGCAAACAGCTTTCCTGGGGAAAATTAGATGCTAATGCTGCTGCAATATGAGTAACTTTAGGAGCTGCATAGGAAGTACCTATGCTATCTGCTGTGATCGCTGGCGCTCCTCCTATGGTCGTCCTTACTAGCTCAGGACAAACATCAGTAGGCGTAGAAAAGCTGGGTGGATTTCCTTCATCCTTGACTAAATCACCACCGTATTCAACGACTTCAGGCTTTATCGAATCCCAAATACCATAGCCTGTGCAGGTAAATGCTGAAGGATAATCTTGTAATGCCACAGAGGCAGTAGGTGGCCGATTATAGGTGCAATGAGCAATCGATCCTACTGTTAAAGCTTGAAAGCTTTGGGCAGGATTAGCGATGCGAGATGAATCCTTCAACAAAAAGGCTGGATATGCACACCCTTCTTGCAAGTGTTCTGTGAGTGTTTTTCGAGTAATACTCAGTTCTGGAAATCGAACAGTCGAAAGGTTACCGGCTGAAACAATAAAGAGAATATCATTCTGCCAAGCAAGGTAATCTATTTCAGCAGCCCAAGCACTCATGTATGTTCTTCGACAAGAGGCTGAACTATTAATTGAGTGATTAAAGATGCGAGTACCTGTTTGGGAATGATAAAAATCTACAATATCATTAAGAACTTCTGGTATGTATAGTTTGAGGGGAACCTTGCAATCCTGTCCTAAAACCCTAGCGTTTTGAAGCCAACAGATTGCTGTTTGCCGACCATTACGTGGAACTCCTTGAGGATATAAAACTGCTCCAGCAACTCGCGTACCATGCCCCCCACCTGAGACAAGATCTACTTTTTGATCAGTCTCGCCAGGAACCCAGGATCGCGAGTTTTTGCTATCCATAGCGGCACGTAAGAAACGATGACTTTCCTGGATACCACTATCAATAACGCAGACTTTTGGCGCTAGTGGTAGTGGTGGATCAAGTGTAAATGAAGGTAGATCAGCCGTTTTGACAGTGCGATCGGTGAATGTTTCATATATTTGATCTGGTTCACTAACATCAAAAACGTAGGGGTAATTAGCAACCAAGTCTTTCAAGCCTTTGCCAGAGATCTCGATACGACTAGAGAAACTGTCGGGCAAAAGTGCAAGATGCGAACGATCATCATGATCACCAAGTAGAAGGCATGTTCCATCAAGCTTTTTTACAAAGTCTTTAAAATCGTTTTCTCTAACGAGTTGTAGTTTTTCCCATTCCTGCAAAGTCTGATCACGCCTATCGGTCCATCTAGAAACCTTACGAGCAAACTTCTCAGGGTTTTCGTTCTCTTTAAGGCGTGGATAGTCCGAAAATTTAGGATTTAGACCTACACAGGCAATGCTGATATCAATTATGTAAATGTGATCATCCAGAATCTGATCCCATCGAGTACGCAAATCTGGTGACAGAATATATTCTAGACGCTCAAGCTTACCTTCTAGAATTTCCCAAATCTCAGCAACCTTTCCTCCACCATGTTCTTCCGCAATGAATTTTTCGATCTTTTCCTGAAGTTTAGTCAACTCAGCATCAGCCGAAGCGCCAAGAATATAACCATTCTCAAGCTCAAGAATGACTTCGATACCAAAGCCCTTGAGGGTGTCTGCATCAAATGATTTTGAATCTAATTGAAGCAGAAATGAAGGAAGATTTGGAATGTCTGGCATTCCTTCTTGTTGGCGTTTCTCAAAGGTAGCCTTCCAATCAGAAATAATTGATGATATAGAAGACTTAAGTCTCCCACCATGTCCACCTGCATCTCCTCGGTTGGCATTAGAGCGAGCAGATCGCTGGGGTGGTCTTCCAGGTCGTGCAAAATCTGATTTTGTGAGTCTGAGTGGAATGTGCTTGAATTGTTCCGATCGCTCAGGCATGTGAAGCTAAAACGTCTTGAATTGATTCTTCTAGATGCTCTTGAATTACTAGCTCTTCACGATCTAGTATGGCGCGTTTGGCTGCATCTTGAGCGGCTTTGGTAACTTGTGCCGCTGAAAGATTTACCATTCTACGTATAACTGAACTCCAATTGATACAGCCTACTTCAACGGATGAGAGCGTCTGCTTAAGTATGGCCTCTATCTCTGTTTCACTTGGCTTTAGTACTTCAATGGCATCATCAAATCTTCGCCAAACGGCTGCATCGAGAAACTTGGTGAGATTAGTTGCTGCCACAAGCAACCCGTTTGAGACCTCATACTCATCAAGTAGTTGGAGAAATGTATTGACAACACGTTTAATCTCGCCTACCTCTTGACTGTCTTCACGCGATTTTGCTAGAGAATCACATTCATCAATAAAAAGCAAACAAGGTGAAGCAACAGCGGTTTCAAATACTTCGCGTAAGTTAGTTGCAGTTTCTCCTAAGAAAGATGAAACCATTGCATCAAAACGTACTTTAACCAAAGCTAAGCCCGTATTCCAAGCAATACGTTCGGCGCCCATAGTTTTGCCGCATCCTGGAGGCCCATAAAGCAATATCTTCTGTCGATACCGCAGGCCATGATGGGCAAGCCGATCACGGGCAGCGTATTCACGTTCAATACGACGAAACCGGGTTTCAACATCATTAGATAGTATCATATGATGTCGCAAACTGTCATGAGGAATGGTAACAATAAACGGATGATTAAACCTGTGCTTGCTTGTTAAAGGTGTAAGCGGCTTTGCTTCAAATGTCTTGGATGCAGGGTCTGCTAAAGAAGTTGTAGAAATAGCTGGGCCAGATAGAAGTGATGTGTTTCCAGGTTTAGTGAGAAGCTTGTTTTTTCGGAGAATGACTTCTAGTTGTTCGGCAAGATTGACATGACCAAGCTTGCGCTCTTCTTCTACAACAACGGATAGCATGCTCTGAATTGCCTGTGAATCCTCACGGGCAACAGCACGAAATAAACGTTTTAGGACCTCTCCCTTCATTTTCTAATCCACTTCTTAAGGGAAACCTTGGCAAGACCCAGATATGATAACCATGTCTTACGGCAGCTCTTAAATAAGTTACAAAATCCAAACATGCCTGCAGCGGCCTTGGGCAGCACAGATGCCTAACGCTCCATATCAGAAGGGGGCTGAGCTCTCAGCATAGAAACCAGCCTCAGCTCCCGTCTTATGTATCTCGATGTTGGGATGCGATAAAGGGCTTCAAGGTAGTGTCCAAGACCAATAAACGCCTCCACTCTGAAAATCAGTAGGCTCTTCATGCAGGACGAAGAGCGTGGGAGCAGTATTCATCGGCAAGCAACACTGTGGTTCTAGATACGAGTAATAGTGCAGAAGCAATACAAAGAGTGCGCCGATCGATTCTGTCGCACGCCTAAATGTTGGAGCATTAGGATACTGCAGCCGATCATGCTTAACTTTATTGTATCCGTATGTCCACCAATCTGGAGTATTTGATGAACTCCACGCATTCCATGGCTCAAAATTTAGTGAATATTCTGGCAGATATATCTTCGACGCAGTAAAGCTCGGATGCCTGCTATTAATAAAGGTGAAGTACTGCCCTATCGACCTCGGCACTGGAGCGTAATTCACCGAATGCGCATAGCCTCTAATGCAATTCTCAATCTCAGTAGATGCCATCAATATGATTCTTGCAAAATGCTCTGAGTGCACGTCAAAATGTTCTCGGCACGGATGGGCATACCTGTAACATTCGCTGAGATCATCCTCCAAGAGCTGAAAGTACCTCCAGTGTGGGGTTTGCATGGAAACCTCGATGATTAATGAATTGAGAGTAGGGTCATCACGTCAGCCCAATTCTTTATTGGAAGGTTCCGATAACCACCCCCGCTACCTTTTGGCCTTCTGCAAACCAAGACCACGGCTGCTCAAGCCCTTCGACTGAACCCTATCCCAGTATGTGGTTTGAAGTAAAGACACCTAACCATACATGTGGTTTGCGGGTCTGCGACCCACATGTACGTGCTACTACACAAAATCTGCAGGGCTGCTGTTGAGATCATTCCACGTCCGCATTCAAGGTCATGAACCCTCTCCATCCGGTTCCCGGACATCACCCCCCACGCGTATCGCCGGTCTCACCAACGGCAAATGGATCTTTCGGCACTGGTGATACTGCTTTTGTCGGCTTGGTGCCAGGCAGTAATTCAAAGTCTGGCGTGAACTTGACGAGCAGGCCCCTGAGTTGATCAAAGGGTTTCCGATCTCCAGCAAATGTTGCTTTGCCAGCCTTGATTAAATCGTCAAAGGTTGCAGTGCCACCCATCACAGATTCAAGGTCGCTGCGATTCACCGTGATCGTTAGATTTGGGTTGGTCGACTGCTGGCCTTTGATGTTGGTGAGCGTTGCATTGCTCAGCTCCACCACAAACTTTTCGCCGTTGTCAGGCGTGACCAGGTTGATGACAAACTTCAAGCCGTCTGCCTTGCTGCTATCAAGGCGGATACCCAGGTAGTTCAGCCAGAGATCCGTTGACATCCCTCGGATCGTGTCCGGACCACTGGATTTCGGTGGTGCACCAGCGGGCATGCCGCGACGTAGTTCATAAGCTGCACCTAAAAAGCTGTTGCGAACACTGGGACTTTCCTTTTGGTAACCAATTTGCTCGTAGACATCCGCCAGTAAGTCTTTGGCTTCCACGTTATTCGGTTGGGCGTAAACTAACTTATTCAGGATTTCTGTGGCTTCTCTGTACTTGCCCTGGTTATAGAGCTGCTTTGCTTTTTTCATAATCTTATTGGGTCCACCCATCATCTCAACATATAATGGTGCCGAATCTTGTGGCGAAAGCGGCATTAGCGTTGCAGGGTTGGCATCCCAATAGCCAAGATAGCGATTAATCACAGCCCGACTGTTGTGCTCCTCGGAGCCGTGGTAGCTGTGGGCCGACCATTGGTTTTGCAGGCTCTTGGGTAGCTTGTAAACGTTGTGGATCTCGTTGATCGTTACCCCTTGGTTGGCGAGATGCAGAACCTTGTTGTTGAGGTTGGCGTAGGCATCACGCTGGGTGCGCATCACTTCCTGGATGCGACCATTGCCCCAGCGGGGCCAGCTATGGGCGGCAAACATATAATCCGCTTTTGTTCCATAGCGGTATAGTGCCTCGTTGATGTGCTTAGACCAGGCAAGCGCATCTCGCACGAGTGCGCCGCGTAGCGTGTAGATATTGTGGATGGTGCCTGTGATATTTTCGGCTGCCCAGAAAGCTTTAAATTGTGGAAACCAGGTGTTCATTTCTGATGGCGCCTCGGTGCCAGGAGTGTTCTGGAACTCCATGGTGATGCCATCAATCGTTAAGGTTTCAAAATCCTTTTCGATGTAGCGGGTTGGTTCGATCAGACCAATGCTGCCATTGGCCGTATTCTTGCCAATCGACTGGTCAACGTGGCCAAAGGGACTACGCGGTAGCAACACTCCATATTGGAAGAACATCCGCCGGTTCATGGCATTGCCGGCATAGACATTCTCCGAGATCGCATGTTCCATGAAGCCTACAGGCGCGATGATCGGCACCTTTTTGCTTTTGACGTCAGCCTCGTCCACCACACCACGGACACCGCCGTAGTGATCGGCATGGGAATGGGAGTAGACAACTGCCACCACTGGCCGCTTGCCGAGCTTTGCGTTGATGAAATCCAGCGCTGCCTTGGCTGTTTCCTTGGTGGTCAGTGGGTCAAAGACGATCCAACCGGTATCGCCCTTGACAAAGCTGATATTGGCGAGGTCGAACCCACGCACCTGATAGATCTTGCCAGGCACCACCTCGTAGAGGCCATAGGCCATGTTCAAAATGGCTTGGCGCTGCAGCGATGGATGGATGCTGTCGAAATTTTTGCCCTGCAGCAGAAACTCGTAACTACCCATATCCCAGGCCACATTGCCGGCCTCGGCTTTGATTTGTTTGAATTGTGGGACGGCGATCAGTCCCCTCTTGGCTTCTTGGAAGTCCCGCTGGTCCTCAAACGGCAATATTTTTCGCTGGCCGTTCTTAAGTTCGACCGTAAACTTTGACGGATATTTGCCTTTTGGGTCGAAATGCTTCCCTTCCATGGCGCCTGGACCGGCAACAACTGCGCCACCACCTGAGGCATAGCTGGGGCCACATATGAATAAAGCACTTGCCAATGCCAGGCCAAGTGTTTTGTTGCGTCTCATCTGAGTTTCCCTAGTCGTTGGAACACTTTCGCGAGCAAGCCTAAGGTATTTTGGTGTTGCTTGTAAATTGCCTGAAGTTCCCCTTTTGGGCGAATAATCCTGGTCAGTTTGAACTGCAAGACTATGCTACTGGGACTTGATGCTTTAGTCAGTCCCTCTTCGCCTTCCCACCCTCACCCCTGCGGCGCCAATCTCACCGCTCCATGGCTATCCGCTGCGATGCGGCCCAGTATCTGGCGGTAGTGCGCCGCCCGGGCGATTGAAAGGCCAGCGAAGGTGGGGCGCTGCCGCGGCCGATCTGATCAAGCAGCACCATAGATCGCTCGCTGGCGTGGTGCAGGATGTTGGCTGTTGCGGCCATTTCCACCATGAAGGTGGACTGGCTCGTGGCCAAATCAGCCACTATGGGCCCCAAGCTCAGTGCCCTGGTGGGGTCTGCTTGACGTACCCATTCAGGGGTCGGGTTGATGGCGGCGTGACGCTGGGCGGCCGTATGTGCCATGTGCCTGCCGTTGAAGGAAGGACATACTCCCCGTCGCTTGCACGGAGAGGTCCGCACACCATGTGGGCGAATGCGGAATTATCGCTGGGTTTGTGCATACACCAAGCCATCGGTGCCGCGCACCAAGACCATGATCGAGCCGTTGAATTGGACGCTTGCCAACGGATCGTCAGTGGCGATGCCCCCCAGCGAAATCCAGTCGTCCCAGCCGCCGCGTGCGAAGTCTTGGCGGCGAAAACGGACGGAATTGTCCAACCAGCGCACAAAGACCGTGAGTTCACCCCAAGGGTTAAGCACGACGCTGGGCGTAGTACCTGCAGCCAAGCTGCCACCCATTAGACCCCAGCCCTCCCAGCCGTTGTTGGGCGCTCCTTGCCAGGCATTGTAGAGCTGCCCGTCCGTGCCCCTTCCAAAGACCTCAAGGCGTCCGTCGCGGTTGCGTGCTGCCGCGATGCCGCCCGTGAGGACGCCGCCGAGCAATGGCGCCCATTCGCCGGCCCAGTTGTCTTGAGAGGTCTCCCACACATGGCACGCTTGGCCTCCGGTATCCACGTTGAACATTTCGAGCCTGCCGTCGTGGTTGCGGGAGATCACCGGCGGGCGTCTGAAACGCCGATTGCCGATGGTCTTGCCGTTGGTCCAAAACCCGTCTGGGTAACCGATGGACAATTGGCCGCGCACATGGGTGCGGCCATCGTTGAGGGTTGCGCCCACCAAGTGCAGGCGGATGGGATCTTGATCGTCTGGAAATTTCCAGCCGTTGCCCACACGCATTTCTACGGCGGGGCCGCTCTGGGCACTGCCGATCAGTTGGCGAAAAACATTGCCCATGTCAATTCCCTGCCAAGCGCCGTTGGGGCCGGTCTGGGCCAATTGCACGATCCAGTCCCGGTCGTTGCGCCGGACGTACATGCGCAATTTACCGTCCATCAAAGGCGCGGCCGTAGGGCGCCCAGTAAAGGTTGCACCACTGGTACCGTTAATTATTTCACTCCAAGCGCCGAACGACAAGCCGTTGAGGGTGGCCTGGCGGCTGGTGCGGATGCGGCGACTGGCAGCATCGATAACCGCAAGTTCCAATCGGCCATCTTCGTTTGTAAAAATGCTGAGGCTGCCTGGCAGCATCGCGGTGCCGCCCGTGGAAACCCAGCCCGTCCAGCGCAGGGGGCTTCCCGCCGCCGGTTTTGGCAAGGCCAAGAACTCGACCAACTTGGCGGCCAGCATTGCCGGGCGCTCGTTGTGGATGGAATGGCCAGTGGCGCACATCCAGGTGGTGCTGCCCTGGGTGTTGATCATGTTGATGGCCAGTTCGCGGGTGTTATCCCACAATTTGTCGGGCGGCGTATTATCTTGATCGCCAGCTCCGAGCAGCAGCCGCGATTGGATGTTTTTAAAACGTGCATGACCGCTCGGTTCGTTGGCTTCCCAGTGCATAAACACCAATTGCTCGTGGGCCACGCGCCAATGCCATTGCCGATAGATAGCGCTGTATATTTCCTCGCGGTCAAAACGCGCACCCTGCCGGTATTGCGTTTTGCAAGGCTCCCAACATTTGCGATACCAGCGGTCACTTTGGTCACCTTCAAGCACTTGATAGTGGCCAAACACCTGATAAAAATAGTTGTAGCGCGATTCGTCGCTTTCTCTCTCGTTGGTTCGGTCGCGACTTACCCGCACCGCCTCGTGTTTGCCCACGTCCATATAGGTGCCGTCGCCCATGGGCAGCAGGCGCGCCCTCGCCCAAGAAGCGCCCCAGGTGGAGGCGGGCGACCAAGCGGCAATGGTGTTGAGCCAAGGAAAACGGGTCGTTGAGCGCTGCGCCAGCCGCAAACCCATGTTGCCGCCAAGACTGCCACCGACCACCGCGCGAATCTGGTGTTTGATCGGCCTGCCCAAGCCCGCCTCGTAACCATTCAGGGGTCGGGACGCCGCCGCCGCGCAAGTTCACGCCTGCTCGCCCATGGCTGAGCGAGCAAAGAAGCAGTGCTGCCTTTGCTGCGGAACTCAGGGATCCGGCAGCAGTGATGGCATC
>JBIKMU010000059.1:0-18560 GCA_044359075.1 Cyanobium sp. | reverse complement strand
GTCAATAGTCGATATAAGAACTTCTTGCTATGCCGCCCGATTGGCGGCTTTTTCATGTCCGCAGAAGCACTGGAAAGCACTTATTTTTCGAGGTGCCCTTAAGGAGCTCTTGATTTGAAATCAGCTGCCTCTGAAGCTCAGCTATCTTGCCTGTGGCTACTTTAAGGGCTTCGTCGGAGTTTTGTAGTTTTGATTTCCATTTCATTCCAGCTATGCTGCCCTCTTCAAATCCGGCAGAAACGAGGATCCCATTGAAGGTTGAAGGAAAGGCAATCAGAAGAAGACCCAAAAGAAGCAGGCCGGCATCACGAGCAGTCGCGGTTATGTCTTTTGCAACGGTGACACGGGCTTGAAGGTTGTTGGTTTGCTGATCAGATGTCATGGTCGTGTCTAACAGTAGTCTTTCTAACTCTTTAGTGGAAGGTTCCGAGAACCAAGCCCAGTTCCGTCTGGGCTTTCCGCAAACCACGCCAAGAGGCGCTTGGGCTTCTTGGCTGAACCCAGTGGCAGCATAGGGTTTCAAGTAATGGAGCCAAAACAGTAACCGTGGTTCGCGGGTCCGCGAACCACATGTTTGTGGTGCTACACAAGTTCGGCAGGGCTGCGCACCCCGAGCGGGCCGCGGTTGGCCCGCAGTAGGGGCGGCCGTTGATATAGCCCTCAGACCTCCCAGATCCGACGCGGTTCGATCACCAGGCCCGGAAACTAGGGGCCCGCCTCCAGCTGTGCCGGATCGGTGAACACCAGGGGAGAGTTGGCTGTTGCGGCTGCCCCTGCCTGCCACACCTCCACCGTGCGGCTTTGCGGCAGCAACAGCCATCCCAAACTGGCTCCATTGGCCATGTAGGCGACCATCTTGCGGCGCAGGACCTGCGGCCCATCTGAAGGGCTGGCCAGCTCCACCACCAGATCGGGGCAGAGGGGCGGGAATCCATCCCGTTCGGCCTCATTCAACGCCTGCCAGCGCTCTAGCCGCACGACGCTTGCGTCGGGGCTGCGCACCGAGCCATCGGGAAGCAGGAAGCCGGCGGAGCTGTCGAAGAGCTTCAGGGGTAGGCGGCTCTGATCAATCGCAAGCCACAGCAAGGCCCCGAGGGTTTGGTTGCGCGCACCTGTGCTGCCGCCGGTGGGTGTCATCTCGATGAGGGTGCCATCGGCAGCGAGCTCCAGCACCGCCTCCGGATTGGCCGCACACACCTCAGCGAACTGGGAAGGCGTGAGGGTGAGCGTGCGGGGCAGGGTGAGCATCGGAGCCCTGCGGCAATAGCAACCTCAGGCTAAGGCGGTTCAGGGAAAATGGAGCACTGCCGGCCCAAACGGCCTGGCGACAGCACCGGCGCTGGGCGGGTCTGGACCGATCAGGGGCTGGCGCGCAATGGCGGCGATCAATCGTTCTCGAATCGCTTCGAGATGCCGCTTGTGGTTGGGGGCGAAGTGGGGAGACTCTCTGGCTTTCTAGCTTTTGCAAACGAGATGGGGCAGCAGGCGATACCGCAGCAAACTGCTGCCAGACTGCCTTCAGTTTGATGTCGCTTCAACCGGAGATCTGGGCCGATGGCCACGCTCACCCTGCGCAACGTCCCCGACGAGCTGGTGGCGCGCCTCAAGGCCCACGCCAAGCGGCATCGGCGCAGCCTCAACAACGAGACCACTGCCGCCCTGGAGCTGGCAGATGCGACGTTAACCGCTGCCACACCCCCGCTAGCTGCAGCGACCATGGCCCCTGATTGGGAAACTGCCCTGGTCCGGGTCAGGGAGATTCAGGCCCGTTTTCCTGGGGCAGCCAACGCTGCCCACCAACCCCGTGACCCGCAGGAGTTGCAGGAGGAGCTTGATCTTTTTGCCCGCCTGCGCAGTCAATTCAAGGGTCCTCCGCTTACCAGCGCAGCGATAATTGCGGCGATCGATAGAGATAGCCATCCGCCTGAGCCGCCTGGTTTAGCAGCAGCCGGGAAGGTCAGCCATTGACTATAGTTGCTGACACTAATGTTCTTATCGAGCTGTTTCTGCCTACGACAAACGCTGATTCGGTTCAGCACTGGCGGGCCGCCGACAAGGTTTGGCGACTGCCTTCTCTGTGGATCGGCGAAAAACCTGGAGGTTGCAGAGCGTCTGTTCCTCTCGCAGACCGTCCATGTTGATAGCGCCGAGGCCCTTCAACTGGCCGACAGCCATGGCTGCTCCAGTTACGACGCTGAATTCGTGGTTCTGGCCCAACAACTTGCCTGCCCGCTACTGACCTTCGATCGCAAGCTGCTGCAGCTGTTTCCGCAGGTGGCCGTGAAACCGGGTTGATAAGTACGGCGCCGCACCATTTGCAGCAGCTTCGGCCAGGGGCGTCCTTCCTACGCAGGGCCAAGCCAGCAGCGTCTGGGCCGGGTCCCAGGGCAACCACGCCAAAGGGTGGCAACAACACATCTCATCTCGGCCAGAAACAGCATCCAATCTCTCGCTTGTGCCATTTCAGATCAGAAGCTGTGCTTCCTGCTCGTTCGTATCGCGCAGTTCAGTGCGGAGACCCTCGCACGTTACTAAATCCACTTTCACCTGCAGCGCCGCCAACACCGTCACCATAGCCAGAGGAGGTCAACTCCTCACCGATGATCAGGCCACCGCTTCCGCGCCATAGTGCAACTTCTTGATCTCTTCCGCTTTCGCGATGACCTGCCCGCCCGGAACATCAGCGGGTGGTGGAGCTGCCGCCGCCGTTGGAGGGCGGCTTCGACGGGGCGTTGAAGGTTGATTTCGGCGATGGGGTGTTCTTGAGGGCGGCGGGCCCCTTGCCCTGGCCGCGTCCCGCCATCGTGAGGGGAGTGATCGAGGAAAGGAAGAGATTCAGCAGCGGAGGTTCAAGAAAAAAGAGCGATCCATCGGTAGCGCAGGTGTGCCATCACGGATGATTTTTGCGCTCAACTCAGATTTCGTTTTCCAGCAAGATATTGTACGATAAGCGTCAACCTGGATCAGCGTCGATGGATGAAGCCACTGCGCTGAAGGCCAGCCGTCAGCAGCTGCGTCGGGGCGCCTACGGGCCAGCGATCCAGGCCTTGGCCGCTCTGCCACCAACCCTGATGCAAGCGCCCCGCGTTGCTTTCGCCAGAACCCGTGCCCACCTCCTGCAAGGTCGGATCGCAGACGCTGAGATCGCCCTGAACAACGCCGATCGTCAGCGGGCCAAGGCGGGAGAACGGCTGATTCTCTCGTTGGAAGAGGCCTCCGTGCGGATGTTGCGGCACGTCGCCATTCAGTCTGCCCTGGCCTCCGCCGATGCCGCCCTGGCGGAGGCCCGCGCCCAGCCTTTGGATACGGTGGATCGCGCCGAGGCGGATCGCGTGCATTGTCGACTGCTGCTGACGGCAGCCGTTTATCGCGAAGTTCCGCCAGAAGCCATCGCCGATGTGGGGGATCGACTGCTCGCCAGCGCGGAGATCTTGGAACGGGCGGGTCGGCTGGATGAAGCCTTGGCCGCGCGATTCAGCCAGTCGGACCAGTTGCCCGACATGGCGCAAAAAGCCGAGGCCCTTGCTGCCCTGGCAGGCAATGCAATTCAGCTCGGGATCCCGTCGGTCGCCGGCGAAGCCCAGCGGACCCGTGCGGAGAAACTGCTGGCCATGGGCGCCTCCACCGAGGCCATTCAGGCGGCGCTGGAACAAGCCGCGGAGTGTTACACGCAGGTGCGGCACGAGCATGGCCAGATTGACATTCAACTCGTCCGCGCCAAAGTGGCCATTGAACGGGAGCTGGCAGGGCCTGAGAGTCTTGATCACTGCCTGAGTCTCTATCGGCAGATTGACTATCCAAAAGGAATTCTGAATGCCCTGATGGAGCTTTCCCAGTTGGCCCATGACCGCGGGGACACTCAGCAGGCGGCCAACTATCGACAACAGATGATTCAATTAGCGGATGATATTGGCATGGGCATCGCGAAGGACAGCTACGAAACAGCCCAGATTGATCTGCTGATGCGCAACTGCGCTTTTGGCGAAGCCATTGAACTTTGTCAGGTCGCCATCGACTCCGATCGACCAATCTTCAGCAAAGCCGCCTATGAGACCTTGCTTGCCTCAGCCTATTCCTTTCTTCGGAATTATGACGAGGCCCATGCACATGGAACCCAGGCCATTGACATGTTTGAGGCCAAAGGCGATCTTGATTCCGCCTCGGACACCGCCACCCTTGTGGCCAGCAATCTCTCCTCTTGCCACAGTGATGAAAAGTGGCTGGAAGCAGAGGGTCTTCTTCAACATTGGATCGAAAAAGACAAGCAACGACTAGACCTCGGTGCCGCCATCAACAAATACGAAGTCCTCATCCAAATGAACATTGAGCGCTACCACTACGCAACCTGGCCAAGCGATCCAAACCAGCTGCTGCTTCAAGCCGAGCGGTTGATTCAGACCGCGCAAACCCTTGCCGCCGGCCTTCCCAAGCGTGTTGCCGCCAAACAACAGGGGAGTTTGCTGCAGCTTCGAGGACAAGTATGCCAAGCCAGAGGAGACGAGGAGGGCGTGATCAAAGCCTGGCGGGATGCTATGGCGATTTATGAAGAAGCTGGATTGGCCATGAGCGACGCTAACTGCCACTTCATTCTGGGTGCCATTTTTCTGAACAGAGCCAACAAAAGTTTTCCAGACAACTTCCCCGAGTCCGAGAATCATTTGCTCACAGCCCTTGAATTCTATTCCTCAAACGCCATGCGCAGTCAATCAGCGGACACGCGCTATATGCTGGCTCGTTTATACACCAATGCCACCGCACAACTCAAGACAGAGATCCACGGCCAACTGCTGGATGCAGCCATGGAGCAATTGAAGCAAGGAGAAATAGATTACGATGCGGCAAGGCGAGAATTTACCGTCGGCGACTCTGTCCTTGAGGTCCAGATAGGGAAACGATCCTTCATTGAAAAGAGCCAGCGCATTTATGAACTTGCTCTGGAGATTCATGGCCTTCTGCGCCCCAATCCTCCGGAGGCTTGGAACTGGGCTCAACAGGCCAAGGCTCGAGGCTTATCGGATGTTCTTGGTCTCGGCTCGATTCCCCCCACGCGGTTGATCTCACAACTGGCGGATCATCCCGCCTCCTTGGCCCTGCTGTTGCGAGAGCGTGAACTGGTCGATCGCATCCAGAAAGTCTCCCCTGAGGAGAAAATCCGCCTCAGAGATTCTCTGGATCAACTTTGGCAAGCGATGAAACGGGACGACCACTTGGCGAACTACCTTGAGCTGCGTTCCGCGACAGCCCTTGATGCCACTGAGCTTTCCAGCCTGATTCGCCAACAGGCGTCGAAGGAGCAACCCATCGTTTGCATCGATTGGATCGCGGTGAATGGTCAGCTGGTGCTGCTTGCTTTACGCGCCAATCAACCGGCACAGCTGTTCCCGCTGTCGCTTCACCAGTCTGCTGTCAGCCAATTCATCAGCAGTAATTTGTCCGCCGATGTCTTTCGTTCCACGCTCCGTGACACCCCAGAAGTGTTGCGTGAGCTGGATCCCCTAATTGCGCCCCTTTCCGACATCACGGCTTCTGAAGAGCTTTTGATCTTCTCACCAACGGCACCGTTGCATGGACTTCCCCTCCATGCTCTGGAACTGAAGGGAAAGCCCCTGTTGGAACGCCATCCGATCGTTTATTGCCCGAGCTTAAGCGTGCTGCGCCATTGTTTATCGCGTCGCCGCCAGCGCCAGCAACCGCCTGTCGTGGGCCTGTTCGGCGATCCCAATGGCGATCGTCAAGCGGCGGCGGACTTGGTGCATGAGCTGGAAAGCCTTTTTGGGACCACCGCTCTGGTGAACAGCGCGGTGACACGCCAGGCTGTTTCCGAGGCCTTGAGCAGATGTGAGCTCGTTCACTTTCAAGGCCATGCCATTCACTTGCCACAGGCTCCCTTGGACTCCTACCTAGCCCTGGCGACGAACCCTGCCCTGGCGACAACGTTGGACATCGGCCGTTCCGATCGGTTGTCGGCTAGTGACATCTTCGCCCATCATTCGCTTGGTGCGGAACTGGTGACGCTGGCAGCCTGCGAAAGCGGAGCAAATGCTATAGAAACGGGTGATGAACCGTTCGGCCTGATTCCAGCCTTTCTCTATGCCGGCGCCAACGCGGTGCTAGCCACTCTGTGGAAAGTCAATCAGATGTCTGCGTCAGAAACCATGCGCCATTTTTATCACGCCTACACGCGCTCCAACCCCGCGACCAGCAAAGCCCAGGCTCTAAGGGAGGCCATGCTGAAGGTGCGAGACACTCCGGGATATGAAACTCCTTATCATTGGGCTCCATTTGTTCTTTATGGAGACTGGTCCTGAATGACGAACAGTGCTGGGTCAACCGACAGCTTCCCTACGGATGAGCTGCTGATCGATGCACCCCTCATCGCCGATCCAGACGCGGATGAGGAAATGGGGCCATCCGAGCTGGCTGCGATCGCTGATGAGGACGTGAAAGGGAGTCGCCTGCTCGTCGTGCGCCGCGCTGTTGAGCCAATCGATTTGGGCGGGACCGCCGGGGGCCTGGTGCAACTGGCCTGTACCTTTCAGCCGGCGCAGCAGACCCGTTTCACGTCCGCGCATCTTCGTCTGCGCGTAACGACCCCGCCGGAGGCAAGGATCGTTGATCTGGCGCCCAAGGTGATTCAAGATTCAAATCCGGTGGAGTTCACCTTCGACAACACGGGCAAGCTAGGCATCGAGTTGCCGATTTTACAAGGCAATGTGGAGAGTGGCTTGCAAAAGAAATATACAACTTATCATTGCCGTGTTCAAGGATCAGGCGTGGGGACCAACATGGTCCGCTGGGATTTCAGAGAAGATCCTGATCGCCAAGATGGTCTGGGCCAAGAACAGGTGTTGAACTTCACCTTGCCCGTTACAGGACCCATCACAGGCTGTGTGATCGTGAGTGCGCGATTGGCGCGCGGTGGGGTTCAAGGGAAGCTGGAGGCCATTCGCGACCTAATTCTGGGATCGTCTCCTGTCGAACGGCAATATGCCATCGCCTTCACCATTCCTCCATCGCCAACACCTCGGGGCCTGGCCCGCTGGTTCCGCCGTGTCTGAAAGCCCCTACCTCGATCACGGCGACCGCGTCTGCGCTGGATTTCCCTCAGCCCCGCAGCAACCGCCGGCCGAACTCCGGCAGCAAGGTCTCACCGCCGCGCAGCGTTTGCCCTCGCTGAAGGCCACCAGCAGCCTGACGTGACCCCCTCCGCCTCCAGGTTGAGGCTGCATTTAGACCTTAACGTTAATGGCCTCAGACTTTTGGAGTGTCAGTCAGTTGCCCTGAGGTGTTCATGGAGCCCAGCGTGCCTCGGATGTCCTTGAGCAGCAGCAACAGGTGCAGCGGATCGGTGGGTGAACGCTCGAACTCAGTTATCAAGTGTTCGTAGAAGCCCCGGGCTTGTTCGGATTCGGCATGCACCAGCAAGCCGCGGCAGCCGATGCCGTCGCTGAGGCTGGCCTCGCTGAGGCTTGCTACCCGGGTGATCACATCCAGCAGCAGGGCCCCACCGAGGCCTTGGCCTTCATGGCGTTCGTCCACCCCCAGCCGCGCCAGCAGTGCGACGGGCTGGGGGTAGCGGCCGGCGCCACGGCGCAGCCGCTCGGGTAGGTCCGTAGTCCCCACGCTGGCCATGCACCAGGCGTAGTAGGCAACAACGGCTGGCTGCTCGCTCTCGGTGACGACAAACACGCGGGTGGTTCCTGTTCCATGGGCCTGCTTGGCCATCTCCACCAGCCGGGTGCTCTGCTCCAGCGATCGGCAACGGAAGCCAGCGAGCTGGTGACGGGCCGCCAACAGCTCCGGCGGTTGGTAGTGGCTCATGCCTGGGGCTGATCCGCCGCTGGGGTGACAAAGGGCGAAGGCCGCTCCAGCAGGCGCACCAGACCCGGCAGCCTGCGGGCCGGGCGGCTGTTGATCCGCTCCCATTCCTGCTGGGCGTTGGCATCGAGCACGAAGTGTTCACGGTCGGCCAGCACCCGCTGGGCCGCCAGGCGCCCTTGGGCGAGCAGGAAGGAACTGCGGTCGGTGCCGAGGGCAGCGGCGGCCCGATCCAGCAGGTCGCGGTCGTCTTCTGTGGCCCGCAGCTCGATGCGGCTGGTCTTGGCCGGGCGGGGGGCCTGCGGCTTGGGGCTGGTCAAGGAAACAACCACCCACAACGTACGGACGTTGTGCGGTGCTGGTCTAGCTGCCCATCAGCCAACCACCGCCAAGCCGTCGAACCAACCCCGCAGGCAATCGCGCAGCGGGCCAGCATGGGCGATGGCCCAGGCGCCATCGTGGCTGGGTTCGGGGTGGCCTGCACACGGATCGAGATAGGCAAGCGCCGCCTGGGTGAGGCTGTTCAGGGTTTCGGGATCGGGCGTCCAGCCGGGGATCGGATACCGCAGCCTGTCGCTCAACATCTGTAGATCCCGACACTTGCGTGAGTCCACGCCCTGGGCGATCAGGGCGGCTCGCAGATAGGTCTCCAGGCATAGCTGGGCCATGAACATGCCGCTCTGATAGGAGACATGCAGATCCGCAAACTGCTCTGCCATTCGCCAGTGGCGTTCGGCCCGCTCGATCCATTCGGTCACCACCGGATTACGCATCGGGGTGTCCTGAATCTCAGGCTGGCTGGCGACGGCCAGGTGCCCATGGTTGGCCTCGCCAGGTAGCAGGTTGCGATGCAAAAGCTTGCTATGCAACAGCTTGCCGTGATTCAGGGCTTCGCGCATAAACGGATCGCCCCAGCGGTAGCGAGGCTCGATTTCCTCCGGCCTCCGCAGGTGCAGATCCAGCGGAAACCCCGCCTCGCAAGCGCTGCGCATCGCCTGGACGGTATCCAACGATCGCCCTTCAAACGGCATCACCACCAGGAGGTCGGCATCGGAATCCCAGCGGGCCTCACCCCGGGCCATCGAACCAAAGAGGATCACCTGCTCTGGATCGAAACGCTCCACAAGCCGTTGGGTGAAGGCCTCCAGGGCTGCCTGGGTGACGAGGGGTTTGGGGCTGGCTGGTGTCGAATTTGTCTGGCCTGTCATGGCGACAGCACCTCCTGGAGCCGCAGGCAACCAAATTGAATCCATACTGGTTGAACGACAACGGGATCTGGGTCTGCCATGGCCAAAACCCTCACCCTCAAGAACCTGCCGGATGCCCTCCATGACCGGCTCAGTGCAGCTGCCAAGCGGCATCGGCGCAGTCTCAACAATGAGGCAATTGTCTGCCTGGAGGCCGGTCTCGGGGCCGAAGTTCCCTCCGTGGATGAGGAGCTTGTAAGAATCAGAACGCTGCGAGAAAGCCTAGGGCCACACACTTTTGATCCCGACGATATCGATGCGTTCAAGCGCGAGGGTCGGCCTTGATTGTTGTCGACACTAATGTGCTGGCCTATCTGCTGCTGCAGGGTCCCAAAACAGAGTTGGCAGAGACCCTGCGGCGGCATGATCGTCAATGGGCGGCACCGCCGCTCTGGCGCAGCGAGTTTCGCAATGTGCTGACTGGCTATCTGCGGCGAGATCTCTTGCAATTTCAACAAGCCGTGGCGCTGATGCAGGAGGCTGAAACTATTCTTTCGTCCCACGAGTTAATTGTCAGCATTGAGAAGGTCCTACACCTGGTGAGCACCAGCACCTGCAGTTCCTACGACTGTGAGTTCGTGGCCACAGCGCAACAATTGGGCGTACCTCTGATCACGGAAGATCGGGCGATCCTGGCGGCTTTCCCAGATGTCGCCCAGTCTCTGCATCAGGCCACATGACTTTTCCAATCATGGCGAACAAGCCGTAACCATCCGTCATGGCCGCTGCAGCGGCTGCAGCCGGATCGCATCGCGGCAGATGCCCCGCCACCAGGGATCGTCGCCCCGCTGCCGCTCCAGCCAGCGGCCCTGGCTGAGGCCGATCACATCGTCGGCCAGGCCTGCTCCCAGCAGGACATCGGCCAGCTGATCCGCGGCGCTCTGATCCGGCGCCACCGCCAGCAGGTCCACATCCGAGCGGGCATCCCAGTCGCCCCGGGCCAGGGAGCCGAACAGCTACACCTCGGCTCCAGTCCGTCCAGCCAGCAGGGGCTCGATGCTGTTGCGCAAGCTTTCGATGCGTTGGTCGCGCAGCCGCTGGCGGATCTCCTGCACGCTCGCCATGGGCTCGCCTCGCTGCGATGGATCGAGGTTAGGAGCAGCATCGGCAGGTTTGCGATCAATAAGTATCCCAAGCCACGCCAATCGAGCTAATGTGGTTGCAATTGATGTTGCAACCGTGTCTGATGTAGTCGCAAGCCAGGTGTCGGTGCGGGACCTCAAGACTCACCTCTCCGAGTGGCTTGGCCGGGTGCAGGCTGGGGAGTTGGTGGAGGTCACCTCCCACCGCAAGCCGATTGCCCACATCACTGCGGTCAAGTCGCCGGTTCAGGGGTCAGCCAATCCACTTCAAAAGGCCATCGACGCCGGGGTCGTGAGTTGGAATGGCCAGAAACCAAACTTTCAACCACCCGTGAAGCTGCGCGGTATAGGCAAGCTTGTCAGCGAGATCATCATGGAAGATCGCGATTGAGCTAGTGATCCTCTTCTGCGATTCCAGTGCGTTGATCAAGCTCCTGCTGACAGAGCCAGGATCTGATCAGATCCATCAAGCCAGCAATGCAGCCGAAGCCATTGCGGTCTGCCGCATCACCTGGGCAGAGCCCATGGCGGGCATGGCCCGCCGTCAGCTTGCCGATGCTTTTGCCCTGCGAGGCTACGACAGTGTGCAGCTCGCCGCCGCCCATGAACTGCACGTAAACGCCGAACAGCCAGTTGTCTTCGCCAGCTACGACCGCCGCCTCAATCAGGCGGCCCAGTTGCTCCAGCTGGAGGTGTTGCCTTGACCGCCTTAGCGAAGGCAGACCTAACTAAGAGGCAGAAATACTTTTTAGATAATCTATGCCCTTTTCAATTAGTGCCTTTAGTTGTGGGAGCTGCTCGGCTGGCAAAAATGCACTCTCACATCCTCTTGCCGAGCAGAAGAAAGAGGGGTTAGGATCAGAATGATATTCTACAACGAACCCGACAGCGGGCACGATCCGGCCTTCAGTTGCGTGCATCCTGCAACGGGCAGCCATAGCCGTGAAACGCCGAATCGGCACTGACTAGCAGCAGCGATTCGCTGATCGACTGGGCTACCAGCAGGCGGTCAAACGGATCGCGGTGATGGGAGTGGCGACAAGGAGGCAGCTGCTCAACTGTCAGGAGGTGGGGGAGATCAAGCGGCAGAAGTTCAAATCCGCACTCCTGGGCCCACTGGATCACCTGGGCGACCGAGCCCGCCATGCCACTGCGGGCCAAGGCGTGCTTGATGGCGATCTCCCAAAGCGACACAGAGAAAGGTGTGGGTGTCGAGCAAGAGCCGCATCAGGCTTGCTCAAACAGCTCGGCGATCAGCGGATTGGCGGCATCGATCGATTCCGGAACCGTGAACTGGACGCGGGCCACCCCCAGACGCCGGGTCGCTCCGGGCCCGGCAAGGCGGGCAGCCGTGCCACCGGCCTGCCATTGCGGGCGTTCACCAACTCGCTTACCGCAGAAGACCACACAATTTTGAGTGGGTGCGGTCAAGGCCAGCTCAACAGCGCGAGCGAATTGAGCCGTGATACTGCTCGACACCACCGGCAGACCTGTAGCCATTGCCACCAATCCCAATCCCGGCCGGGGCGAGATTGAAGGGGCGGAAATGATTTCTAGGGTTCCGGTTTCCAGCGCCTCGGCGCTGGGGATGCTGGTCCAAGAGGAATCAACCGGCGCTGCAGCAGCGGTGTCCGGTGACACGGAGGGATAAAAGCCCGGGAGGCCGCACCACACCCCCTGCATCTCCTCCCGATGGCTCCCCCCTCGGAGTTCGCCGACGAACTCCCTTCAGAACCGTTTTTGCGCCAGGCACCCCCTACCCCATCTCCCCAGGCTGGGTTGGGCGAGGAGGGCAAAAGGGCCCTGGAGAAGGAGGCCAGGTTGCCCCTCACCGGCTGGCAGCAGGAGGTGGACCAGGGTCTTCGCTACGGACTGGAGGCGGCCGACAGCATCGTCGATCGGCGCATCTCCACCTTCTCGCGGGGGGAATTGCCCCATTACGCCGGCATTAATACTTTTTTGAAGGCCCCTTACATCGAGGACGTCAACCGTGTCGGCGAATTTGATGTGGCCATCCTCGGGGTGCCCCACGACAGCGGCACCACCTACCGGCCGGGCACCCGCTTCGGGCCCCAGGGAATCAGGCGCATCTCAGCCCTATACACGCCCTACAACTATGAAATGGGCGTCGATCTGCGCGAACAGATTCGCCTTTGCGATGTGGGAGATATCTTCACCATTCCCGCCAACAACGAGAAGAGCTTCGATCAGATTTCCAAGGGAGTCGCCCATGTTTTTGCCAGCGGCGCCTTTCCGATCATTCTCGGCGGCGACCATTCGATCGGTTTCCCCACCGTGCGCGGCGTTTGCCGCCACCTTGGCGATAAAAAAGTGGGCATCATCCATTTCGATCGCCACGTCGACACCCAGGAAACCGATCTGGATGAGCGGATGCATACCACCCCTTGGTTCCATGCCACCAACATGGCCAATGCACCGGCAGAAAATCTGGTGCAATTAGGCATCGGCGGCTGGCAGGTGCCCAGGGAGGGTGTAAAAGTCTGCCGCGAACGGGGCACCAACGTGCTCACCGTCACCGATATCTGCGATATGGGCCTGGAGGCCGCGGCCCGCTATGCAATCGAACGGGCTACCGATGGCACCGATTGCGTCTACATCTCCTTCGACATTGATTGCATTGATGCCGGCTTCGTACCTGGTACCGGTTGGCCCGAACCGGGAGGGTTGCTGCCCAGGGAGGCGCTGAAGTTGCTCGAATTGATTGTGCGCAATGTGCCCGTCTGCGGCCTGGAGATTGTAGAGGTGTCGCCGCCCTACGATATCAGTGACATGACCTCCCTGATGGCCGCTCGGGTGATCTGCGACACCATGGCCCACCTTGTAGTGAGCGGCCAGCTGCCGCGCCGGTCGTTGCCGAGTTGGATCTCGCCGACCTGCAACCTCCAGGTCGACAAGGCCTGGAGGTAGGGCCATGCATGAAGTCGACATGACCCGGGCCCTGGTGCTCTCGATGCACAGCTGGAGGGAGGGCCATCGGCCCCAGCAGCCCAAGGTGAGCAGGGTGAATCTGCAGGTGGGTGCCTTCACCTGTGTGGAGCCCGACCAATTGCTCTTCACCTGGAAGGTGGCGATCGCCAACAGTTGGCTGGAGGGTGCCCAACTGGCCATCGAGCCGGTGCCGCTGCTGGGCCGTTGCCTGGCCTGCGCTTCGATCTACAGCCCCGAGGCGGAGCAGGGCTACCGCTCCCCCTGTTGCAGCCATCCGATGGAGGAGATCGTCAGCGGCCGCGAATTGCGCATCCGCAGTGTTGATTACGAGCTGGTGGAGGCAAATCCGCCGCCCAATTCCCGGCCTGATCCGGCCGCTGTCATGTGAGTTCGACGCGCCATCAAACCCAATTTTTCTGCCCCTGATTGCCATGCACATGCCCCTGGAAGACAACCTTGGCCTCAATCTTTTGGCCGCTAACCAGCACCAGGCCGCCCACAACCGCGAGCACTTTGATGCCTGGCAACTGCTCTGCATCAACGTGATGAGTAGCCCGGGGGCCGGCAAAACCTCATTGTTAGAGCGCAGCTTGCCCCTGCTGGCCAACGACTTCGCCATGGCCGTGCTGGAGGGCGACATGACCACCCAGCTCGACGCCGAGCGCCTGGAAGCGGTGGGGGTGCCGGTGGTGCCGATCACCACCGGTCGCTCCTGCCACCTTGATGCTGCCATGGTGGCCGGTGGCCTGCGATTGCTGCGCCAGCGGCTTGATCCCGCCAGCCTCGATTTGCTCTGGGTTGAAAACGTCGGCAACCTGGTTTGTCCGGCCGAAT
This sequence comes from Cyanobium sp., assembly GCA_044359075.1. GTDB lineage: Bacteria > Cyanobacteriota > Cyanobacteriia > PCC-6307 > Cyanobiaceae > Cyanobium. The sequence continues at coordinate 4,630 of JBIKMU010000059.1, read as the reverse complement.
TCGAGGTGGGTGAACATCTCAAGCTGGCCCTGCTCAGCGTCACCGAGGGCGACGACAAGCCCCTCAAGTATCCGGTGATGTTCCGGGAGGCCGATTGTGTGCTGATCACCAAGACCGACCTGCTGCCCTATCTGCCGGTGCAGGTGGAGCGGATCGAGGATCACATCAAGCAGGTCAATCCCCGCTGCGTGGTGCTGAGGGTTTCGGCCAGCAGCGGCGCCGGCATCGAGGCCTGGCACGCTTGGCTACGCCAGCAGGTCGCCGCCCAGAGATCGGCCCTGCTGGCAACGCCAGCCCTCCGCCCCGGCACTGCGACAGCGCCGCTCAGCCTGGCCCGGTGAACCCATTCAGGTTCAGCGCCCGCACAGATTTTCCGCTCCAGAAACTGTTCCCACAAACTGTCCCCAGAAACTGTTCCCAGCAGCTTTTGCTACCCCCAGCATGACCCGTTTCACCTCCCGGCTCTTACGTCTGCGCACGGTCACCTCCTTGCTGCTCGCCGGGGTGGTTGGCGCCGGCCTGGGCGGCTGCACCAAACCAGGCCCCTCGACCAGCGAGACGCCGGTGCGGATTGGCTACAGCGCCTGGCCGGGTTGGTTTCCTTGGAAGGTGAGCGAGGAGAGGGGGCACTTCCGTGCTGCCGGAGTGCCGGTGAGCCTTACCTGGTTTGACGGCTACCTCGATTCGATCAACGCCCTCAACGCCGGCCAGCTGGATTGCAACAGCCAGACCCTGGGTGACACGATTTCTTCGGTCGCCGCTGGCGCCGATCTGCAGGTGGTGCTCACCAACGACATCTCCAGCGGCAATGACCAGATCATTGCGGCGCCCGGCATTCGCAGCGTTGCCGATCTCAAGGGCAAGAAGGTGGCCGCCGAGCAGGGCACTGTTGACCACTATCTGCTGCTGCTGGGCATGAAGAAGGCCGGCATGGCCGAGAAGGACATCACCTTTGTGCCCCTGGAAACGGGCGCTGCGGCGGCGGCTTTCGTGGCCGGCAAGGTGGATGCGGTGGGGGTGTTTGCGCCCTTCACCACCCAGGCGCTGAAGCGGCCGGGCAGCACCACCCTGTTCAGCTCCAAGGACTTTTCTGGTGCCATCAGTGACCACCTGGTCTGCAATCGGGATTTCGTGGCCAACAATCCCGAGAAGATTCAAAAAATCGTCAATGCTTGGTTTGCCACCCAGCGGGACATCAAGGCCAACCCCGGCCCGGCGTTAGCGATCCTTGCCAAGCGGGCCGGTGTCAGTGAGGCGGAGTATCGGGCCTACGACGCCGGCACCACGATCTACACCCTTGAGCAGAACCGCCAGGTGGTCAAGCCTGGGACCACGATGACCTCCCTGCCCTACGCCGCCGCCCAGATCAGCGGCTTCCTCCAGGCGGTTGGTCTGGCCAAGACGGCACCCAAGCTTGAGGGGCTGTTCGATTCCAAGTTTGTAGATGCCGCCAATTAATCCAGCCATGTTGCGGCGATTGCGCCCCTGGATGCTGCATCCCTGGTCGCTTGGGGTGGCCGGCATCGCCCTGGTCTTCGGCCTCTGGACGTTGCTGGCTGGGCTGCAGTTGGTCGACAAATTGTTTCTGCCCACCCCCGCGGCGGTGCTGGCTGCGGGGCACGAATTAGCCGCCAATGGTCAACTTTGGTCCGACATCACCGCCAGTTTGTTGCGGGTTCTGGCCGGCTTTGGCCTCTCCGCCCTGGTAGCCCTGCCGCTGGGGATCGCCATGGGCGCCAACGCCACCTTTTGCCGGCTGTTGGAGCCGCTGCTGGCGCTATTGCGCTATATGCCAGCCCCAGCCTTTATCCCCCTATTGATCATCTACTTCGGTCTGGGGGAGCTGCCCAAGGTGCTGTTGATCTTCATTGGCACCCTTTTCTTCAATACTTTGATGATCATGGATGCGGTGAAATTCGTGCCGCATGAGCTGCTTGAAACCGCCCTCACCCTTGGCGGTAAAAAACATGATTTGCTGCTGCGGGTAATCGCCCCCTTTATTGCACCGCAGGTGCTGGATGCCTTCCGCATCAATATGGCGGCCGCCTGGAATCTGGTGATCGTCGCCGAACTCGTTGCCGCCGACAGTGGCTTGGGAAAGCGGATCACTTTGGCCCAGCGTTTTCTGCGTACCGATCAAATTTTTCTGGGGCTGATTGTGATCGGCCTGATCGGCCTGGTGATCGATCTCAGTTTTCGTCTGTTGATGCGCCGCGCCTGCCGCTGGGCCAATTAATCCACCATGAACCTTGTGCTTGATGCGGTCTGCAAACGCTTTGGTAGCGGCAACCATGGCCCGCTGGTGCTCGATCGCATCAGCCTGGCCATGCACACCGGCCAGTTTTTGGCCCTGTTGGGTAGCTCCGGATCCGGCAAGTCAACCCTGATGCGGCTGGTGGCAGGCCTGGAGCAACCCAGCAGCGGCAGCATCAGCCTCGATGGCCAGCCGGTGCGGGGCCCCGGATCGGATCGCGGCATGGTTTTTCAGAAGTACAGCCTTTATCCCTGGCTCACGGCCGCCCAGAACGTCGCCTTTGGCATGGAACTGCAGGGGCTGGAGCGCTCCGAGATCCGCGAACGCACGGGGTTTTATTTGGAGGTGGTTGGCCTGGCCGAAGCGGCCCGGCGCCTGCCGCGCGAACTCTCCGGCGGCATGCAGCAGCGTGTGGCGATCGCCCGGGCCCTGGCCGCCAATCCCAGGCTGCTGCTGTTGGATGAACCCTTTGGCGCCCTAGATCTACAGATCCGTGAATCAATGCAGGAGTTTCTATACGGTCTCTGGCGCCGCACCGGCCTCTCGGTTTTACTGATCACCCACGACATCGACGAGGCGCTGCTGCTGGCCCAGCAGGTCCACATCCTGGCGCCCCGCCCGGGTCGGATTGTGCAGAGCCTCACGGTGGAGCTCAACAAGGACAACCTCCGCGATCTGCGGCTGACGCCTGCTTTTCAAACCCTGCGCCACCAGGTGGCAGATAGCTTACGCCGGCTCGATGGCGACCAGGTCTGAAGCCCAGCTATGGCCTGAAGCTCAGCCATGGCCTGAAGCCCAGCCCTGGTGGGGCCTTTAGCCGGCATCTAATGTCTCATTCTGCCAGAGCTGGGGGGGAAGGTTGAGGTACACCGCTTCGCGGAACAGGGCTTGCTTGGCTTCGGCATCACCGCTGGCCTCGGCATCCGCATAACGCTGCTGCAGCGAGGCGATCAGGGCGGCCCGGCGGGGGTCGGCGCTGGCGCTGTTCGCCTCGCCCGCGGCGGTGGAATCGCTGAGGGTGCCGGAATCGGGTGGGGTGGGATTGGCCATTGCGCCTCGGCTCAGAAGGCCAGATATACCAGTTTGCTGTGCAGCTTCTTGATTTCGCTGTTGGCCTTGATCTGAATCAGCAGGGCAAAAGGATGGCCCACCAGGGCGGTTGGGATGGCTGCGATCTTGATGGCCTTGCTGCCAGTTTCGATAAGCTCCGCCAGGAGTTGATAGGAAAAGTGGTATGGATAGTCAACGCTGGGCATTTGAGAGTCCTGTCTTGAGACGATTAGGTAGGCGACCGCCTATGTAGTTGACACCGGGCAGCCAGGGCCACCGGGATGCCGAAATAGCCGGTGTTGCCCACCACGGCGCCAAGCTGCAATCCGCCGTTGGCCAGGGCCCGCCGCAGCGGCGCCAGGCCAAGCAGCAGCAGCAGGCCGCTGCCATTGATCAGCCCCGCCGCCGCGCCGGCGACCAGCAAATCTCCCCCCAGGCCGGATCGCAGCAGCAACCCCACCAGGGTGATCGGAATGCCCCAGGTCACCAGCGGAGCAGCCAGCCGTGTCGGCAGGGCAGGGAAGCGGTACCCCAGCAGCAATCCCAGCAACAGCGCGGGGATCAGTTCGTAGGCGAAGCGCAGCACGTTGGGTCCCTTTGAGAGGATCCTCGCGTGGCTGCTGCTGCGTCAGCATCTCCAACCTCGCAATCGTTGTCGCCGTGAAGCAGACTCGATTATACCTGGATCGATTCAAGCCAGGGCGGCGTTTACAGGCGAACTGATGGTAGCTACGTGCCAATGCTATTACTGTACCTAATCTCCCCGTCTTGCTGGCTGCCTAGTAGATAATTTTAACTAGTTTAACGTCAAAAGAATGTTGAAAGCCAATATGGGTATTGTGAGCCAACTCGCCTTGGTAGGTATCGGAACCCTTGCTTTCACCAGCATCACGTCGCAGTCAACGTTTGCTGCGCCGATGCTCACCCTTAAAGCTAGCTTTGACGGCGCCAATGGAGCCGCCCCCTATGCAGCCCTGGCACAGGCTGGCAATGGTCTGTTTTATGGCACCGCTGTTGACGGTGGCGATAATGGTTTTGGATCCATCTTTGAATTTGATCCTTCGGGCGGTGGCATCACCCTCAAAGCCAGCTTTGATGGCGCTAACGGAGCAAACCCCTTTGCAGCGCTGACACAGGCTGGCAACGGACTATTTTATGGCACCGCTGCTGGGGGTGGCGATAATGGTTTTGGATCCATCTTTGAATTTGATCCTTCGGGCGGCGGCATCACCCTCAAAGCCAGCTTTGATGGCGCTAACGGAGCCACCCCCTATGCAGCGCTGACACCGGCTGGCAACGGGCTGTTTTATGGCACCGCTGTTGACG
>JBIKMU010000019.1:0-60842 GCA_044359075.1 Cyanobium sp. | reverse complement strand
GGGTCTGAACAGCGGCGCGGTGGAGTATTACAACGGCAATGGCTGGAGCCAGCTGCAAGGCACGGGCTGGGGCTCCTCTGTGACTGGCATGGAGGTGAACTGGCCGGCCAGTGGCGCTCCCCAGGTGGTGGTGGCTCTGAGTGATGGCTCGGTGCAGTATTACAACGGCAGCAGTTGGAGCCAGTTGCAGGGCAGCGGCTGGGGCAGCTCCGCGGGCTACCTGCAGGTGAATTGGCTCGGCCTTGAGAATCCCCAGATCATTGTTGGCCTGGCCGATGGTACCGTTCAGTCCTTTGACGGCTCGAGCTGGAGTCAACTTCAGGGCGCGGGTTGGGGCTCAGCGATTGCATGCGGCAGTGCCCAGTGGGCCGTGTCGCCCTTGAATGGCAGCACCACGCCACAAAACACCTGCTCCGTCAACAACAATCTGATTCTACCCACCAACCCTTCCACAGCGGCTCAGAGCGGCTGGGACGGAGGCATCGTGGTCATAAGTGGCTATAACACCACCAACGCAACTACAGTCTGTTATCTCCAGAGCAATCTGATTCTGCTCAGCTTCATCTCTGAGGGCACTACCAGCCAAAAAGAGATTAATACAATGTCGAATGTTCTACCGCTAGGCGAAACTGGGACCCTGGAATTATTGCCCTACTATGAACCCGAAGATGAAACTCTGGTTAATACAAGCTACACCCTTCTTGTTTCCCAATCCAATAATTACTTTCCGGTTGCTACCGTTTCTGAAGATAAGGGAATGTTTGCATTTCCGGCCATTCCGGTATTGCCGCTTGCGCCGTGCAACTCAAGTTCTGCTGCCAATGCCTATGTATTTCAGCAGAATATAATGGCCTATCCTTCATCATCTATGGCCCAGCAGTTTACGGCTGCGTTGAACGCGGATTGCAGTGCTGGAACAGCTGAAGATACAAATGTCGATGCGTTCTTTGCACAGACAACCAATTACCAGAATGTAAATTTCCAGATTTATAGCGCGGTCTGCAGCTACCTCTCGGCCTACGCCTACGCCTGGGCAAATTTTCAGCCCACTTATACATACCACTTTTACTCGGTCACTCCAGATACCAGTGATAGCAGCAGTACCACTGACAGCACAAGTGTGAAAGTTAATGAGCAATATAAATCCTTGGGCACAGTGGTATTCACCCAATCAGGACCCACGCTGGCTGCGGTTTCCGATGCCAATGCGGGGTACGCAATCAACTGGAATCCAACAGGCGGTAGTGCCGTTAGCCTCAACTTTGTGGATGAACAGTTGGTTAACGCCAATAGCGATGGATTCTCCGCCATCTGCCTGCAATGCACCTTTGTGGACATGGCCCAAATGACTGGTAATTCAGACGATACGGGCACACCCATTCAAGCGTTAGTTGGGTTGATCAACGGTGCCAATGTCATAGGCTCGCCAGTCGATTTGAGCAGGACATTTACAGCGGAGGAAGGAAAAGACTTTGATAGGGTTATGAATTCCGACTGGTTTAAAGGTTTTCAGATTCTCATGGCGCTCAAATTTGGAATAGATACCATGAGAGAGTTCCGTGATTGGATCAAAGACCAATGCGAGAGTGGGGAGGATCCATCTTCAGAGGAGATGGCTGACAAGGAAGCTGAGCTAAGGGACGATTCTCAGGAGAAAGCGGAAGACTCCGGCAATGATGAAAAGGTGAAGACAGGCGATGACCTGAGCGAGGCACAAGCCAATGACGAGCCGTCGCCCAAGTTGGCCGAAAACGAAGAGGATGAAGAGGTTGAGGAAGGTGATATGAATGAAGATACTATCATTAACGCAAATGACGATGTAATTGAGCAGGAAGAGCTCTCACAACAACTAGGTGAAGTGCATAGTCAGCAAGAAATCGAAAACGACCCGGCAACCCAAGCTGAAAACTCCACAATAAAATCCGATCAGAATCAACTAGATGAGGTTGATCCTGAATCAAGTGGGGCTGACGAAACTCTGAACAATATTCAGACTAGTATTGATAACAATCAAGCAGCAATTGTAAACGAGAGTACCAATTTGGGCGATGCAACTTCAGCCAATGTTGTTCAACAACAAAATACGGTGTTAGAAGAAGAGACTGTCGAAAAAAATGAGCAGGAAAAGGAAGATGGTGATGGTGATGGTGATGGTGATGGTGATGGTGATGGTGATGGTGATGGTGATGGGGAGGGTGTCCTTGGTGATGTAGCTGAGTCCGAATAAGCCGCCAAAGGTCAATCTGCAGCCCCACCTCTAAGGGAGTGGGGCTTTCCCCTCAATACCATTGCAGCCCCCTTGTGATGACAGCTTCAGGAAGTTCGACCAGTTCCAGTTCATCGAGCAGTGGCAACCTTCTCACGGTGACCAACCAGCTGGCTACCCCGCTGATTGTGTACTACACCTTCAGTGCCAACCCCCCCAGCTCACCGCCCAGCACGGAATCGGCTGACTATGCGCCGACCTACACCCAGATTGCCGTCATTCCCGCCAATGGCAGTGGTACTTTTACACCATCAACTTCCAGCAGCCGGCTCGTACTGGCGCAACAAGACAACGAATTTCCTGTGCTGGTCTGGGTGCCCCCCCTCAGCAAAAAAGCGGCCACCACAGTCACCCAGGCAGATCTAGCCATCGCCCAGACCTGCTGGAGCTTTTACCTGCAGACCATGGCCCAGCCCTATTCACCACTGGCTCTTCAATTTAGCGAAATTTACTATACCTCTACCAGCCCGGCTGAGCTGGAAGCCAATGTTGCCGCCTTTTGTACGGCCAACGGCATGGCCGGCGGCACGGAACCGCAGATGGCAGCCCTGGCCTACTGGGCCAACAACACCCTCTTCCCCTGGAGTGGCACCTACTTCTGCTTTGAGCCTGATACCACCTCCACCAGCAATCTGGTGCTGCCCACCGTCTGCGTTGGCACCCTCACGATTGCCAATGGCGCCGCCAGCTATGCACCCGCCAAAACCTCCAGCGCATCCGCATTCACGCCACCCCTAAGCGTCAGCGGTGGGGTGTTGAGTTCAAGCGGAGGCAGCAATACCCAAGGATTATGGCTGGCTGGCATCCCGCGCAGTTTGTCCTGGGAGGGCAGCCCCGATCAGATCGTGCTCTGTCTCAGCGGCACGTTGAATGGCACCAGCCTGATCGCCCAGCCCTATGCCAATCCCACCATTCCCTGGTGGGTGGCGGCCTACGACATGGCCTTCGTGTCTTTTCGCACTGTTCAGTTGCTGATGGTGCTCAATATGGCGGCATTTGTGCTGGGAGGAGTGGCCAATGGCATGGCTTTCCTCTATACAAACCTCGGCAAGCTGGTGGCTTCCATCAATGAACAACTCTCCAGCCAGGCCGCCACAGCCGATCCGATTGCTGAGCTGGGCGAAGAGATCGATCCGATCAATGTGGATGTCGATGTGGATGTCGATGTCGACACGGACATAGATACCGATATTGTCGAGGACACCGACACAGTGGTGGACACCGATGTTGACACGGATGTGGATATTGATGTAGATGTTGATATTGACGTAGATGTCTTTGCCATCATTGATGTAGATGTTGATATTGACGTTGACATTGACAGTGACGTAGACGTTGTCACCGATACCGACAATGTCACGGATACCGATACAGATACCGACACCGATATAGATACGGATACCGACACGGATGTCGAGGTGCCCGCGGGCGGGGTCAACACGCTGCTCAATCAGCTTGGCGGCTGGATCATGGAGAAGGGTTTCACAGCCCTGGTGGAGAATTTGGAAATTGTGTGTTGCATGATTTCGGCCCAGGAATTGCTTGGCGTCTGGAAATCAGCTGCGGTAGACGATATGAATTCCATGGCACCCCAGCAGTCCACTGGCTTGGGTTTGCTGGTGAATTATATGCTTAATCCCAATAACACTCCACAGCAGTGCTGGACCACTTTTGCTGATTGGGTGCAACAGGCGCAGCCATCCATCACCAGCCAGCAAATGGTGCTCAGCTCCATTCTTTCCACCCCCAACAGCGCAGCCCAAAGCGCCGCCGACAATTGGCAATGGACGCCACAGGCCCAGTCAACGCTCGTGAGTCAAATGAGCGCCTTTGCCAGCAGTAGTAATCAATACGAAGCCTACAATCTTTTGGCCAACTACACCTATACCAACGTTTCTCCCCCGATATTGGTGGGCTGCCAGACATCGCTTAACTATCTCTCTGCCATCACAACCCCCTATTCGCAGCTTCAGATCGTCGTGGGACTCGGTGATGCTGCTGTGGAGTATTACGACGGCAGTGGCTGGATCCAATTACAAGCTACGGGGTGGGATTCTGGTGTCTCTTCGATGGCGGTAAATTGGAGCGTCGACGGCATTCCTGAAGTCGTCGTAGGTCTGGCAAATAGCTCTGTTCAATACTACAACGGCAGCGGTTGGATGCAGCTGGTCGGTACCGGATGGCAATCAAACGCCAAGCAGTTGGCGGTGCAGTGGACATCTGCCAATCCGAAAGTTGTGGTAGGGCTCAGCAGTAGCGCGGTGGAGTATTACAACGGCAGTGGCTGGAGCCAGCTGCAGGGCACGGGCTGGGACAACTCTGTCAATTGCATGGAGGTGAATTGGCCGGCCAGTGGCAATCCCCAGGTGGTGGTGGGGCTGGGCAACAGCTCCGTGCAGTACTACAACGGCAGCGGCTGGAGTCAGTTGCAAGACACAGGCTGGAAGAACTCCGCAGGTTCGCTGGCGGTGAATTGGAACGGTGCCGGCACGCCGGAAATCGTCGTGGGTTTGGGCAACGGTTCGGTGCAGTACTACAACGGCAGCTCCTGGAACCAACTGCAGGGCACGGGCTGGGGTTCCAATGCCGGCCAACTGGCGGTGCAGTGGACATCAGCCGATCCGCAGGTGGTGGTGGGTCTGAACAGCGGCGCGGTGGAGTATTACAACGGCAATGGCTGGAGCCAGCTGCAGGACACCGGCTGGGGCTCCTCTGTGACTGGCATGGTGGTGAACTGGCCGGCCAGTGGCGCTCCCCAGGTAGTGGTAGGTCTGAGTAATGGCGCGGTGGAGTACTACAACGGCAGTAACTGGATTCAGTTACAGGGTTTGGGCTGGAATACCGATGTGAATTGCATGGAAGTGAATTGGAGCGTCAGTGGCAATCCCCAGGTCGTGGTTGGACTTGGGGATGGCTCAGTCCAGTTTTACGACAGCTCCGGCTGGACCCAATTGCAGGGCACGGGCTGGGGATCGGCGATTGACTGTTTAAGCGCCTACTGGAGCATGGTTACCCTCAGCGATAACAGTGCCCCTTAGTTACCGCTTTGTTTCAGGTTAGTTAACGCTTCGCTTCAGGTTAGCAACCATTATTAGCTATTGATGCGGGCTTGGCATTCATTAGATTTTTTAAGTCCAGCAGCCATTTGTTCGTTATGGCGAAGGGCAACTTTTACGCAGAGATCTTTCGAACGTCCCACACCTGAAAACTTCCCTACCTGTTGCCAACACCATGACAATCACCCCCAATCTTTTCCCCAGCCAGGAGCACCATGCCCGTGCCTGGCAGCAGCTCGCCGCTCAGATCGCCGCCCAGGCCGATGCCATTCAGGAATCCCCTGCCGCCACCCCTCCCCAACAGCCCGGCAGCCTCACGATCATCGGCTCGGGCATCGGCATCCTCGGCTTCACCCTGGGCGATGAAGAGCTGATTCTTGGCGCCGATGCCGTCTACTTCTGCGTGGCCGATCCCGCCACGGTCACCTGGATAAAGCAACGGCGGCCGGACGCCCTCGATCTTTATGTGCTCTATGACGACAGCAAGGTGCGTTACACCACCTACATGCAGATGACCGAGGCGATGTTATTCCCGGTTCGGCAGGGCAAAAAGGTGGTGGCGATTTACTACGGCCATCCCGGTATTTTTGTCCTTTCCACCCACCGTGCCATTCAAATCGCCCGGCGCGAAGGCCACCATGCCGTGATGAGACCCAGCGTTTCGGCATTGGATTGTCTATGTGCCGATCTGGGGGTCGATCCCGCCCATCCAGGTATGCAAATGCATGAGGCCACCGACATGCTGATCCGCAAACGGCTGCCCTCGACCCAGCTGCACGTGGTGCTATGGCAGGTGGGCTTGATTGGTGAGATGGGCTATCGCCGCAAGGGCTATATCAACGATAATTTCTCCATCTTTGTTTCCTATCTACAGCAGCACTACGGCTCCGACTACCAGGTAACCAACTATATCGCTTCCCGCTTCCCCACGATTGATCCCGTGATCGAGCACTATCCACTCAGTGCTTTGCATGATCCCGACATCCAAGCCAAGGTGACGGGTATTTCCACTTTTTATCTAGCCCCGAAAGACTGTGCCGCCCCCTGCACCACGATGATGCAGCAGCTGGGCATGTTGCAGCCTGGCCAGCAGCCAAAGCCCGTGGCCACCCCGTTGCGCCAGATCGGCAACTACGGCCCGCGGGAGCGAAAGGCTTTTCCTGCCTTTCGCCAGTTCCAGGTGCCCGCTGGTTACCACTGGCAAGGGGAAACCGCCGCCAATCGGTTTTTGATAGCCCTGCGCCTTGATCAGCAGCTTGCCGATTGTTACCGGGATGATCCCCAATCCGCCCTGGCCAGTGCCGAATTTGCTGATCTCACGGCCCGCGAGCGCACCCTGTTGGCCAGCCGCGATGCCGGCGCCCTCCAGGTGGCGGCCAAGGGCAGCCAGGTAGTTTGCGCCGCCAATCGCCAGTTGTTGGAGGCCCTGTTCCGGCAACGCCCGTTGTTGCGCCGCCTCGCCCAGCTGCTCAGCCAGGGACGCTGCGATACCGCCAGTCTGCAGGCGTTCGCTGCCGCCTCGGGCCATGGCGATTGCGAATGGGGCAGGATGCGCACCGACATCGACCTGCTCCAGCGAGACGAACTTTTTCCCTGGAATGGCGTCTACCAGACCAACCAACCCGACCAGTTGTTGGTGTTGCTGGGGGAGGGCCCGCGGGCCCGGCTGTTGCTGCAGGACAAACTGATCAGCAATTTCCGCTTCAAACGCGGTGTCTTGCGTTGGCAGGCAACTTCAAGGCAACCCAGCCACGGTTTTCTACGGGTGGATGTCGATGCCCGCGGCCAGCGGCGCTTGCTGGGCAGTATCTGGCCAGCTGGCGAGGCCGTACCGGCCGACCACCGCCTTGTTTTCAAAGAAATAATGCCTGGCCGCCAGCATCCGGCGATGGCGGTGGGCAGCTATCACTCCGCCGCCGGCCGTTTGGTGCTGGAGGTTTGCGACACCAGCGACCAGGGTCGCTGCTTGAACCTGAGCCTCAATGGCACCCATCTAGCCGGTGCCCTTGCCTTGCAGGGCAGCAACCTGCTTTGCGGCAATCAGCGTTTTGGGCTCGATGGCAGTTGGCAGAAAGAGGCCCAAGTGGCCCAATCCCTTTGCGGCGACTTTGTGCTCAAAGGCCATCCTGTGTTGCGCAGTTTGCGGCTCACCGCAGACAGTCTTGCCCTCAATGGGATCGTTACGCCTGGCCAGTGGCAGCACAATCAAATCAACTGGAAAGATGGACCGGCCTGGGCGCGGCAGGGGCAATTATCGCTGTTGCTTGATCCAATCACCCTGCACCCCATGCTCTTTGGCCAGGTGGATGGCCAAGCGCTCGTGGGCCTGGTGCCGGTGAGCGAGGTGTTGCTGCGCCCCGAACCGGAGTTTGGCCTCACACCTGTTGCCTGGCGGCAGTTGTATGGCGCCCAGGCCCATTGGGCCTGGACCATGGGGGGGATGGTCTGGCCTAAGTGGGAGCGTGCTTCTCTTTACGCCCAGATCGCGAATCGTAGCCTGGTCAAGCTGTTGCCATGACTGAAAATTCGCTCAAGAGCTGGAGCCAGGTGGCTGGCATGCAATCGGCCTGGTTGCTCAACTACGATGCTGAACGCTATCCCTTTGCTCGCTACCTTCGCGATCAGGTTTTTGGGGTTGACGACCTGGAAAAGCTCCATCAAACCAGCATTTGCTGGCCAGGCTCTCCGCCTGGCTACCCGGATAATCTGCGCCTGCGCCAAATGATGCAACGACTGCCGCTGAGCTCGGAGTTCTACACAATCTATTCACGCTTTGTGCATGAATTAGTAGTCCGTTACTTTGGTGGTCGTATTTCCTATGCGGCCCGCCCAAAAATGCGAGTCCACCTCGCCGGCTCGGGTTCGGTGAGTCGCTGGCACCGTGACGCCAATGTCACCGGCCGCCTGGAGCAGATCAACATCTGGCTGCCAGCCACAAACTGTTTTGCCGGCAACACCCTCTGGGTGGAAGATAACTACGGGACGGAACGTTATCAACCGATTCCTGTTCGCCTTGGTCAGGCTCTCTTTTTTGACGGTGGGTTACTTGCCCATGGCAGCGTCTCTAACGATACCGATACCAGCCGCGTCAGTTTCGATCTGCGCTTTTCGCCATCAAGTCCCACCCCCAGCGCGATGACCATGCGCCTCTTGGGCGAGCGCCCGTTGGCCTCGTTCGTAGCGCAGCTCTGCCCTTCGCTGCCACCCTCGCCCTAGCCCATCAGGAACTGAGCCCGAACTGCCGATGCCAACAACCCATCCCCACCCCATCCAGGTCAGGCAGCCAGCCCCGCCGATCCCCAAGACGTTGTCGCATGCCGATTGCTGCCCTGTTGCCCAAGCTGTCTTACCCCCATCGGCCCCTGAGGTTCAGGCGGTGCTGATCTACGGCTTGGCGATTTCGCCTCCCTGAGGCCACAGTGGTGTCAGTGTTTGTCAATTCCACGCGCCATGGCAGCAGCACAGCTGGCGGCACCCATGGCCAGTATCGGGGTACCCGCCGAAATCAAGCGTGATGAACAGCGAGTTGCCCTCACCCCAGACGGCATTCGCGAGCTCGTATCCCTCGGCATGGAGGTGCGGGTGCAGGAGGGGGCCGGCCTGGGGGCAGGTATCAGCGACGCTGACTTCGCCGCCTCCGGGGCGCGGCTGGTGAGCTGCGAGGAAGCCTGGGGGGCCCACCTAGTCGTCAAGGTCAAGGAACCCCAGCCCCAGGAATTTGGTTTTCTGCGGCCCGATCTGGTGCTGTTCACCTACCTGCATCTGGCGGCCTATCCGGAGGTGGGGAGAGCCCTTCTGGATGCTGGAACCACTGCCTTGGCCTACGAAACGGTGCAGCTTGAGGATGGCAGCCTGCCCCTGCTGGCGCCGATGAGTGAAATCGCTGGCCGCTTGGCCGCCCAGGTGGGCGCCCGATTACTCGAAAAACCCCAGGGGGGCCGGGGACTGCTGATTGGGGGCTGTACCGGGGTGCGACCCGCCAATGTGGTGGTGATCGGGGCGGGCACCGTCGGCTGGCACGCGGCCCGCATCGCAGCGGCCATGGATGCCCAGGTCTTCCTGCTCGATCGCTCGCCGCAGCGGCTCAGGCAGTTGGATGCGGACCGGCGCGGGCGCCTGGTGACCCTGGTCAGCAATGACGCCCTGATCGAGCGGCTGGTGCCCGATGCCGATCTGCTCATCGGTGCCGTGCTGCTGCCTGGCGGCCGCGCCCCCACCCTGGTCTCCGAAGCATTGGTGCAGCGTATGGGCGCCGGTGCCGTGATCGTCGATGTGGCGATCGACCAAGGCGGCTGCATTGCAACCAGCAGGGAAACCACCCACACCAATCCGGTGCTGACCATCCACGGCGTTCAGCACTATGCCGTTGGCAACATGCCCGGCGCCGTGCCCTTCACCTCCACCGAAGCCCTGGTCAGTGTCACCTTGCCCTACATCCAGGTGATGGCTGGCCGGGGACTCAGCGAGGCCGTCATCGACCGGCCCGAACTGCTTTCCGGGCTGAATACGGTCGATGGCTCGGTCTGCCACCCGGGCGTGGCCAGGGCCCTAAATGTGTCCCCACGCCATCCGATGGCCTGCCTGCGTTAACGCGGCAACAACAGGCGGACTTGGCGGCCCCCCAACTCCGCAGAGCGGCTAAGGCTGAATTGGCCGCCGTGGTTGGAGACCGTTATCCGCACCACATGGAGCCCCAGATCTTCGCTGCCAGAGACAGATGTCACGGCTTCGGGCCCCTCTTGCCACGGGCCGCTGTCACTGATCACCAGTTCCGCAGCGCCTGAAGTGGCGGCCAGGTGGATGGTGAGCAGGCGATTTGAGGGGGGGGCTTTGGCCAGAGAAGCCAGTGCCCGCCGCAACAACAAAGTGAGGGCGGCCTGCAATTGCTGGGGATCGCCATCAATGGGCAGGGGCTGCTCTAGGCCGTCGCTGCTGAGACGTACCCCCGCCAGCCTCAGGGGTCGCTTTAGGTACAGCAAAACGGCTTGCACCACCCTGACCAGATTGACCCTCTCAATGCGGGTGTCCTGGCTGCGCAACAACAAGTGCAGGGCTTCGGTAATGGAGACCAGGCGATCGATTTCGTGTTCAAAGCGGCCCATCAGGCCCGACTCAGCCGCTTCCTGGCTGGCTGGCACCGTTGCAACTTGAGTTTGGGATTGCTGGGCTAGCAAGCGCAGGGCACTGAGGGGCTGGTTGATTTCATGGGCCACACTCATTGCCAGTTGGCTGGTGTGTTGCAGCTCGTTCAGGCGCCCGCGCAACTGGCTCAGCGTGGATTCGGCGGCCGCAAGGTCGGCCTGGGTCTTTTGGAGGACCTGTTGGAAGCGCTGCCACTTGAGACTCTGCCGCCGTTCCAGCAGGACTACCGCAGCAACCAGCAGGGCCAGTAGCAACAGTCCGCCGAGGGCCATCCCGATTAGATCAGAGAAGATCGGCATGCAGAACCGCGTAACGGACCAGGGCGGCACCACGAATTCCCAGCCGGGCGGCGATCTGCCTGCGGTGGGTGTTCACCGTTTCCAGGCTGACACCGAGTTGGAGGGCCACATCACGGCTGCTGGCGCCCTGGCCAATCATTTGCAGGATCTGCCGTTGGCGGGGGGTCAGCGCTTGGAGGCGTTCGGCAAGGATGGCCTCGTCCTGGGCAGCGGCGGGATTGGTGGTTGGCAACAGCACGCTGATCTCCTCCATCAGGTCGTCACAGGATCTGCTTTTATCAACGACGGCAAGCAGCATCGGCGCGAGATGCTCGGGGCACATGAAAGTATGGGCTAACGCTGAAATCACAATCAAACGGGCTTCCGGATTGAGCAATTGCAAGGCTTCTGCCACCCTCGTGCCCGGGCCATCCGGCAGGTTCAGGTCCAGCAGCAGCAGATCGGGCCGGTGCTCGACACATGCCTGGATGCCGGCCGCCGCCGTATGGGCGACGGCAACTACTTTGAAACCCTTCAGCCGATCCAGCCTTTCGGCGAGCAACTGGGCAATCATGGTTTGGTCTTCAACCAGGACGCAGCGCAAAAGGGCCTCTTGGGCCCCTGGGAGTGGCAGCACAGGAACAGGGGCCAGAGGGCATCACAGGCGAATCGACCTAGGTAATTCTGGATGCTCACAGAGAGCTAAATTACTTGTGTAGCTTTACTGATGATTCAGGGGCAAAATCGGAAAGACGCAAAACGCTTAACAGTCTGTTAATGTTTACGGATGCAGGTCAATCTTGATTATCCCAACTGCGTCTAAGAATTAGTTCTCCCTGTTCACTCCGATGGCCTGCCGTCTCGTCTTCCTGCTTGTATCAAAATCAGCCTTACCCCAGCCCGGGGCCCAATGGCAAGAGCTTGTCGAAGCCCAAAGCCATAGTCTTGGCAGTGGCATCTATCTACGCTTGTTTCCAGCCCAAGAAGATTGGCATGGCAATCTTGACGATTTAATTATTGAAGGCAAAGCAGACGTTACTGGCCACAATCCTTTTTACCAAGGCGTTAACCCTTCCAAAAGTAAATCTAATCAGCTTTTATGTGACTCCTTTATCCCATATATTGAACCCAAGCTACTATGGTTAGCTGTTTACAAAGTGGAAGGTCGCACCATTGATCCCAACGCAACCTATCCATCCCAATTTCTGGATATTGAAAGCGTCGAATGCCTGGATCAGTTTCCATTAAAAGAAGCAAGTAACGAAACCTGTTGGTTTTACCCGACGGAAGATGGTCGCTATTTAAGTTGGGAAAAAAGAAGTAGAATCATTGCCCAGCCTGGCTTTCTGCCCGACATTCCTGTTGAGGATGAAAGCAGTGATTATCAACGAAGTGAAATTCATCTGCTTTGGTCCCTTATGGCTGATGACCAGAGCCTCACCTGTGTGGGTCTTACCTATAAAAAGCGTCGTATCGAATGGCCGCTGCTCAAGGTAGAGCCTGAACCCTTTGCCACCTGGCGCTGCTTCCGGGTTGACTACAGCACCGAAACAGGGCACGTGGAAGAATCTTGTATCACGGTCTTTAATCCATAGACTGGTAATAACTATGATGAATTAAGCTTAAATATAAATTTAATCTATTTATTATAGATCAACTATCCCTCGAACTTGTCCTCAATCTTCTGCTTCCGTGCCATCAGGGTTCCGAGGGTCATCACCTTCAAGGCCATCGTTAGCATCGGATTCATCATTATCATCGACACCATTATGTCCTTCAAATTGCTGCATCAACAGGCCCCGCTGATATTCCACCGAAAGGGCTTCAAGGTGGGCTCTCGCCTGATCCCTCAGAACCGGATCCACTTGCTCAAGGGTCGATCCTTCCGGAACCCGCATCCTTAAAACCATAGCCAAGGCATCAAAAAGACGCACCTGATCGTTCTGCCAACCCTGATAATCGGTGACGAGGGCGATCAGGGCTTGATCGGGTAGCTGGCCGACGCGCACCTGATGGCGAAGTCCTTGGATCTGGGCCAGTCGCGAGGAGGTGACCATGGCATGGGCCGCTCCAAGCGCCGCCAGGGCATCCGCCGCCTCCCTTTTCAGCAGACTCATATCCCTTTGCAATACCGCCTGCTCCATGGTCAAAGGTTCCCGCAAGGCGGGGAAGCCAGCACTTGCCCCTGCAGCATCACTGCCCGAAAGCTCCGTTCCGAAGGACTGATCAGACACCAGTACGCCTGAACCACCCTTGGAGCGGTTCGTCTGGCTGCCTGGAGTCCAGGCCGAGGGGGGGGTCTGGCTGGCGGCTGGCAGGGGGGCGAGGGGTGGATCCTCAGGTTTGACGACCAGGACCCAACCCTGCAGAACTTCGGCAAACCAACGGCGTAAACCGCGTATCGCCATCGGCAGGGCAGAACGAGTCATTTAGTCATCGATCGGTGGCATGACACGAATCTGACTGAAAATCCCTGTCCTTGCCAGGGCGGTCTTCAAGATGGTGCCAGACGGGGATCCGCAGGTCCCCCGCGGCTAGCTGTGCTCTCTCTGTCCCCGTTAATGACTCCAGTAATGACTGGGGATCCCAGGCCAGCTTCGTGTTTCTAAACACACACATGAGCAATGTTGCTCATTCTGTTTGGATTCTCACATGAACCAGCCTACGGTAAAGCCATCCCACCCAGGCGATGCCATGAACAGTTGGATCCCGGCTCCCTCCAACGAGGGCCAGAAGTCCGATTTCCCTTCTTCCTTAACCGAAGTTGCCAGTAGCAACCTTGATCCGTTGGAAGTCTATTTCGAATGCATCACCACCTGCTCCCTCGACGATGGTGAATGCATCACTAGCTGCACGGAGGTTTTACGCGAAAGCCACTAGCTCTGCACGCCAGGGGAAGGCGGCAAGAGGCGGGGAGACTTAGCCTTTGAATGCCTTCTTCCTGGGTCGTGACGACTGCCCCCCTGATTTCCATAGCATCTCTCTCTCCCACCCTGCTGGCCATCAGCTGGCCCCCTTCAGCCTATCTCTGGTTCAAGACCCTGCATGTGGTCGGAGTGGTTGTCTGGTTCGCAGGTCTTTTTTATTTGGTTCGCCTGTTCATTTATCACCGCGAAGCAGAAACCCTGGAAGCGCCGCTCAGGGAGGCCTTCGAAACTCAATACGGACTGATGGAACGGCGTCTGGCGAACATCATCACCACACCCGGAATGGTTGTGGCGGTCACCATGGCAATCGGACTCCTGAGTGTGCAACCGGCCTGGCTGCATCAAGGCTGGATGCACGCCAAGCTGGCCGTTGTCGCCTTGTTAGTTGCCTATCACGTCTTCTGTTATCGAATCATGGGCCAACTCCAGCGGGGCACCTGCCTCTGGGGTGCCCGCCAACTACGGGCCCTCAACGAACTGCCCACCCTGCTGCTGGTGATTGCCGTGATGTTGGTGGTGTTCAAGCAGCAATTCCCCACCGGAGCTGCCACTTGGTTTCTCGTAGCACTAGCTGTAGCCATGGCAGCTTCAATTCAGTTTTATGCCCGTTGGCGGCGGCTGCGGGCCGAGCGGCTGGCCAGCCAGGAGGCCGGCGGTGCTGCGGCCTGAGGCTCTAGGCCACCCCCTGGCCGCCGTGCTGGGTCAGGTCACGCCGCAGAGCTGCCCGAGTCAGTTCAATTTTCATTGCCACACCACTTACAGCGACGGCTCCCTCCATCCCGGCGAGCTAGCCCGCCAGGCGGCCCACCTCGGCCTGCGCCATCTGGCTGTCACCGATCACCACAGCATCGAGTCCCACGCGGAAATCGTCGCCACCCTGGTGGACCTGGCCGCTGCAGGCGAACAGGTGCCGGTGTTTTGGCGCGGTGTGGAAATCAGTTGCCTCCTGGAGGGTTGCCTCGTCCACGTGCTGGCCCTGGGCTTCGGGGCCGACCACGCCCCCCTGGCGCCCTATCTGCAACGGGGGGCCACCGTGGGGCCTGATCTGAGGGCCGAGGCTGTCGTGGCGGCCATCAGGGCTGCGGACGGCCTGGCCCTGCTGGCCCATCCGGCCCGCTACCGGTTGCCCCACCAGCGGCTGATCGCTGCCGCCGCCGAACTCGGTTTTGATGGGGCGGAGGCTTGGTACGACTACGACATGCAGGGTGTGTGGAGCCCGACCCCCATTGTGTGTGAAGCGATCGCCGCCGATCTCAATAAACGTGGCCTCTTGCTGAGTTGCGGTACGGATACCCATGGAGTGGAGCTCCGGGGCCGCTAGGGTTCGCTAACACATTCCTCTCTGATCTGATGGGTCTGTTCGATCGCCTTCGCAACCTGGGCCAAGGCTCCGACAACGCGGCCAAGGTGGCAGCCACCGCAGCCGAAGCCAACCCCTCCAAAAAGGACAACGCTTTTTTCCTCGATGCGGATTCCTCCAGCAGCTTGGGGGATGTCAATTTCATGCGGCGCTCTAACACCATCCGCCGCACCTTCCCAGGCAACGCCGACAGCCCCGGTGACAAGGAGATGGTGGCCGAGGTTGCCTCAATGGAGGCCAATCTCCAGAAGATGACCCCCGGCCTGGCCGGTACTCCTTTGGAGGAAACCGTTGAGGTGTCCCTCACGGCTGGCGTCCCCAAGCCGGTGAAAAAGACGTTTGCCCAGCAGATGTCCAGCTCCCAGCTGGCCCAGAAGCTCAAGGGTTCCGCCTTGGCTGTAAACACACCCGGCGGCGCCGCCCCCCGTAAAGCCAGCGAAACTTCCGAAACCACCCCGGCCCCCGGTAGCGCTGCCGCCAGGGCCGGTGCCATCGATCCCTTCAAGGCGATGGCCCGGGACCTCAACAGCTGAAAACCTGCCCCCATCAGCGTTTCTCGATCCAGGCCTCACTCTGGAGCACCAGTTCGCGCAGGTGTTCCAGTTGGCTTGGCTGGGCAACTGTCCAGAGCTCCCGATGATGGGCTTCCAGTAATCGCTCGGCCATATCCCGCAGGGCCCAGGGATTGGAGTCGCGCAAAAAGTCCAACACCTGCTGAGATGCCAGCCAGCTATCGCAGAGGGCCCCATAGCTCCATTGGGGCACCCGACCGGTGCTGGCGCCGTAGGCGAATAGATAGTCAAGACTGGCGGCCATCTCAAAGCCACCCTTGTAGCCATGGGCGGCCATCGCCTCGATCCAGCGGGGATTGAGCAGGCGAGAACGCATTACCTTGTCGAACTCCTTCTCGATGCGGTGCACTCGCGGCCGGCTCTGGCGGGAGTGGTCCCCGAACCACAGGGATGGGGCACGCCCCTGCAGCTTTTCAATGGCGGCGCTCAACCCCCCCTGAAACTGATAGTAATCATCGGAATCAAGCAGGTCGTGCTCGCGGTTGTCCTGGTTGTGGAGCACCACCTGCACCTTGGCGAGTCGCTGCTCCAGCCCCTGGCGATCGCCGGCGACCGCCAGTCCCCCTTCGCTGCCCGCCTCGCTGTCGTACCGCCAGCTGCTCCAGGCCAGAAAGACTTCACCCAGATCGCCGCGATTCTCCCAGTGGCCGCTATCGATTAACCCCTGCAGGCCCGCGCCATAGGCGCCAGGCGCCGAACCAAAGACCCGGGAGGCGTGGCCCTCGCGCTTGGCGGCAGCGGCCAGGGGATTGTCAGCCTCCTGCTCGTTGAGGTTTGCCACCAGCTGGCAGGCGGTGTTTACCCAACGCACCAGCTGGGGAAAAGCATCCCGAAACAGTCCGGAGATGCGCAGGGTCACATCAACACGGGGACGCCCCAACAGGGAAAGCGGAATCAACTCAAGATCCACAAGACGGCGGGTGGGGCCATCCCACACCGGTCGCACTCCCATCAGGGCCAGGGCCTGGGCGATGTCTTCGCCGCCATTGCGCATCGTGGCCGTGCCCCACACAGACAAGACCAGCACCCTTAGATCTTCTCCCTCCTCCTGGCGATGCAGTTCAAGCAACAATTCGGCACTGCGGCGGCCCAGATCCCAGGCGGCTTCCGTCGGCAGACCGCGGAGGTCGACGCTGTAAAAGTTCCGACCTGTGGGCAGGACATCGGGTCGCCCGCGGCTGGGGGCACCGGAGGGGCCTGCGGCGATGCGGCCGCCCCCTAGGGCGTGCAAAAAGGCATGACGCTCGGCCTCGGCGCACGCCAACAAGCGCGGCAGTAGTAGGTCGCGCAAATGCTGCAGGGCCCGCTGGCTGCAGACCCCGGGAGCCAAGGGGACCGGGGCTGGGATGGTCCGCTTCGCAGGTATTGCATCCGCCGCCGTCAGCCTTGGCAGCGCCAACTCGTGGCGCACCAGATCCAGGGCCCAGGCCTCCAACCAAGCCACCCCATCACCGACACACCGCAGCGACTCTGCGGCAGGCGCACCGGATGGCTGGGGGAAGGCCAAGGCCAGCTGGGCCCAGCGGCCAGCGTCGGCTGGAGTAAGCCGCTGCTCTTCTGGATCGCTCCAGGGGTCGATATCCAGCCCCAGATCCTGGGCCAGGGCCTGGGTCAGGCCAGGAGTGCCGGCCTGGGGAGCCCGCGCCAGACAAAGCAACAATTCAGCCAGAAGATCTTGCTCCGGTAAGCAGCCATAGATGTGGAGTCCCAGGCGAATCTGGGCTTCCTTGAGTTCGCATAGATAACCATCCGCCGCTGCCAGCCGCTCTTCCAAACCGTCATCTGTCCCGAGGGGCAACTCCAGCGCTTCGAGCCGCTCGGCCAACAAACTGCGCAGTTGGCCAGCCCGCTCCCCCCCCAGCTGGGTCGCCTGCCAGTACTCATCCAGCAATGCCTCCAGCTCTTGGAGACCCCCGTGCAGGCCGGCCCTGCCAAGCGGCGGGGTGAGATGGTCGAGGATCACTGCCTGGGCCCGGCGTTTGGCCTGGCTGCCCTCGCCGGGATCGTTGACGATAAAGGGATAGAGATGGGGCACCGGGCCCAAGGCCCATTCCGGGAAGCAGTCCCCGGATAGCCCCACCGCCTTGCCCGGCAGCCATTCGAGATTGCCGTGTTTACCGACATGCACCACCACCTGGCTGCCGTGGCGCTGGCGCATCCATAGGTAGTGGGCCAGGTAGGCGTGGGTGGGCGGCAGATCGGGGCTGTGGTAGCAGAGGCTGGGATCGCGGTCGTAGCCCCTTTCCGGCTGGATCAACACCAGCACCGATCCACAGGCGATTCCCCGGATTGGGAAAGCGGGGCCGCTGGGCCGCTGTTCCAGGTCCCGATCGTGCTGGGGAGGCCCCCAGACGGTCTCCAGCAGCTGGCGTCCCGCCGCGGGCAGGGTCCCATACCAGCACTCATAGGCCGCCAGGGGGAGATGGTCCAGGGCCGGCCTGTGGTCACTTTCCGGATCGTTGCTGCGGCCGGCCAGCAGCCTGTCCATCAGGGCCGCCCCATCGGCGGGGAGTGCCAGGGGATCCCCCAGGTCGTAGCCGGCTTCAGCCAGCCAGCCCAACATCAGGGCCGTACTGGCTGGGGTGTCCAGGCCCACCCCATTGGCCAGGCGCCCATTGCGGTTGGGATAGTTAGCCAGCACCAGGGCCAGTCGGCGCTGCGCCACCGGGGTCTGGCGCAACTCCACCCAGGCGCTGGTGAGTTGGGCGATCCAGGCCAGCCGTTCCTCATCGGGGCAAAGCCGTTGCAACGCAGTCAGCAAGCGACTGCTGCTGCCGGCCGTTTCCTTGAACGCCCCCACGCGGGTGATGATGCGGCCATCCAGTTCGGGCAAGGCCACCTGCAGGCTCAGGTCAAGGGGACCAAGGCCAATGCTGCTGTCCTGCCAGCTCTGACGGGGCCGGGTGCTCGTGAGCACCTGCAACACCGGCACCCCCAACCGCTCCCACAGGGGTGCCCCCAACCCCGCCTCTTCAAAGCGCACCGAAGCAAAGCCCGTAGCGCAGAGCACCGCCTCGACCCCTTCATGGCCGAACCAATCCGCCACCGCCTGCTGCACGGCCGGTTCCCGCAGGCTGCTCACCCAGAGCGCCCTGGGTACCAGCCCTTGCTGGCGCAGGGCCTGCAAAGTCGCCCCCATCAAGGCCAGGTCGCCCGCCTGCATCAGAGAGCGATAAAGCAGCACCCCCACCCGAGGCCCGTCCTCCTGTTGCCAATCGTGGCGCTCCGGGTCGTTGCTCGGGATGACCAGGGGCACCGCCGGCTCCTCACCGGCCAACAGGGAGTTCCAGCTGCGCAGCACCAGACGCAGATTCGCCGGTCCCCCCTCACGCCAACAGCGGCCCAAAGCCAGGGCCAGGGGCAAAGGCAAGGTACCGAGGGCCGCCAGCTCCTGCTCCTGTTCCGCCGTGCCCGCCATGACCAGCAGATGGCGGCGGCCTCGGCCCTGCTTGACGGCCCAGCGTTGCAGGCGTTCGAGGCCATAACTCCAGTGACCCCGACCGCCTAACAGCCTCACTGCCACGAGCTGAGTACTGGAGAGACTGCGGCCGACGTAATGGTCGATGGCGGCCGGGTGGCTCAGGGCCGCCAAAGGCAGGGCCCGTATCTCCGCAGCAAGCCACTCGGGTTCGGCGGCCAGCAGGCCATCAAGGGCCGCCAGATCCGTGGCGGCACTGCTCAAAAAGACCACGGGAGCTGGGGGCTGTTCGATCAACCCCCCCAGTTCCGCAGTGGCGAAGAGGTCCCCAGGGACGGCGGCAAGGCGATGCATGGCCCCATCTTGCAGTGCGCGATGAGAAGATCGAGCGATCGTCTTCCAGTGCCATGTATCAGTTCCTTCCCTATGCCTGGTTCGGTGGCACCTGTGTTCCCTTTGAGCAAGCCACGATTTCGGTAGCCACCCACGCCCTCCACTACGGCACCGGCGCTTTCGGTGGCATGCGCGGCCTACCGAATCCAAGCGATCCCGGTGAGGTGCTGCTGTTCCGTGCCGACCGCCATGCCCGCCGTCTCAGTCAGAGCGCCAAGCTGCTACTGACCGAACTGAGCGAGGACACAGTTCACGGGGCGATTGATGCTTTTTTGAAGGCAAATAAACCGACGAAACCATTTTACCTTCGGCCATTTGTCTATACTAGTTGCCTCGGCATTTCGCCCCGTCTCCATGATGTTGAGACCGATTTCCTGATCTACGGAATCGAGATGGGTAATTTTCTCTCCCCAGACGGGGTCACCTGTCGGATCAGTAGCTGGTGTCGACAGGAGGATCGCTCCTTACCCCTGCGAGGCAAGATCAGTGGTGCTTACATCACCAGCTCCCTCGCCAAGACGGAAGCTGTGAAAAGCGGCTTCGAGGAGGCCCTGCTGCTCAATAGCCGGGGTAAGGTGAGCGAAGCAAGTGGCATGAATCTCTTTTTGGTCCGTGATGGCGTACTGATCACCCCCGGTGTTGATCAAGACATCCTAGAGGGAATCACCCGGGCAAGCATCCTCGAGCTTGCTAAGTCCATGGACATTCCGGTCCAAGAACGGGCCGTGGACAAGACCGAACTGTTCATTGCTGACGAGGTTTTTCTCACCGGTACGGCTGCCCGCATCACCCCTGTGCGCCAGCTGGAAACCACACTGTTGCCAAGCAAACGTCCAATTATGGATCGGTTGCGGGATCGGATGACAGCGATCACAGAAGGGCGTGATCCGGAGTATGACCACTGGGTCACCAGGATTCGTGTCCAGGATTGATGGCTGCTTCATCCCCAACAACCCTCACCGCCCGTCGCATCGGTTTCCTGGAGAGGCTCCATGGCCCGGGCCATCCAGTGCTGGTCTTCGACGGTGCCACGGGCACCTCCTTGCAGCAGATGAATCTGGACGCCGATGATTTCGGCGGTGCGGCGCTGGAGGGTTGCAATGAAATCCTGGTGCAGACCCGACCCGATGCGGTTCAAGCTGTGCATCGGCAATTTTTAGAGGCCGGTTGTGATGTCATCGAGACCGATACCTTTGGGGCCGCTTCGATTGTGCTGGCCGAATATGGTCTTGAGGATCAGGCTTTTTCCCTCAACAAACGTGCAGCCGAACTAGCGCGGGAAATGGCTGATCTTTACAGCACTCCCGAGAAGCCCCGCTTCGTGGCCGGTTCCATCGGGCCCACCACCAAGTTGCCGACACTCGGTCACATCGACTTCGACACGATGAAAACTTCCTTTCGCGAGCAAGCGGAAGGTTTGATCGCCGGAGATGTGGATCTTTTGATTGTGGAAACCTGTCAGGATGTTCTGCAGATCAAGGCGGCACTGCTCGGTATCGAGGAGGCTTTCAAGGTCACGGGCCAACGCCGCCCCTTAATGGTGTCGGTGACGATGGAAACCACCGGCACGATGTTGGTTGGATCGGATATCGCTGCCGTCGTGGCGATTCTGGAGCCCTTTGCCATCGATGTTCTCGGCCTCAACTGCGCCACGGGGCCTGAGCAGATGAAGGAGCATGTGCGCTATCTCAGTCAGCACAGCCCGTTTGTGGTCAGTTGTATCCCAAATGCGGGCCTGCCTGAGAATGTCGGTGGCGTTGCCCACTACCGGCTGACGCCGACAGAAATGAAGATGCAAATGCTTCATTTCGTTGAAGATTTAGGCGTGCAGGTAGTTGGGGGCTGCTGCGGAACCACGCCGGCCCACATCGCGGCCCTCTCGGAATTGGCCAGTACCCTGACCCCCGCCTCCCGCCGGGTGCGTAAGCCAGAGCATCGCCAGGAAAGACCTCATCTTGATTATGAACCTGCGGCATCCTCCATATACGGCGTTACTCCCTATTTTCAGGAAAACTCATTTCTGATCATCGGTGAGCGCCTTAACGCCAGCGGCTCGAAGAAGGTGCGCGACCTGTTGAATGAGGAAGATTGGGATGGACTTGTCGCTGTCGCCCGCAGCCAGGTAAAAGAGAACGCCCATATATTGGATGTCAACGTAGATTATGTTGGCCGCGATGGCGAGAAAGATATGCATGAACTCGTAAGTCGCCTTGTCACCAACGTCAATCTGCCCCTAATGCTCGATTCCACCGAGTGGCAGAAAATGGAAGCGGGCCTCAAGGTGGCCGGTGGTAAATGCATACTGAATTCAACCAACTACGAAGATGGCGATGAACGCTTCTTCAAGGTGCTTGAACTGGCCCGTGCCTACGGTGCCGCCGTTGTCGTCGGCACCATTGATGAAGAAGGCATGGCCCGAACGGCCGAGCGTAAATTTGCCATTGCCCAACGGGCCTATCGCGATGCCCTGGAATATGGCATTCCTGCCCATGAAATCTTCTACGACCCCCTGGCACTGCCCATCTCCACCGGGATCGAAGAGGATCGCCTCAACGCGGCAGCAACGATAGAAGCTATCAGGCAAATTCACCAATATCTTCCAGGGGTGCATGTGCTCCTGGGAGTGAGCAATGTCAGCTTTGGCTTGTCTGCGGCGGCCAGAATTGTCTTGAATTCAGTCTTCTTACACGATTGCTGTCAAGCCGGAATGGATGCGGCCATTGTCAGCCCCGCCAAGATCCTCCCCCTCATCAAAATCAACGCCGAACAGCAGCAGGTTTGCCGCGACCTGATTTATGACCGCCGTCGTTTTGACGCTGGTGACGCCAGCATCTGCACCTATGACCCGCTCACGGCCCTTACCAGCATGTTTGAGGGGGTCAGTGCCAAGGAGGCCAGGGCCTCAGGCCCTTCCCTGGCGGATCTGCCGGTGGAGGAACGCCTCAAACAACACATCATCGATGGCGAGCGCATTGGGCTGGAAAGCTCCTTGAACGAAGCGCTCAGCAACCACCCGCCTCTGCAGATCATCAATACGTTTTTACTCGACGGTATGAAGGTGGTCGGCGAATTGTTCGGTTCAGGTCAAATGCAACTGCCCTTCGTATTGCAAAGTGCCGAAACCATGAAATCGGCCGTGGCCTTCCTTGAGCCCCACATGGAAAAAACAGAAGGGCAATCCAACAGCAAGGGAAAGTTTTTAATCGCCACTGTCAAGGGAGATGTGCATGATATTGGCAAAAATCTTGTGGATATTATCCTCACCAATAATGGCTATCAAGTCATCAATCTTGGCATCAAGCAGAGCGTAGAGGCCATTGTTGAAGCCCAGAAAAAACATCAGGCCGATTGCATTGCCATGAGTGGCCTGCTCGTCAAATCAACGGCCTTCATGAAGGACAATCTTCAAACCTTCAATCAAGTCGGTATTAATGTGCCCGTGATTCTCGGCGGTGCGGCACTCACGCCGCGCTTTGTGCATGGAGATTGCCGGTCCGTCTATCGCGGTCAGGTGATCTATGGACGCGATGCCTTCGCCGATCTTCGTTTCATGGATGCCCTAATGGGCGCCAAGCAGGCGGGTCGCTGGGATGACCAACAGGGCTTTCTTGATGGCGCCCCGGCCGGTTTCTCCCTTGAGGACAGCCAGGAGGGGGCCCAAGCCGCTGAGCCTGCGCCTGCCGAGCCTGAACCCCAGGGGTCAGCCCCTGCCATAGCAGCCGAACCGACCATGGCTGATGCAGGCGATGGGCGCTCGGAAGTGGTGCCCGAGGAGCCAGCCCTTGCTCCCCCCTTCTGGGGCTCCCAGGTACTGCGGGAAGACGCCATCCCCCTGGCTGAGGTTTTTGCTTACCTCGATCGCAGTGCTCTCTTCGCTGGCCAATGGCAACTGCGCAAGGCCCAGAACCAGAGCCGTCAAGACTATGAAGCGATGCTGGCTGAAAAGGCCGAACCGGTGCTCAGTCACTGGATCGAGCGCATTCAACAGGAGGCCTTGCTCACTCCCCGATTGGTGTACGGCTATTTCCCCTGTGGTCGCCAGGGCAATGGGGTGGTTGTGTACGACCCCAGTGCCATGGTCCCGGGAGCCCTGGCCGCTGATGCGGGTCCCGAGCTGGGCCGCTTTCTGTTGCCGCGCCAGCGGGGGGGTAATCGTTATTGCATCGCCGATTTCTACCGCGACTTGGCCCCCGGCGACGCTGGCATCTTGACCCCGACTGATGTTTTGCCCATGCAGGCCGTGACCATGGGAGAGCGGGCGACAGCCTTCGCCCAGCGCCTCTTCGCGGCGGATCAATACAGCGACTATCTCTATTTTCACGGCCTGGCGGTGCAAATGGCTGAAGCACTTGCCGAATGGATCCATGCCCGCATCCGCCGGGAGCTGGGCTTTGCCGCCTCAGAACCCAAAGCCCTCAGAGATGTCCTGGCCCAGCGCTACCGAGGTAGCCGCTACTCCTTCGGCTATCCCGCCTGTCCCAACGTGGCCGATTCCCGGCAACAGCTTGAATGGCTGGGGGCTGATCGGATCGGTCTGGCGATGGATGAAAGTGACCAACTGGAACCGGAGCAGAGCACCACGGCCCTCGTGGCCCTACACAGCCGTGCACGCTACTTCAGTGCCTGAAACCTGAAGCCAAGCCCTGGGCCATGGCAGGCTTTCAGGGCCCTTCCGCTCCCAATCCCATGGCCCTCGCCGGTCCCGGCGGCATTGACGCCGCCATTGCCTTAGGACAGGACCTCGATGGATCACCCCTGCCGCCAGCCATGCTGGCGCTCTACCAAGAAGTCATGGAGCGCGAAAACGGCCGCGCCCGCAGCGGTGTCACCAAATCGATGCGCAATCGCATCGTGCGCACCGGGGCCAAGCACTTTGATCAGACCACCCTGGACGCCCGCCTGCGCGATGCGGGCTGGGAGGGCCTCAAGGATAAGGAGATCGCCTTTTTCTACGGCTGAGGGCCATCGCTGGGCCTCAGGTGCACAGATCCTCCAGGGTGTCGATGACGTCCTGCTGGAATTCCTCCAGAGCGTCCGAGTCGCCCAGGTCGATGCCTTCGCCGGCAGCGTTCTGGGTGAGCTCTTGAAAATGGAAGGCGCCTTCGCCATGGGCAAGGAATTCCATGGCGGAAGGCTCACCACTTTCCTTGTAGGCGTCGCAGAGGGCCAGGAAGGCCGCATCCTCGGTGAAGTCCCAAGTCATGGAGGGGTCGGCGCTCAGCGGAAGTATGCAGCCGTAGATGACCTTTAACGCCTCCCCCCGCCATTCCGTCAACCTCCTTGACCCGGTTTGTGGCTTGATCCATCAGACTCAACATCGCCCCTTGGCCCCATTTCCGTGTCCCCATCCCCCTCTCCCGCAACCGCTGGAGAGATCAATGTCCTTGGCGAGGCCTTGCAAATCTGCGGTTGTGAACCCATGACCGGCTGGTTCCGGGACGGCAGCTGTCGCACCAATCCCGCCGATGTGGGTCTGCACACGGTTTGCTGCGTTGTCAACGAAGCCTTTCTGGCCTACACCAAAGCCCAGGGCAACGACCTCAGTGCGCCGGCCCCGGCCCATGGCTTCCCGGGTCTGAAGCCCGGTGATCACTGGTGTGTCTGCGCCAGTCGCTGGCTGGAGGCCTACGAGGACGGCATGGCGCCACCGGTAATCCTGGAAGCCTGCGAGCAAGCAACCTTGTTGCTGATTCCCCTGGAAGTGCTGCGGGCCCACTCCGCCTGAGGGGCAGCTGGGGGATCCTCAGGCGCAGACAGCAAGGTCACCAGTGGGGGAGCTAATGGCCCATGATGCTGTCTCATGATGCAAAGGGTGCGGCGTTCGCATGGGTCTGCGCATCACCCTGTTGGGCAAAGGGGCTTGGGGTAGCACGCTCGGCCGGCTCTGGAGCCTCCAGGGCCATGACGTGACGGCCTGGTCGCGCCGGGATGGGCCTCTGAAGCCCACGCTGCTGATGGACAGCTCCTTGGTGGTTTCAGCGGTTTCGATGGCGGGGGTGGAATCGCTGGCCCAGGCCCTGGTAGGCCATTGGCCCCCAGGGGTGCCGCTGTTGAGTTGCAGCAAGGGCATAGACCTGGAGCGTCTCTGTAGCGCCAGCCAAATCTGGGAACGCCACCATCCCAAAACCAGCATGGCTGTGCTCAGTGGCCCCAATCTGGCCAGCGAACTGGATCGGGGTCTGCCTGCGGCCAGCGTGGTTGCCAGTCACGATGTCGCCCTGGCCGAGCACCTGCAGACCGCACTCTTGACCCCAAATTTGCGGCTTTATACGAATTCGGATCCCATCGGCACGGAGGTGGCGGGCGCCATGAAAAACGTCATGGCTGTGGCTGCCGGCATCAGCGATGGGCTCGGCCTGGGCGCCAATGCGAAAGCCTCCCTGCTCTGCAGGGGACTCGCGGAGATGGGCGTCGTTCTCAAGGCCCTGGGGGGCCAGGGGGCCACCCTCTACGGGCTGGCGGGGCTGGGGGATCTGCTGGCCACCGCCAATAGCCCCCTGAGCCGCAATTACCGCTTTGGCAACCAGCTGGCAGCTGGCGCAACTGAAGCGGTTGCCCTGGCCGCCATCGGTGCCACCGTTGAAGCCCCCCCCACGGCCCGGGCTGTGGTGTCCCTGGCGGACCAGCGGGGTTGGCCGGTGCCCATCTGCCGCCAGGTGGTTGACCTGCTGGAAGCTCGGGTGGATCCCCGTGTGGCCGTTCGGGCCCTAATGGAGCGAGACCTGCGCCCCGAAGCCGACGAACGCCGGCCATGACTCAACCCAATTTCGCCCAGATCCACGCCAGTCCAGGCCCGGGGCTGCGGGCGGTGCTGATCGAGGCCTTCGGCTCGGGACCCTGCCGCGGCAATGGGGCCGCCGTGGTGCGACTGGAATCTCCGCCCCCGGCCCCATGGATGGGCGCGATCGCCGCCAGTTTGCGCCAGTCGGAGACTGCCTTTGTGCTGCCGATTCCCGCTGCCCGAACCTGGCTGCTGCGATGGTTCACCCCCAGCACTGAAGTGCGCCTCTGTGGCCACGCCACCCTTGGGGCCCTGTTGGCCCTTTCCCACTGGGGGGATCTCCGTACGGAGCAATCCCTGCGCTTCCGGACGCGCAGCGGCGTCTTGCCGGTACGTCTGCTGCAGCCTGGACTGGGTCAACTTGATCTGCCAACAGGAGACCTGGAGCCCAGCACCGTGCCGGAACAGCTTTGCCGGTTACTGCTGCAGCGACTGGGCCATCCCCCAGAGGCTTACTGGACCTCGGCCCTGGGCTACAGGGTCGCCTTGGTGGCTGCCGCAGCGCCCCTGGCCGCCATGGCCTGCCTGGCCCAAGAGCTCCAAGGAGACGACCGTGGCGGGCTGGTGCTGATGCAGCCCGTGGGCGGCCCTGGGGCTCCCCAGGTGGCTGGAGAAGCGACTGATTATCAGCTGCGCTTCTTTGCACCGGGCCTGGGCATCAATGAAGATCCGGTCACCGGTTCGGCCCATGCCCTGGTGGCCCCCTACTGGCAAAAGCGGCTACAACGATCCCGGGTGATCGGCTGGCAATGCTCTGACCGTCCTGGGGGCATGGTGTGTGAGAGCGCTTCATCAGGCATGATCCGCCTGACCGGTACGGGACATCTGCTGTGGGATGGCACCTTGAACGTCTCTGTGCCCCCCTGGCCCGAAGGCTCGGGCAGCATGGGCGAGGATGGCGAAGCCGCCTGGCAGCACTGGCTAGCTATCGCTTGAGGCCCCATCCCCTGTTGTTCACCGCCCCCATTGCCACCGTGGCAGTGGGCACTGGATTCTGGGCCCAGACCCTGCTCAAATCAGGACCCACCCCAGCCGACCGGGACGTTCTCGAGGCCCTGATCGCCCAACCAAGCCGGGCCACCGTTACCAGCCAGGCCAGGGGATTTAACAGTGCCAATTCAGCGGCCAGCGCCGCCGACCCAAGTTTGCCGCCTTCCTTAGCGGCAGCTGCGCCGGTTGCCGGCAGAGATGGCGGCATTACCGCTGCCGGCGTCACAGCGTCCGGGCCCCAGGTGGGGAGCAGCGAAGCCACAGCGGCCCAAATGGTGGGACGGCTGCGATCAGCTCGCATCGCTAAGGGGTCCAGATCCCTCCAGGTACCCCAGGGAGGCCCTGAAGTGGCCCTGGAGATAAGGGTGGCCTTGCTCAAGCTCCCAGCCCGTCCCAGGCTCTCGGCAGAGGGTGCCTGGCAGATCAGCGACCGAGCCGGCCGGCTGCTAGCCCAAGGGGGTGCCGGGGACGCCCCTGACATCGAGAGCCTGATGGCTGCCAATGCCGAGGTTTGGATGCGCGGTACCACTGAAGACGCCTTGCAGGCCGATGGGCGGGCCTACGGCGGCCAATTCCGGATCCTGAGGGCAGCTGATGGGTTCCAGGTCGTCAACCATCTCTCGCTTGAGTCCTACATCAGTTCGGTGGTCGGCGGGGAAATGCCCAGCACTTGGAACATGGAGGCCCTCAAGGCCCAAGCCGTGGCCGCCCGCTCCTACGCAATGGCCCACATGGCTCGTCCGGCAGATCAGCACTGGCACTTGGGAGACACAACGCGCTGGCAGAACTACGAAGGCCTCAGCAGTGTGAGTGGCCGCACCCGGCAAGCCACCTCCGGAACCGCCGGAGTCATCTTGAGCTATCAGGGCGGCATTGTCGAAAGTCTGTACGCCGCCACCCAGCAGATCGTCGACGAGGCCCATGGCCACCTGGGGGCCAGCATGAGCCAGACCGGGGCCCAGGAACTGGCCCAACAGGGCCTGCGCTTCAACGAGATTTTAGGGCGCTACTACCAAGGGGCTTCCCTGGCCAGGTTGCAGGCGGGTGCGAGCTGAACGCTACTGGCGCCAAGCCTCCCAGGTCTCCCTGGAGGCCCTGCGTTGTGGTGCCCTCGTGCCCCTGGCCACCGAGGAAATAATCGATCCCCGCTTGGCTCCCTTTAGGCTGCGCACCCTGCATGGATTGCCGCCCCGCCATCTGAGGGAGTGTGGACCCCGGCCCAACCCCTTTCTGCCCTGGGAACCGCTGCTGCAGGTCGACCAACTTGACAGCGGCCATGTCGTGCTGCTCAACAAGTATCCGGTCCAGTCCTGTCACCTGCTGTTGATCAGCGGCGAATGGCAACCGCAGCAAGGCTGGCTGGAGGGACAGGACTGGCAGGCGGTGGCGAGGGTCGCGGCTGACACCGGCGGACTCTGGTTCTTCAACAGCTCGGCACTGGCCGGCGCCAGCCAGCCCCACCGGCACCTGCAACTGCTGCCCCGCCAAGGGGACGAACCCAGCTGTCCCTTGGCCGAATTGATCGGCCAACAGCTTCGCCAGGAACAAGCACCGTGGCCTTGGGCCTATCGCATCAGCCCCCGCCAGGACCCCTTGGGCGGTATGGATCTGGCGGAGCTCTATGCAAGCCATTGCCGCGACCTGGGACTGGGGCAGCCGGGGCTCGACGACCGACCCCTGCACCCCTACAACCTCATTTTTGATGACAGCTGGTTTCTCACCGTACGCCGACTCCGGGAACACTGTGCGGGCTTCAGCGTCAATGGGCTGGGCTTTGCCGGCTATCTGCTGGGCACCCATCGCTCGGATCTGAACTGGCTGCAGCAAAAGGGTCCCTGGGCCCTGTTGGCGGCGGTGGCGGCTCCTGCCTGCTGAAGCTGCCAAGGTATTTCCGTAATTTCACGGTTGGCAGAGTCGAACAAATAGGGCTTGCTGGAAAGGCGGATTGCTCTTGAAGGAACGCACATCTATCCAGGCTCCATCGTTTGGAATCAGGTGTTCACAAACTCAAGTTGACCCGCTTATTTCAACTTCTTATTCTCATTTTATCGCCATGATCAGGGCCCACTCACCCCAGCCCCGACGCTCGCTTGCCCTGGCCACACCCCAGCTGCAGCAGCGCAATCGTCGGGTTGAGGCCCACCACCAACTGGTGCGACCCCTGGCTGTTCATTACGCCAGACTCAGCCGAGAATCCAGTGAAGATCTACAGCAAGCCGGCATGCTCGGCCTAATTCGTGCCGCTGAGCTTTATAGCCAAGAACGGCAGACACCCTTTGAGGCTTTCGCTCGTCCCCATATCCGCGGTGCCATTCTTCATTACTTGCGTGATGTCTCACCCCTAGTTCGTCTGCCCCGACGTCAGGCAGAACTTCAGGATCGGGTCCTGCAGTGGCAGCGTCATAAAGGGCCCGGTATCAGTAGTCCCGACATGCTGGCAAATATGCAGCGAGAACTTGGACTCAGCCCTGGACAGTTGCTGTTACTGGAACGCAATTGGGCCATGAATCGCCCGGCCAGCCTCGAACCTGAAATGATCGAGGCTCTGCCGAGTGAGGATGAAACCGGGTTGCCCGGGACCACCTCAGCGCCGATGCCCATGGGGGCGATGCTCGCCGTGCTCGATTCCAAGCAGCAACTGATTGTGCGCCGGGTTGTGCTGGAGGGCTGGAGCTATCGCAGGCTCGCCGGCGAGCTTGGCGTTAGCCCGATGACCGTGCAACGACAGTTGCGCAAGGGACTGGAACGCCTGCGTCAGCACCTCGATGGCGCTACTGAGGAGCGTCCCTCCTGGTCTCCACCCAATCCGTTGCGCCACCGGGACCGCCAGCGCCCGGGGCCGGACGACGCATCTGTTCTTCGAGCGTGTTGATGGCGGCGTTTAGCCCGGCCAGCTGACGTTCGAGGCCATCGCGCCAATGGGTCAGCAGGCGGAGTTTGCGCTCCTGGTGGCCGCGCCACGAAGTGTCGCCTGGCTCGCATGGAGCACAGAATCCAAAGGGGAACAAGGGAAGCATCGCTGCGGAAGATCGGTTCTAGCGGGATTCCAGGGGCGCTGGCCGAGGATCCCCCAACCGCCTGCTCCGGCTTAGCGTTGCTTCGCTTCGCTAGCGGGAACCGGGGTGTTTGATTCCTTTGCTCTTAGCTGGATGATCTTCGCCAGCGCCATCACCAGTGGCCGCCTTGATAAGTCCCGGGGGGGCATGTGCCGCGGACTCTTGAGTCACCGTGACCGAGCCTGAAATAGGGGCCAAACGGCGATTCACCCTGGAGCTCACGCTCAAACGCCTGTCCCAGATTGATCACCTCAAAAAAGAATGGGGCCTGCGCAATCGCGGAGATGTCCTCGAACGGCTGCTTGAAACCATCTTCGCCGCAGACACCGCCGCGGCGGATGCCGTCCAGCACGACCTCCTGGGCGCCGGAGCTAGCAGTACCGGGGACGTCAGCCCAAAGGCCACCGAGCCCTTCGACGACCAGTCGGCCCTGGTGCTGGTGGGACCTGGCATCGAGCCGGAACAAACCGCCAGCGAAATCAGCTTGCATCCCTCCCGGGCTCTGGTTCCCAGGGTTGCCCCAGGGTTTGAAGCGGAACCACCCCCTCCCGGATCCCCACCGGGGACGATCCCTAACCCTGGGTCAGCTACCACCAACAGCGAGGCCCGTTTAAGCGGCATTGATCTGCCCGGATTCGTGCGCCGCCGCAGCGACGAACTGCGCCGCAGCCTCAGGTCCGATCCACCCGCTCCCGGCCACCATTCGGTTCTCCCTCCCCTACCCCGTGGTGAGCAAGTGGTGCAGGAGGCCCAACAGGCGGCCCTGCAGCAATGGCAGGATCTCTATGGCCATCCCGCCAACGCGGCGGTCCTGGAGGCGGCCATGGTGTGGGTCGCCCAGGACATCTGGCCCCAGGCCGAGGTTTGCGAGGGTCGCAGTTTCACCTGGTCTGCCGCTTGCACCCTGATGGGCCAGCTGGTGCCCGATTGGGGAGCGAGTCCCCCGAGTTTCGAGCGAGTCATGGTAACGGCGGGGCTACTCGAAGACCCCTACAGCGCCGCCACCCTGCACCTGCGCATGCCCACCTTGATCCATCGGTTCGTGCATCGCTTCCGGCGGCGGCGGCGCGGCACCTCCTTCCAGACCCTTGAGCACACCATGACCCTGCAGGGGGCCCTGAAGCTGCTGCAACTGCCGACGGGCCCTGGTCATCGGCTCACCTTGGCCCAGATTCGCGAGGCCTATCGGGACATGGCCCTGCAGCACCATCCCGATTCCGGCGGTTCCCTGGAAGAAATGCGCCGGGTCAACGAGGCATACCAACTGCTCAAAGAGCTGTATCGCCAGCCCGAGCAGCGTCAAGCCTAAGCCTCAATAGTCTCATTCTAGACTTGTTACTAGTCTCTTTTTGAGACAAATATGAGATGCAAGCGTCTCAGCTGAGACCATTTCATCGTCCCAACCGAGACCTTTCAAGAGTCCCAATTCAGGGTCTTACGGGATTGCTGGTAAATGACAAATGAACAAATGAATCGAACTCATTCCCCTGTCGACTCCAATGCCCAACAAGCAAGAAGCCGAGCCGAGCCAAAACCTGCCAGCAGGTGTCTTATTTGTCTTATTCAAGTCCCTTACTTAGTCCTATTCCAATTCTCATATAAGCATAAAGAGACAAAACCCGTTGCACGGATTGACAAATTTCAAGTCGCAAGCTCACTTAATGATGATTAAGTCGTTTGTGCCCAAATAGAAATGCAGCCCTATGGAGATTGTGCCGGCCAACCATTGGAATCCGTAACAGGTCGCGGGGATCGCTTCAGGGGATATGACCTGGCATCTGGGTTTCGCTCCCCTGGTGGGAGGCACCAGCGCCAAGCCCTGGCCCAGTCCTGGAGGGCTGTGGTCATAACGCACAGCAGCAGGCGTCTTGGCCAAAACTGGACATTGTGATCCCTAAAAGTCTTGCGGTATAAGAACTTTTACAGCCGCGTACCTGCTGTAAACACAGATACGCAGCCAAAAAATGCTTTCGTGGGTCAGGTCACAGGGCGGTCATGGATCGCCGTTGGCGGCAAGATTCCGACAATTGTCGCAAATGAATCTATATATAAGTCTATGCTCAATTCTCAGACGAGATGATTGATCCAACCAGGGCGCCGAGGCCAAGTTGGCAGCCCGAACCGGATGGAATGGGACGTTATGGGAGGAAAAGGGTTGAGATGGAAACGTGAAGCTTGGGTATCGATGGGATCGGATGGGGAGGTTGGCTTGACGTGGACTAGAGCCAGCCAAGGACCTAAGGAGGAGGAGGAGAAGAAGGAGGAGGAGGAGGAGGAGGAGGAGGAGGAGGAGGCCTAAAGAGAAAAATCGAATCTGAGTCTCAAGATTCTCAAAAAAGACCCATAACAAGGCTAAAGCCGAGACTTGAACAAGACCAAGGAGACATTGACTACCCACCCGCTCCCCCCCTCCCCTCGACCCGTCCCTTAAGGCAAATCAAAAAAAAGACCCCTGAAAGGGGTCTGAAAGGGGTCTGAAAGAGTCAAATCAGCAATAACACCACGATGCCGGCAGGCTCAGGTCGTGGTTTGCATGCCTTGAATCAAGTAATCGAAGTACGGGCCGGCCAGGGCGGCGTCATCATTGGACATGAGGGAAATGGAGGCCTCCTTGAGGGTGCGCATCGCTTCCACCATGCCGGGCATCGGCACGCCGAGGCTGTTGTACATCTCGCGGGCACCCACCAGGCCAATCTGCTGGATCATCTCGGTGCTCCCGGCAAGCACGCCATAGGTGACAAGGCGCAGATACCAGCTGAAGTCACGGAGACACTGACCACGCTGCTTTTGTCCGAAGGCATTGCCGCCAGGGGCGACGTATTCGGGCTTGCGCGTAAACAGTTGCTTGGCCGCTTCGTCCACAATCTTTTTTTCGTTGGTGCTCAGGACTCGCACCACTTCCAGGCGACGGCTCCCCCCTTTGAGGTAGTCCACCATCGAGCGCAACTCGCCACCCGTGGGGTAGCGGAGCTGATCATCCGCCTGCAGGATCAGATCGCGTACGACGCTCATCGCAAAACCACGCACCGACGAATCTTATCCAGCAGCAAGCGCCAACAGCCAACCATCACCATCAGGTGTAACGCCCCTTCGCACTGCCAGCAGGCCCAAAGACCCGATAGGGTCAAGAAATTGCAACTCCCGCCGGTGGCGCCACCCGAACCCGTCGCGCTCACCATCACCGATCTCGATCGCCAGGGCCAGGGCCTGGGTCGCCTGGATGGCGAAGTCATCGTCGTTGCAGGGGGTCTGCCTGGTGACAGCTTGTTGGTGCGCCTCGGCGCTCGGGCCAAGGGACTGCGGCAGGGACATTTGGAGCGATTGCTCAGTCCCTCGCCGGGGCGGCGGCGGCCCCCCTGCATCCTTGCGGACCATTGCGGCGGTTGCAGCCTGCAGGCTTTCGCTGACGTACACCAGCAGCAGTGGAAACAGGCCAGCGTCGCCGCTGCCCTGCGCCGCTTGGGGGGGCTGACGCCACCGTTGCGGCCGCTGCTGGCGGCCCCGGCGGGGCTGGGCTACCGCAACCGGGCCGTGATTCCGCTGGAGCGGACCGCTGCTGGCCACCTGCGGGCGGGCTATTACCGCCGCGGGTCCCATCGCATTGTCAACCTCAACCATTGTCCGGTCCTCGATCCCCGTCTCGATCGTCTGATCGCACCGCTCAAGAGTGACCTGGAGGCCAGCGACTGGCCGATCGATCGTCATGGCGCAGGTGGCCTGCGGCATCTGGCCCTGCGCCTGGGTGTCAACACCGGCGAGGTGCTGTTGACCCTGATTTCAGCCGACGCCGACCTACCGGGCCTGGCGGCCTATGCCGAGGACTGGATGGACAGATGGCCCGAGCTGGTGGGGGTGAGTCTCAACCTGCAGCCCCAGCCCACCAACTTGCTCCTGGGTCCGGAAACCCGCAACATCGCAGGCCGCAACTGGTTGGAAGAGCGTTTTGGTGGTCTCAGCTATCAAATTGGCGCCGATACTTTTTTCCAGGTCCATACGCAACAAGCCGAAAGGGTTCTACCCCTGCTCCAGGAGGCCTTGGGGCCAGCCACGGGCCAACTTGTTGATGCTTACTGCGGCATCGGCACCTTCTCCCTGCCCCTTGCCCAGGCAGGCTGGTACGTCCATGGAATCGAACAGCACACCGCTGCCGTCGCCCTGGCCCGGCGCAATGCCATTACCAATTGCTTGGCCGCCAGGGCCACTTTTGAGGAGGGTCTGGTGGGCGAGCGACTGCCCGAACGCCTCATGGGTGCCCAAGCCCTGCTGCTGGATCCGCCCCGCAAGGGTCTTGATCGCAGGGACATCGCCGCGATCCTGGCCGATCCCCCTGCCCTGCTGGCCTATCTCAGCTGTGATGCCGCCACCCTGGCCCGGGACCTTGCCTGCCTGGCCGGTGCCAATGGGCCGTACCACCTGGACTGGCTCCAACCGATCGACTTTTTCCCCAACACCAGCCATGTAGAGGTGCTGGCGGCACTGCGGCGCCGTTGACCAGGGGCCGACCTGGAGGAGGGTCTGCTGCCCTAGCTGCGCAACTTGGCACCGAAACGGGACTCGAGGCTGGCGACAACCTTCTGATGGGCCGCATCGACCTCCCCATCCGTCAAGGTGCGGTCGGGGGCCCGATAACGCAAGCGAAAGGCCTGACTGCAACATCCCGCTTCCACCTGGGCCCCTTCGTAGCGGTCCAGAAGCTCGGCTTGCTCCAACAGGGGTTTACCCGCCTTGCGGATGGCGGCCAGCAACTCGGCGGCCGTCAGGGAACGGGACACCACCAAGGCCAAATCCCGTTCGCTGGGAGGGACGGTGGCAAAGGGAGTGAAACTCGGCTGCCAGCGGCGGGGGCGGATGGCGGCCGCCAGCAACGGCGCCAAGGGCAGCTCAAACAGATAGGTTGCATCGGACAAGTCCAGTTCCCGGGCCCGGGCAGGATGCAGCTGGCCGAACCAACCCAGCTGCCGGCCCTCAAAGACCAATTGGGCGCTGCGTCCAGGGTGCAACAGGTCGGCGGGCGGCGCCCCTACAACGCCCTGCTCCAGCGCCGGTCGATCCTCAAGGGCCAGCCCCAGCCACTGCAATCCAGCCTGGAGCAGACCCCGGGCTTCGAAATAACTCGGCGGCCTCGGTTGGCCACTGCTGCTCCAGAGCTCGCTGCGCCGTTCGCCGCAGACAATGCCTCCCAGCAGCAACCGTTCTTCGATTGTGGCCGGATCAACTGGTGTGGCCGGATCAACTGGCGCCGGTTCGTGCGTGGCCGGATCGGTTGAAGCCGCCTCCTGACCTGGGGCAGCCAGATAGACCCGCCCGATCTCGAAGGCCCAGAAATCCGGGCGAAAAGCCTGACGGTTGCGGCGAGCCGCCTGCAGCAACTCTTCGTGGAGATTGTCGCGCAAGTGGCCGGTATCCGCCAGCAAGGGATTGGCCAGGGAGATGCGGCCCTTGGCCGCCTTCACCAGCGAAAGGGTGCTGAGCTCCTGCAGACCGGCGGCGCAGAGGGCGCGGCGCAGCCGACGCTCGGCCTGTTGCGTCGGATCAAGACCTCCTGGCACCAGGGGATCGGGCAGATGGACGTCAAATTGGTCGTAACCGACCAGGCGGGCCACCTCTTCAATCAGGTCCACCTCGCGTTTGAGGTCCAGGGCCCGCTGCGCTGGCACCGTCACGGACCAACCGTTGTCATCGGCCTCCAGCTGGCACCCCAGGGCTTTGAGGGTGGCCTCGATGCGGCTGTCCTCGAGATCCTGGGGTTCACCCCCCACCAGCACGGGCCCCAGCAGGTTGTGCAGGGCATCGCGATTCAAAACCACCGGGGGAGCAGGGGCCTCGGGGCGACCGTGCCACCAGCGTCCCTCAACATGGGCTCCCGCCAGCTCCTGCAACAGAGCCACCGCCCGATCGGCCGCCGCCAAAGTGTTTTCGCGGGGCAGACCCTTTTCAAAACGACTGCTGGCCTCGCTGCGCAATCCGACACTGCGGGAAGAGCGTCGAACGGCCTCCGACGCAAAGACGGCTGCCTCCAACCAAATACTGGTAGTGCCTTCGTTCACCGCCTCAGCCGCACCCCCCATGACCCCGGCCAAAGCAATGCCTTGGTCGGCGTAGGTGACCAGGAGGGCCTCAGGGCCAAGGGGGCGGTTCTCCCCATCAAGAGTCACAAGACTTTCCCCCTCACGACCCTGGCGCAATCCCAGCTGGGCCGGATCCGCCGGGCCAGGGGCTAACCGGGCCAAGGCCTCCCGGTCGAAAGCGTGGAGCGGCTGGCCGGTTTCGAGCATCACCAGATTGGTGATGTCCACCACGTTGTTGATCGGCCTCAGGCCGGCCCGCTGCAGCCGCCGTTGCAGCCAGGACGGCGAGGCTGCCACCTTTAGATCTGTGAGGCTGGTGACACTGAATAGGCCTCCCGCCTCCATGGCGGCGGCATTGGCGCCGCTAACGGCCAGGGCGCTGGCGGCCACCGCCGGGGCCCGGGGGGGCAGAGTTGTTTGCCCACCGCAAAGGGCAGCCACCTCACGGGCGATGCCCTGCATCGACAGGCCGTCGGGCCGGTTGGCGGTGATCGCCAGTTCGAGCACCTGGTCATCAAGGCCCAGGGCCGGAGCCAATGGCGATCCTATCGGCGGCGGGGCCGGCAGCAGGTCCTCAAGGATGGCGATGCCTTCCGAGCTCTCGGCCAGGCCCAGCTCCTGCAGGGAGCAGATCATGCCAGAACTGGCAACTCCCCTCAGTTCGGCCGCCTTGATGGTGAGTCCGACCGCCGGCAGATGGGTGCCGACCGGGGCGACGGCGACGTGGATGCCGCTGCGAACGTTGGCGGCACCACAGACAATTTGCAGGGGTTGGTCGACGCCGATCTGCACCTGGCAAACACTCAGTTTGTTTGCATCGCCATGGGGCTCGCAGGTTTGGACGAATCCAACGACCACTCCGGCACTGGCGGCGGCCTGATCCTCGATCGCCTCAACTTCGAAGCCGGCGATCGAAAGACGTTCGGCCAACTGTTCAGGCTCCAGCAAGGCTCCATCGTTAGCGACTAACTCCCGGAGCCACTGGAGCGAAACTTTCATCCCTGGGTTCGGCCAATGCCATCGATCCTAGGCAGGTTGCGCTCCCCCCCCCCTGGGCAACTCACTAGAGAGCGGGACGCCAGCAAGGTAATCTTTTCCATTGTCATTCAGCTTCGCAACCGCGGCGCAACGTCCTTCCCCATGGCCAAAAACAAGGGCGTCCGGCTCGTAATCACCCTTGAGTGCACCGAATGCCGGTCCAACCCCGCCAAGCGTTCTCCTGGCGTGTCCCGTTACACGACCATGAAGAACCGACGCAACACAACCGAACGGCTTGAGCTCAAGAAGTTCTGCAAGCACTGCAACTCCTCCACGGTTCATAAGGAGATCAAGTAGGCCTCGGCCCTGGTTCGATCTTCTTTTGATTGCGGTGCTCCAATCCTTCTGACATCCTGATCCGTTCCAAATGTCCAGCTCCTTTTTCAAGAAACGCCTCTCCCCAATCAAGCCTGGGGATCCGATCGACTACAAGGATGTCGATCTTCTCAAGAAGTTCATCACTGAGCGAGGCAAAATCCTGCCCCGTCGGCTCACCGGTCTCACCGCCAAGCAGCAACGCGATCTCACCAACGCCGTTAAACGGGCCCGGATCGTCGCCCTGCTTCCGTTTGTAAATCCAGAAGGCTGAGTTGCCCCCTTCCGCCAGCGACTCCCGTGGACCATCTCCCCAGGTCGGGGACCTGGTGGGGGTCGTTGGAGACACTCCCCAACTGGCGATCGTCCAGGGGGTCAGGGGTGGCCGCCTGGAGCTGAAAATCGGTTTTCAGGCCCGCAACAACCACCTTCCCCTGAGGGAGGTCTATCCCATCCAGCAGTTGGCGGGTCGCGATCCGGGCTCCCTGCGACTGGACCAATCCCCTTGGCATCTCAGTGCCGAAGCCCTCGCGGCAGCCTTGCCCCCCAGCCGGGATTTGGCCACGGCCTGGTTGTTGATGACCCAGCCCGACACCGCGGCCAGCGGCAAACCCGATACTGCTGATGGCGCCAAACCACCCCCGGGTCTGGACTTGGGAGACTTCGTCGATCTGTTTGGCGATGCCGCCAACGCGACCCAGCGGGCCGCAACCTGGCTTTGGCTTGAAGGCGACCAGACCCTTTTTCGCCTGCGCCATGGGCGCATTGAGCCCCGCAGCCTCCAGGACCTGCGCCAGTTGCGGCGCGAACGTCACCTGCGTCAGCTGGGTGAAAACCAGCGCCTGGCCTGGCAATGCCGCCTGATGGCGCGCCAACCCCTGGCCAATGAGAGTCTTTCCGCCGCCCAGCAAGCCGATCTGGATCGCCTGCGTCAATGGGCAGCCGGCGAGTGTTCCCAACCGCTTACCGAATCCCTGCTGCGGGCGCTTCAGGCCTGCCGCTGCCGCGCCGAAAGTGGCGATATCCGCCACCTGCTGGTCGATTTGGGCCAGTGGCCCCGCCACCATCTACCGGCCCTGGAGGCCACCACCTGGCAACTGGGTTTCAGCCCCGAATTGTTGGCCGAAGCCGATCGATTGGTGGCCGCCGCCGCCGGTCCCATGCCCAGCGACGTCGGCCGGCTGGACCTGACCCACCAGCGTCTGCTCACGATCGACGACGAAGACACCCAGGACATCGACGATGGTTTGGCGATCGAATGGCGCGAAGGCCATCCCCCCCGCCTCTGGGTTCACATCGCCGATCCCGGCCGCCTTGTCCAGGCCGGCAGCCCCCTTGACCTGGAGGCACGCCGGCGTGCCTCCAGCCTTTATCTGGCACGGGGCTCCCTGCCGATGTTCCCCCCCCAACTGGCCCACGGGCCCATGGGTCTGCGCCAGGACCACGCGCCCAAAGACCACGCGCCCAAGGACCACGGGCCCGAGGACCAGGGGCCCAAGGACCAGGGGCCCGAAACTCAACGCAGTGCCGCCTGGAGTCTCTGGGTTGATTTGGATCAAACCGGGGCCGTGGTCGCCGAAGGCCTCGAGCGCAGCTGGGTAAAAACGGCCTTGCGGCTTTCCTACGGGGATGCCGATGAACTCATCGATCTGGCGCCGCCCCAGGAGCGGGACCTGCTCTGCATGAAGACCCTGTTGGAACGCCGGCGCCACTGGCGCGAACAAAGGGGCGCCCTCAATCTGGAAGATCCCGAGGGCCGCATCCGCTGCCGCGGCGACGAAGCCCTCCTGGAGATCAGCGAGCCTTCGCCCTCGCGACAGATGGTGGCGGAGGCCATGATCCTGGCGGGTGCGCTGATGGCTGAGCGGGGCCAACGCCTCGGCATCGCCCTGCCCTATCGCACCCAGATCCCTGGCGAACTCCCCACCGATTCGCAACTGGAAAGCCTGCCCCCGGGTCCCGTGCGCCACAGCGCCATCAAAAGGGGCCTCAGCCGCGGCCAGCTTGGTGTCACCCCTGGACCCCATTTCTCCCTGGCCCTGGACGCCTACGTGCAGGCCACCTCGCCGATTCGCCGCTATGGCGATCTGCTGACCCAACGCCAGTTCGAGGCCCTGCGCCATGGCACCGACCCCATGGACGAGGCCAGCC
This sequence comes from Cyanobium sp., assembly GCA_044359075.1. Lineage (GTDB taxonomy): Bacteria > Cyanobacteriota > Cyanobacteriia > PCC-6307 > Cyanobiaceae > Cyanobium. Next base: position 21,031 of record JBIKMU010000019.1, on the reverse strand, counting down.
TCGCCAGCCTGCTGAGCGAACTGGAGACACCCCTTCGCCAGGTGCAACAGATCTCCCGCGAAGACCAGCGTCACTGGCAGCAGGTCTGGTTTGAGCAGCATCCCCAGGGCCAGTGGCCCTGCCTTTTTCTGCGCTGGTTGCGCCAGGACCAACGCCTGGGCCTGGTCTGGGCGGAAGACCTGGCGATGACCCTGGCGGCGGAATGCCCACCCCGCAGTCAACCGGCTGATGCCCTGCTGCTGCGGATCCAGCAGGTGGATTCCCTGCGGGATGTGCTCAAACTTCAGGCCGTGGCCTGACCCGTTTCGCCCTGCCCGGTCGGTTCGCACCTGCCCGGGCGGTTCGCCCTGGAGGTGTCACTGCGATTCAAGACCCAGCCAGGCGCGATACCCGCAGCCAGGGTCCCCAGGGGTTGGCGCAACCGATCAGAGCCACGTTACGGGGCCGCTCCTGGGCCTGCAGCCAGGCATGCAGGGCCGGCTCCAAGGTGATCAACGGCCAAACCTGGGAGCCCTGGCATGCAGGCAGCTGATCCGCTATCACCAGGCTGAAGCCCCCCTGACCATCGGGCCGCAATTCCCCTTGCCAAAGGCGCTCTCCTGGTTCGCTGGGGGCCACGCTGGCGGGTCCGACGCCGCCACTGCCCCTTAGCCACCCCTCCGGGCTAAGGGCGGCGGGATCCCCCAGGGCCTGCCGTTGGCGCTGGGCCCACTCGGGATGATGCCAGGGGGTGTCCCAAAGGGGAAAGGGACCGGCCGGAGCCTGGGGGTCCTCAATCAGGCCTATCTGAATTGCGGCAACAGGGACGGCGGCTGGCGGTTGCCCGTTGCGCACCGCCAATGCCGCCGCCAGCCCCGCCGCCTGGCCGACATTGAGGACCAGGGGTTGCAACCGGGTGGCGCCATTCGCCATATGGCTGACGCTGATGGCCTTATCTGCCGCCAACAGATTGCTGACGCCGGCGCTGACCAGGGCCCCGTAGGGAATCGTGAAGGGGGTACCGCTCCAGCGACCACCCCAGCGACAGCTCTTGGGCGCCAGAGGCCAATCGGGACCTGGGTAATGATGGTCATTGGCGTAATTCCCCACGGCAATGGCGCTGCAGCGTCCCCCGGGCAACAAAGGCAGGGGTGCCCGGCAGGCCCCCGCGCCCAGCGGCAACAACTGCTGTTCCACCACCACCTCCAACCCCACCAATCGCCGTCCTTCCCGCCAATAGGGCATCAGGGCCAGGCTCTGGTTCCCCTCCAGGTCGCCTGCGGCCGCCGCCAAGGCACTGGGAAAAACCGTCGCCGCTTCCAGGCCGCCGCCGCTGGCAACCGCCAGGGCCTGGGCAAAGGCCCCACTGTGGGCCCGCATCTGGATCGCCAGCTCCGCTTCTGCCGCATCAGCCGGGAAGGCCGCCGCTGGCCCGCCACTGGCAAAGGCACGCTGGAGGCCCCCATGCCAATCATTGCCATGCAGGGGCCAATTCAGCATCACCAGCCCCCCGGGCAGGCGCCCATAGCTGAGGGTGCGCTCTAAGCCAAAGGCCGTGCATGAGCCCTCAAATGGTCCCTGGGGCAGGGAGCCCCTGGACCCAGCGACGGCGGATTCTGGCGCCATCGCTGCGCCTAGGGGAAGCGCTGCAGGGTCACGGGGAGCGGCCGGTGGGGCATCGTCGCGCAGCTGACCCAACCACACCCAAGTGGGGGACTGGATGGGTTGTTCCTTGAAAAAGGCCTCGCTATCCAACCGGGCTTGCTCAGGGGCACTGGGTTCTTGCCACTGCTCCCGGGGCTCCCAGCCGAAACGGAACGGGGCCTCGGCTAGGGCAATCAACTCACCGCGGTCACTGCCATCGATAAACACCCGGGCGCCAATTTCCTGGAAGCTTGTTTGCCCACCCCCTGGCCCCTGGGGCCGTTCTATCCGGATCGCAACGACGCGGTCCCCGGCGCGACGCACCTCCAGCAGGCGGCAGCCAGGCCACCACCGCAGCCGAGCTTCGGCCCGCAGCCAGCGCCGCAAGATCGCCTCGGCCGTGGCGGGGCGATAGCCAAAACAACTGACCCAGTTCTGATCAAGTCCCAGGGGTTCGCTGCGGGCCAGCTCACGCAGCAGGGCCCCCCAGAGACCGGTTTGCCAGGGACTCAGTTCGTTGCCATCGGGGGCGCAAACCCCCACCGCACTAACCATGCCCCCCACCCAGCTTCCAGGGGTGAGCAGCAGGGTGGAGGCGCCCGATCGGGCGGCCTGGAGCGCGGCGGCGATGGCGCCAGTGCCACCGCCCCAAACCAGCACCTCCACCGGATCGGTCATGGGTGGTTTACTGGCACCTGGCCTGATCCTGGAGCGTCAGGGTTGCCCCTGTCCAGGGGCCTGCCGGAGCCGCTGGGTAAGATGACCTCTGGGTCTGGGGCTTCCCGTAGGCCCAGAAGCCCGTCAGGCCGGTCGGGATCTCCACGTCTTGCGACGCCCTGATGCCCTTCACCCTCACCACGCCCCTCTATTACGTCAACGATCGCCCCCATCTGGGTAGCACCTACACCACCCTGGCCTGTGATGCGATCGCCCGCTTCCAGAGATTGCAGGGCCAGCAGGTGGAGTTCATTACGGGCTGTGATGAGCATGGGCAGAAAATTCAGCGCACCGCCGCTGCGGCGGGGCTGACCCCCCAGGCCCATTGCGACGCCGTCTCGGCACGGTTCCAAGATCTATGGCAGCGCTGGCAGATCAGCAACAACCACTTCATTCGTACCACCGAGCCCCGCCACCGGGCCATCGTCGAGCAATTTTTTGCGCGGGTCGAGGCCAATGGCGATGTCAGGGAGGGCCGCCAGCAGGGTTGGTATTGCGTCGCCTGTGAGGAGTACAAAGACGATCCAGCTGCAGCCACCGATCCAAGCTGTCCTGTGCACCAGCGGCCCCTGGAATGGCGCGATGAAATGAATCTGTTCTTCCGGCTTTCGCGCTATCAAGAACCCATCGAACGACTGGTGGCCAGTTCGGGCTTTGTTGCACCGGCATCGCGGCAGCGGGAGGTCCAAAACTTTGTGGCTGGAGGTCTGAAAGATTTCTCGATCTCACGGCTCGATGTACCCTGGGGCATCCCCGTACCCGGCCATGAAGGGCATACGTTTTATGTGTGGTTTGACGCCCTGCTGGGTTATCTCTCCGCCCTGCTCCAAAATGATGACCCACCCGATTTAGAGCTGGCTGTCTCAAGGGGCTGGCCTGCCGATCTGCACGTGATTGGCAAAGATATTCTGCGCTTCCATGCGGTCTTCTGGCCGGCGATGTTGCTGTCGGCGGGTCTGGAGTTACCAAAGCGGGTCTTCGGCCATGGCTTTTTGACCCGAGAGGGCCAGAAAATGGGCAAATCCCTAGGCAATGTGCTCGATCCTGAATTGTTGCTAGAGCGCTGTGGCCCTGATGCGGTGCGCTGGTATCTCCTGCGGGATATTCCCTTCGGCGAAGACGGCGATTTCCAGCAGCAACGCTTCAGCGATCTGGTCAATAACGATCTCTCCAACACCATCGGCAACCTGCTCAATCGCACCACCTCCATGGCCCGCAAGTGGTTTGAAGGTGGCGTGCCACCCGCCGGGGCCGCCCTGGCGTCAAGCCATCCCCTGGCGATCGCCGCCAGCGTCGCCGTCGATCAATTTGATGCCGCCATGGAGGCGCTGGAGTTTCGCGGCGCAGCCGAATCTCTGTTACGGCTAGCCGAAACCGCCAACGGCTACCTCAACACCCAGGCCCCCTGGAAACAGATGAAACAACCCGGCCAGGAAGCGGCCGTTGGGTCCGACCTCTACGCGGTATTGGAGGTGAGCCGCTCCTTGGCGGTGTTGTTGGCCCCCCTGGTCCCCGACCTATCGGCCCGCATGCTCAGCCAGCTGGGCCAACCGGCCCTGATAAGCGGGGCCGAAAGGGAAACAGGCGATCGCGCCACCACAGGCTCAGGATCCACCTGGCATCCATTCCGCCAATGGGGCCTGCTGCGCTCTGGTGATCCACTCCCGGAGCCGGTGCCGGTGATGCAGCGCCTGGAGCTGGAATCCCCCCTGTGAGCTCCGCTTGCCGCAGGTTTGGGCCCGGGCTGCTGGTGCCCCTGGCTCTAGTGCCCCTGGGCTGTAGTCGCCCGCCAACCACCTTTGACGATGCCTCGCCTCCCTTTGTGTTTCGCTCTCTCAATCTGAAACAACAGGATGAGCGCGGCCAACCCACCTGGGCATTGACAAGTCCAGAAGCCCGTTACGACATCAGGCGCCGGGTCGCCCAGGCCCGATCCCCCCAGGGCGTCATCTACGTCGCCGGAAAACCTGTCTATAGGCTCCAAGCCACCAGCGGCACGGTGATCAATGACGGTGAGGTGATTGTTTTGGAGGGCGGCATCCGGGTCGAACGCCACGGCGCCCAACCGGTGCTGATTACCGCCCGTCGCGCCCGTTGGCTGCCCAGCAAAAAGCTCCTGCGCATCGATCGCGCCCCCATGGCCGAAGACGGCCTGCACCGCCTCGGGGCCCAACGGGCTCGCTTTCTCTTCGATCGCGACCGACTCGAACTGGAGGGGGCACCGCGGATCGAGCGCTGGGGCCAACCGAGTGACCCCTTCAGCCGCCAACGGCGTACCAACCCCGAAGTGGTGGCCCTTCCCCAAAGGCTCACCTGGCAACCGGGGCAGGGAGACCTGGAAGCCGAGGGTCCATTGCGGATCACACGCCTGCCGCCCGGCCGTAACCCCCAAGCTTTGCCCCAAACGCTCACCGCCGCGGGCCTGAATGGCAATACCCGTCAGCAGCGATACCAGCTGAAGGCCCCCGTGCAGATCCGCGATCCCATCGAAAAGTTCGATCTCGACGGCCAGAATCTGCAACTGGATGGGGCGGCCCAGACCCTCAGCAGCGACCAGGTTTTCAGCGGCCACTGGAAGGATTTGACGGTTGGCGGCAACAGCCTCGTGATCGAGGCCCGCCAGACCACAGCCACCATCCCCCTCGGCTGCCGACTGCAGCGCAGGGGCGAATCCCTGAGCGCCAGGCTCTGTCGCTGGAATTGGCAAGACGAAACCCTTTTTGCCGAAGGCGATGTGGACTATCAGCGGACCGCCCAGCGCCAACGCATCCGGGCCGGCCAACTCTCGGGCCGCCTAGGACCTGAGGGGGATTTCAATGTTTCCACGCCGGGCGGGCGGGTGATCAGCTCGTTTGCGGTGCCTCGCCGGCAGCGGCCGCTGCCGCCTGCGCCTGCGCGGCCCAAGCCGGAACCCCTGCGTCTATGAGTTTTTCGGCCCATCCCCCAATCCATAACAGGTCAGCTTGAGTGAAGCAGCGCGGCGACCAGCCCCCCAAAACCAACACCGCCACCTCGCCTACCGGCTGCACCACAACGGCCGGCAAATCGGCCAACAGCGGCTCAAATTCGACCCGCCCTGGATAAAGGCTTAAATCCACCAAGGAGATGGCCTTTTGTCGCTCCAGGCTTTGTTGACAGATCGGCCCCAGGGAAAACTCTGTGTCAGCCAGCAATCCCCGGCGTAGCAGGCTCTGGCTGCCTGACTGGAGCAGCACCACGGCGGCGGGGCTGGCGGTTAACAACATGCGGCTGCCCCAGGCCAGCTCACGGCGCAGGGGCTCGGGCAGGTCGGCGGCCAGTTCAAAACCTTCGCGGCCCTTGAGGTCGGCCCGGGGGGCAGCAGGGGGCTGGATTCGCTGCCACAACGCTGCGACCAACATCAACACCACCGCCAACAGGCTGGCCAGGACGGCGGCCCGCTCCAGCGGTGGATCGATGCGGGGGGCCGTCACCTGGTTCAGAACGACCAGGGCCAGGGCAACCAGGCCGATGGCCAGCATCAGGCGGGAGGCCAGGGGAGTAGCCATGGGACGTTGTAGAGCAAGGCCAACAATGGCCGATCCGACCCCCTGGCCCCCCCCGTTGGAGGCCCCTGGCGGTCTAGGTCAAAATGGTGGTATTCGTGCGATCGCCTTGCTCCTCGAACGCGCCCCATCGCCCCGCCCCGTGGCCCTTCTTTTTCTCCAGCGGTACCAAGTCCGACCCTGGGTTTGGCTGACCTCCCTGCTGGTCTCGGCGTGGCTCCTGCTTGGAGCTGCCTGGCCGGTCATGGCCCTGGCCGTGGGCGACCTGCCGGCACTGCCACCGACAACCCATGTGCTCGATCAGGCCCAGGTGTTGAGCCGGGCCGCCAACGGCGATATCGAAAAGGCCCTGGCGGCCCTCGAGGCCGATCACATCGAGGCCCAACTGATCACCATCGACCGGCTTGACTATGGGGTCAGCCTCGATCAGTTGGGCCAGCAATTGCTTCAAAAGTGGCATGACGCCGCCCCTGATCAATCGCGGCTGCTGCTCTTGCTCGACACCCAGACCCGGGCCGCCGCCTTGGTTGCCGACCCTAGTGTCGAGCGCCAACTCACCCCCGATCTATTGCGCAGCACCGCCCGGACAACAATGGCCCTGCCCCTGCGTAGCGGCGATCGCTACCGGCAGGCCATCCTTGATGGACTGGAGCGTCTGGCAACGGTGCTGGCAGGCGGAGAGGATCCGGGCGAGCCGGTGGAAGAAACGGTGACCGCACCTGCCAGAACGATTCCGACCCAGGAGGAAACTGCCAAGAGCAATGCCTTCACCTGGATCGTCGCCTTGCTGGCCGTGGGCACCATCGTGCCCATGCTGACCTGGTGGATCTTCTCCCGTTGAGTCCTCTCTGAAAACCATGGGTCTCAGCAATTGGATCGGCACACTCACCAAGGGCAAGGGCAAGGGCGACAGCACAACCACCAACACCAACACCAACAACGGCACCACCCGGATTAACCACGACTTAGAGCGGGGCTATGAAGCGGCGCTGATGATCCAAAGCATCGAATTGGAGCATTACAACGATCGTCCGGTTCGGCCCGAGTTGGAACTTCGCCTGCCCAAGGGGATTCAGGCCCAGGTATTGCGACGTTTTCGAGCAGCATTGCAGGTCTGCCTCGAATCGATGCACCGCCTTGAGCCGATAAGGAGCCAACTCGCCGGCCAAGAACTGCGCCAATTGAGTTTAATCGAAACGGTTGTGACGCGTTATGACTCAAAGCGCAGTGTGCTGCCGAGCCTTAGCCGCACCCCGGAACTCCTGCCCCGCAGCCTGCTAGGAGCCGTTGATCAGGTCCGCCGCCAGCTAGATCCGGAGGCCGAGGCCAGCGTTCTGGCTGGTTTTCGCCGCCGACGGGACTCGACCTTGGTGGCCCTGCGCATCCTGCTGCTGCTGATCTTGGTGCCGCTTTTGATCAGCCAGCTGAGCCGCACCTTTGTGGTTTCGCCACTGGTCGATCGGTTCGCGCCGCACCAGAATTTTCTTGGCTACGCCAAGCCCCACCTGGAAGAAAAGGCCGTTGAAGAGCTGCGGGTATATCAAGCGGAGCTGGAATTTGATGCCCTTCTAAACAAAAAAGCACTTCCCACCAGGGAGGAGATACAGGAAAAACTGAGTGAAAGGGCCCAGGAACTCAAACTAGAGGCTGATAAAGGCAGCACCCATGCAGTTAAGAATGTGATTTCAGACTTGTTTGGCCTAATGAGTTTTGTGCTGGTCTGCCTGCTTGGTCAGCGGGATATTCAAGTCCTCAAGGGTTTTATCGACGAACTGGTCTATGGCTTGAGTGACAGCGCCAAAGCATTTGCCATTATCTTGTTTACGGATGTCTTTGTAGGGTTTCATAGTCCCGAAGGCTGGACAGTGCTCTTGAATGGTGTGGCCCACCACCTGGGTCTTCCCGCCCGAGAAAATTTCATCATGTTGTTCATTGCCACCTTCCCTGTGGTGTTGGCAACAATCTTCAAATACTGGATTTTCCGCTACCTCAATCGCGTTTCGCCTTCCTCGGTGGCCACCTTGCGCAATATGAATGGAGGCGGTTGAGTTGACTGCGACCTGGCCCACCCCGCCCAGGGCCCCTCGCACCGCCCATCGCACCATGGTCAGTGGGCCCGCCGGCAGCGGCAAGAGTCGCTGGGCCGAGCTGCTGGCCGACCGCAGTGGCTTGACGGTGGTTTACCTGGCCACGGGGCCTCAGCGGCCCGACGATGCTGACTGGCAACAACGGCTGGAGCGGCACCGCCGGCGCCGTCCCAGCAGCTGGCATTGCCGCGAGGTGGCGGGTGAACTGGGCCCGGCCCTGGGCCAGCTGCGGCCTGGCCAATTGGCACTGGTGGATTCCCTTGGCACCTGGGTTGCCGCCTTCCTCGAAACGGGTGATCAGGAATGGCGGCAGCGCTGCGCAGATCTCAAAGGGGCGCTCCACCTTTCAGCCAGCCCCGTGATCCTGGTCTGTGAGGAAACGGCCTGGGGAGTGGTGCCCCCCACTGCCCTGGGGTTGCGTTTTCGCCAGCGGCTGGCGGATCTGCAGCGGCACCTGGCAGCCGACTGTGACCAGGCCTGGCTGGTGTTGCAAGGACGGGCCCTTGATTTGCATGCCCACAGCCTCCCCGTCCCCACTGACCCCACTGACCCCACTGACACCTGATGCCACGCGTGGTCCTATGGCAACCCCAGATTCCACCCAACACCGGCAACGTGGCTCGCACCTGTGCTGCCACAGGCAGCGAACTGCATCTGATTGAACCTCTTGGCTTCCAGATCGACGACCGGCAGTTGCGCCGTGCCGGCCTGGATTACTGGCCATGGGTCCAACTGCACCGCCATGGAGATGAAACAGCCTTTTTGGAAAACTGCCGGCGGCAGGGTGGTCGGTTGGTAGCCCTGAGCAGCCATGCGGCAATGGCATATACGGATTTTGCCTTCTGCGCCAATGATTGGTTGCTGTTTGGCCAGGAAACCGACGGACTGCCGGACCGCCTACTCGCCCAGGCTGATTGGGCGCTGACGATCCCGATGGCCCAAAAAGCCCAGCCAGGGCAAGGGGGAGTCCGCAGCTTGAACCTTTCTGTGGCAGTGGCGGTGGTGCTGTTTGAATCCCTAAGGCAAATACAGCTCCAACAGGGAGAACAGCAAACAAAAGATTGATATCGACCAGGACTGAAACCCTGTTTGCAACTGACTTAACTACACCCTTTTTTGATTTCATAGCATATCTCCGCCCCAATGTCAAGCAGATCTTATTCAGCGTTTGCATTGACGTTCGCAGGTCAACACGCTAAGGTCTGGCGGACTTGGGGATCATGGCTTCTCCAACAGGTCTTGTTCATCGAATTGCTTTGCATGAAGCCCGCTCAAATTTGGACACTGTTTTTCATTGGGTCGGCAACCGTTTCCCCTTTCCTGACCGCTATTGCCCGAGATTCCGTATTAAGCGATACCCAGCAAGCCCTGGTTCGTGCCTTGGTAGCTCCAGATTCCGCGCCAAATGATGATGGTGATGGCCCTGATTCTGGCGGCTCCCCGCAGGCCACGACCGAGACCCTGCAGACGCCGCCAGCGGTACCCAACTCCCTGACCGGCGAACCGACCCAGGCCCAGGCCCAGATCGCTACTGCCGAGGGGCTGAATTGGCAACCCCTTTATCCTCAGCCCGCCAGCGCGCCACCAGCCCCCCGGGGCAGCAGGGGCTTGGTGCGCTCCGGTGACACCGTCCTTAGTGTGGCTCAGCGATACGGCATGACCGTCAGTGATCTGCTGCGGCTCAATCCTGGTGTCGAAATGGCCAGCCTCACCCCAGGCATCCAGCTAAGGGTGGCCCCCTCGGCCCCGATGCGCGCCCACATGCTGCTATCCCTCAGGCCCACTGCCAGCGGTGCCCTGAGCTGGCCCGATTTGCCGAACCTCCCCCAGGTCCCTCAATCACCCCTGCCAGGATCCGGGGCTGGCGACTACATCTGGCCGACCCAAGGCGTATTCAGCTCGGGATACGGCTGGCGCTGGGGTCGGATGCATAAAGGAATAGACCTGGCAAATAGCACCGGCACGCCGATTGTGGCAGCCAAAGAGGGGCGGGTCAGCTTTGCCGGTTGGCATGATGGGGGTTATGGCTACTTGGTCGAGATCAGCCACGCCAATGGATCCACGACCCGCTACGCCCACAACAGCCGCTTGCTGGTCGCCCATGGCCAGGAGGTACGCCAGGGTGAGGTGATCAGCCAGATGGGCAGCACGGGCAACAGCACGGGGCCCCACCTCCATTTTGAAATCATCGCCCCGGGCATGGGCGCCATGAATCCCCTCAATTTCCTGCCACCACGGGCCTGAGGCCAACCAAGGTTACTGAGGGGCCATCCTCTACAATCATTAGATGCCAAGGCTCGGTAGCTCAGCTGGTTAGAGCGTGGGATTCATAACCCCAAGGTCGGGAGTTCAAGTCTCCCCCGAGCCATTTTGTATGCATCAATAAAAGTTCTGATGCAACCCTGTTCCATCTTCAGTAATTTGGGGGTGCCACCCCCACAAATTAATTGTGAGGGCAGCGGCTAACTTTTAGTTGATGTGCTCGATTAGCTCACTATCTGGATAACGGACCTTGGCCAAGCTGGCGTATTTGTCCTCGGCGCTGTGATACCCAGCCACTGCCACTACGGAACTGCGGTAGGCGCTGCCCTCCAGCCCCAGAATCCGGTCGTACTCGGCCGGTGAGAAACCCTCGATCGGCGTCGTATCAACTCCCAACAGGGCTGCGGAGGTCAGAAAAGTGCCCAGGGCGATGTACACCTGGTTGGAGCTCCACTGGCCGATGTGCTGGCTGCGGGGGCCGTTGATCAAATCCTTGCGGATCATCTCGCCATAGAACCCCAGCGATTCGATCGGGACATCGCGGATGGTACTTGTGGCGGAAATCAGCTTCTCAACGTCGGCTTCTTCAATGCGGCGTTTGGCCAGGAACACCACCAGATGGGATGCGTCGGTGATCTGGGACTGGTTCCAGGAATGTTGACGCAGCTCAGCCCGCAAAACCGGGTTGGTGACCACCAAGAATTTCCAGGGCTGCAGGCCGTAGGAGGAAGGACTCAGCACCAGGCTTTTTTCAAGCGCTGCCCAGGTTTCTGGATCGATGCGGCGAGAAGCATCAAAAGCCTTGGTGGCGTAACGGTGCTGAAGGGCCTCCAGCAAGGTTGTGGTAGTCAAAGCCAAGGAAGGGATCCATGCATGGTGGAATCGGGAAGCTAAGTCCACTGGCAGGGATGGCGCCATACCCAGGAAACTTTTGCCTGATGCCAGGCCCACGATGCATATCTCTGACGATGGATTAGACGATGAATTAATTGTAATGTAACCACAGTTAATGAGGTGAACCCCAATCAGCCGCTGGCTGATCTTTAAACGTTTATCATCAACGCATCTCAATTGCATTAAGTCTTACCCGGAAACTGTTGCCAGCCCCTTTGTCCTGATCCTCTTCCAGCACGGCCCTTGGTGTGGGGCTGGTGGCCTCCTGAAGTGCACTGGCCTGACGCCGCCAACGGGCTTCGGCGGGGGAGGAACGTCCCTCGATGGCGCGAATCAAGGACCGGCTGCGGTTGGCTTCGCCTACCGTTTCGCCTTGCTTGGGACGGATCAGGGGATTGCCCTTGAGATCGCTGCGTAGCTGGTTAAGCAGGCGGAAGTGACCGGTGGCGTTGTATTTGCGCAGCACAGTGGGATCCCAGGGCATCGGGCAAATCAAATCAATCGATTCGGTCAGCTTAGGGATGGGAAGGTCCGGCAGCCAAGGGCGCTTGCGATCAGAGCCAGAAGCGGCCCCCAATCCCTTGAATACGTGATAGGTTTGGCGCAGACGCAACTGGAAGTCGAACCGACTCCGTCCTACGTGACTCCCTTGTCCGTAGCGACCTGGTTCACCCTCTCGCGTCCAGAAACCTTCCTTTTGCTCCAACCATTGCCATGACGAGGATTGTTGGTCTCGCCGCCCCTGATTTCACCGCCACCGCGGTGGTCGACCAGGAATTCAAGGAGATCTCCCTTGCTCAGTACCGCGGCAAGTACGTGGTGCTGTTCTTCTATCCCCTTGATTTCACCTTCGTCTGTCCGACGGAAATCACGGCCTTCAGTGACCGCTACGCCGATTTCTCCAGTCGCAACACCGAGGTGCTTGGGGTTTCCGTTGATAGTCAGTTCAGCCATCTGGCCTGGGTGCAGACCGACCGCAAGAACGGTGGTCTTGGTGATATCGCCTACCCCCTGGTCGCCGACCTGAACAAAACCATCGCCCGCGACTACCAGGTTCTCGATGAGGACGCTGGCATCGCCTTGCGAGGTTTGTTCATCATCGATCCCGAGGGAGTGGTGTTGCACAGCACCATCAACAACCTGCCCGTCGGCCGCAGTGTGGATGAAACCCTGAGGGTGCTACAGGCTTTCCAGCACGTCCAGTCCCATCCCGATGAGGTCTGCCCTGCCAACTGGACCCCGGGTGAAAAAACCATGAATCCTGATCCAGTCAAAAGCAAGGACTTCTTTGCCGCCGTCAACTGATCAGCCTTGCAGTTTTTGCAAGCAAGGGGCCCCCGGGGGCCTTTTTTGTTGTAAGGCCAAGCCCCCTGGTCCCAAGCCTTGCCTGGCAGTTGGTTCGTGAACCTTCGCTCAAACCATCGCCAGGGAACCCCGCTGCCCATCCAGCTGGGCCAGCCGCCCCTGGGGCAGGGCCAAATTCGGCTGGCCGTGGCCCACCGGCAGCCCGGCCACCAGGGGCACACCCAGGTCGCCAAGCCGTTCTCGCAGCACCTCGTCCATTGACAGGTCGCCTGGCAGCACATCGTCCTGTTTCCAACGAAAGCGACCCAGGCCGATCCCTGCCACACCCTCCAAAAGCCCGGCGGTGCGCCACTGGGTCAGCATCCGGTCAATGCGATAGGGCTCCTCGCCCACATCCTCAAGCACCAGCACGCAGCCAGCCAGGCGGGGCCACCAACGGGTGCCGATCAGGGACGTCGCCACCGTCAGATTCGAAACCACCAAAGGCCCCGTGGCGATTCCACCCCGCCAGCCCACCCCCTGCAGCGGCGCCACGCTCTCCCCCCGCAGCAGGGCCACCAACCTGGCCCAAGCGGCATCATCCCCCTGCAGGCCGCCATGGATGCCACCGCCGTTGCCAGCCGCCAACTGCGCCAACAACAGGGCACTTGCATCGGAAAAACCCACCAACCACAGGGGCCGAGGGCCAGGCTGCCAGCCGGCCTCCAGCAACCGGGCACTGCCCCAGCCACCGGCCACCGCCACCACAGCGTCGATGCCGGGATCGGCCCAAGCCCGCTGCAGCAGCTTGAGTCGCTCGCTGTCACTGGCCGAAAACCAGCGCCAACGGCCCGTCGTGGCCGCTGGAATTTCCAGGCTCCAGCCGGCGGTGGCAAAGCGCTGCTGAAGCCTCAGCCCCTCCGTCGTGCTGTCCTCCCACCAAGTGCCCGGGGCGATCGCCAAAACGCGGCTGCCTGGCCGTAACGGTGTCGGGACCCCCAAGGGGTGGCGGCCCCGGGGCAATGCCGTCGTTGACGAGGCCCCGGAAGCCTTCAGGCCCCATCCTGCTGCCGAAAGGCCCGCACCCAGTCCCCACAGCAACGAGCGACGACGCATATCTCAGCCCAGCAAGCTGGCCAGCAGCCGGCGGCCATCTTCGCCGCCGGTGAGACTTTCGCAGGCCCGTTCGGGGTGGGGCATCAAACCCAGCACATTTCCCCGGGAGTTGCACAACCCCGCCACATCCCCCATCGACCCATTGGGGTTGGCCGTGTAGCGCAACACCACCTGGCCGTTGTCTTCCAGCTGCCGCAGCTGGTCTTCCTGAAGCTGATAACGACCCTCACCATGGGCAATGGGCAGGGAAATCACTTCGCCTGATTGATAACTCGCCAACCAGCGACAGGCTCCGGGCCGCACCTCCAGAGAAGTGGGCTCACAAACAAAATGCAGGCCGATGTTGCGGGTGAGGGCCCCAGGCAGAAGTCCCAGCTCGGTGAGCACCTGGAAGCCGTTGCAGATGCCCAAAACCGGACCGCCCTCGCTGGCGAAGCGCCGGACCTCCTCCAGCACCGGCGCAAAGCGAGCAATGGCGCCGCAACGCAGATAGTCGCCATAACTGAAGCCACCGGGCAAGACCACGGCCTCCAGTCCCTGGAGATCCCGCTCTTCGTGCCAGAGGAAACGGGTTGGCACCCCTAGGCAACCCTCCAGAGCCCAACGCACATCACGGTCGCAGTTGGAGCCTGGAAAAACAACAATGCCAATGGTCATGCAGGGCCTCAGGCGATTTCGATCAAATCAAGCGTCCAGTTTTCGATCACCGGATTGGCCAGCAGTCGCTCGCTGAGCAATTCCAGCTGTTGTTGGGCCGTGGCCTGGTCAGGGGCTTCGATCTCAACCTCAATGGCCTTACCAATTCGCAAGCGCGTCACCCCTGCGACTCCCAAACGCCCAGCGGCCGCTCGGGTGGCCTCCCCCGCCGGATCGAGCACCGACGGACGCAGGGACACCTGGACACGGGCGTGGAAGTGGGGCACCGGAGCGCGGGCGTTTGCTGAATATTGCCAGGCGATTAGAGGGCTGCGAAAGCCTGCTCGAGCCTGGCGGCATGGGCGGCGGCACCCAACACCACCAGTTCGAGCCCTGGGGCGGCCGCCTCTGGCCAAGCACCCTCGTACCAACACTCAAGGCGGGGTCCCACGGCTTGTATTTGCAGGGGAAGAAGCTTGCCCTCCTGTAGCAAGCGGCCCTTGAGGCGCAGCACCGGCTGGTCGGCAAGTAGACCCGCCAGCCGCTCTTCGAGCTCCTGGCGGGTGTAGGGACCTGGTCGCTGCACCATCACCGCAGCCATCGCGACATGGCTGTGGTCATGAAGGTCATGGTCATGGAGGTCATGGTCATCGTGACCATGATCTTGATCGTTGTGATCTTGTTGGAGCTGGGGTACGGCCTGGACGTTCTTGGAAACTGGGGCCGAAAGCACGAACGAGGCGTCCACATCACCGCGGGCCATCGGCAGGACCGGAGTACCGGCACGCACCTGGCTGGCGAGCCGCCCTTGCAGAGCCGCCCAAGCCGGCCCATCCAGCCGGTCAGCCCGACTGACTAAAACCAGATCGGCTGCCTGAAGCTGGTCCGCAAACAGATCCTCAAGGGCATCGAGGTGATCGAGGCTGGGATCGGCCTGACGCTGGGCCTCCACCGCCAACGCATCCCCCACCACATGGCCGGCGGCCAGAGCTTCGCCATCCACCACAGTCACCACCGCATTGACGCGGACGCGACTGCGAATTTCGGGCCAACCAAAAGCTTCGACCAGGGGTTCGGGCAGCGCCAATCCGCTCGTCTCCACCACGATGCCATCGAGCTGGTCAGCCTGGGCGAGCAGTAGCTGCATGGTCGGTAGAAATTCGTCTTGAACTGTGCAGCACAAACAGCCATTGGCCAGCTCCACCAGGCGGCCCGGCAACTCCTCCTCGGGACAGAAGCCACAACTGGCGATGAGATCACCATCAATGCCGACCTCACCAAACTCGTTGACGATCACGGCCAAGCGCAGGCCGCTATTGAGCAGGAGCTGGCGCAACAAAGTGGTCTTGCCGGCCCCAAGAAAGCCGGTCACCACGGTCACCGGCAGCCGCCGGGCGATAGGGGTGCTCACTTCAGGGCACCAGGGCCGACCAGGTCCAAGCAGCGCCACAGCCGATCAAAACGCCTCCCAAAAGACGGCGCAGGCCCTCACCACCAGGGGCCGCCAGACGCCTCAATATGGTTAAAGCCAGCAGCAGCAGCAGTCCTTCGCCCAGAAACAAACCGACTAGGTAGGTCACCAGGGGACCCTGGGTCCAGCCCAGGACCGCACTGCTGAGGGCATAGCCATGCAGGCCAAAGGCGGGCAAGAGCAATCCCACGGGCCACTGGGCCAAAAGAACCAGCGCTTCCAGCATCAAGGTGGCCGACACCATGACCTCAGCCCCCGGCAGGCCGGGAACCACCAGACCGAGAAGACTGCCAGCCAACCCGGTCAACAGCAGGGCCAGCATCCAGGCGCTGCGGTGACCGAGTCCCACCAGGGAAAGGGCGAGAAGAAACACCAAATGGTCAGGACCCAACACCGGGTGGGCCAGGCCACTGAGCAATCCGGTGAGGGGGGTGGGCTGGAGATGGAGCAAGTCCATCAGGTGATGGGCCTGGGCCGCTGGAGCCAATAACAAAAGGCTGGCGGGGATCAGTGGCAGCAGCAGCGCAAGCCTGGATGGGCCACCGCTGGCGCGGGTGGCCACGGGCCACGGGTTGGGAAAAAACATCGGATTGCCGGTCCGCGCCGGGCTGAGGGGGTTCGCATCGGCGGGTGTTCTGACTGGGTTGCTGGGCAACCGTCACAGCTGCGGGACAGTGCCGGAATCACGGCCCCTAGGGGGGTCGCTGCACCGGGCTTTCCCCGTTACCTCCGCAGGCTGAACCCCCACGGAACCGAATACGTCGGAATCTAGGCCCTGTCTCGGCAGCCGAGGCTGTCGCGGGTGGCGATGCCGGTCTGACTGTTACGGCCTGTGGCCCTTGCACAGAGCGCCTTCTGCTCGGGCAGATCGAGGACGGCGTCGCTGAAATCGGCGCCCTCAATATTGGCCCCCTTGAAATGGCTCTGCATCAACATGGCGTTGCGCAAGACAGCGTCGCCCAGGTCAGCTCCATCAAAGCGGCTGGCAAAGGCCACCACGTCTTCAAGGTTGGCGGACTGGAGATGGCTGTTGCGCAGGTTGCTGTTGTTGAACACAGCCCCCCGCAGGTCGGCCCCGCCCAAATCAAATCCCTCCAAATCGGCCTTGAGAAACTCCTGTTGCCGCAGGTTGCGGCCGTGCATATCTGGTTGCAGGTCTTGAAGACTGCGTTGGCCCCGCAACTCCGGAGCGGTGATTGCCCAAGCCGGGCTTACCCCAACGGCAAGTCCACCAAAACTCAAGACAGTTAGCAGCAGGGCCAGCGTCACTGCCAGCCACGCGCTGCTGGGGCTTGGGCTGCTGCCCTGGCTTGGCTGGTGAGTGGCGGCTGGCAGGGGGGGATTGGTGGCCATGGGCTGCCTTTACGCTTCTGTTCACCCAGTTATGGCAGCCATGGCCATGTCCCTGCGGGTGGTGGTGCCCCCCCATCCGCTCATTGCCCACTGGCTCACCGTGGCCCGTGATGTCCATACCCCTTCCCCCCTGTTTGCCACGGCGATGACCGAGCTGGGCCGCTGGCTCACCTACGAAGCCGTGCGCGACTGGCTACCGCAGCAAACAGTGCGGGTCACCACCCCCCTGGCCGAAACCGAGGGCACCGTCATAGATGGCACGGTTCCCCTGCTGGTGATTCCGGTGCTGCGAGGGGGCCTGGGCCTTTGGCAGGGCGGCCAGACGGTGGTGCCCGCCGCGCGGGTGGCCCATGTGGGTCTGGACACCGGGGAGCCCGCGGTCCGTTGGTTCCTCGACGACCTGCCCGCCCACCTCGAAGATCGTCTTGGCATATTGGTGTTTCTGCCCGTGCTTGCCAGCGGCCGCACCCTGATTGCCCTCGTGGAAAGGTTGCAAAAGTTGGGGGCCACGGGCCAGCGACTGCGGGTCGTGACGGCCTTGGCTGCGGCGCCGGGCTTGCGAGAGGTGGGGGAGCAGATCGCGGATCTGACCATTTATTGTGGCTGCATCGACGCTGAACTGGATGCCCTGGGGCAGGTAAAACCTGGCTTCGGCGACGCGACGCAGCGGCTGTACGGAAACCCTGCACCCCTGATCTGAGGGGCCGCCATCGCCCTGCCTAGGCTGCTCCCAGCACTGAGTTTTCCCCGTTGACACCATGGCTGAGTCCAGGAATCACCCCCAGGCCAATGGCAGCACCCTGGTCCTTGGGGTTGTCGTCGGGGCCATGGCTGGGGCCAGTGGCCTGGCCTGGTGGTTCTTGAAGGAAACGGAACGGCGCCGGCAGCTCCAAAGCGGGGTGCAACGCACCGCCAGAGCGGACCTCGCCCTCAACAGCGCCTCCACGACGCCTTTCGACCACTCCAGGGTTAACCATGGGGCCCAGCCACCCCAGCAGGACTCCCCTTTTCAAGATCGGGTGCAGCAGCTCAACCAGGCCATCGACGAGGTGCGGCGTCAACTCGAACAATTGCAGACCCATGGGGAACGGCCCGGCCGTTGATCTCTAGCTGGCTACGATTGCCAGCTCCCTAGCGAAGGCCTAACCTTGTTGCGCTCCGCCACCATCACTCAAGGGATTTCCCGGTCGCCCAACAGGGCCATGCTGCGGGCCGTGGGCTTTGGAGACGACGATTTCAACAAGCCGATCATCGGCATCGCCAATGGTTACAGCACCATCACCCCCTGCAATGTGGGTCTAAATGACCTCACAAAGAGAGCCGAGGCGGCCGCCTATGCGGCGGGTGCCATGCCCCAGACCTTCGGCACGATCACCGTCAGCGACGGCATATCGATGGGAACTGAGGGTATGAAATACTCGCTGGTGTCGCGGGAGGTTATCGCTGACGCCATCGAAACAGCTTGCAATGCCCAGAGCATGGATGGGGTCTTGGCGGTCGGTGGCTGTGACAAGAACATGCCGGCTGCAATGTTGGCCATGGCCCGCATGAATATCCCAGGCATCTTTGTCTACGGCGGCACCATCAAACCTGGCAAGCTGGGCGGTTGTGATCTCACCGTGGTCAGTGCCTTTGAGGCGGTTGGTCAGATCACGGCAGGCAAGATCGATGAGGCCCAGTTGACGGCCATTGAGAAGAACGCCTGCCCCGGTCCTGGTAGCTGTGGAGGCATGTTTACGGCCAACACGATGAGTTCGGCCATTGAGGCCATGGGCCTCTCCTTGCCGGGGAGCTCGACGATGGCGGCCGAAGATCCCGAGAAGGCCGATAGTGCCGCCCGCTCAGCCGAAGTGCTGGTGGAAGCCATTGCCGCCAATATCCGGCCCCTCGACCTACTGACCCGGGAAGCCTTGGAGAATGCCATCACCGTAGTGATGGCGGTGGGTGGTTCCACCAACGCGGTGCTCCATCTGCTGGCCATCGCCCGCACCGCCGGGGTGCCCCTTAGCCTTGATGACTTTGAAGTGATCCGCCAAAGGGTGCCCGTAATCTGCGATCTCAAACCGAGTGGCCGATTTGTCACTGTCGATTTGCACCAGGCCGGTGGCATCCCCCAAGTGATGAAGTTGCTGTTGGATGCTGGCCTGATTCATGGCGAATGCCGCACGATTGAAGGCAAGACCCTCAGCGAAACCCTTGCCGATGTGCCATCTAAACCCCCCGCGGGACAGGAGGTGATCAGGCCCCTCTCCAACCCCCTCTATGACCAAGGACACCTGGCGGTTTTGAAGGGCAACTTGGCCGAAGAGGGCAGTGTGGCCAAAATCAGCGGCGTCAAGAATCCAGTCATCACCGGTCCGGCCCGGGTATTTGAAAGCGAGGAGGAATGTCTTGCCGCCATTCTGGCCGGACGCATCCAGGCCGGTGATGTGCTTGTGATCCGCAACGAGGGTCCGGTGGGGGGCCCTGGCATGCGTGAAATGCTCTCGCCCACGGCGGCGATCATTGGCCAGGGGCTGGGGGATTCGGTAGCTCTGATTACCGATGGCCGCTTCAGTGGTGGCACCTACGGCATGGTGGTTGGGCATGTCGCCCCTGAGGCAGCCGTCGGCGGCACCATTGCCCTGGTCCAGGAGGGGGATGGCATAACCGTCGATGCCCACCAGCGCCTGATCCAGCTGAATGTCGACGCAGCCGAACTTGAGCGGCGCCGCGGAGCTTGGCAAAAAGCTGAGCCCCGTTATCGCCACGGCGTGCTGGGAAAGTACGCCCGCCTGGTGAGCAGCAGCAGCCAAGGGGCCGTAACCGACTTCTGAAGTGGGTGGACCGCTAAGCAAGCCCCTGGGCCACACCCATTTGGCCCCTATTGCCTGGCGGTCTACTGCCTGGTTCAGTCGTTGGCATTGAACACCATCAGGCAGGGGCCGGAATGAACTCTCACCACCTTGCGGTGTTGGATGTCATTCATCTGAGACACCTTCAATTCACAGACCTCGGCCGCAGTCATAGCGGCACTTGATTTAGGGGTCTGTCGGCGAGTGGCATCAGGCGTTACTGCCTGCGGGGGTTGGGACTGGGTCGGTCCAGATACAGGTGTGTTGAGACGCTGCTTGACGGCATCGAGGGTACCGCTGAAGGAGGGGCCCACGGGGCTGTTCGGAAGGGCCCGGGGCGCGAGGTTCATCAGCACCTGGGCGTTACCTGGGGGCGCCAAGAAAAGGGTAACCGTCACCAAAATAGAACCAAACAAGGTTGGCGCAACCACCAAAATTTGACGATTGGTGGATAATTGCGCCAAGGCCATGATTCCAAGTGACACGATGGGGATGAAAGCTCTCAGCAGTAAAGCTCTCAGGCCGCCAAATAACTACGCAAGTCAATTGAATGTTTGCGAATACTTTCTAGGGCACGGCTTTCGATGTTGCGGGCTTTATCCCGGCTAAGACCCAGTTGCTTGGCGATGGAACTCAGGCTCATGGGCTCGCCATCCTCGATGCCGTAGCGCATCCTCAGCACCTGGCCCTGCAGTTCCGGCAGCTGCTCCAGCAGCGCCCGCAAATCACCCTTCAGGCATTCCACCGCCAACACCTCATCCGGCAGCACCCCATCGCCCGCCAGTAAATCCAGCAATTCCGTATCCTCCCCATCCCCCACCTTCGTTTCCAAGCTCACCGGCTGCCGCGCCCGGCTCAACAGGTCCTTCACCTCCTCCTCCGGCAGTTCCACCGCCACCGCCAGCTCACCCACCGTGGGCGTTCGGCCCAGCTCCTGGCTCAGCTCCCGCTGCGCCTTCTTGAGCTTGTTCAGCGTCTCGGTGATGTGGATCGGCAGACGAATCGAGCGGCTCTTCTCCGCAATCGCCCGCGTGATCCCCTGGCGGATCCACCAATAGGCATAGGTCGAAAATTTGTAGCCCCGGGTCGGATCAAACTTCTCGACCCCCCGCACCAGACCAATCGTTCCCTCCTGGATCAAATCCAGCAGCTCCATGTTCCGCTTGGTGTACTTCTTCGCCACGCTCACCACCAGGCGCAGGTTCGCCGCCACCATCCGCTCCTTGGCCC
>JBIKMU010000081.1:0-5834 GCA_044359075.1 Cyanobium sp. | reverse complement strand
TGAGGGGCACCACCAGCAGGGTGGCGAGGCCCGCTTCGGTGAGCGCATCGGCCTGAATCACCACCACCGGCCGCACCTTGCCCACCTCAGCCCCCTGATTGGGGTTGAGGCGTGCCACCCACACCTCACCGCGGCGCATCAGCGCCACCACGGTTCGGTCGAGGTCGTGTCTGCAGGCGCCTCAGCCCCGGCCAGGGCCTCGTTTTCTGCCAACAGGAAATCGGCGGCCAACTCCTGGGCCTCCGCGTAGGCGCCCGCATCGCTGGCCAAAGCCTCTGCGGCCAGCTTCAGGGCCGCCTGCGCCCTTCCTTCCCGCCGCTGGGACAGCAGGGTTTCCAAGGCTTCGCGCAGCAGCTGGGAGCGCGGTTGGCCACTGAGTCGCGTTTCCTCACTGAGCTGTTGTTCCAGGTGGTCTGGAAGTCGGAGGCTTACAGCACTCATGGCACCCCACGGACGTGATGCAACGAAGTTTACGAGATGCATGTCTATCTGTATGACAGACATGCATCGGCTGCTGAGGCGATCACCTCACAGGAGCGCCAACTGGCGTGGTTCGCCCAGCGTCTGATCGCTACCGGTGCCACAACCAGCGGCTGTCCCGCTGCAAGGCGGCGGCCATGGCGGAGCCGCTGGCCAGCAGCTCGGTGTGTTCCGTGGGGGTGAGCACCAGGGCATCGCAACTGAGCGGCAGCTCCGCCAGGGGCCAGGCCAGCAGGCGCTGGTGTTGGGGGCCGCTGCTGGCGGCATCGATCAGCAGCAGATCGAGATCGCTGCCGACCCCGGCGTCACCCCGGCCGTAGCTGCCGAACAGCGCCACCCGCTCCAGGCCCGGATGCTCCGCCGCCGCCTGGACCGCCCACAGGCGCACTTGGTTGAGCACCTGCTCGGGCTCAGGCCAGCGCAGCAGCGATTGCGTCAACGATCGAACGGGCATGGCGTTGGGCGTCCTCGCTTTGGAGCCGGCCGAAATGGTCGGTGGGGGCCCCATCGGGCAGGCTATCGGGGTAGCGCGTTGGGATGTAGAGGGCATCGAGGATGCGCAAGCGGTCCTCCAGATCGCTGACGCTGGCTGCCAAGGCGGCGGCTACGGCCGGCGGCAGGTCGCGGCAGGAGCGCCCGAGGCCGTGGCCCCACGCCTGTTGGCCATGGTGCAGGTGCAAACCTTTCAGGGCCTTCTCCACCGCCTGATGGCAGGCGAAGCAGGCCCATTCATGGTGGCCGGCGGCGGCGCTGACTCCGGCCAGCTCCAGATCGGCCTGCGCCTGATGCAGCCAGTCGGCGGAACGGTTCATGTCGCCATTGTGGTGGCCACCCATGGCCAGGTCACTCTGGCCGCCTACCGGCGCAACGGCGCCCGTCTCGGTAGGGCTGCGATGGCCCCCAGATCACTGCCGATGCGCTTCAGGCTGTGGATCCCATCAACGGCCAGCACGGCCTGCTCCAGCCGCCGCCGTTCGCTGCCGCCCAGTGCGGCCACGTCACCATCGGCGAAAACCACTAGGGCCTTGAGGTATTCACGGTCCGGAAACCGTGAGCCTTACAGCGCCTGCGCCGCCGCCAGGCCATCAGCTCAGCGCCAGGCCGTGTCCCAGCAACACCTTGAGCTTGGGCGCCAGCAGGTCGTGCGGGGAGGCCACCAGCGCCACCCGATCCAGGGTGTAATCCGGATCGGCCACGCGGCCGATCGTCAGGCCACCGAAGAACGACACCTTCACACCGGTCTGTGCCTGATCAGCTGATGTGAGCAGCGTGAGTGTTTCGGGTTGGTCTTGCAGCACGAGGGCCGTTTTCATCCAGGGCAGCGCTGGGCGATGGCGGCCCCGCCATAGGGGCACAAATCCAGCCCCGGCAAGGCCCGCTAGCGAGGGCCAGAACCGTTACTGCCCCACAGGCAGGATTTCAAGGTGTGGGCGAATGAGGTTCAATCGGCAGCGTGATGACTCCCATCACAACTCCCGAAGTGGCGCTGAGGCAGCGGTGGAACGGCCCCTGAGCTGGCCAGGCCGTGTTTCTGTTGCCAATAGTTTCAGGAGCGTGGCGAGAACCAGCCCGCCTCGGCCTGTTGCAGCACCTGGGCCAGGCGCCGGTCCTCGAGCACCTGAGGCAGCCTTTGGCCTGCCTCAAGCGTGCCGAGATCAAGTACTTGGGCGATCACCCGATCGGGGTTGCGCAGTGAAACGTCCGCCGGTTGCCACCAGATCAGCTGCGCAGCCATTGGCTTGAGCAGGTCGTCCAGCACAGCCGGGCTGGGGGGATCGGCTGGCTCAGGTATCGGCAGACTTGCCGCAGCGTCACAAGCCAGGATAGGGCCGTAGACCAGACATCACAAAGCTGGGTGCAATCGTGAGCTGTAGGCAAGGGATTCGATGACCCCTCCAGAAACGACGGGAACGACGAGCGGCTCCAGGGGGATGGCTTGAGCGAATGGCATCCGGCTTTCCTGCAGCTGGCGCCGATGCTGGAGGGCTGTGCCAAGCGTTAAGCGAAGTACTGCGCGCATTACCGACCAAGGGGGCAAGCCGGCCCGCCAATCCCGCTAATGAGCAGGCTACCGCAGAGCGATGGGGCGACTGCAGGGAGACAGAACCTTGTTGGCACTCACTCAAACGATTCAGGACTATAAACGCAGAATACAGGACAAAAGAGTGGCAATTATTTTATGCGCCGATTGACTGGATCTACTTGGCACATTGCTGGCTAGCGGTGGCTTAAGCCGCCCGCTCGCTGGGGATTCAAAAAGCCCCTTGACCCAATGCTAATCACCCTCTGGTAGCCGCGCAAGGTGTCAGGTATCGGATCAGAGGCTGTCAGTGCTGGAACCAGCGTTAGTGGTGCCTTTGATCCGGTTCCTCAGCTTGCGACTGAAGCCAAGGGTAGCGATAGCTCCAAGAGCAGGCAGGGGGCCGGGGACAGGGGCAGGGGCATTGGCTTCAACTGCTTCGGCTTGGGCCCATACATAATACTTCGCGTAAGAGGGGTTATTGCACAGGAGGTAACAAGCCTGAGAAGAAGGCGGATTGTTGGTGCCCACAGCTCCGCCGTCCGTCACGACTCCATTGATCAGCGTTATACCCAACTCATTCCAAACGGTCGATTGTCCGTATGGGAATCCCTTGTCCCAAAGAGGATACTCCGCATAGGTCTGTCCGGAAGACCAGGCAAACAGAGGGCCGTAGCGTTCACTCAACCCACCCACCAACGATTGAAGGCCCAATTGAAGATTTCACTGCGGTTGCGAACTGCACTGCTATGTCAGGGTGATGCCACCATGGCATGAATCCACCATTGGCCGCAGTTTCAAACTTACTGGAATTATCGTTGTATGACCCGGTGAATGTGGTCACATTATATAGACCACCGGCGAATGTATAAGTTCCACCGAAACCATGGCCAACATAGGGAAGGCCTGGGACATTCACAACCAAGGCTTGGGCCTGGCCCGCGGTAAACGCCCCCATCGCTAAGGCAGCGCCAAGTGCTGGCTTGGCCAGCGATGCCCAGCCTCTGCGGCGGAGGGTACTGGAGGTGCTGCGCCTGGCACTGCAAGATGGGCTTGAGAAGCGAGAAAGGTTAAGCATCTGGATTTGGAAAAACTTGTAGGTTATTTCCCCAGAATTCTGGAGATGCAGGTAAAGTTATGCTTATCAATTTATTTTTAGGGGGGGGTAGACACTCTCAAAGGCGTCCATCTCTGCCGGTTGTCGTCAGGTTCCCGTTGGCACTGGGGCCAAGCCAAGACAGCGCCGGGTTGCCTCTGCAAGCCTTCAGCACGTGCCTTTCGACCGACCCTCGCCAGCGCAGCGCCGGCACCTAGCCCAGGCCTCTCAGGTCCCAGCCTGAAGGCTACCGGCGCCCAGCCAACCCAAGCCCACGCGCCTCCAGCCACTCCGTGCCAGCCCCCGGATCTGCTGAGAGCATCGTTCCAGCGCTCTGCGGCTCAGCGATGCCACAACCAGCGGCTGTCCCGCTGCAAGGCGGCGGCCATGGCGGAGCCGCTGGCCAGCAGCTCGGTGTGTTCCGTGGGGGTGAGCACCAGGGCATCGCAACTGAGCGGCAGCTCGGCCAGGGGCCAGGCCAACAGGCGCTGGTGTTGGGGGCCGCTGCTGGCGGCATCGATCAGCAGCAGATCGAGATCGCTGCCGACCCCGGCATCACCCCGGCCATAGCTGCCGAACAGCCCCACCCGCTCCAAGCCCGGATGCTCTGCAGCCACCCGGGAGGCCCAAAGGCGCACCTGGTTCAGGATCTGCTCGGGCTCAGGCCAGCGCAGCAGCGATTGCGTCAACGATCGAACGGGCATGGCGTTGGGCGTCCTTGCTCTGGAGCCGGCCGAAATGGTCGGTGGGGGCCGCGCTGGAAAGGAAACAGGCCTGAAATCAAGCCTGGGGTGATGTAAGCAAAGGTGCGGCGATGCGCTTGCGCAGGCGGCGGCTCCACCCGAAGGCGGCGCCGATGCCAAGCAGGGGCAGGGGGCCGGGGACGGCAGCGGAGGGTGGGTTACCAAGGATCACCTGAATCGTCTCACTGGTGCCGGTAATGGACCAAGTGCCAATCAGGCCTGATGTGGTGAAGCCAAGGCTTGCCAGGGTTGTGGCATTGAACGTGGCGCGGCTGACAATTGGAGTATTTGAGGTATAAGTAATAGGGATTGCAAAGACTGAAAAAGCACCTAAGAGCAAGGTGGGTATTCCAGAGGCGCTGGAGGCTGGATATCTAATGACGGTCTGGTTGAAGGTGACAGGGCCGGAAATTTGGTATGGGATGCTGAAGGTTTCAGGTCCAGTACAAAGAACTGCCCAAGGTGAATAAATTCCTGGAATACAAGACCAAAAATTCTCTTTTTGCGTAGCACCAGTGAGATCAAGGCTGCCACTCGTCTGAAAAACCACATCTCCCGCAGATTCAAAGATGTTGTAGGTCAGAACCGCCTTGGTCTGTGCCTGGCTTAGCAGCAAGACGACCGGTGCGGCCAGCAAGGGCCAAAGTCGCTTGCAACGTGGAGCTAGTCGGAAAAGTGGAAGTCTCACTTGTAGTGGCCATTAGAATTTGACGCTTCATAACCACTCTCCACACGGCTTCTGCGTACTCCCTGAGCGGTTTCTCGATTGGTACACGCCAAATCCAGTTGGCAGCCTGGGTCGGGGCTCTTCTGGGGCGCCCCATCCCGGGACCCTTTCTTGCCCAACGACCTCACGCCCTACTCAGTGGAACAGCTTGGTGAAGCTCCACAGCCTGGGGGCAACCTGCTTTCTGGCTATGCCCTGGCTGGCAAGATCAACAACACCGCTGTATCGAGCCTTAAGACCACGATCGGCAGCTTGCCCCGGGGTGCTGGGCTGGCTGGTCTCGCTCTTGCGGTTGTTCAGGCCGGCCTGATCCAGCACGGCAGCCACCCGGGCCTACTGCTTCGCAGAAGCCTTCGGCTAGAGCTGGGGAAGGGGCTGGGCGATGTCGGCGGGACCGAGCACGGGTCCCTGGCGTTTCTGGAGCTGCTGGCTGCGATCGGCGTTGCCGGGGCGTTCTCCCTCGCTAAGGTCGCAGAGTGTAGGAACGTCATGAAGGCTTTTTCAATCCGCCAGCTCAAGAGCAATCCGTCCACGGTGCTGCGGGCCGCTGAGCAAGATGCGATGGCTCTGGTGACCAGCCATCAGCAGCCCACGGCGCTGGTGGTGGCGCTCGATCGTCTCGGCCTGCCGGATCCGGCGGCGGTGCGGTCGGGGCTTGCCCTTTCGCTGTTCCGCTCCGGATCGATCTCCGTGGCCAGCGCCGCCCGGGTGGCGGATCTGCCGCTGCCGCGCTTCCTCGAAATCCTCGCGGCCCTGAAGATTCCTGTG
>JBIKMU010000018.1:0-61615 GCA_044359075.1 Cyanobium sp. | reverse complement strand
GGTTCGGCGGACTCATCCGCCTTCTGACATCAGCCTTGATCGCCTCGCTGTAACGACGCATTGCTCTGCTCCATCAAGCCCCCGGGTTTGCGATTGAGAGGGGTGACATCTTTCCTGGTAGTGGGGGCTTGAGGGTGTCCATGTCGGACAGCCCTGCGTCGTTCTCGTACAGCCGTTCCGTAGTCTCGTCTGGCAGAACCAACTGTGTGGCGTTGCACTGCGGGTCTGCATCGACGAGGAGGATTTGGAGGCCTTCTGTCTCGGCGAGGTATGAGGCGACGTTGCAAGCGAGCGTTGTTTTGCCAACGCCACCCTTATTATTGAAGAAGCAAAGGCTGCCTAGCACTGGAATCTCCGCAGAATGAGGCTTGCGAAGCCGGGTGTGATAAGGTCTCCACCTATGCTAACATTTTAAGGCTTCCTTCATCGTTGCGATGTAATTATTCTTCTCCTCGGAAATCCGGACCACGCCCTGCAGGGGCTGCGGTCTCATCCGCCTTCTGATATCAGCCTTGATCGCCACGCTGCAACCACTCACTGCTCTGCTTCATCAAGCTTCCGGGTTTGCAATTTAGAGCGGTGATATCTATCCTGACAGAGGGGGGCAAGTTCAGGAAAGCTCAATTCAGCAAGCCCTAAACAGAAGAGTAATAATCGGTATTTTTGTTCTAATAATTAGCACAAAAAGTGTAAATCTATGTTGATTAGCCGAGCATCCCCCCTCAGTGAGTTTTATTGTGGATAACTAAGCTGACAATCGAACTTCTGTCTAAAGATGCTGTGGCGCTTCCGAACAGTATACGAATGAACCGCCTGGTACGTCAACGAGTTGTTTCTTGAGTTCCGAGAACCCAATTGAACTAAGAACCAAATCCTCCGAAATACCGGAGTACCGAATAACGCGAGACCGATCAATTGCCACTCGAAAGTCGAATTCGTACTCAGCGTGGTACGGATTATATACCTCTTGAATTTGCTCTCTAGCCTGGCGAATGGCGGCTAGGATGCACTCGGGGAGTTGCTCTATATAAATTGTGAAGCCGTCTGGGGATGGAACTTGCACCACCAATGAAATGTCATATCCAAAGGCTTGAAGCGCAAGCTTCAAGAAGTGCGATAAGGTTTGGAGCATTTGCTTCTGCACGGGCGGCATCACTGAATTCAGGCCAAGAACCTCAAATATCAGCATCCAGATCTCGGTTGATTCGTGTTGCTTACGTAACCACTCGATGCCACGCTTGTACTTAGACGTTGCCTGAAATTCATATTCCGTAAGTAGCTTCAAGCTTTCTAGCACCTGT
This sequence comes from Cyanobium sp., assembly GCA_044359075.1. Classification (GTDB taxonomy): domain Bacteria; phylum Cyanobacteriota; class Cyanobacteriia; order PCC-6307; family Cyanobiaceae; genus Cyanobium. Next base: position 60,314 of record JBIKMU010000018.1, on the reverse strand, counting down.
TGGAGTTTGTAATCCGGGGTATCATCAAGGGTTACAGACTCAACCTCGATCTCGATCTCGCTAAAGTACTCACTGAAATCTGAACCGCTTTGGTAATAATATTTATCGTAACAGAACGTGTAGTTCCCGCAGGGCGTCTTTAAGGCTATCACAGTGCGCTGATTGTGGACTGCCAAGACTGGACTAAAAGGTACACCAATTGGCCCAAGATGGACACCCATCTTCCAGAAGAGTGACTTCATCGCCTCTGGAATACGACCGCACTCAAGTTCTCGCTCTATGGCTGAATCCCAAGCCACCTCATCTTCAGGTCTGCGTAGCTCTTGTTTAACGATCTGCCCCGGGCCCTTGCATTGTAGTTTTATCAACTTTTGTTCTACGCGTTTCCTGACAAGTTGTCCGCGTTGCGCGAGCGACCTGCGTTCGTCATCATAGTATGTATCAACTATCTCTCGTGTGAAGGGTTCTTGTAGCTCAATTCCGAGAGTTCGACAAATGTCTGTCAGCCGCCTAATTATCCACGTTGCTTCCATAATCGTGGTGAACTTGAACTGCTTGTTAGCTGGCGATGCTAACTTGTATTCCCTTTCCGTACCGTACGATTCGCCAGTCTTTTTTTGTTTCTTTACAGTATCGTACTCGGGTGGCAGGGCAACCGAGGAAGCCCCATCGCTAGCGCAACGCCAACGTTCCCGTTTCGGAGCATCGTACACGGGTGTTGTTTTGACCCAGCCTGGGCGTTGCAAGGCTGGTTTTTCTGTTTTCGTTCTCTCATCCGGAACTAGATCGCCTCGCACCCAGCCAATGCCGGGGTTTCTCTTTATCAACATTACTAGGCTTGAACTTACTTGGCTTACAAGATCAGTAGGACTATCCCAGAAGTTGCATAACTTCTTCTGCACCAATGCCCTGAATTCACTTAACTTAGCTTTGCCATCTTCTGAACGTTCGCTACGACTTGCTGCAAGGTCGCCAGGATTGCGGTGAAGAAAGCCTATAATTGGCTTTCCAGTGTCGAGTGCGTAGCGGTATTCCATCTCGGTAAAGCTTTTCCCGTATGGGCCTATTGATCCATACCTTCCGGCTATGATCACTATAAAATAGTCGCAATCATCAATTATTTTCTTGATCACCGTCCACTGGTCTTCGCTGGCTGCCGGAAAAAGCTCCATTCCAGCTGGTATGCATTCAAGCTCTAACAATGCCTGAATTACTATTTTACGCTCCTCCAGGAGATCGGCGTAAGTGGAGCTGACGAAAACTTGGAAGCGCTTATCCATGAAAAAATCTAGCGTCTAACAAAGAATGTGCGAACTCGCATTTCACGCCAAATACGAGCATCGCCGCATATTTCACAGGCCATTGATCTCTTGGAAGGCTTGACAACCATGGTTAGGAAGTAGATCTTAGGATGTCGCTCAGTTTCTATGGATGATATCCTTATCGAGCTTATCATGCTCGATCCGCGTTTCATTGTCCTAGTTCAGCAAGTGACGGGAAAGGCGCGGCTTGGGTGATTATTAGAACGCAGAGGTAAGCCAATCCTATTAACGTGCGTTGTCTGGGATAGTGAGTCTTCTTGCTTTGCTTGCCTTCGTTGTTCGCTGCTATAGCAGCTACATGGAGACCCACCGCCATACCCATCCTTCCAAGAATCCAGCTCTCGTAGCTTTTCCGCTCCGGGCTGCATCACGCCCCCCCCAGTTCCTCCCTCAAGCTCCCCAACTACTTCAGCCGATGCGGCGATGCTGCGCAAACTTCTGCCAGCCCCCAACCCTGATCGCCACCCAGGCCCTGCCGGGTCCCCAGGCAAACTAGGGGGCGTTGCACTCCGTTTCCTTGGCATCGCTCCAGAGCCTGCGCGGCATGGTTGATCTGCTGCCGGAGCACACCCCCCTCTGGCAGCAGCTTGAGAGCACGGCCCGCGAGCACTTTCGTCGCGCCGCCATCCGCGAGATCCGCACGCCCCTGTTGGAGGCGACCGAGCTGTTCGCCCGCGGCATCGGCGAGGCCACCGATGTGGTGGGCAAGGAGATGTACACCTTCATCGATCGCGGTGATCGCAGTTGCACCCTGCGGCCGGAGGGCACCGCTTCGGTGGTGCGGGCCGCCATTCAGCACGGCCTGCTGGCCCAGGGGCCCCAGCGGCTCTGGTACGGCGGTCCGATGTTTCGCTACGAGCGGCCCCAGGCCGGACGCCAGCGCCAGTTCCACCAGATCGGTGTCGAGCTGCTGGGCGTGGCCGATGCCACCAGCGATGCCGAATCGATCGCCGTCGCCTGGGATCTGCTGGCCGATCTAGGCGTGGGCGGCCTGCAGCTGGAGCTCAATTCCCTCGGCACCCCAGAAGATCGGCTGCGCTACCGATCCGAGCTGGTGGCCTGGTTGGAGGCCCACCACGACCAGCTCGATGCCGATTCCCAGAACCGCATCAGCACCAACCCGTTGCGGGTGCTTGATTCCAAAAACCCCGACACCCAGGCCCTGCTGGCCGGTGCCCCCACCCTGGCCGCTGCCCTGTCCGGCGACAGCCACGACCGCTTCAGTCAGGTGCGCCAGGCCCTCGAAGCCCTGCAGATTCCCTTCGTGCTCAATCCCCGCCTGGTGCGGGGCCTCGATTACTACGGCCACACCGCCTTTGAAATCACCAGCAGCCAGCTCGGCGCCCAGGCCACGGTCTGCGGCGGCGGCCGTTACGACGGCCTGGTCGAGCAGCTGGGTGGGCCGGCGACGGCGGCGGTGGGCTGGGCGATCGGCCTCGAGCGGCTGGTGTTGCTGCTCAGCCAGGCCCAGGGATCCGTGGCCGACGGGCCGGCGCCCGATCTCTACGTGATCAGCCGCGGCGCATCTGCCGAACGGCTGGCCCTGGCCCTATGCCGCCAGGGCCGCCAGGCTGGCCTGGTGGTGGAGCGCGATGCCAGCGGTGCCGCCTTCGGCAAGCAGTTCAAACGGGCCGACAAAAGCGGTGCCCCCTGGGCGGCGGTCGTTGGAGAGCAGGAGGCGGCCGAAGGGATGGTGGTGCTCAAACACCTGCGGGACAGCGAGCGCCAGGATCGACGCCTGTCCATCGGGGATTTGTTGGCCCAAAGCAGCCTGGCAGCAGCGCTGCAATAAAGCAAATGCATTCCCCACCTCCCCACCTCGGCAGCTTTGGCAGCAGCAAACCCATCATCTGGACTTGCCACCATTAACCTCAAACCATGGGTTACGTGCATGCCACCATTGAGTTGAGCAATCCCCGTCAGCCAGAGCTGCGGCCTGTTGAGGTCTCTGCCCTTGCTGACACTGGAGCCCTGATGCTTTGCATTCCAGAGCATCTGGTGTTGCAACTGCAACTCGAGCAGGAATCATTCCGGGAGGTCACCGTGGCTGATGGCCGTGTGATGCGGGTGCCCTACGTCGGTCCCGTGAGGGTGGCCTATCAAGGCCGGTCTTGCTTTGTGGGCGCCTTGGTGCTCGGTGACGCGGTGCTCCTTGGCGCCGTGCCCATGGAGGACATGGATTTGATCATGCACCCAGCGCGCCAACGGCTTGAGGCCGATCCGCGCAGCCCCAACATCCCCCATGCCCTGGTCAAACGATCGACGGGGAAGTCCCAACCCTGAGGCTGTGATCCCAAGCCGGGCTCCAAAAAACTGGGCCCCGTAAGCCCCGCCCTCGCCCACAAAAAAACGGGCCTTGCGGCCCGCCCTGAAACTCTTGAGTGAGATCAGCCCAGATCAGGCCGAACCCACCGCCACATAGGAGCCGTAGAAAAACAGGCCCAGCACAAAGATCACGGCCATGCCGCCGGCTGTGGCCACCAGCCAGAGGGGTAGGGCGCCTTCGGTCCAACGGCTTTTCCAGGCCACGGCGGGCCGGCCATCGGGTAGACGATCGGGGATCCGACCGTCGGGCATTGTTCTTGGTTTGCTACTCATGGTCGATCTCCGTCAGTTGAAGAAGTAGCTGGAAAACAGAATGCCGGTGACGAAAACAAGCAGCAGCCCCAAATAGAGGCTGGTGCGGTTCAGTTCAACCGGAAGTTGGTTGGGGTTGGGGTTGCGCTGCATGGCGGTATTCAGCGGCGGACGAACTGCATGGCGGCCAGGGCACCCAGGAAAAACACCGTGGGAATGCCGAGGGCATGGACGGAAAGCCAGCGCACCGTGAAGATCGGGTAGTTGCGCGGCGTGGTGGGGGCAGTGGATTGGGTCATGGCTTATTGCAAGCGCTGGTCAAGCTGGGCTTTGCCTTCGTAACGCTTGCTCACCACTGGCGCCTTGGCTTCCTGGGCTTGGAAGTAGGCATCAGGGCGGGGCGTTCCAAAGGCGTCGTAGGCCAGGCCGGTGGAAACAAAGAAGAAGCCGGCCAGAAAGATGGCGGGCAGGGTGACCGCATGGATCACCCAATAGCGGATGCTCGTGATGATCTCGAAAAACGGGCGTTCACCCGTAGAGCCGGCAGCCATAGCAGGAAGCGTTCAGCCCAGAGATCCTAGGGGCCGGCCGGGGGCGGCTGGCCCCTGGCCCTTGGCTTGGTTACACAGGGACGCAGTTGTGGCCCCTGCTGCCCCCGGCTGGCTCGCCCCTCAGCCGACCCAGCGCAGCAGCGAGCCCCGCTCGCCGAACACAAATCCCTTGCCATCGCCAGGAAAAACGATGCGGGTGAAGTTGCTGGGCTGGCGGGCCCCCACCGGATCCTTGCTCCAGCTCTTGCCGCCATCGGCGCTGCTTAACAGAGTGCCGCTGCCGCCACCGGTCCAGAGGGCCCCCTGGGGATCCCAGGCCAGGTCGAGGTAGCCGAAGCCATTGGTGATCGGAATCACCGGTTTGCTCCATTCGGGGTTCTCAGGGGTGCCGGAGTCAAAGCGCAGCTGGGCGCCCCGGGCCAGCATCCACAGGCCGCCGTCGGGCTGGAAGCCCATCGATTGCAGCCGCTGGCTGCTGACCCGTTGATGGGGCTGCCAGGTGGCCTGGCCCGGTTCCCAGGTGGCATAGAAGTTGCCCAGGCTGCTGACGCTCACGTAGCGACCCTGGTCGTCGCGGCGCAGGTCCCGCACCGATCCCGCCGCATCGCTCACCAGGGCCTGCCAGCTGTTGCCGGCGTCATCGCTGCGGTAAATGGCGCCCACATTGGTGGCCAATTCCGCCTGCTTGGGTCCCAGGGCCGTGATCAGGTATGGCTCACCGGGCAGTTTCGTATCGAGCAGCAGGCGGCTCCAGCTCTGGCCGTTGTCATCGCTGTGCAGCAGCAATCCCGGCTGGCCGACGATCCAGCCCTCCTTGCCGCGAAAGTCGATGCTGATCAGGCGAAAGTTTTCGTCCACCGGCAGGTCAAGGGCCCGCTTCTGCCAGCTGGCACCACCGTCGTTGGTTTCCATGATCAGGCGGTTGCTACCCACCAGAAAGCCGTGGCGGCTATCGCTGAACGCCACATCCAACGGGCTGGAACTGGTCTCCAGCGGCACTGCCTGCCAGGGACTGGCGGCCGCCACGGGCAGGCCGGTCGACACGCAGCCGGTCAGCCCCAGCCCCAGCCCCAGGGCCAGCACCAGGCTGAAGAGGGGCAGCAACAACCGCCGCAGGGGGCCAGGGGCGGAGCGGCGGGGCAGGGAGGCGGACATCAGCGCAACGAGTACAGAGAGAGGAAGAAGGCGATCGCCAGGGCGAAGCCACCAAAAATGAGCACGTTCTTCTGGCCGGGGGTGAGGCGGTTGACGCCTAGGCCGTAGTTGAGATTCTCCTCGAAGCCACTGGCTTTGTTCCGGGGGCCGATGTCCTTGAAGGCCACCACCCGGCTGCGGCAGACCGGGCAGCGGAAGCTGACGGCATCCAGTTCCAAGAATGGGGTGCCAGCTTCGATGCCCAGCTTGCGCACCCCTTCGGCCGGGTCGTAGACGAAGCCACAGCTGCGGCATTCGAAGCGGTGGCTGGCCGGATCAATGGCCGGCTCTGGGGCCGCATCCGGGGCTGGAACTGCGGCCGAATCAACAGTGGTGGCTGGCTCGGTAGCAGTGGCTGGCTCGGTGGCGGTGGCAGTTGCCTCGCCGCTGGAGCCGTCGGTCGCGCTGGCGGGCGGGGGGCCATCAGGCTGGGGCATGAGCGGATCCTCGCCAGGTTGGGGATCGCCCGGGACGTCGCTGCTCATGCGTTGGCGCTTCAGGGCGCCCAAACTCTATCCAGCCCCCCACCACCAAGGGCCAGGCACCCACTACTGGCCCGCAGGTGTCAGACTGCCGGCCAGTTCGGACTTGGCCAACTATGTTCGTGCTCCCCGGTTACGACGCTTTCCTGGGGTTCCTGCTGATCGCCGCCGCCGTCCCGGTGCTGGCTTTGGTCACGAACAAGCTGCTCTCCCCCAAGAGCCGCCAAGGGGAGCGCCAGCTCACCTACGAGTCCGGCATGGAGCCCATCGGCGGCGCCTGGATTCAGTTCAATATCCGTTACTACATGTTTGCCCTGGTCTTCGTCATTTTTGATGTCGAGACTGTCTTCCTTTATCCCTGGGCCGTGGCTTTCCACCGGCTCGGCCTGCTGGCCTTCATTGAGGCCCTGATCTTTATCACCATTTTGGTGGTGGCCCTTGCCTATGCCTGGCGCAAGGGCGCCCTTGAGTGGAGCTGACCCGGAGCGCCATGACTTTGACCCCTTCCGATTCCCCTTCCGTTGCCGCCCTGCGGGACCTGCGGGCCGCTAGCTGTGGTCCCGTGGGCGCCCCCGCCGTCACCGCCGATCTCTCCGAGAACATCATCCTCACCAGCCTGGATGATCTCCATAATTGGGCCCGGCTCAGCAGTCTCTGGCCCCTGCTCTATGGCACTGCCTGTTGCTTCATCGAATTTGCGGCCCTGATCGGCTCCCGCTTTGATTTCGACCGCTTCGGATTGGTGCCCCGCTCCAGCCCCAGACAGGCCGATCTGCTCATCGTGGCAGGCACCGTCACGATGAAAATGGCCCCGGCCCTGGTGCGCCTCTACGAGCAGATGCCAGAGCCCAAGTACGTCATTGCCATGGGCGCTTGCACAATCACCGGCGGCATGTTCTCGGCCGACTCCACCACCGCCGTGCGTGGCGTCGACAAGCTGATTCCTGTCGATCTTTACCTACCTGGATGCCCGCCCCGGCCTGAAGCCATCTTTGATGCCGTCATCAAGCTGCGCAAGAAAGTGGGCAATGAAGCTCTGGCGGAACGGGGACTGTTGCAACCCACCCACCGCTACTACACGATTCCCCATCAGATGAAGTCGGTCGAACCGATTGTCAACGGCAACTATCTGCGTGCCGAAACCCAAAAGGCTGCCCTGGCAGCGTCGGCCGGATTGCCCTTGTCGGTAGCTGCATCCCCGGCAGCCGTTGTCGCCGAGCCCCAAGCCCCGGCCCCTTCGCCCTGAGCCAACCCAGGCCCTCCCAAGCACCATGCCCCCAGAGACACCCCCAAGCTCAGACTCCCCAGCGTCCACTGCCAGCGAGGCCGCAACTTCTTCAGGCCCCGAAGCCTCCCCACTGGCTGCTCCAACGGCCGGCCCGGTAAGCAGCTGGCTGGTATCCCAAGGCTTCGACCATGAGGTCCTGGGGGCAGACCATCTCGGCATCGAGACCCTGGGCGTTGAAGCGGCCTTTCTGCCCCTGCTGGCCACAGCCCTCAAGGCATCGGGCTTTGACTATCTGCAATGCCAAGGGGGCTATGACGAGGGACCCGGCGGTCGCCTGGTCAGTTTTTACCACCTGGTCAAGCTTGCCCCCCTGGCCAATGCCATTGAGGCCCTCGGCGACGCCGAGGCTCCCTTGCCTGCGGCGGTTCGCCCTGAGGAGGTGCGGCTCAAGGTATTCCTGCCCAGGGATGGCGCCCTCACGATTCCGACCCTCTATGGCATCTGGCGCGGTGCCGATTGGCAGGAACGGGAAACCTTTGACATGTTCGGCATTCAGTACGAAGGCCATCCCCACCCCAAGCGTTTGTTGATGCCAGAGGACTGGAAAGGCTGGCCCCTGCGCAAAGATTATGTGCAGCCCGATTTTTACGAAATGCAGGATGCCTATTAATTGGTTCCAGGCGCAAATTCACCCATACTCTTTTTTTCTCGTTCTAGTTCCAATTGATTCACCTTATTCACGGCTTCCGTGGCGCGGTTGATAGGTTCGGTGATGGCTGGCTTCGCTGTGGGACTTGGCTGGGTGGGGCCTCCATAAAGGCGCTGGATTAGGAAGCCAACTATGGCCAGGGTCAGCAGCAGGCCGATCAGACGCATCAGGTAGATGAGCGATTAGGTCCATCTTGACGTCAACCTTGCCCGCGCTGCCCCACGGCTCCGCCAGCAGGCGGTCCACTGGCTATTGCGGCTCTGGGCCCACTTGGTTCAAGCGTGGCGGTGTTTGCGGTAAAACCGCATCACGGCTTTGGCCAAACTGGCTGGCTCATGGCGCAAGGTGGCACTGGGCCTGGCACCCTGCAGTTGCGCCCGCATCACTTCATAGCCCTCTTTTTTGAGATTGGTCTCATTGCAGCTGACAGGGGTGGCGCCATGCAGCCGGTAGTGGTCGAGCAGGTGGGAGTCGCCCAGATCCTCCTGGGCCAGCACCGCATCGAAGAGGCGCTCGTTCACCCCCAGGCTGGCCAGCTGGGCCTCGATCGCCCGCAGGTGGCCGCTGACATCAAGGCCGTCGGTTTCTCCCGGTTGGGTCATCAAATTGCAGATGTACAGCCGCGGCGCCTTGCTCAAACTGATCGCCTTCACCAGTTCGGGAACCAGAAGGTTGGGCAGCAGGGAGGTGTAAAGGCTGCCGGGGCCCAGCACAATCAGTTCGGCATGGGCAATGGCCTCCAGGGCCCGCGGCAGGGCTGGCGGGCGTTCCGGCGTGCAGCCCAGACGCACGATCGGGCTGGTGGCTTTGCCGATGCGTGATTCCCCCTCCAGCCGCTCGCCGTTTTCCAGAATCGCCCAAAGGCGCACATCGGCATTGGTGGCCGGCACCACCTGGCCCTGCACCGCCAGAACCCGGCTACTGGCGGTGATGGCGGATTCAAGGCTGCCGGTGATGGCGGTGAGGGCCGTCAGAAAAAGATTGCCAAAGCTATGGCCCTCCAAGCCACTGCCAGCCTTGAAGCGGTATTGGAACAGGCGGGTGAGTAACGGCTCTTCGCGGGCCAGGGCCGTCAGGCAATTGCGAATGTCCCCGGGGGGTTGGACCCCCAGCTCACGCCGCAACACCCCACTGCTGCCGCCATCGTCGGCAACGGTGACGATGGCGGTGATATTGCCGCTATAGCGCTTCAAGCCACTCAGGAGGGTGGCCAGGCCGGTGCCGCCGCCGATGGCCACAATGCTGGGCCCGCGGCTGAGGCGCCGCTGGGCCAGCAGGGCATCCACCAGGTGGGTGTCCTTTTCCGGGGCCAGGGCCTGCTGGATCGAGCCAAAGCTGCGGCTCTGGCCCAGCCAGACCAGCCCCCCGCCCAAGATCAGAACGAGGGGGCCGGTGATGCCGCGGGGCAGCACCTGGGTGACCCGGGCCAGACTCCAGCGAATCGCTTCCAGGGTCCAGTAGATGGGCTGTAGATCAGCCCAGACCGCTGCGCCCAACAGGGCAATCAGCAACCCCAGGCCGGAGGTGAAGATCCAACGCTTGACCACCAGGCCGGGCTGCAGCCAGCGCACCGCCCGCCTTGAGCGGCTCACCAAGTCTGTTTGCCGCATCTGCCCCCGTCCCACCCAGCTTGGACGCCGGGACCTCCGGGTGACACGCTCGGCGGGGCCTCGGACGGGCAAGGTCGGAGCGCGGGGCGCGGCGGATCTTGACTCAACTCTACGAAGCTTGCGGCTAAGGATGGAGAGGGGGTGCGGCACCAGGGACCAAGATGGTGCTGTTGAGAGTCCTTGAGCGCCCGCAGCCGTGATCAATCGGGTCCGCCGGAACCCCCGCCACCGCCTTCTGGATCGCCCCCCATCTCCCGGGCCCCTGGCCGGCGGTCCGGACCCGCAAGGCCCCTTGCCGGTGGCCGAGCTTGATGGGGTGACCATGCGCTGGGGAGAACGGCTGGTCTTGGACCAGTTGCATCTGCGGGTCGAGGCGGGGGAACGGCTGGTGGTGGTGGGACCCTCCGGGTCGGGCAAGTCAACGATCTTGCGCTTGCTGGCTGGTTTGCTCTTGCCCAGCTCCGGAGGCGTGCGCCTGCACGGGGTGCCCCAGACCTATCTGCGTCTGGATCAGCGGCACCCCCCCGATGTGCGGCTGGTGTTTCAGAACCCGGCCCTGCTGGCCTCCCTGACGGTGCGGGAGAACGTCGGTTTCCTGCTTTATCGCTTCAGCCGCCTGGGCGAGGACCAGATTCGGGAGCGGGTGGCCAGGGCCCTGGAGGCGGTGGGCTTGGCCGGCATCGAGGAGCGCCTGCCCGGAGAACTGAGTGGGGGCATGCAGAAGCGGGTCAGCTTTGCCCGGGCCCTGATTGACGATCCGGCCGCCATCGAGGGGCGGGTGCCCTTGCTGCTCTTTGATGAGCCCACGGCCGGCCTGGATCCGATGGCCTGCACCCGTATTGAGGACTTGATTGTGCAGAGCACCACCCTCACCCATGCCTCAGGCGTGGTTGTCAGCCATGTGCTCAGCACCATCGACCGTTGTGCTGATCGGGTGGCCTTGCTGTACGGCGGCTGTTTCCGCTGGAGCGGTACGATTGATGGGTTTAGGGTCTCTGAAGACCCCTACGTGGTGCAATTCCGTAGCGGTAGCCTGCTCGGACCGATGCAGCCGGCAGAGAGATAGTCGATGCGCCGCAGTGTCCGCGAGGCTTCCCTTGGATTTTGCCTGTTGGTTGCCATCGCCAGCGGCCTGGGGCTTTGGTTCTGGTTGAAGGGCATTTCCTTGGGGCGCCAGACCTGGACCATGGAGGCCAGCTTTCAAGACGCCGCTGGGCTTGCCCCCCGCTCGCCCGTCTCTTACCGCGGCGTCATGGTGGGCAGCGTTCAGGCCCTCAAAGTCACCGATACGGAGGTGGTGGCCGAATTGACCATCACCGATCCCAAGCTGCGGCTGCCCCTGCCGGTGGTGGCTCGGGTAGCCCCCTCCTCCCTGTTGGGTGGCGATGCGGCGGTTTCGTTGATGAGTGGCGGTCGGCCCCTGGGGCCCGCAATGCCAGGGCCAAAAGAGGCAGGCTGCGATCGCAAGCGGATGGTTTGCCAGTACAACCGGATCCCGGGGGTAACGGCGGCCAGCTTCGATTCGGTCACCGAGACCATGCAGCGCCTGCTCTCCGAGGCCGACCGCGGCAAGCTTGTCCCCCAGATGGTTTCAGCCACCAAGACCTTCGAAGACACTGCCCTCGAAACGCAAAAGTTGACACGGGATGGCCAGTTGTTTGTGCGCGATGCGCGCCAGGCGGTGGCCCAGCTCAATGCCTCCATGGCCCGGGCCACACCCATCCTCAACAATCTCAACGCCGCCAGTGTCGATGCCCAGCGGGCCAGCCGCCACGCCCGCCAGTTGGCCGCCAGGCTCGACAACCCCAAGTTGACCGCCGACCTGCAGGCCACCCTGGCCAACGCCCGCCAGCTCACGGACCGTTGGCAGGCCGTCGGCGGTGATGTGCAGAAACTGACGGGCGATCCCAAGGTGGCCGACAACATCCGCAGCGTCAGCCAAGGGCTGGCCCGCTTCTTTGACGATCTCTATCCCAGCAATCCCGAGGCGGTGCAGCAGCGTGCCGGCTCCGATGCGTCCCGACGGGAGGCGGCCCGAGCCGAACGGTTGCGGGCCCAGCAGGAGCGGCTGGCGCCCCGCAGCCGCGGCAGTGGCGGCGTGGCGCCAGCGCCCGCCCCGGCGCCGGGCTCTGTCCGGGGGCTGTAGGGCAGAGGCTGCAGGGCCGCCGGGGCCAGAGGTTCACAAGCTGGCGACGGCTTCCAGGGCGATGGCGGCAATGGCCTGGTCACTGGCTTTGGGCAGGGCCACGTAGCGACCGCCGGCGGCTTCGGCCAGTTCTTTGCCCATGCCGCTGCCGATGAACTTGCGCTCGGTGTCGATCACCAGCAGCTTGATACCGAGGGCGCGGTAACGACCGGCCACCTGTCGCAGCTCCTCGCGCAGATCCACCGGTTCCTCGCCTTCAAGGGCGGGTTGGCCCAGGGAGCGGGCCAGGGGCACGTTGCCCCGTCCGTCGGTGATCGCCACCACCACCACCTGGCTGAGATCGCCGGTGGCCAGGGCATTGGCCCCCACCCGGGCCGCCTGGGTGAGGCCGTGGGCGAGGGGAGATCCGCCACCGCAGGCCATCGATTCGAGCCGGCGGCGGGCGGCGGTGATCGAACGGGTGGGGGGCAGCAGCACCTCGGCCTGGTCGCCGCGAAAGGGAATCAGGGCCACCTCGTCGCGGTTCTCGTAGGCCTCGGTGAGCAGGCGCAGCACGGCCCCCTTGGCGCTTTGCATGCGGTTGAGGGCCATCGAACCGCTGGCGTCGACCAGAAAGATGACCAGGGCCCCGGCCTTGCGTTGCAGCAGCTTGGCCCGGAGGTCGGTCTCTTCAACAATGACGCGGCGCTCGGGATGGCGGGCGCGGCGGGCCTTCTGGTGGGGGGCGGCGGCCCGCAGGGTGGCATCCACGGCGATCCGGCGCACTGGCCCCCTGGGCAGCATCGGCTTGACATAACGGCCCCGGCTCTCACTGCGCACCAGGGTGCGGCTGCCACTGCCGCCACTGCGGGCCCGGGCGGCCGAGAACAGCAGCAGGTCCGGGTCGATGGCGGTGGCCTCCGGATCGAGCAGGAACTCCTCAGGGATGGAGGGGGGGGCCTGATCCTCGGGGCTGTCGTCGTCGTTGTCGTCGTCGTTGTCGGGCTCGGGGGGATCCGGCTCGTCCTGGTCCTGCTCCGGCGCCTGGTCTTCTGGGGGGTCAGGGGCCTGATCGCCCTGGGGCGGTGGTGGCGGTTCGAGGGGTTGGTCGGGGTCGGGGGGCGGCAGCTGGCGAGCCCGGGGGGCGATCACCAGCCGCACCGCCACCTGCAGATCCTCGGCCTCCACCTGGTCCCGGCCGCTGAGGGCGGCATGGGCGCGAGCGACCCGCACCGCATAGAGCTCGCTGCGGTGCCCCTCCACCCCACCCCGCAGGGCCTCATCGACCAGATAACGGATCTGGTCGCGACTGATCGTCACATCCGGCAGCCATTGGCGCGCCAGCAACAGCTGGGTGGCGAGGGCATCGCTTTCCTCCCGCCAGCGCTCCCGGAAGGCGGCGCCGGCTTCGCCATGGTCGATGGCGCTGCGGCTGATCGCCACCCGTTGCTCGTTGCTCAGCAGCTGGTTGGCCGATAGGGCGATGGCGAAGCGGTCCAGCAGGTGGTCGCGCACGGCCCCTTCCTCGGGGTTGTAGGTGGCGATCAGCAGGCAGCGGCAGGGGTGGGCCAGGCTCAGGCCCTCGCGCTCGATGCGGTTCTCGCCACTGCCGACCGCCGCTAACAGCAGATTGGTGACGCTCTCATCGAGCAGGTTGAGCTCGTCGACGTAGAGCACCCCCCGGTGGGCCTCGGCCAGCAGGCCCGGCTGAAAAACCGGTGCACCGGCATTGAGTGAGGCGGCCACATCAACGGCGCCCACCAGCCGATCTTCGGTAACCCCCAGGGGCACCTGCACGAAGGGGGCCGGGATCACCGTGGTGGGCAACAGGCCGCTGAATTCGGCCCCGCTGACATCGCCGCCCAGGTCGGTTATGCGCTGGCGTACGGCGCTGTCCCATTCATCGGGCCGGCCCGGATCGACATTGAGGCTGGTGGCCGCCGGGCCGAGGTTGAGCACGTCGATGGGCGGCAACAGGGCGTGCAGGGCGCGGGCCAGCACCGATTTGCCCGTGCCCCGGCCCCCGGCGATGACGACGCCGCCGAGGCCCGGATCCACGGCGGCCAGCAGCAAGGCCAGCTTGAGGATGCCGTGGCCGGTGATGGCCGCCAGAGGGAAACTGCGGGCGGCGGCACCGGGATCGCCGCTGCGGAGAGCCGAGGCGGCGGTTGGGTTGGCCGCGGCGGCGGTGCTGCTGGCCGGGGCAGGGGAGGAAGGGGTGGGGCTGCCGCTGGCGACCATGGGGAAAGGGTGGCCCCGGGGCGGGGGGTGGTTTGCGGCAGTCTCGCTGATTCAGTGCTCGCTGATCAGGGCTCGCGATCAGGGCTCGCGATCAGTGCTCGCAATCAGTGCTCGCAATCAGTGCTCGCGATCAGTGCTCGCAATCAGTGCTCGCGTTCAGGTGTGCCGACGCGGCTTTCATTGGCATGCCTGTGGGCGTCAGCCTCGCTGGCCCGTTATGGGCTGGGCCGGCTCAGTGGGCTGCGGCACCGAGATGTTTTGTGGCGCGGAGTTTTGTGCCGTGAAATGTTGAGCCGTGAAACGGACGGTTCTGGTGGCCAGGTGAACCTCGCGCAGAAAGTCCCCCAGGCCGATCACCAGGGCCCCGGTGGCGCCGAAAAAGAGTCCGCCGACGACCCAGGTGAATTCCGTTTTGAGCAGCCCCCCCAAAAACAGGGCCGGCAGGATGGCGCAGACCAGTAGGGCGGCCAGGGTGGTGGCGTAGATCGCCCGGCTGGTGAGCCGCAGGCGCCGCTCCAGGTGACGCAGTTCGACTCCGAATTCGTCATGGCCCCCGTGGCGAGAGCTGCCATGGAGAAGGCGCCCCCGTTCGACGATGCGGGATAGCCGGCCCGTCATCACATTGAGCAGGCTGGAGATGCCCGTCAAAAGAAAGGCCGGTGTCAGCGCCAGTTGGATAGCGGAGGTGACACCGCCATCCATGGCGTTGGTGTGCTGCAGCAGGGGCAATGGCACAGGTCAACCCACAACGGCGTTGATTCAGCATGCGGCATCGAGTCTGCCTTTAACAGCTGCGTAGGCCTATTAATTGATTTCTATACGAGGCTAATCGCCCCTAGCATTAGATGCTTAACACCCTGAAATCTGCCCAAGACGGCTCGAAAAAGAGCCGGCCTGTGGTGGAAGACTTGGGAAAAAACCAAACAGTTAATGACACTAGAGGAAGTGGGATTGGCTTGGTGATCTGATGCACACCTTGATGTGCCCACCGCTATTGACATTTGGTTTGATCGTTCCCAGCGAAATAACTGACGGGACCTTCTCTTGGAGGGGAAGCCACCTACAAAAAGACAATTAGCCAACTGTCCACAGCAAGCGAGGCGTCAAATCCTGATGGAATAAGATTTGTAAAGAATAATAACAGAGTAAAGCTCATGGCAATTTAGCCATCTGTTGTTATTCACATCTCCCTGCATCTTCTCCCCATGGCTTTTCCACCAGCTACAAGTGGTAACGATCTAATTCTTAGCACAAATGATCCTATAGACAATATAAATGGGTTGGGTGGCATTGATACAGTAAGCTATGTTTGGGCAACATCGGCTGTCAATGTTTCTCTTTCCATCGTTGGCCCTCAAAACACCGGGGGATCAGGAGTTGATACCCTGATTTCAATTGAAAATATTACCGGCAGTAAGTTCAATGATACTCTGCAGGGTAATGCTGGAAAAAATGTTTTGGATGGCGGTCTGGGCAGTGATTTTGTCAGTTACTCCAGTGCTGCTGGGTCGGTTACTATTAACTTACAGAGCGGCAGTGCCACCGGGGCTGCAGGAAGTGATACCTTAATTAGTATTGAAAATGCCATCGGTTCTAATTTCGCCGACACAATATTTGGCAGCAATCTTAATAATGTAATTGCTTCAGGTGATGGTAACGATATCATTAATGCCTCCCTTGGGGCCGATGTGATTGATGGCGGCATTGGAACGGATACAGTGAGTTATGCAGCACTCACCAGCGGCCCGATCAGCCTGGGAGCATTTGGGGTGGTGACAAAATCGCCAGGCGTGATTGATCAACTCATCGGTGTTGAAACCATTGTTGCCACGAGTAGCAGCCAAGATACGATAAATTTAAGCTTGGCAGTGTCTCCAGCTGCCGTTAGTACAACAGTGAATCTTGCTGGGGCATTGAATAATGTTCAGGTGAATCTCAGTGGTGGTGCACCTGCCATCAACCTTACGGTTTCGCAATTTGAGAATGTCATTGGTAGTGGTGTTGCTGATACAATTACAGGTAATAATTTTGCCAATAGCCTGACTGGTAATGATGGCAATGACACAATTGCTGGTGGCCTTGGCATTGACGTCCTAACTGGTGATGCCGGCTTTGATTTCTTTGCGTTTGGTGAATTTGGCACTACTAACACGGATTTTATTACTGATTTTTCCGTCCCGCAAGATACAATTCTTCTTAAGAATAGTCTCGACGCGGGGCTTGCGTCTGGAGCCCTTTCGTCTGGAATTAATGGCCTATTCGCCAATGGGACTGCAGTTGGTAGCGTTCTGATCGCCACTAAGTTCTTCTTTAGCAGTTCCACTACCTTTACCGGTGCTGACCTTACAGACCCTGCCGGCATTTATCTAAATACCTCAACAGGCAACATTTACTACAATGACTCCACTGCAGCTGGCAGCAATTTATTTGCTCGCGTATCTGCTGGGACAATTTTGTCACACGGGGATTTTGTTTACGCCGCCTAATTAATTGAATTCAAGCTACGTGAGCACCCGCTACTGGCGGGTGCTTTTTTGTTGATTTGGCAAGCCTCTACTCTAGGCAGGTAAAAGTAAAAAAAATTTGCCAAGCCAAAAAGAATTTGTTGCCAGGAATGAAGTCCCACAATGCGTTTTTTCTGGCGACGTTCCCTGCACCGTCTACTAGCCTGAAGCAGGCAGTCATAAGCCGATGCCCCAATGCTTGCGGTAGATCCGTGGCGGCATGCAGACCGTGCTGCACGAAATCACGGCGCTGCTGGCGATGGCGCTCAGGCAGCCGCAACCCAACACGAGCTGAGATTTTCAATCAGTCTTGGCCCTTCTACCTTCTGTCAATCTCTTGCCCCTGGCTGAAAACACAGCGATGGCGGAAGCCCTGGCTGAAGTCTCTAGACTTTAATAATGACCATCCCCTCCTGGCCGTCCCTGGCCCAGCGTCAGCGGTTGCCGGAGCTGATGGACCAGCCCGGTCTCGATCCTGAACTGCACGCCCAGGCCCTGGTGGGCCTGAGGCGCATCAATGCGGTCAGCTTTAGTGCGGCCAGCCTGTTCGCGCCGATTCGCGCCCTGGCCCGCAGCCTGCCCCCAGGTGCCGTCCCCCTGCGGCTGCTGGACGTGGCCTGCGGCGGGGGAGACAACGCCTTGGACCTGGCGGCCCTGGCCCAGCGCCATGGCCTGGACCTGGCCGTGGAGGGCTGTGATATCAGCCCCCAGGCCGTCGTTTTGTCCCGGGCCAGGGCCCGCGAGCGGGGGTTGGAGGCCTCTTTCTTTGTTGCCGACGTTTTGGCCGATTCCCTGCCCGATCGTTTTGACATCATTGTCAGTTCGCTGTTTCTGCATCACCTCGATACGGCCGACGCCGAAACCCTGTTGGCCCGCCTCGCCGCCAGCAGCCGCCGGCTGCTGTTGATCAGCGATCTGCTGCGCACCCCTTTGGGCTACGGCCTGGCCTGGGCCGGCACCCGGTTGCTGTCGCGCTCGCAAATTGTGCACATCGATGGCCTGCTGTCGGTGCGCGGGGCCTTTCAGATGCATGAGGTGGCGGCCATGGCCGCACGGGCCGGCCTCGATGGTGTCGATTTGCGGCGCTGCTGGCCCGAGCGTTACCTGTTGCGTTGGTCACCTACGCCAGCCGTCCCCACCCCCGCCGTCCCCATCTCCGGGGGGCCCAGTGCTTGAGCCTCTGCCGACCGGTCGCCGGCCCGTGGTTGTGGTCGGGGCCGGTCCCGCCGGCGCCCTGGCCGCCCTCGGGCTTGCCCGACAGGGAGTGCCTGTGTTGCTGGTGGAGCGGCGCCGTTTCCCCCGCTGGAAGGTCTGCGGCGCCTGCCTCAGTGGCCAGGCCCTAGCGGCCCTGGAGCAGGCCGGCCAGGGCCCCCTGCTCGATCAGCTCGGCGCCCGCCCCCTGCGGTTTTTGCAGCTGGGCCTGGAGGGGGCCCGGGCGGAGCTGGCCCTACCGGCCGGCAGGGTTCTTTCGCGGCTGGCGCTGGATCAGGGGCTGGTGGAGTCCGCCGTTGCCGCTGGTGCCACGTTGGTGCCAGAGACGATGGCCGAGCTGGGGCCCGCCGATCCGGGGGGCCGGCCGGTGCAGCTGCGTCGCGGCAGGGAGTCCGCCACGGTGCAGGCCGAACTGGTGCTGGTAGCTGCGGGGCTGGCCCACCGTTGCCTGCGGCAGCTGCCCGAAGTGGCCACCCGCATCCAAACTGGTTCTCGCATCGGCGCTGGTTGCCTCCTGCCTGCCCCCAACCACGCTTGCCACGACCCGGCGCTGGCTGCCTATGGCGATGGCCGGCTCCACATGGCCATCGGCCGCCATGGCTATGTCGGGCTGGTGCGCCTTGAGGATGGGGCCCTCAATGTGGCCGCCGCCTTCGATGGCGCCGCCCTGGCCGCTGCCGGCGGGCCTGCCGCCGCGGCCAGCCAGGTGCTCAGCGAAGCCGGCTTCGAGCCCTTGCCTGCCCTTGCCGCGGCCGCCTGGCAGCTCACGCCCGCCCTCACCCGCAGCAGCCGCCCCCTGGCGGGCTATCGCTATCTGCTGTTGGGCGATGCCGCTGGTTACGTCGAACCCTTTACTGGCGAGGGCATGGGCTGGGCCCTGATGGCGGCCCTCAGCAGCACCCCCCTGGCCCTTGCCGCCTTAGACGGCGGCTGGGATGACCAACTTGCCCGGGACTGGAGCCGATCCCAGGCCGCCCTGATGGCCCGCCGCCAGCGGCTCTGCCAGGCCCTGGCCCTGGTGCTGCGCCGGCCCTGGAGCAGCCGTTTTGTCTTTGACGCCGTGCGCCGTTGGCCCAGCCTGGCCGATCCGATGCTGGCGGCTCTGCATCGGCCGGCCCCGCCAGGGTCCGCCCTGCCAGGGCCCGCCCTGCCAGGGTCCGCCCAGGCGCCGCTATCGACCCCATGCCCGTGAACTTGCTGGGGATCGGTACCGCCCTGCCATCCCATCGCCTCAGCCAGGCCGAATCGGCCGCCATGGCCCAGAGCCTCTCGGCCACCGATGACGTCCAGGCCACCCTGCTGCGGCGTTTGCAGCGCCGTTCCGGCGTGGCCTTCCGCCACAGCGTGCTGCTGGCCGATGCCGCCGGCCCCCTGCCTGATCGCCTGCCCTTCTACACAGGCGCCAACCCCACCACCGCCGAGCGCATGGCCCGCTTCGCCGCCGAGGCCGGTCCCCTCGCCCTGCGGGCCAGCAGCGCGGCCCTGGACGCCGCCGCCGTCGATCCGGCTGCGATCACCCATCTGGTGACGGTGTGCTGCACCGGCTTCCAGGCCCCCGGCTTCGATCTGGAGCTGATCCAGGCGCTGCCGTTGGCCGCCGATGTGGCCCGCACCCAGGTGGGTTTCATGGGCTGCCATGGGGCCCTCAACGGCCTGCGCGTCGCCCACGCCTTTGTCCAGGCCGATGCCAGCGCCAGGGTGCTGCTCTGCGCCCTCGAACTCTGCAGCCTGCACCAACAGCTGGGATGGCACCCGGAGCGGGTGGTGGCCAATGCGCTGTTTGCCGATGGTGCCGCCGCCACGGTGTTGGCCGCCGCCGGCCCGCCCGCTGCAGGGGTGGGGGCTGAAGCTGGGGTTGGTGCTAGGTCGGAGTCGGGGCAGGCTCAGGTGACACTGAGGGTCACCCCCCCCTGGCGACTCCTGGCGTCCGGTTCGACCCTGCTGCCCGATAGCGCCGATGCCATGGCCTGGACCATTGCCGACCACGGTTTTGAAATGGGCCTTTCACCGCGGGTTCCAGCCCTGATCGCCGCCCGCTTGGCCCCCTGGCTGGATGGTTGGCTGGCCGCCCGGGGGCTCGATCGGGCGGCGATTGGCTCCTGGGCCCTGCATCCGGGCGGGCCCCGCCTGCTGGAGGCGGTCCGCGATTGTCTCGGCCTGCCCGCCAGCGCCATCGAACCTTCCACAGCGGTGCTGCGGGAGTGCGGCAACATGTCTTCCGCCACGATCCTGTTCATCCTCGATCGCCTGCGCCTTGCCGGCGCCCCTCTCCCCTGCGTGGCTTTGGCCTTCGGCCCGGGCCTTTGCGTCGAGGCAGCCCTGCTGGGCTGATATGCCCTGGGGGGCAGGGCCCCGGGGAGCCAAAGGCCCCAATACCAGAGACCAAGAAGCCATGGCACCATGCAGCCCCCTGCGTTGCGGTCGCCATGGTCGATCCCGCCTTGGATCCCCAGGCTCAGTTGGTGGCGATCGCCGGCGCCTTCGCCCTGCCGGCTCCCGTCGCCAGGGTCGTGCCCCTGGGCAACGGCAATGTCAATGCCACCTATCTGGTGACGTTGGCCGGCGACGTGCCGCAGCGTTTTGTGCTGCAGAAACTCAACACCCAGGTCTTTGCCCAGCCGCAGTCGCTGATGGCCAACCTGGCCGAGGTGAGTGCCCATGTGACCCGCCGCCTGGCCCAGATGCCAGATGCCCCTGAGGCGGGCCGCGGCTGGGAGATGCCCCAGGTGATACCCGCCGCCAGCGGTGAGCAGACTTGGGTGGAGACGGACGAGGGTTTTTGGCGATTGATCAGCTTCATTGAGGAAACCGTCTCCCATGACACCGTCGATGCCGTGGAGCAGGCCCGCGAGCTGGGCTATGGCCTCGGACGCTTCCATGCCCTGATCAGCGACCTACCCCCCCAGCTGCTGGCCGACACCCTGCCCGGCTTCCATGTCACCCCCATCTATCTGCAGGCCTATGACGCGGTGCTAACCGGCAGCGATCGCGCCAACGAGCCGGCCGTTGGCGATTGCCGGTCCTTCGTGGCGGCCCGCCGCTCTTTTGCGAGGGTGCTGGAGGATGCGGTGGATGCGGGGCTGTTGCGGCCCCGCCCGATCCACGGCGATCCCAAGGTCAACAATGTGTTGCTGGATCGAGTCAGCGGCCGGGCCATCGCCCTGGTCGATCTCGATACGGTCAAGCCGGGATTGGTCCATTACGACATCGGCGACTGCCTGCGATCGGGTTGCAATCGCCTCGGCGAGGAAACCGACGATCTGGATCAGGTGGGCTTCGATCTTGAGTTCTGCGAGGCGATTCTGACGGGCTACGCCGACGCCGCCCGCCAGGTGCTTAGCGATGCTGATTTGGACTATCTCTATGACGCGATCCGCTTGATCAGCTTCGAGCTGGGATTGCGCTTCCTCAGCGATTACCTCGCCGGTGATGTCTATTTCCGGGTCGAGCATCCCCAGCAGAATCTGCAGCGGGCCCGGGTGCAATTCCGCCTCACCGCAGACATCGAAGCCAAGGAGGAAGCGATTCGCGCCATCATTGAACGCCTGCGCTGAGCCCACCATGCTGGCCCTGGAACCCTTTGGGGGCCTGCCCCATCCCCCCGATCTGACCGTCTCCGGCCAGGCGAGTCGTAAGGGCGGGCGCCAAGCCGGCCACCAAGCCGGCCGCCTGGAGCTGGTCTGGCGTCTGACCGGAGACCTGAATGCCCTCGTATTGCCGGAGCCCCGCGAATCCCGCCGCCGCTGCGATGGCCTCTGGCAGACAACCTGCCTGGAGGCCTTCTGGGGCATTGCCGGCCAGGATGCCTACTGGGAGCTGAACCTGGCCCCCAACGGCGACTGGAACCTCTACCGCCTCAGCCACTACCGGGGGCCGCTGACGCCTGTGGCCTTGGAGGTGGCCCCCGCCTGGAAAGCGCGGCGCAGTGCAAGGGAGTTGGAGGTGGCGGTGGATATCGATCTGGGTGAGGTTGCCGGTGCGGAAGACCCCGCGGTGGCAGGTCTCCCTCTGGAGATCAGCCTGACGGTGGTGATAGATCAGGTCGGCCAGGGGGCAAGTTACTGGGCCCTGGCCCATACCGGCGCGGAGCCTGATTTCCATCGGCGCGATAGTTTCGGGCTGAGATTGCCGCCGGGGGGTCTTTAGGGGCTCATCGCGCTTTCCTGGGCCGGTTAGAAGTGAGAAGTTGATACAGACCGGCTCCTACCCGATGTTCCCAGGCTGGTTATTTTAGCGAAAATCCAGTCTAGAGGTATCTTTTTATCTGCCCAGCTTGTCTCCACTTCCAGGTGTTCGGCTAAATCCCCCGGCCTGGGGAACTGCTGGAGTACACAGCTGCTGATTTGATTGACCCAGCTCCGCCAGTTGCTGCAGCCATTCGCTGAGCCGAAATGGCTCCGCCGCCGATCTACACAAATCTCCTCGATCGCGCCAATCAGGTGGCACAGCAGGGCTGCTCCGCCCGGAGTGTGCAGGTAAAGCTCGGGGGCGGCACCGCCGAGGGCATGGTTGGGGCGGTGCAACCAGCGGTCAACTCAGGCGGCGGCATCGAACGCCTCGGAGTGCCCCGACTCGCTAAGGCCCAGCTCCACCTGCTGGATCAGACGCTGCCGCCCCCAGCCCCATTTTCCGCAGCCACAGCTACCGCCTCCAGCACCTCGCCCCTAGGGTTCAGCTCGGTTGTGGTGTCGCTGAGCGCTTCCATAATTCAATCGTGGACCCGACACCACCACTTGTTGGTTGAAACGGACCAGGGCCTCTTCACTGCCGCAAGGGGCGTCAACCCGCGGCGGCACTGGCCAGGGAGGGAAGCAGGGTTACGAGCTGGGGGAAGAACAGGATCAGCAGCAGCACCGACAGCTGCAGGGCGATGAAGGGCATAGCGCCGCGATAGATATCGCCCGTGCTCACCTCTTCCGGGGCCACCCCCCGCAGATAAAACAGGGCGAAGCCGAAGGGGGGCGTGAGGAAGGAGGTTTGCAGGTTGGCGCCGATAACCACGCCGAGCCAGAGCAATCCTTCGGGGCCGAGGAGCTGGCGGGCGGTGGGCAGCAGCAGCGGCACAACGATGAAGGCGATCTCAAAGAAGTCGATGAAAAAGCCGAGGGCAAAGATCACCAACATGCTCACCGCCAGAAAGCCCGTCCGGCCGCCGGGTAGCTGCAGCAGCAATTCGCTGATCAGCACATCGCCGCCGACGCCGCGAAACACCAGGCTGAAGGCCGTGGAGCCGATCAGGATGGCGATCACCATCGCCGTGGTGCGCACGGTGGAATCGCTCACCTGTCGCAGGGCGGCGCGGCTGAAGCCCCCCTGGGCGGCGGCCAGGGCCATGGCGCCCACCGCCCCGAGCACCCCAGCTTCGGTGGGGGTGGCAATGCCGAAGAAGATGCTGCCGAGCACCAGCAGGATCAGGATCAGGGGGGCCGCCAGCACATTCACCAGCCCGCTGGCCGTGAGCGGCGGCAGGCCGGTGGTGTCCAGCGGCGGCGCCAGCTCCGGCCGCAGGGCGCTGATCACCACCACGTAGAGGGCGAAGGCACCGCTCATCAACAGCCCCGGAATCAGCGAGCCGACAAACAACTCGCCCACCGGCACCCCCAGCTGGTCGCCCAGCACCACGAGCACAATCGAGGGCGGGATGATCTGGCCCAGGGTGCCGGAGGCGGCAATCACTCCGGTGGCCAGGGATTTGTCGTAGCCGGCGCGCAGCATGGCCGGCAGGGAGATCAGGCCCATGGTGGTGACCGTGGCGGCGATCACGCCGGTGGTGGCAGCCAACACCGTGCCGACGATCACCACCGCCAGGGCCAGGCCGCCCCGCAGGCGCCCCATCAGTCGGCCCATGGTTTCCAGCAGCCGCTCGGCGATGCCCGATTGCTCGAGCATGGCGCCCATGAATACAAACGCCGGGATCGCCAGCAGGGTGAGGTTGCCCATGATCCCGAAGATCCGCTGGGGCAAGGCCGCCAAAAAGGAGGCGTCGATGACGCCAAGGGCCAACGCCAGGGCGGCGAACACCACGGCGACTCCCCCCAGCCCGAAGGCCACCGGATAACCGCTGAGCAGGGCCACCACCAGGGCGAGAAACATGCCCGGGCCCAGGATTTCGCCGGGCTCCAGGGTGATCACCCAGCCCAAAACTTCGATTTCCATCCCTCAGCCCTCACCGCCGTGATCGTGGCTTGTCGGTGGCCGGCCGTGCAGCAGCCGGATGGCCTGGGCCACCCCCTGCAGCCCCAGCAACAGGAAGCCCAGGGGGATCAAACTCTTGACCCAGTAGCGCGGCAGGCCGCCCGGATCGGGGGACACCTCCCACAGCTGCCAGGAGCGCAGGGTGGGCGCCACCGAGGTAATCAGCACCACAAGCACAAAGGGCAGCAGCAGGCCCAAGGTGGCAGCCAGCTCCACCCGCCCCTTGCGCTTGGGACTCCAGCGGCTTTGCAGCACATCCACCCGCACGTGGTCGTCGGTTTGGAGGGCGTAGCCGAGGGCCAGCAAAACCATCAGGTCGAAGAGATGCCACTGGCCTTCGATCAAGGCGTTGGAGCTGAGGTTGCGGCCCACGGCCAGGCCGACATAGCGGCCCACCACATTCCAAGTGCCGAGGGCGAGCATCAGTAGCAGGGCCCAACGGGCCAGCCGGGCCGCGAGCCGGTTAAAGGCATCGATGCGATCAGCCCAGCTCAGCCAGCCCCTCATGGCGCCCCCTTGGCCTCGCCGAAGGCGAAGCTGGCGTAGGAAAACTCATTCACCCGATTCCAGGCAAAGACGTCTTGGCGGAAGGTCCGCCATTGCTCGTACACGCGCTTGAAGGTGGCATCTTTGGCGCTGTCGGCCAGGATCTGATCGGTGGCCTCGCGGGCCGCCTGGAGGATGGGTTCGCCGTAAAACTTCAACTGGGTGCCGCCCTTGATCAGCCGCTGCAGAACCGTGGCGTTAAGGGCGTCGTAGCGGCTGAGCATCAGCCCGTTGGCCTCCTGGCTGGCGGCGGCGAACATGGCCTGGTATTCGCTGGGCAGGCGGCTCCAGGCCTGGAGGTTGACCAGGGCGGTGAGGGTGGGGCCCGGCTCCCACCAGCCCGGGTAGTAGTAGTAACGCGCAGCTTTGTTTAGGCCCAGTTTCTCGTCGTCGTAGGGGCCGGTCCATTCGGCGGCATCGATGGCGCCCCGATCCAGCGCCAGGAAGATCTCACCGCCCGGGAGCACCTGCACGTTCACCCCCAAGGCGGCCATCACCTTGCCGCCCAGGCCAGGGATGCGCATCTTGAGGCCCTGCAGGGAGGCCAGCCCCTCCAGGGGCCGCTTGAACCAGCCGCCCATCTGGGCGCCAGTGTTGCCCGCCGGGAAGCTGCGCACGCCGAAATCGCTGTAGAGCCGATCGATGGCCTCCAGGCCGCCGCCCTCATAGAGCCAAGCGTTTTGCTGCTGGGCCGTGAGGCCGAAGGGCACGGCGGTGCCGAAGGCCAGGGCGGGGTTCTTGCCGAGGTAGTAGTAGCTGGCCGTGTGGCCGCACTCCACCGAGCCGTTTTGCACCGCTTCCAACACCTCCAGGCCGGGCACGAGTTCACCGGCGGCGAAGGGCTGGATCAGAAAGCGACCAGCGCTCATCTCGCGCACCCGCCGGCTGATCGTTTCCGCCCCGCCAAAGATCGTGTCCAGGGAGTGGGGCCAGCTGGTGGCCATCCGCCAGCGCACCAGGGGCAGGGCCGAACCCGCCTTGACATCGTCTGCCCGGCGGATGCGGCAGGAGGCCAGCATCCCTGCGGTGGTGGCCACTGCAGCGGCTCCGAGCAGTCGCCGACGCTGCGGGGAGAAGTCAGGCATGGCCATCGGCAGCGTGGGCGTGAGTGTAGGTAGGGGCGTGTTACTTCGCCATGAAGGGCAGGGAGGAGTGATGCAGCACGATGCGGATTTCACCGTCCGGTTCTCTCACGAATGCCCAGGTCTTGTCGACGACGGTCAACTTGCCGCTGCTGTCGGTGAGATCAACATTGCCCATGCTGATTGCCAGCTCACCATGGAGCTGGATCACCTGATTGCGGATGGCGCAGGTCTGCCAAGGCTTGATGGCAAAGCCCTTATCGTTGGGATAGGTAGGATTACCGCCGACGAAATAGGCAAGCGCGCCGGCCTTGGTGCTACGGAAGGTCTGCGGTTGCTGAGTTAGGGTGGGTTTAAAAGCAACGGCTCCGTATTGGTAGCCATAGGCCTGATCGAGGATTTTGTTAGCCGTTGCATTGGCCGCTGCGAAACCGCCCGTGGCGTAGGCCTTGCTGATCGCAAGCAGGCCATTGCACCAGCCCTTCTGGGCATTCAGCACCTGTTCTTCGGTGATGTTGCTGTTCATGCGCATCGGCTGGCTGTCGGCCAATGCGGCACTGGGTCCCGTAACCAGCAGGGGCAATACCAAAGCGCTGTAGGTGGCGGCCAGGCGAATCTTCATGACGACTCGGTGAGTCAAAGGCCCTGGAATTGTAAGGGCTCGAATGGCCGATTTACTTGGCCTGGCTTGGCGGTGACCGCTTCAAAGAATAGTTGGTGCCAAGAGTTCTCTTCTGCATCGGTCTTCGCTCCAATATCGGTCTTCGCTCCAATAAGGACTCATGGATCGGTTGTCAGACTAAGGTTGCGCCTGAGTAGATGGCAAGGAGCTTGGGGTGGCGAAGCAGATTGCCGGTGGTAGTCTAACTACTTGTGGGGCTGGCCGGAAGGTAGTAAAACGCTCTAATTATCACCATCCCACCAGCTATTTCCCTTTAACTATTCAGAGACAAACATGGTGTAGTCGTTATAAATTAGCTCGCTTCTTTCGAGCTTGAGCCTTTTGCAAAGCAGCGGCAGTTCTGTTTGGAAAAAATTAAATCGCTCCAGTATTACACGACCACCAGGAATGGAGATACTACTGCTATCGATGTGATTACGGAGTCAGTTTCGGACTACTCTTATTGCTTCTGCTGGACTAGCCTTATGAGACTGAATATCCTGCCCGGCGATATCTGAGCAAAATCTTTGATAGCGATACTGTTCGCTATCAAGGATCAAGCATGCTTTTGTTTGATCAGTCTTGGAGCCAAAACGCCTTGCTCCAAGAAAGAGCCCAAGTTCTAAGGGCATATTGAACCTTGGCAGGCCCGTCTCAGCCCCAGGCTCCGTACGAGAAATATCGTGGATACCAAATCTACAGTCTTTGATTATCCTGGCTATTTTATCGATGCGAACTTCTGATGAGTCCTCCGCTTCAAGGGTTGAACGTGCTATGAATCCGCAATCATGAATTGCGAAAATGAGCGCCTCCATTAAAGGCAAGTAAGATTCGTCAAATGGACAATTGACGAAGACATTTAAGTTGTAACTTGCAGCATCCAACTATCTTCAAATTAAAACTATCTTGATCTTGACCTTTTAACTGCTTTGACTGCGGACTTTACCGCGCTCCGACTTACACTCCCTGCTCTTGCTGAACTTCTAACTGTTCGCCGAGACAATATGCTTGTTGCCGCACTGCTTTCCGCCCTAGATGCTCGGGGTTCTCGGAGAATTCTCCCTTCATCTAACTCTGCAACGACTTCCACAGCTACTAATCTCAGACTCACGACATATGCTCGGTGATATCGCAAAGCACTCCCTTTGGCCGACGCTGGAGCGGCTGCCGCAGATCTTTCCGCCCTAGGTGATGTCAAAATCAGGGTAGTCATGCCTGGGTCTGTCTCTGCAACGGCCGAGATCTGGCGCCTAGGTGATCTAATTTGGAAAAAAGCGCCTCCAGCAGCTGTGGGCGCTTGGGTTTCGCTGGAAGCACTGCTAACTACCTTAGGGGACTTTTTACCTGCAGACCTTCTAGTCGCCTTCGGGTTCGTCACGTCTCGTCACCTAAGCGGCCTTCTTACCATCATAGCGCAACCAAGAATACTAATTGCGTTCCTTGCTGCGGCGAGTGTACCGATAACCATCCTACGAACGCTTACCATCATTGGTAGCCGAGAGTACGGACACCAGATCCTTGATGGTATCAGGGAATTGCAGGTGGCAGCTGAGATGAATGTCATGGTTGCAAACTGGTGTTAGCAGGACTCGACTATGGGCCCTGCGTCTTTAATCTTTGCTTGCTCCTTACGTAAACTGCCATATCTTTTCGCTGAATTTCAAATAAGTCAATAGCCTCAAACAAACCACTCAACTTTACATATCCGTAGTTGCGTGGATCAAAGGATGCCTGATTTGCTATATGACCACCAATCGCTCCTAAATTCGACCAACCGTCATCATCTAGGGTGCTAGAAACAGCGCTCCTCAATAAGCTAATTAATTTAGTGTCTTGCTTTAGCTCTTTACCAGTTTTCTTGGCACTTGCATTAATTTTGGAAGTCTCCTCAGAAATTACCGCTTGATCAATAGTTTCTAGATATAAAAAAGTTGAACATGCATAAACAAAGGGTAAGGGCGTTTTCTTCTCACCGAATCCATAGACTTTCAAGCCATTGGTCAAAACCCGCATCACTAAAGGAGTAAAGTCACAATCACTCGACACAATTGCAAAAGCATCCAACTGTTGTGTATACAGCAAATCCATTGCATCAATAATCATTGCGGCATCTGTCGCATTTTTGCCCTTTGTATAGTCGAACTGCTGAACGGGGCGAATAGAGTATTCGTGCAAACACTGCTCCCAAGCTTTTAAAGTAGGACTTTTCCAGTTTCCGTAAGCCTTACGAATATTGGCAACTCCATACTTTGCAAGTTCAGACACGATCGCTTCAATTTTTGAAGCAGGTGCATTGTCTGCATCAATCAGTAGCGCAATTTTTGATTCTGATTGCTGCATATTGCTCCAAGGGTGCTGGTCTTTTTAATTTGTGAACTCAGATAGACACACCAAGCATACTCCAGCTGACAACCCAAGCCATTACATGCCCGGCAACACCCGCCCGCAGGGTGCTTATGCGTGAAACATTAATCTGATAATGGCCGCTCTGGTGTATGGTAATGATAAGTATTATGCCCGATCAATCCAACAGTAAGACTCTCGATGAAGATGCGTGACAAGGAGAATAAGTAATTCTGCTTTTCTTTCATCGTAATGATAGACAATACAAAACGGAAATCGACGGACAAGGCAGCGGCGAATATTGCTGTCGATAATTGGGCTCAACGCTGGTTAAGCATCTGCTGCCCATGGGGACAAGCCTAAGCGCCTCAGCCGGGCAGATTTGGATCAGGTTGAGGCGCTGCGGCGAGCAACCTCGGCCGCCGGGCCGTGTCGATCAGCAGGTTGTGGAGCAGCTCGTGGCTGCTGATCAGCAGGTGGGCCATCCAGGTACCCGTCAGCCGGGGCTCCGCCACGCGATCGCCCCTGCAGTGATCAATGGCCTGCTCGATTTCGGCCAGCTCCCGACCGATGTTGCGCACCATCGCCTCGGTGCTCTCGCGGGGAGTGGCGTGGGGGGGCTTCTGCATGGCTTCCACTCTGTCGGCTAAGACAGTTTGTCCTGCTCCAGATCAGCTGGGGTACCGGAAGGGGCTGACTAGGTTATGGGCCCTGGTCCAGGCGTGGTCATGGCAGCACAAGCCAATCCGGGCTGAGCAGACCATCATGGTTTCCACAACGCTGTGTCCGAGCAGTTTCTGAATCGTTCGAATGTCGGCTGGCTCTATGTATGACACTTGTTATGCTTGTGGATGCCTACTGTTTGCAGTTCATCGAAGCGTTGACATACTTTATTGTCAAAGCAGCGGGTAATTCCACCCTTGCCCATTCCACGGAAAGAGCTTTAGACAGCACAATCCCGGAAGCGATCGATTGCGGCCAAGATTTCTATGCGACTGAAAGGTAACGGGAAGGGCCCTTCTTCATAGCGCGCCTCCACGGCGTAGGGCTGGAGGGCTAACAGCACCGGATCGAGATCCACACCCACCAGCTCAGCTAAGAGGTTGAGCTGGTGGGTGAACGGCGGCCGCTCATCGCGCAGCACGATTCGCACTTTCAAAAGCTTCTCCACCGCCTGTTGGGCTGTGAAGCCCCATTCCTCATCCGGATAGGTCGGATCAAGGTTGAGCCGCAGGGCCCGCAGGTGGCGATCTACCAGGGCCAGCAGCACGCGGGCATCCTCCTGGGGGGTCATGGCTGCACCACCAGCACCCGCCCGTGACGGGCCGCTTCGCTGATTACATGCCAGCGGGAGCCGGCCAGGCGGGCGGCATCGGCGCTGCCGCACACGATTAGATCCACCGGCAGGCGCAACGGCTTGAGCGGGCCAAAGTGGCGCCACCAGCTGGCCACCTTCGCCTGTCCTGCCAGGTGGGGCGTGCGTTCCACCACCAGTAGATCCAGGTCCGAGTCGGCCCGGGCGGTGCCGCTGGCGCGGGAGCCAAACAGCACCAGCGCCTGCACCGTGGGATCGGCCGCAATCGCCTGCAGCGCAGTTGCCAACTCCTGGCGCCGCTCGCCGTCGATGCCCGGGCCCAGATCGGGCAGGGCAAACGGCCGGGGGGTGGTCCAGTCGGCGAGGGTGGCGGCGGTCATGGGCTCAGTGTGGCGTGCCCGGGCCCGGCCAACAGCGGCTGCAGGGCCTGCCGCCGCACTGATCAGGGTTGTGGATGATGCGGTTGCCCATAGGGCAAGCCTGAGGACCTCGGCCGGGGCTCCGCCACGCGATCGCCCCTGCAGTGATCAATGGCCTGCTCGATTTCGGCCAACTCCCGGCCGATGTTGCGCACCATCGCCTCGGTGCTCTCGCGGGGACTGGTGTGGGGAGACACCCAGGTGCAGGCGCGGTTGATCTTGGAACACGTAGCCCGGTAATCAATCAGCCCCGACAGGAACCTGAGCTACCATCGGAACCTGTATGGGCGCACCCACAAGAGCAAACGCCTGGGTTTTGCCAATGGATAGCCCAGGCTAGGCGGAGCATGCTTGATCAGCTGTCGTTATAGGATTCACGGGTCTACAAAGGTTTGCGATCCCGTAACTTGCCACCATGGATCTGATTGATCAACTTCAGACTCTTGCAAATAGGGCTGAGCAGGCTAGCGAAAGTTTGACGAATGAAGAGGCGACAAAAATGGCCCTGATAGCCCCGTTTATACAGGCACTTGGCTATGACATCTTCAACCCTATTGAAGTAAAGCCTGAGTTTTCTGCAGACTTACCTGGAATAAAGCAAGGCGAACGGGTGGACTACGCGATCCTTGAGGATGGGCATCCCAAGATCCTCATCGAGGCTAAGCCATACACGAGTGACCTCAGAACCGCAGAAATGGGTCAGCTCAGCAGATACTTTCAGGCAACCAAAGCACGTATAGGAATATTAACTAATGGCCGGTTATTTCAATTTTTCTCCGATCTTGATGATCGGAATCTGATGGATCAGAAGCCATTTGCCGAAATCGACTTGTTCGACCTTAGGTCTGCGCCAATTGAGCAGATCAAGCAAATGTCTAAAACGATGTTTGATATCGATAACCTGCTCTCATCTGCCGAAAGGCTAAAATATCTGCGCGGAGTGAAAGAAGAAATCAAGGCCGAACTTTCCGATCCCAGCGATTGGTTCGTTAGGGAGATGGCGGTTAGGGTGCATTCGGCACAAAGGATTACTGGCCAACTCCAAGAAAAGTTTAAGCCAATTGTAATCGACGCAATCAAAGCTTATATCAATGATCGAATCAATGAGAGGCTTAGCACTGCGATGGAGGTCGAAAAGTCGGCAGCCGAAGCCCCCGTAGTCGAGCAAGCAGCGGAAGAAGAGTCCAGCGGAACCGTATACACAGAAGAAGAAAAAGAAGGTCTCTACATTGTGAGGGCAATTTGCGCTGCAGAAATCGACCCCATGAGGCTCACGGAAAGAGACACGAAAGCATACTGCGGCATTATTTTAGACGGCAACAGCAGGAAGTACTTTATGCGGATGTACTTCAACGCAACCATCAAAAAGATTGAGATATTTGACAATGCTGAACCTGCAGTTGTCCACCTAGAGTCAATCAGTGATCTGTACAAGCATGTCGACCGTATTAAAAATGCTCTTAGACTGAAGCTTTCCTGATGTGCCTGCTTTGGCAAAAGCAAGCATGAAAATGCCAGCTATATCAGCTCTGAATTTTTGAGTCCCGCACCGTGCACCGCTGGTGCGATGTAGGGCATTGCAAGTGAACCCCTTCGAAACTTTCGGTAAATTGTAAAAGCGAGGGTATCTGCTAAACGGCCGAATCTCCTTAGATTCTTTAGAGAAGCCCCATGAGTGCTATAAAACGCCTTGCCACTGCAGCCGTTAATTTAGCCAGCAACGGCAGAATTCCACTTTAGCGTAATGGCTCGGCTTGACTTATCTAAAGCGGGAAAGTGGACATTTTACGCTGCCTTTGAGTGGCTGGCTCAGCCACATCTTCAACAATTGCGCTCTCCTTAACAGATGCGCTCAATTGGAGACCTAAGGCTGAGATAACCTTCAAGATCGTGTCAAAACTGGGGCTCCGATCACCTGAGAGTGCCTTATACAGACTTTCCCGCGACAGTCCTGTCTCGCGTGCAACCTGGGTCATCCCCTTGGCACGAGCAATATCTCCCAATGCCTTGGCAATGAAGGCAGCATCCCCGTCTGATTCCTGAATACAGGCCTCCAGATAGGCAGCCATCTCTTCAGGAGTCTCCAGGAACTCGGCAACGTCATAGGGTGCCGTCTTCGTCTCCATCATTGATCCTCTTTGAAGTTTTGAGCGAGATCCTGCGCAGATTTAATATCTTTGGCCTGGGTGCTCTTGTCACCACCGGCGAGAAGAATGACCAGCATCGAACCCCGTTGTTGAAAATAGACCCTGTAACCAGGGCCATAGTGGATCCGCAGCTCAGAGACTCCTGCCCCAACGGACCGAATATCGCCTGGATTGCCGCAGATGACGCGTTCAATCCTGGCCTGAATGAACGCCTTAGCCCTGAGGTCCCGAAGGCCTCTGAGCCAACGCGCAAACTCCTCTGTGCGGCGGACTGGAACCACACTACCAGTGTATCCCCGTGGCTACGAGTAGTCAAGGGGCACCTCACGGCATTCTCAAAGTGGCGGCACGATCCTTCGAACGCTGCCCCTGAGTGGCAGGCAAGGTAATTGAGGTGGCGCAGCAGAGAAATGCTGGTGGCCTATCCTCGCGAGGGGCTTGTTGGCCGGTTATAGTACAGTTAACTTGTAATAGGCTCCGTTTATGCCCTAAATGTATTATTGCTGTTCCAGTAAAAATAGATGCGAGAGCATCTAAGCTAATCTGTGGCAATTTTTCCAATAAGCACAGTCAATTGAGCAACAAATCATGAGCCAGCAAGCCAAGCTAAATTGTTTTGTAATCATGCCTTTTGCGCATGAGTTCAAGCACATCTATGAAGCAATTCAAGAGGTTGGCGAAAAAGAGTGCGGGCTAAAAGTCACTCGTGCTGATAGTTACACAAAGCAACCTGACCTTGCTGGAAACGTTTTTAGCCATCTTAACGACTGCGACTTGACCGTAATAGATACCACTGGAAATAATTTAAATGTAATATTTGAATTCGGCTTTGCGGCTGCTCGGAAAAAGTGTATAATTCCTGTTACGCAGGGAGCAACCCGAGATTTGCCTGCAGATCTGAAGCACTATTTATTTCTTAAATACGACAAGGATCAAATTGATGAGTTCAAAATAGACTTAAGAAATAGGATACGTGGGGAATTAGAGCGATTTAAGAATGAACAAGAGAGAGAGCAACTTGAAAAAAAGAATATTATTGTTAAAGATATTTTTGATGTAGAGTGCATTAGTAGCAGAGACAAAGCCAATCTTGACAATGTATTCTCAAGGGCAAAAAAAGAGATTAAAATTTTACAAACTAATATGGCTACTGTGGTTAAAAACTACAGCGGATCTATTCAGAGTGCTCTTGACGCAAACCCAGATCTAGAAGTAAACTTTTTAGCATTAGATCCTGAAAGCTACTTTGCCGCAGTACGGGCCAACCAGCTTGGGAAAGACGTGTCAGAATTCAGAAATGTTCTGAGAAATGCTTTGTTAAAACTGCACGATACATTTAAAGACGTGGATAGAGTTGAGATTAAAATATACGATGACTTTCCGACTCAGATTTGCTTCATGATCGATAGAACCATTTATAATTGTGTTGTAAGTAAATACCAGCCTAGTCGAAATAATTGTGTCTTTAAACTGAACGATGCTTATCCAAGCCTTCATACGTCATTTATGTTGCATTTTATAAGCGTCTGGAGAGACAATAAGACTACAAAAAAATATATTCCTTTTGCAAGTCCTCCTTCGCATTAATAGCTGGCTTCAGTGATTCTTTTCAAATATTAGATTTTGACGCTTAAGTATTAGAGCCTTGCATTCATCATTATTTCTTTTGGTCCGAAAAATATCTTTCCGGATTGTACATAACATTAGTGCCGCCCAACTGTTGCCCATCACCCGCCGCAAACAACTTTGGTTTTAGCAAGCAGCCTCTTGACGGTCGGGTGCATGGGCATTGTTGGACTGTTTTACGATAGTCTTGCTGCGTATGGTTTTACAAACTCTTTACCTGTGATCTCACAAGCAATGTGGTTAATAAATTGCGCTGGCGCCACTTGAAGAAACTCTGTAAGAATCCAGTTATGCTGAAGATCAAGATGACGTGCCAATGTTATGGGATCATATCTCGACAACTCACTAAGCTTGTGCATCGCAACAAAAACCAGAGGCAATTGTGATTTTGCTATTGACGTAACTGTTTTCAACTTCTTTTGAATATACCAACTATTTACCGGAGCAAAAATAGGAGTGATATCTCGTCGTACTTCTTTGTGATAACTGACTAAGTTGGTTAGATTATTCGCTTGGTGGTTGCCTCTCGTCTTCCACTTGAATCTCTTTTTTCGTCTTATTAAACAACGATTTTTTATTCCTTCATCTACCTCGTAACTCGATGGCAGAATGTTCTTCAATTGACTGGAGACATATCTCGCATCTAGTTCAGCAACAAACCAAGCATCATCACTACCGTCTTTACGAACAAACATGGGTTGCTTAATTGGGAGGAATTGTTCGATTTTTGACTTATAGGTTAACGTAAATGCCCTGTGCAGAAATGGTAGATGATAAAAAATCTCATTTAGAGAGTAAGTTTCATTAGGGAGAATACTTTCGCCCAAACAACAGCACAGCGAATATAATACTCCACTCCCCTGAAGCCTCACCACTTCATTTGTTAAACACTTTTTGCCAGGTTTTGTGAATCCGGTAACACCATGTTTGTCTGAAAAAGAAACTTGCTTCTGAGTAAGTAAAGATTTTGCCGCATTTAAGAAGCAGTAATATGACGTGAGCGGTGAAGAGATAGGAGACAACTCGATAGATGCTTTATAAAACTCGCGTGATTGCTCCCAATAAAATCGCGCCTCGTCGTTTCCTGCTCGACGCAACCATAATGCTACATAATCCCAAGGATCATCGGAAAGAACCTTGGCGGCTCCAAAATCTGGTTCTGATACTGCTGAATGAATATAAACTGTTTTTCCACTAATCGAAATTGGAGAAAATCCCATACAATCATCAAAAACCGTCTCGTATGCCTGAGTCTACAATAGCTAGTGAGCTTTTGGTATTTTGCTTCGCGCATAGCAGTCCAACGCTCAAGATCAGAAGCGGGGAATAGACTTGGTCCGTTGAAGGCACCCTCGGCTCCCGTCTTCTTCATCTTGCTGTTAGCTTGTTCAGCACAAGCTGAAGTCATCTATTTTAATCCATAATATGACATGATTGCCTCTGATAGCAGCTTGCTTGCAGTACCAACTCCAATAGACTTTCCAATTGGCCATGCTCCGCTGAGGGCTTTTGACGACATCTTCCCAATCCAGTCACTTATGCGCTGACCCAGGGAACCGTCTGGAGCGATCCTAGGCTCCAAAGATACGGCTTCTCTTAAATCTGCCAAGTCATCTTCTTGCACCCCTTGCTTGGACAACTTTCTAATCAGATCTTCAATGTCTCCCTGCCCTACAGTCATCGTAAGAACTTGTTTCAAGCTTGATTTAGACACGTTACCAAGGACGCCTTGAAAGTTGTGGATGTTAATGGTTGGCGTTGAAATTGCCTTTTCCTTTTCTTCCTTTGAGAAAACAATCCCGTTGCCTAGAATTCCCTGACTCTCAAGTTCCAATGACCAGGTGAGGATCCTTGTCCTAACCGCATCAATTACCATGCTCGCTTTATTTGGTGAGAGCTTGCGCACAGGTGGAAGCTGCCCTCGGTCACCCTGTGATTCAAGTAAGAAGGCCTCTTGTTCATAGGAAAGAGGCACGTTGATATAACTCGACTCTTTGGTGAGTCTTGTTGCCAATGATTGAAGATTCTCAATTGGATCTCTTAACTCTACATTGCACAAAGCATCAGTAGTTTCCGAGTCGCTTATATAAATAGGTATGAGTCCGTTATATGGATTTTTAAGCTTAAGCTCGGCTCGGGCTTTCCGATAGTCAGGCACTTCGGCATGGATGCCATATCCATTTAATTCGAGTTCAATCCATTGTTTGAATTCGCCAAGGCCGAGCTTAGTTGCAACCAAAAGCGCTTTGCGCAGTAGATCAGAAATGTCATGTGCCTTTTCGGTGGCCATGATCTGTAGCTGCAAGACTATTGATTCATTTTCCATCAACGAGCTGAACGACGGTGGAGTTCAATCATACTTGGCATCGCCTGAGCTGGCTAACACTGATTCGGCGGTCCGCAGAAGCTGTGGCAAATCGACTGTTTGCCGCATAAGCTGCGGGAGCAGGACTTTCAGCCTTGCGAAAGTTCATTGTTAGCAAGGCTTCTCGGATGCCGCAAGTAGCTTCATGGATTGATACGCGGTCCGTAGAAGCTCCCTCCGTTCCTCAGAGCAGGTCGGCGGGGCTTCGTACCCCAGATGGTCCACGGTTCAGTACATGGGTATAGATCATGGTGGTTTTCACATCGCTGTGGCCGAGCAGTTCCTGAATCGTACGAATGTCGGCGCCCTGCTCCAGTAGATGCGTGGCAAACGAATGGCGGAAGGTGTGGCAGGTCGCTGGTTTGCTGATCCCCGCAGCCTGCACGGCTGCACGCACGGCGCGCTGCACAAATCCCGCCAGCGTCGGCCTTGGGGAAACAGCCATTGCCAGCCCCATTCCCTGGCCGCATTGCGGTAATTCCTCTCCAGGTCATGGGGTAACACCACCGCGCCCTGCATGTGCCCTTTCAGGGGCTCCACCAGGCTGGATGGCAGCACGGTGCGACGGTCCTTGTCTCTCTTGCCGCAGCGCACCGTGATGCAGTGCTGCTCCAGGCCACAGGCATTCAGCAGCTGGGTCGGGCCGCTTCGCTGATCACATGCCAGCGGAAGCCGAAAAGCACCAGCGCCTGAGCGGTGGGAAGGGCAAACGGCCGGGGGGTTGTCCAGTCGGCGAGGGTGGCGGCGGTCATGGGCTCAGTTGACGTGCACAGGCGCAGCAAGCCGCTCCGGCCCAGGTGCGCAAATGGAAAAGCAACAGCGGCAGCAGGGGCCAACTGATCGCTGCTCCTGCTCCTAACGTGTATGCATGCAATCAGAAGCAATGGGATCCTTCTCCTTCACCACTGAAATCAAGGAGGACCGGACCCTGCAGCTGCCTGCCGGATCCCCCATTGGTCGTGTAACAGTCGCGATCACGCCGGCCGAAGAGGCCGCACCGACAGGCCGGCGGCTGCTGGCCAAGCTGCTGGAGCTCCAGGCCGCCATCCCCGTGGCCGCGGGCCTCAGTCAAGAGCAGATCGACACCGCGCTGGAGCGTGAACGGGCCTCATGGAGGTGAGCGATGCGGATCTACCTCGATTCGTGTGTGCTGATCTACGCCCTCGATGGCGCTGAGCAGCTACGGCGGCACACGCTGAAAC
The DNA here is from genome assembly GCA_044359075.1 of Cyanobium sp. Taxonomy (GTDB): domain Bacteria; phylum Cyanobacteriota; class Cyanobacteriia; order PCC-6307; family Cyanobiaceae; genus Cyanobium. Next base: position 22,658 of record JBIKMU010000018.1, on the reverse strand, counting down.
AGCTAGAGCTTTACGCCAATGCCGACTGGGTGATCAGCGATCTGGTACGCATGGAATGTCTCGTTGGTCCACTGCGCGCCGGTGATCAGGTCGGCCAGTTCGCCTTCCGCAGCTTCTTCTCCGACTACATTGTGGTGCCCCTTCATCCGGAGGTGATGGAGCGAGCAGCTGTGCTGCCAGCCTCCGCCCGTCTCCAGACAGCGGATGCAATCCATCTGGCTGCCGCGGTGCACTGGGGTTGCGATGCGCTGATGACCAATGACCGCGCTTTCCAGCTCTTCCAGGCACCGATCGAGGTGCTGCGACTTGAACCGGATCAGTCCCTCAACCCACAGACCTGACATCACCCCCCCGCTCACCCCACCAACCCCAATTCCTCCAGCAATTGCCGTTGGGCGGCGGCGGGTACGAAGCGGTGGGCCGCCATGGCGCCGCTGACGGCGACGGGGGGGACGCCGATGCCGGGGAAGACGCCGGCGCCGCAGAGCACCAGGCCTTCGATGGGGGTGCCGCCGCCGGGGAAGGCGCCGCGGTTGGCCGGCCAGGCGGGGCCGTAGCTGCCCTGGTGCACGCGCAGATAATCGCGGTGGGTCAGGGGGGTGCCCTGCAGCTCGATTACGGCACGCTGGCGCCAGTCGGGCACCAGTTGCTCGAAGACGTCGTGGAACAGGCCGCAGCGTTCGAGGCGCAGGGCCTCGTAGGCCGGGCTGCCGCGTTCCAGGTCTTGCCACAGCTGCCATGGCTCGTTGGCCGGGGTGTAGCCGTGCAGCACCTGGTGGCCCGGCGGCGCCAGGGAGGCATCCAGCCGCGATGGCATCGACAGCACCGCCATGTTGCGCTCGGCCCTGATGCCCCGCTGCCAATCCCCCACCCAAACATGGTGGATCGGCAGCTCGGGAAGGCCTTCGTCTTTGAGGGCCAGGTGCCAGTGCAGAAAACTGGCGCAAGCCGGGGCGGCCAGCAGCTTCTGGCGCCAGCGCTCCGGCGCACTGCCCTTGCCCAATAGGGCGGCCGTATCCCAGGGGCTGGCGTTGCTGATGACGCCGCGGCGGGCCTGCAGCCGTTCGCCGCTGGCCAGCCTTACCCCAGTGGCCCGCTGGCCCGCCAGCTCGATTTCGGCCACCGCCGCGTCCGTGCGCAGCTCGCCGCCATGGCGGCGGATGCCCCGCACCAACGCCTCCACCACGGCGGGGCTGCCGCCCAGCGGGTAATCCAGCCCCGCATCGGGTTCAAACCATTCGCCAAACAGGGTGGCCATGGCGGCGGCGCTGGTCTGGTCCAGCTCCAATCCGGAGATCAGAAAACTCAGCATCTCCACCCAATGGAGCAAGAAGGGATCCTGCAGGTGGCGGCGGGCGATCGGCCCAAAGGCGCCGCCCAGGGCCGCCAGCTGGCCCGCCTGGCCGATCAGGCCGAATCCCTGGCTGCCCAGGGTGGTGAACATGCCGGCGCCGGGGCGCAGGGCCAACAGTGGCAATGATCCGGCGGCGCGGCACAGGGGGGCCAGGGCCATCAAAAAGGCTTGCCATTCATTCGCCACCGCTGGCCCCCGCAGGGTTCGCAGCAACTCCAGAAACGGCTCCAGGCCCACGCCCACCCGCAGGTTGCCCTCGGGTAACAGCAATCCCCATTCCGAATAGCGCGCCACCGGCACGCTTTCGTCCACGGCCCGCAGCACCTGGGCCAGGGGATTGGCACTCGGCCAGCGGCCCAGCCCACTCCACAGCGAGGGACCGGACTCGAAATGAAACTGGCCGCGCCGAAAGCCGTGGGCGGCGCCGCCGGGCTGGCTGTGGGCCTCCAGCACCAGCACCTCCAGCCCGTGGCGGCAGGCGATGGCGGCGGCGCAGAGGCCCCCCAGGCCACTGCCGACCACGATCAGATCCGGCATCGCCCCTCCCGCTCACGGCAGAGGGCCTCCAGGGGTTGCCGGCCGGTGAGGCGCAACCTCCAGGCGGCCCAAAGGCCATAGGCCCAATCCGCCAAGCTGCTGACCAGTGGCCAACCGCTGGGGGCATAGAGCCATCCCAGTCCCACCAGGGCATAGGCGCGGCGGAAAACGGCCACATCCCGCAACACTTCGCCATCTCCACCGCCCTTTGATGGGTCCTGGCCGGCTAGGGCATGGATACGGCCCATGGCCTCGGCGTAGCTGATGCCGCCATGGGCGGCGGGGTCGTAATCGGGCGCGTCGATATCCACAAAGGCGAGACGCGGCTGGTCGCCGTTGTGGCGCTGGTCGCGGCGGCGCAGCATGTCCACCTCCCGGCAGCAAAGCGGGCAAGCGCCGTCGTAGAGCAGGGTGAGATCGGCCATGCACGGGACCTTAGGGAGCCCGGCAGGGCGGTGGTCGGAACAGCGGTGGTCGGAAGAGCGGTGGTCGATGCAACGGCCCCATTCCTCCGCCCAGGCAGACTCAGCTTCCCCTTTTGGCCGATGAGCCCTTCTTTGCCCCCTGATCGCCCTGCCGGCCCCCCCCGCTCCTGGTTGGCGCTGGCGGCGGCCGGCGGCTCTGCCTTGGTGGCGCTCACCTGGCTGGTCGCCCAGGGGGTCCTGCGGCAGCAGATGGCGACCATGCAAAGCGAGATCGACCTGTGCCGCGGCATCCGGGGCATCAACCTGCCGGTGCTGCTCAAGGACCTCAACCGTTTTGCCGCCGCCGCCGCCTCCCGCCAGGAGGGCGAGCGGTTGCAGCAACGGCTGCAGGGACTGGAGGCGGACCAGGGCCGCACGTTGGCGGAACTGGCCGAGCTGCGGCTGGCCACCTCACCAGAAGAACGCTTCCACCTGGCCAGCGGCCGCAGCCACGACCTGCTGGCGGGCCAGGTGGCGGTGGCCGTGACGGCGGTGCGCGCCGATGGGGCCGATGTGGCTCTGGCGGGAGCCGCCGCCAGCCCCTGGAAGACCGGCGAATTTCGGGACCTGCGCATCGGCGAAGGCCCCTACCGTCTCAAGCTGGAGGCCAGCCGCCCCAGCCCGCCCAGGGCCACCTTTCGCCTGGAGGCGCTCAAGGGGGCCGACACGGCGCCTAAAGCCAATTCAGAACCACCCTCGCCATGACCGTGCCACGGCTCAGCCCCGACGAAATCACCGCCCTGGCCGCCGCCCTACCTGCCTGGACCGTGCTGCCGGATCGGTTGCGGCGGGAGTGGCGCTTTCGGAATTTCTCCGAGGCCTTTGGCTTCATGAGCCGGGTGGCCCTGGCGGCCGAAGCCCTGGACCACCATCCCGAATGGAGCAACGTCTGGAACCGGGTGACGATTGAGTTGACCACCCACGACTGCGGCGGCCTGTCGGCCCGGGACCTGGCCCTGGCCCGGCGCATTGATGCTTTAGAAGCTTGAAGGATCGGGGCCCTACGCCTCAGCCCCCCGTGAACAACCGCGCCATCAGGGCCGGCTCCCGACCCTGCAGGTTCATAAGGCCCCAGCGCACATCCCCCGGCGCCAACGCAAACAACTGGGCCATCGCCTGCAAAACCTGGGCGGGGGTGAGGGTGTTGGTCAAAAAGCCATACCACTGTTGGGGTGCTAGGGAGAAGAAACTGGCGAAGTGGTGGCGCAGCCGGGCTTCATCGAAGCGCATCAGTTTTTCGAGGCCGAAGCGATAAAAACCGTGCTTCCAGCGCATTTCCGCCGGCCACAGGGCCCCCCAGGCGGCGGCGGCCACCGCTTCGGGCGCAGGGTTGGGATCCTCGAGGGCTGAGGCGATGGCGGCAGCCAGGCCGGGGGAGCGCCGCAGCACGCTGCCCACCATGAAACCTGAAGCGGGATGCACCATGCCCGCCGCCCCGCCGAAGCCCACCACCGGCTGGTTGAGGTCGGGCAGGGGGGGATTCATCGGAAACAGGCAGAACTCCTCGTGCTCGATCGCCTCCACCCGCACGCCGCGATGGGCGAGGCGAGCCAGCAGGCGTTGGCGCAGGACGGGGAAGGAGACGGCGGGGGCCAGAGCCAGGGAGGTTTCTTCAACAAAGAAGCGGCCATTACCCAAGTCCATGGCATAAAGAAAGGTGGGAGGCTGGCGGCGTTCCTCCTCGCTGAGGTGGTCGCTGCGGTAGTCCATGAATACGAATTGCCCCGGCCCAATCGGCGGGGCGCTGAAGCGGCCGACGATGCCGTAGGCGGCCTGGCCGGCAACAGGCCCATCCTGCCTTCGCCGCACAAAGACGCTCTGGTGGCCACTGGCATCCAGCACCAGCCGGGCCCGGTGCTGCTGGCCGGCGGTGGTGGTGACCACGAAAGTCTGATCCTGCTGCTGCCAGGAGGCCGCCTGGCCCTGCTGCCACCGGACAGCGGCGGCGGCGCAGCGGTCCAGCCCATGGGTCTGCAGGGCCGCTTTGTCGAAAAGGCCGTAGGCGCGGCCGTGCTGCAGGAGCCCGTCATCTCCCGGGGCGCTGCTCCCGGGGCCGAAGTAGCTGACCGTGTCGCTCCAGCGATGGGAGAGCAGGGAGCCGAGGCCGAGAGAATCCACCTCCTCACACCAGATGCCATAGGTGTTGACCCAGGGCGTGTGGGGATCGCCCGCCGCCAGGGCGGTGATTGCCAAGCCCCGCTCGGCCAGGTCGGCGGCGATGGCCAGGGCCGCCGGACCGGCGCCGATTACCAGAACATCAGTCAGGGGTGTCAGCCTCCCCAGTCCCAGGCTGCCCAGTCCCTTCGTCATCATCGGCATCGTCCCCGTCGTCATCCCCCTGGTCGTCCGCGGACGCCTCATGACCTGCCTCAAGGGAAGCGGCAGGGGTCTGGCCAGCGGCATCTGCGGGGGTATCAGCAGATGCCTCCAGCAGGGCATGGTCAGCCACCGGCTCCCCGTCTTCGCCTTCAAGGGCGGGTGGCACCAGCACCACTTCGGCGAGGCGGTCGCCGCTGTCGAGCCGTTGCAGGCGCACGCCGGTAGCGGCGCGGGACTGCTGGGGCACGGCGTCGGCCCGCATGCGCACAATCACGCCCCGTTCGCTCACGAGCAGCAACTCCTCACCCGCCCCCAGCACTTTCAGGCCCACCAGCACATCGCCATCCCGGCGGAACTTGATCGCCCGCAGGCCCATCCCCGCCCGCTTTTGCAGGCGGAACTGATTCACCGGCACCCGCTTGCCCAGGCCACTGGCGCTGGCCACCAGCACCCAAGGCCCGTCGGCGCCCGCCAGCTCCAGACCATCTTCCTCCGCCTCGTCGCTGGCCTCGCCGCTGGCCTCGCCATTGTCAGCTACGGCCGCGACCCGGTCGGCCAGCTCTGCGGGCAAAACATCCATGCTCACCAGCTTGTCGCCGCCGCGCAGGTTCATGGCGCGCACGCCCCGGGCGGTGCGGCCCAGGGGCCGCAGTTCTTCATCGCTGAGGCGGAAATGGATCGTCATGCCCTTCAACGATCCGATCAGGACGCTGTCGCCCGGGATCGCCAGCCGCACCCAGCGCAACGCATCACCCTCTTCCAGGGAAATGGCGATGAGTCCATTAGAGCGAATATTGGCAAAGGCCGATAACAAGGTGCGCTTGACGAATCCGCCGCTGGTGAGCATCACCAACTGGCGATCGTCGCCAAAGTTGTCGACCGCCAGCAGGGAAGTGATTGCCTCTTCGCGGGGAATCGGCAGCAGCTGCACCACCGGCGTGCCCTTGGCGGTGCGGCTGCAAACGGGAACGCGGTAGGCCGGCAGCGAATACACCACCCCCCGATCACTGAAGAGCAGCAGTACATCGTGGTCGTTGCAGCTGATGAACAGGCGTACCGCCTCCTCCCCCTGGGTGCGGGTGCCGGCTTTTCCACGGGTGCCGCGGCTGGTGGCCTCAAATTCGCTCACCGGCATGCGCTTGAGATAGCCGTTTTCGGTGAGCATCACCACCGAGCGCTCGTTGGCGATCAGATCGATGTCTTCAAGGCCACCTTCGAGGTCCAGGATCTCCGTGCGCCTGGGGGAGATATAGCGGGCGCGCAGCACACCCAGTTCTTCAACGATGAGGCCGAGCACCCGTTCTTTGCGGGCCAGGATGTCTTGGTAGTCGGTGATCTTGGCCAGTAGATCTTCGTGCTCCAGCCGAATCTTGTCGGCCTCCAAGGCCGTGAGCCGACGCAGCTGCATCTGCAGAATGGCATCGGCTTGGGCCTCACTCAGCCCGAATTCACTCACCAGGCCTTGCCGGGCACTGGCGGTATCGGCTGCGGCACGAATCAAGGCAATGATGGCATCGAGATTGTCTAGGGCAATCAAAAGCCCCAACAGGATGTGGTCACGCTCTTCAGCCTTGCGCAGCAAGTAACGGGTGCGCCGCTCGATGGTCTCGATGCGGAAATCAAGGAACACCTGCAACATCTTGCGCAGGGTCAGCAGCACTGGCTCGCCATTTACCAACGCCAGCATGTAGGCATTAAAATTATTCTGAAGCGGCGTCAGTTTAAAGAGATTATTGAGCACAACCTGCGGGTAGGCGTCCCGGCGCAGTTCGATGACGATGCGCATGCCATCGCGGTCGCTTTCATCGCGGATATCGGCAATACCTTCTAATTTTTTATCATTTACTAGCTCAGCAATTCGTTCGATTAACGCCGCTTTGTTGGTCTGATAAGGCAGTTCGGTGATGATGACGGCATCGCGATCAGGGCGCCCCTTGGCCTCAATCGTCTCAATGTTGGCCACCCCCCGCATCGTCACCGAGCCCCGGCCTGTGGTGTAGGTGTCGCGAATGCCGCGGCGGCCCAGAATCTGACCACCGGTTGGGAAATCGGGGCCGGGGATCAGGGCCAGCAGCTGGCGCTCCTCCAGATCTGGATCGGCGATCAGGGCCAGCAAGCCATCAATCAGTTCGGTGAGGTTGTGCGGAGGAATGTTGGTGGCCATCCCCACGGCAATGCCGGTGGAACCGTTGAGCAGCAACTGGGGGATGCGTGCCGGCATCACCGTGGGTTCCTGCTGGGATCCATCGAAATTGTCGATGTAATCGACCGTTTCGCTCTCGATATCTTCCAGCAGGCTGTCGGTTGTCAGGGCCTGCAGCCGCGATTCGGTGTAGCGCATGGCCGCCGGTGGATCGTTATCCACCGAGCCGAAGTTGCCATGGCCATCCACCAGTGGCATGCGCATCGAGAAGTCCTGGGCCATGCGCACCAAGGCGTCATAGACCGCCGTATCGCCATGGGGGTGATATTTGCCCAGCACCTCACCGACAACCCGGGCGCATTTGCGGTAGGGGCGGTCGCTGGTGAGCCCAAGCTCGTACATCGCATAGAGAATGCGGCGATGCACGGGCTTGAGGCCATCGCGGGCATCCGGCAGGGCCCGGCCCACGATCACACTCATCGCATACTCCATATAGGAGCGCGACATCTCGTTGCGGAGGTCGATCTGGATGATCCGTCCGTCGGAATCGCCGGGATTGTTCTCCGGAGAATTTCCTTCCCCAGGTCCGGTTGGATCCGCCATGCACAACCGCCTTGAATGAAAGCCACTTTATCGGCAGCCCGCACCCCCCTCGTCCTGAGGCCCCATGGCCCCCCACAAACTGCCGCCCCGCAATGAATCCGAACTGCAGCGCCGCCAGAATGAGGGCGAGCTGAGGGTGCGGTCGGCGGCGGAATTCAGGGCCCTGGTGGCCCAGGCCGATCTGGCGGAGGCATACCAGCACACCGATGTGGTGGTGGCGGCCAACGCCGAATTCACCGACCAGGCCAGCCTGCACCTGAGCCTGGGGCCGGCGGACCCGCCGATCCGCCTGCGCGACCCGGTGCTGGGGGGGGTGGCGGGCCTGGCCAGCGGCTGCGGCGGCGACCTGCTGTTGCCGATCAGCGGCGCGGCGCGGGTGCTGGCCGATCTGCTGGCGGGGGAGGCGGTGGACTTTGGCGCCACTGGTGAAGCCACCCTGCTGCAGCCCCGCCGGGAACTGCATACCCGCCTCGATCTGGAAGCCATCGGCGGCGGCCAACTGCTGCTGCACCGGGGCATCGTCGAAAACGGCCTGGTGGCGGTCAGCAGCGCCCAGGGCCTGATCCGCACCCCCTGGGGGCCCCTGCTGGGCCCCTTCGGCAACGCCCTTTACAGCTGCTCCGGGGCCGACAGCATCGGCCTGGCCATGCCGGGCCTGGCCCTGTTGGGACCCGGTTCACCGGTGATGGTGGGGGGCGCCATCGGCTGGGTGGTGGGCAGCGGCAGCGGCCACCAACCGGCGCCCCAGCGCCTGCCCAGCGGCCATGCCCGCAGTCCCGGCGCCGTAGCCGCCCTCAGCGTTGATCTGCATGGCCTCAGCCCTCTTTGGGTGCGGGCTTGCCATTTCGAAGGCCATGGCAGCGCCCTGCTGGTGGCGATCGCCGCCCCGATCCCCCTGATCAGCCCTGCCGTCGCCCGCCAGATCGCCTGCGACGAAGGGTCCTTGGAGGCGCCGGTGCTGGATGTGTCGATCCCACGGCGCATCAAACCAAGCTTCGGCGGGGTGCCTTACAGCAGCCTGCGCCAGGGGGAAATCCGGATGGATGGCCGCCGCATTCCGGCGGCTCCCGCCCACAGCCCCCGGCTTGCCCAAGCCATGGGTTTGGAGTTGATCAGCCAGCTCCAAAGCGGCGCTTTCCCCCTGAGGCTGCCGCTGCTGCCCCTCGGCCCCCGTCCCACCTTGGTGCCGCTGCCCCCTTGAGCCAGCAGCTCTGCCGCCGCCGAACCGGACAAGGCACCTGCCCGACAGTCCCCCACCCCCCCCTAAGACAGGCAGAAAGCCACAAAGAATTGGTCGCAAAGGCTCAGTAAGCTCCGGCCAGATCCCTACCCAATCCATGGCTGAAACGCCCCACCCCCAGGCGCCCCAGGACGACCAGGCCCCGCCCCCGATGGCGATCGGCTCCTACGGCGCCCCCTCCAGCGGCGAAAGCGAGGCGGCGGCCCCAACCGAGCCCGAAGCAACTGACCCGGGCCCGGCTGAGAGCCCCGTACTGCCCCTTGGTTACGCCTCCGTCAGCCCTACCCCCCCAACCATCCCCGCCGAGGCCAGGAGCGCCACAGTCGCCGGCTACTCCCCTGTTGCCGGCTACACCCCTGTTTCCGGCTACACGCCTGTTGCCGGCGACGGCCCAGCAGGGGCCGCCACCGCAGACCTGAGAGAGGCCCCGCTCGCCGGCTCCTATGGCGGCGGCTCGATCGCAGGCTCCTATGGGGGTGCCAATGCCGGTTCCTATGGCGTCGCGGCCATCCCCACAATCGGCTCCAGGGTGGAGGTTCCGCCCCTGGGAGGCGAGAGCGCTGAAGGCGGCGAATGGGATCTGCTGAGCGGCAAGCTGCGCGACTGGTTCCATAGCAACGACCTGGGCGGCCAATGGGATCGCCTGGGGGGGCCGCTGCGGGCTTCCGGCCTGCTTCTGGCTGGCTTGATTTTGATCAAGCTCTACGAAGCCCTGCTCGATACCCTCGACGACATCCCACTGCTGCCCCGGCTGCTGCAGCTGGTCGGTCTGCTGTACCTGCTGAATTTCGGGTTCACCCACTTGATCAAGAGCCAGGATCGGGAAAACCTCTACCAGGTCTGGAAAAAGCGCTGGCACGACTTCACCGGTCGCCCCTGATCCAGGCCATGGGGCCAGCGGACCTGTTGATAGTTTGGCCCCAACCCGTGTAACCGCCCGTTGACCATTCAGCTCGGCCGTTCCCGAACCGTTCGGCGCGCCTACGGCATTGATGAGATCGCCCTTGTACCCGGGGGCCGCACCGTCGATCCAGACGTGGTGGACAGCCGTTGGACCCTGGGGGGGATTGAGCGCGAGATTCCCATCATCGCCAGCGCCATGGACGGGGTCGTTGACCCTGCCATGGCGATCGAGCTCTCTCGCCAGGGCGCCCTGGGCGTGCTGAACCTGGAGGGGGTCCAATGCCGCTACGACGATCCCAACCCGGTGCTCGATCGCATCGCCGCCGTCGGCAAAGAGGAGTTCGTGCCCCTGATGCAGGAGCTCTATGGCCAGCCGGTGCGGGAAGACCTGATCCGCCGCCGGATTGGCGAGATTCGGGCGGGCGGTGGCATCGCCGCCGTCAGTGCCACCCCGGTGGCGGCCATGCGCTTCGGCTCGGTGCTGGCTGAGGCTGGAGCCCAGCTGTTGTTCGTGCAGGCCACGGTGGTCTCCACCGAGCACATCAGCGCCGCAGGCCGGGCCAGCCTTGATCTGTCGGCCCTCTGCCGCGACCTGGGGGTGCCGGTCATCCTCGGTAACTGCGTCACCTACGAGGTGACCCTTGACCTGATGCGCGCCGGTGCCGCTGGCGTGATGGTGGGCATCGGCCCCGGCGCAGCCTGCACTTCCCGCGGGGTGCTTGGCATTGGCATCCCCCAGGCCACCGCCGTGGCCGATTGTGCCGCTGCCCGCGACGACTTCGAGCAAGAAAGCGGCCGCAGGGTGCCTGTGATCGCCGATGGCGGCATCGTCACCGGCGGCGACATCTGCAAATGCCTGGCCTGCGGTGCCGATGCCGTGATGATCGGCTCCCCCATCGCCCGGGCCTCCGAAGCCCCCGGCAGGGGCTTTCATTGGGGCATGGCCACCCCCAGCCCGGTGCTGCCCCGCGGCACCCGCATCCGGGTTGGCACCACCGGCAGCTTGGAGCGCATCCTGCGGGGACCGGCCGCCCTGGATGACGGCACCCAGAACCTGCTGGGGGCGATCCGCACCTCGATGGGCACCCTGGGAGCCCGCAACCTGCGCGAAATGCAGCAGGTTGAAGTCGTGGTGGCACCGTCATTGTTGACGGAAGGGAAGGTTTATCAGAAAGCCCAACAACTGGGCATGGGCAAATAGCCTGTCCCACCGCAAGACCTCTGTAGGGGTGCCGAGATCGGCGCTACGCTCAATTCGTGGGGGCTACGGCTCGCACACTCCTCACACCCTCCGGCCCGGCGTTGCCGGGCTTTCTGTCTTTTCTCACCGCTTTCTTCGCCAACCCCACTGACAGCGCCACGCAACGGCCTGCAACGCTGTGTTGGCGGCACCAAGAATGGCCTGACTTCGTTGCTAGGTTCAACCCACTCAACGACTCCACGCATGTCCAGCGCCACCCCCACCACCGACGCCACCTTCACCGCCGATGTGCTGAACAGCGAGCAGCCGGTATTGGTGGATTTCTGGGCTCCCTGGTGTGGCCCCTGCCGCATGGTGGCCCCGATCGTCGATGAAATGGCCAAGACCTACGAGGGGCAGATCAAGGTTTTCAAGCTCAACACTGACGAAAACCCCAACATCGCCAGCCAGTACGGCATCCGCAGCATTCCTACCCTGATGATTTTCAAGGGGGGCGAAAAGGTCGACACCGTTGTCGGAGCAGTGCCGGCCAACACCCTCTCCCAGGCGATCGGCAAGCACATCTGAACGCCAAAACCGGGGCCGATCGATCGCCATGGGCCGCAGTCCCCTAGAGGTCCTGGCCGACCAACTCCAGGGCCATCCCCAGCGACGGCTGATTGAGCGGGCCGTGGTCTCCCTGCTGGAGATGGCCCGCTTCGAGACCCAGGAAGACGAATGGCGGCTGATCAGCGGCACCCTGGCGGACCTCAGCGAAGCCCTGGAGGTATTTCAACCGCGCCGCGCCGCCCGCAAGATCACCGTCTTCGGCTCGGCCCGCACCCGCCCAGAAGACCCTTGCTATGAGCTGGCCCGCCAGGTGGCCCAACAGGCTGTTGCCGCCGGCTTTGAGGTGATGACAGGGGCCGGCGGCGGGGTGATGGAGGGGGCCAACAGCGGCGCCGGCAGCGCCCACAGCATTGGTCTCAACGTCGACCTTCCCTTTGAGCAGCACTCCAACGCTTTTGTTAAAGCCAGTGAGGGGGGTCTGGTTTATTTCAGGTACTTCTTCACCCGGAAACTGTTTTTTTTGCGCGAAAGCGATGCCCTCGTCGTCATGCCGGGCGGTTTTGGCACCCTGGATGAACTCTTCGAATCCCTCACCCTGATCCAGACGGGCCGCACCCCGCCGATTCCCCTGGTGCTGCTGGCTCCCGAAGGCGATGACTTCTGGCAGGCCTGGCGGCTGAACGTGCACGATGAACTGGCCAACCGCGGCCTGATCTCCCCGGAGGACCGGGACCTGGTGTTTGAAGCCACCCATGCGGCAGACGCCGTAGCCCGCATCTGCCGCTTCTATCGGGTCTTCCACAGTGCCCTGTTGGGGGAAGACCGGATCGAGCTGCTGCTCAACGCAGCGGTTCCCCGCAGCCTGCTGCCCGAGCTGAGCCATCGCTTCGCCGACCTGCTGCAGGAAGGGTCGATCCAGGCGGGCGAAAACGTGGGCGAAAACGGTTTGCTCTACCCCTGCCTCAAATTGCGGTTTGACAAACGGCGAGTCGGACGCCTCTATCAATTCATCGACCACCTCAACGGCCTTGAGCTGGAGAATTGTGACGCTCTGCAGCACCCAGCCGATCGCTGTGTCCAGGTGGGGGGGCCGCCATGAAAGGCGCCATCGGCCTGGTGGACTACGGCATGGGCAACCTGCACTCGGTGCAGCGGGCCTTTGAACGACTGGGAGCCGACGTGCGGGCCGTGCGGGACCCCGAGGCCATCGACGCTTGCCAGGCCCTGGTGCTGCCGGGAGTGGGCGCCTTTGACCCGGCCATGGAGCGCCTGCGGACCGCCGATCTGGTGGAGCCCCTGCGGCAGTCCTGCGCGGCGGGCCGCCCCCTGCTGGGCATCTGCCTGGGCCTGCAACTGCTATTTGAAGGCAGTGATGAGGGAACAACCAGTGGCCTGGGCCTGGTGCAAGGCCGGGTGCAGGTCCTGCCAGCCTGGCCCGGCCAGCCCATTCCCCACATGGGCTGGGCGCCGTTGCTGGCGGCCAACCCCAGCCCCCTGCTGCCGGAGGACAGCCCCCCGAACTGGGTCTATTTCGTCCATTCCTACGCCGCGGTCCCGGCCGATCCCGCCGCAGCCACAGCGCTGGTGGAGTGGGGAGACACGCCGGTGACGGCAGCCCTGTGGCAAGACAACATCGCCGCCTGCCAGTTTCACCCCGAAAAATCGGGCCGCACCGGCGAAGCGATGCTGCGCCGCTGGCTGGCCTGGGTGGCCGCCGAGGGTTGAAGCGCAACCAGGAAGCCGGCGGCCTGGGCCCCCGTGGCGGTGGCGGCCGGAGCCTCAGTGGTGGCGGTGGTGGCCTGCGCCTCAGTGGCGGCCGGCGGCTGCTCAGCCCCCCCGGTTTGGCGGCCCGACCGACGGCGGCGCGGGTGCGGTTGGCCGTGATGAACCTGGTGGCGGACCAGTTACCCGGCTGCCGCTGGCTCGACCTCTGCTGCGGCAGCGGCGTGATGGCCTGCGAAGCCCTGCTGCGGGGCGCGGCACTGGCGGTGGCCGTCGAACAGGATCGACGCATCGCGGCGGTGGCCCGGACCAACCTGGAAGCGGTCGGCCAGGAGCGGGCCCGGGTGATCTGCCAGGAGGCCCGCCGCTGGCTGGCGTCGGGCCCGGCCAGTGAAGAAAACCGTTTTGACCTGATCTACCTCGATCCGCCCTGGCCCGCCGGCCTGCATGGCCCCCTGACGGAGGCGGTGGCCATCGGGGGCTGGCTGGCGTCGGGCGGCACCCTGATCTGGGAATGCGACAGCACGGCACCACCCGCCCTGCCGGCTGGCTGGCGCGAACGCCGCCGCCGCAGCTACGGCGGCAGCAGCGTGGTGCTGCTGGAGTTGGCAGGGCCCGAGGCAGGCAAAAGCGACTCCCTAGGGGATAGCAAGGCAAACGCCAAACGAGACTGACAAAACGCCTACTTGAGCAGCGAAAGCCAAAATCAAAGGGGCAAAGCTGATGGCGCCGAGGCGGGCTCAAGGGCCGCTGCGGCGGTCTGGTTTTCGATCCGGCCCCGACGCAGCACCTCGGACGGTTTGCGTTGATAGGTCTTTTGGAAATCGACGCTGAATTGGCTCAAGGAGTGATATCCGCAGGCCAGGGCCACGCCCAGCACACTCTCGCCCTGAAGGGGGTTTTGCAGGCGATCGAGGGCCATGGCCAGGCGCTGCTGGCGCACCCACTGCATCGGACTGCAATCAAAACGGGCCCGGAAGGCGTAGTGCAGGGCCCTGCGGGAATACATGCTTTGGCGCTCGAGATCGCTGAGGCAAAGCCGGCGGTGCAGGTTGAGGCGAATGAAATCCACCAGGTCGTCGATGCAGGCATCCGTGCGTTTGCGATCGGCCAGCGCCGGCAACGGCTGATCCCCTTCGCGCAGATCGGCGAACACCAGGGCCGCCAAAAGCCGATAAATCTGGTCGTCGAGATGCAGGGCCTGGACCAGTCCCTCCCCCTGGTGGGCGATGGCACTGATAAACGGCAGTAGCCGACTGAGGGCCTCCAGGAGACCCCGGCCCGCCAAATCCCGTTGGGCGGGGAGGGGCAGCGGCTGGTGCAAAACGCTTTCAGCGCGGCCGACCGGCTGCCATTGGGGCCCACCCATGGCCCGGGCCGTACGCAGCAGGCGATGGGGATCGGCAAGAAAGCAGGAGCTGCTGCTGAGGCTGGTGGTCAAGCTCCAGGGATGACCAGGACCGATCAGGGCATCACCGGGGTTGAGCGACTGGCAGCCGCTGCCTTGGCGCCACTCGGCCTGGCCCCCATGTTGCAGCAGCACGCAATGGCCCTCGTGCCGGTGGGTCTCCAGCAACAGGGGCGAACCGAGCCAGGCGGCCAGCTGCAGGTAGCCGCAACCCAGATGGCCATTTTGATGCCACCAATCAGCTTCAGCCCCGAGTGCCTGGATCTGGCTGATCGGCAGCGCCTGGGCAAGAATTTTGCCGCTTTGGAGCGAGTCAGAACAGGCGGAAAGACGCTCGTGCAGAGGGTGGTTCAGGAGAACAATGGGTAAGTCAGCGAAGGTCCACTCCTGCCGCAGAAATTAAATCTGCCCCGCCCCGGCTGACCGCTAAATAGGGGGCCAGCAAGGCCTTTTGGCAGACCCCTGCCCAATCCATTTGCGCTCCCCTGAGGAAATTGCGTGATTCTGAACATTGGGCGGAAGTCGCCAAACGCCAAGCGTGCCACCATCCAAACCGCGGGCTGCCTTGGGATTTTGCAAACCAGGCATTGACGCCTTTGGGCGATTTTGATCAAGATAAATTGCTAAATCTCAGTCAAACTGTCCGCTCAAGAAACCGTACCTAAACTAAATTTTACTTGGACTTAAACAAAACAGTCATAACATCTATTGCCTCATTATAAATTATTCGAAAAAAAATATAATTAGGCATGATTAATATTAAGTGATATAAATATTTTAAGGGCATCTCGAAAAATACCGGCTTCTTTCGACGCCGTGCCGCGAGAGGCGTTGCGGCAACTTGTCTGCACCTCTCTGCGGCGTGCGGAACGGGCGATTTTTCGAGATGCCCTTAAGTATGTATAATTCCAGCTAAACTTAATCTACAGAGATTCTGATAAACCCTACACGAATCCTCGGAAATGTTGTGCCGAAAAACCCGTTGGCTTAATAGCCAAGGGATTTTCGGTGTCCACCAAGACCCCTCAACGCCTCAAGCAAGACAAGTCAAGCCCTCAAAGCCAGAGCGCCTCAGGCCCCCAGGCTGCCACCGCGGCGGTACTGGATCCAGGCGGCCATGAAGAGACCGGCGAGGGTGACCGGGATCAGGCCGAGCACGATGCCGCAGAGGAGGGGTTCGATCATTGAGAATCAAGAAGTGGTCGTGGCGTCATTGTTCCATGGCCAGCATCCCCCAGCCATGCCCCTTAAAGCTCTGTGACCCCACTGCCGCCCCTCGCCCCCGCTGATCTATCTGGGATCTCCGGGTCTGGGGGCCTTGTGCCCACGCCACCTGGGCCCCCGCCTCAGGAGGTCGGCGCCGGTTGGCCGGGGCGGCGTCTGCTGGGCCTGATGCTGGCCCTGGCCCTGACGGCGGGACTACTGCTGGCGGCTTTCCTGCAAGCGGGCCCCCGGGACCCCTACAGCCGCGCCACCTTGGCACTCAAAGGGGATGATGTCAGCGGCGGCAAGCTCTTCCGCCTCAATTGCGCCGGTTGCCATGGCCTGGCCGCCCAGGGGCTGGTTGGGCCCAACCTCCATGGCGTCGATCGCCGCAAGAACGATCGCCAGTTAATTCAGCAGGTCATCAGCGGCCGCACGCCGCCGATGCCCCGCTTCCAACCGGATCCCCAGGACATGGCTGACCTGCTGGCCTTCTTGCATCTGCTGGCCTGAATCACCCACACCCATGACCCTGCATCTGGTGCTGGTGGAGCCGGCCGGCGCCCGCAATCTGGGCAGTGTGGCTCGTCTGTGCGCCAATTTCGGGGTGGCCGAATTGCGCCTGGTGGCGCCCCGCTGTGATCCGCTGGGGGCGGAAGCCCGCCAGATGGCCGTGCATGCTCAGGCCGTGCTGGAGAGTGCTCCCCAGTTCGCTGACCTGGCGGCCGCTTTGGCCGACTGTGGTCGGGTGGTGGCCGCCACCGGCCGCCTGGAGGGGGCGCCCCTGCCCCTGCACGGCCCAGCCGCAGCCCTCGACTGGCTGGGGGCGGGCGAGGCCCCACCAGTGCCAGCCGCCGCAGCTGCTGGGGCCGCCCCAGAGGCGGTGGCCACCCCCCCCGGGCCCCTGCCCGTGGCCCTGGTGTTTGGCCGCGAGGACCGGGGCCTGAGCAATGACGAATTGCTTTTGGCCGGCCGGCTGCTGCGCCTCAATGCGGGCTCGGCCTACGACTCCCTCAACCTCTCCCATGCGGTGGCGGTGGTGCTGCATGAATGGCACCAGCGGCGCGGCAAAACTGCCCTCCCCCCCGTGGGGCCCGCCACCGGGGCCTTCCCCGATCCGGCCGCTCGCGCCAGCCTTGAAGCCGCCCTGGCAGACGGGGAAGCCCTGCTGCTGGAGGTGGGTTTCCTGCTGCCCCACACCGCCCGAGCCCGCATGGCCAAGCTGCGGGCCCTGCTGCAGCGGGCCCAGCCCGACAGCGCCGAAGTCGCCCTGCTGCGGGGCATGGTGGCCCAGTTGCGCTGGGCGGCGCGGCGCCCTTGCCCCCCCGAGGCTCCCCACTAGCGTCAGGGGCACTTCGCCCCAGCCCGACCGTGACCGCCGGCCGCCCCTCCAGGAAACCCCGGAAACCCTGGCTGGCGCCCCTGGTCCTGATGGGCCGCCTGGTGGTGTTGGGGGCCGGGCTGGGGGTACTGGTGGGCACGGGCTTGAAGCTGCTGGCGCCGCGCCTGGCCGAGGGCAGCATCGGCCTGCCCCGCGCCGATCCCGCCCCCCGCGCCCGGGTGATGGCCGGCGGCGGCATGGCCCTGGGCCGCTTTGAGCCGCGCCGGGAACTCACCGACCTCAGCCAGGAATGGGCAAAACTGGCCGCCGCCCAGAAAGGGCTCAGCGCCTCCGGCTACCTGCTGGTGCTTGACGACGGCCGCTACGCCCAGCTGCAGAGCGAGCTGGCCCTGCCCGCCGCCAGTTCGATCAAAATCCCGATCCTGCTGGTGGGCCTCGACACCCTCGATGCCGGCCAGTTGCGCTGGAACGACCTGTTGCCGCTGACCAGCGAGGTGCAGGGGGGGGGCGCCGGCTGGATGGGCAACAAACCGATCGGCAGCCGCTTCCGCGTCTACGAGGCGGCCACCGAGATGATCCGCATCAGCGACAACACCGCCACCAACTTGATGATCAAGCGGCTGGGGGGGAGTGTCGCCGTCAACCAGCGCTTCCTTGGCCTGGGTCTCAAAGCCACCGTGATCAACAACTGGCTGCCAGACCTCAACGGCACCAACACCACCAGCAGCCACGACCTGGCCCGCAGCATCGCCCTGGTGGACAGCGGCGAAAAACTCAGCCCCCGGGCCCGGGATCTCTTCCGCGAAATCATGGCCAGCTCCCGCACCAACACCCTCATCCCCGCCGGCCTGCTCAAGGGCCTGGTCAAGGGCAAGGAATCCTCAGACCCCGACAGCGACCTGCTGGGCTACGGCATCAGCGCCCTCAACAAAACCGGTGACATCGGCATCGCCTACTCCGACGCCGCCCTGATCCAATTGCCCAATGGCCAGCGCGCCGTGGCGGCCTTCATGGTCAAAGGTCCCTTCAACGATCCCCGCTCCAGCGAATTGATCCGCGCCATGGCCGCCGCCACCGCCCGCGCTCTGGTGGACACCTCCAACCTGCCCCCCCAGCCATGAGGGCGCTGCTGTCCCGGCTGGCAGCGCCCCTGGCGGCGGTTCGGTGGCTGGTGGTGGGCCTGATCTGGGGGCATGCCAGCTGGTGGCCCGCAGCCCTGGCCCAGCCGCCCCGCACCAGTGAGCTGCGCCCCCAGACCGTGGCGCCCCTGCCCGGTGGGTTGGATGGAACGTTGCTGATCAACGACAACAACCCGGAGCTGATCAAGGGCCCGGGCATCCTGCTGTCCAGCTTTGCGCCGCTGGGCCCCCACCCGCAAGCCCACCTCAATAGTCCTCTCAACGGGGTGTTCGGCCTGTTCAGCCACCACGTCTATGCCGGCCAACCGAGCCGCCTTGATTCAACCCTGTGGCTGGCCGTGGTGGCTGCTCCCCGGGGCCCCCGCCCGGTGCGGCTGGAGCAGTTGGGCGGGGCCACCTCTTTATCCCAATCGCTTCAGCCCGGCGAGAATGGGGCTCCGTTTCTGCCCCTGCCGCCCCTGCTGCGCCAGGGCCTCAGCCCCGTCTGGTCGGGCCCGGGCAGTCGGGTCGCCACCGAACTGCTAGCCCGGGGCCCCAACCCCCGGCTGCCCCAAAGTTGGCACCTGCCGGCCGGCCAACTCAGCACCCTGCTGACCTTGCCGATTCCTGTGCGCGGCCTCGATCCCCTGCTCAATGGCCGCAACCTGCAGCTGCGCCTGCGCAGCGATGGGCCGCTGGATGTGGCACTGCTGGCGGCCTACGGCCCCCTCGATGGGCCGCCCCCAGCGGCGCTCTGGCAGTCGATGTTGAAAAACGACGGCCTTAGTCCCAAGGAGCACACCCCCACGCCCAGGGGCGCCAGTGGGCCGATCATCTATTCGCGGGTCAGCGGCATCCAGGAGGGGGCCACCTGGCGGGGGCGGCTCAGCGATCCAGGCAGCACCAGCCTGTCGGTGCGGCGGGCGCCCATTTCCTGGCCGATCGCCTCGCTGGAGCGGGGCCGGCTGGGCAGCGGCCAGGTGCAAAGCGCCGAACTGAAGGTGTTCTACGGGGGCACCGCCTGGGCCGCCCACGGCAACTACGGCGTTGAGTACCAACTGCAAATACCCCTGCTCAACGACACCAGCGCACCGGTGACCCTGGCCCTGGCGTTTGAATCACCCCTC
Organism: Cyanobium sp.; assembly: GCA_044359075.1. Taxonomy (GTDB): domain Bacteria; phylum Cyanobacteriota; class Cyanobacteriia; order PCC-6307; family Cyanobiaceae; genus Cyanobium. The sequence goes on along the minus strand of JBIKMU010000018.1, from coordinate 3,425 downwards.
AAGCGCGATCTGGCGGAGGGGGGTCTGCGCTTCGCCGCTGGCGCCACTGGTACGGGCCCGGTAGTGTTTCGCGGCACGGTGGAGGTGGCTGGGCTGAGCCCTGGGGATGGGTCCCGCTCCCAACCCGATCGGCTGCCGGCTGCTGTCCTCGGACCCCAGGCCTTCCATCTGGTGCAGCGGGCCGGCGAAAGGGGCCCCGCCCTGGGCGTGGTGCGGCTGGCCCCCGGCGAAAGCCGCCTGGTGCGCGTAAGGCTGATCTACCCCGCCGACGCCACCCCCCCCCAGGTGCTGAGCCTGCTGCCCGTGACCACGCCAACCCCCGACCCCGGCCCTGTGAAACAATCCGGGGTCCCGCCAACGGCCGCCCCGTGAGTCAGACCAGGAAGCGCAGGGTCTTCCCCTTCACGGCCATCGTCGGCCAGGAGGAGATGAAGCTGGCGCTGCTGCTCAACGTCATCGATCCCCGCATCGGCGGCGTGATGATCATGGGGGATCGGGGCACGGGCAAATCCACCACCATCCGGGCCCTCGCCGACCTGCTGCCGGAAATTGAGGTGGTGGCCGGCGATCCCTACAACAGCTCCACCAGCGATCCAGACCTGCAAAGCGCCGAGGTGCGCCAGCGGGCCGAGGCGGGTGAAACCCTGGTCAGCGAACAACGCCAGGTGCCGATGGTGGACCTGCCCCTGGGGGCCACCGAAGACCGGCTCTGCGGCACCATCGACATCGAAAAGGCCCTTGGCGAAGGGGTGCGGGCCTTCGAGCCCGGCTTGCTGGCCAAGGCGAATCGCGGCCTTTTATATGTAGATGAAGTCAACCTGCTCGACGACCACCTCGTCGACGTGCTGCTCGATTCGGCGGCCTCCGGCTGGAACACGGTCGAACGCGAAGGCATCAGCGTGCGCCACCCGGCCCGCTTCGTGCTGATCGGTTCGGGCAACCCGGAGGAGGGTGAGCTGCGGCCCCAGCTGCTGGATCGCTTCGGCATGAGCGTGGAGGTGCGCACCGTGCGCGAACCGGAGCTGCGGGTGCAGGTGGTGGATCAACGCACCGCCTTCGATGCCGATCCCGATGGCTTCAACGCCAGCGTGCAGCCGGTGCAGGACGGCCTGCAGGCCCGAGTGGTGGCGGCCCAGCAACGGCTCTCCCAGGTGCACCTCGACGACGACCTGCGCCTGCGCATCTCGGCCGTCTGTGGCACTTTGGATGTGGATGGCTTGCGGGGCGACATCGTCACCAACCGGGCCGCACGGGCCCTGGCCGCCTTCGAGGGTCACGACGAAGTCAGCGACGACGACGTGGCCAGGGTGGTGGCCTGCTGCCTGCGCCACCGCCTGCGCAAGGATCCGCTCGAAACCATTGATTCCGGCGACCGGGTGGTCAAGGTGTTCTGCCAGGTGTTCGAGCGGCCCGAACCCAGCGATCGCCGTGGTTTCCAGTTGGCGTTGGCGAATTGATGTTGGCCCGCCGGCCCTGATGGCCCCATGAGCGAACCCTTTGTCGTGGCCCTGGCCCTGGAGGGCCAGCTGCGGCTGGATGACCAGCCCGCCCTGCACCAGGCCGTGGCCCTGGCCCGCCAGCAGGGGTCAAGCCAAGGCCGGGCAAAGCTGCTCGTGCTGGCCTGCCGGCCCCAGGGCCAGCACCTGCGGGGGCCCCACCAAAGGCGCTTGGTGGCCCAGGCCCTGGCCTCCCTGCAGGTGCGCTTGGCGGCCGAGGCCATTCCCTTGCTGCACTTTCCCCAGCACAGCACGGCGGCGGCGCTGGAGCTGCTGGCTCCCATGGTGCGCCCGCAAGCGGTGCTGCACGGCCAGGAGAGTCGGCTGTTCGACGATTGGCCGGTGCAGCGGGAATCCTTCCCAAGGGTGTTTGCGGAGTTCCGCCGCGGCCTGGGGCAGGCCCCCAAGCCGCCGCTGCCGATGGCGGATCTGGGGGGCCTGGGGGGGGTGCGGCTGGAGGGGCCCTTCGGTTGGCACGAATCTGCCGGGATTGCCGCGGCGCTGGCGGCGAATGATGCTGGGGAGGAGGCTGGGGCTGGGGGGGCGGCTGGCGAGAACTGGGTCGCCGATCCGCGCAGTGCTTTTCCTTTTGCGGGCGATGAAGCCAGCGGCCTGACAAGGCTGCGGCACTACTGCCTGGAAACCGACGGGCTGCGCTACTACAAGGACCGCCGCAATGGCCTGGTGGGCACTGAATTCTCCTCGAAGTTCTCCCCCTATCTGGCCATCGGTTCCCTGTCGGTGCGGCGCATCTGGCAGACCGTGCTCGATTACCAAGCCCTATGCGGCCCCGACGAAGGATCCGAATGGATGAAACAGGAGCTGCTCTGGCGCGAATTCTTCCTCTGGACCGCCCAGCGCCATGGGGCCAGCTTCGGGGCTCCGGGTGGTCTGCAGAACCGCAGCAGCGACGCGATTGAAGACCGGGAATTATTTGAGCGCTGGTGCCGGGGCCGCAGCGGCCACCCCCTGATCGACGCCCAGCTCAACGAACTGCGGAGCACCGGCTATCTCTCCAATCGGGGCCGCCAGTGGGTCGCTTCCCACTTCATCAACGAGCTGCGCCTGCCCTGGACCTGGGGCGCCCGCTTTTTCGAGTGGTGGCTTATTGACGCCCAACCGGCTCTCAACACCGGCAACTGGGCCTATCTGGCCGGCGTCGGCAACGATCCCCGCAGCTTCGGTGGCCCGCCGCGTCGCTTCGATCTGGAGCGGCAACTGCGTCTTTATGACCCACGGGAGGTGCATCGACGCCTGTGGTCGTGATCGAAAGCATCTGGATTTGATATAATGGGTCCAGCAACTGGCGGCCTGGGCCAGCGCGATCCGATTAAGACTGGCCTATACACAACGATGTGGGCAGTTGCTGCCACCTCAAGGCCTTGTTGCCTGGCGTGTAGGTTGCGCCAATGGCTTGGCAAGACGGGTGATTTGGGGCCCACTTGATGAGGGCGGGAATAAAGGTGTATTCAAATAAATCCTTCGAAATGCTCCAGCATCACTTTTTGTTTGGCTACCGTTTGACCTATCTTCTTAAGCTGCGGCATACTTTCAATTGAATCCAGCCCCTGGACAGTGGCGGGGTCAATATTATTAAGACCCAATCTTTCTAGGCCTTCCTTGGTGAGTAAGGCGTCGTAGCGGAGGTAGGTAAATAGCTTGCGCGCTGTAGGACCTTTGACTTTTTCATTTATCAGATCACCCACCTCCCGATCCAGTACATCACCCGCCAAGCATTTGCCGTACAGGCGACATAGCAAATCTTGCTGGTATTGAGCTGCAGACATCAAGCCAAGTGGCATACCGGAAATAATGCCAAGGAGCTTGCTAGTGTGCAGTCCCAGAGATAAACGCTATAATACTGAGTATCTTCTGATGGGAGAGATTCCATGGCCGCTGGCCGTCCGATGCTGCCGCTGGTTCTTAGTG
>JBIKMU010000017.1:0-62364 GCA_044359075.1 Cyanobium sp. | reverse complement strand
GGTCCTCCTTGAGGACGGCAGCCGCAATAACCGGACTCACATAAAGATCATCCAGCTCTTCAAGCCAGGCGGTGCCATCGGCCTCAACAGCGGCGCGCACCGCAGCCAGGTGGCCGTGCTTCTGCAGCCAGAGGCAGAAACGGGCCTGGGGCACCTTCTCCGGTAATCCCACCGACTTGAACAGGATCGCCAGCACCGTGGCCCGCACGGCATCCCTTGTACCCGAAGGCATGGCCCCGCAGGCCGCTTTCAAGGGCTTGCCGCTTCGGGCGGCGAGGGTTTCGAGTTCGCGGAATTGGGCACGCACACCCTCCGGCAGTTCCAACACCAGATCACGGGCCCGCTTACCGCGACTCACCTCCGTATTGGCCCAGAGGTGGCCGAGCATCTTTTGCAGGTGTGACTTGCCACTGCCAAAGAAGCCCGATACCCAGGCCGCGTTTTGGCGGCCCTGACCTTGCTGAGCCAGATAGCTCTGCAGAATCACCTCCATTGCCCGGCCGTATTGGCCGTCGCACACGAAGGTAGCGAGCTCGACCGCCAGCTCGGTACGGGCGTTGTCGTCGTCGAGGGTGGTGATCCGCGCCTGGCCGTTGTTAGCCAGGGGATTGGTGCGCGGGTCGCTCTGCAGGGTCTGGAAAATCTGTAGGTTCACGCCACTGCTCCAGTGGGATGGCGGCTGATGCCAACCGCCATGTAATTCCAGCCGTCCCGGGCATCGAGCAGCCGGTAGTTGTTGCCATCCTTTTGGCCTGGAAAAAACACGACCAACCGCCCAGGAATGTTCGTCTCCAAGTCTTTGATCACGTCCGAGAGCCGAAGGAAGCCAAACAGGCTGGCGGCCCCCAGCAGTGCGACCACGTCGTTCTCGCTTGAGAGGGTGAATTGGCTCTTGATTCGTTCGGACACAAACTTCAGAAAAGCCTTATCGAGTTTGAGGCGAATATTTTTAGGATTCTGAAAATAAGACTCTTTATACTTCATCTCCACCATCCACTCCGCAAAGGCGGTGGTGAGGTCCACCAGCAACCAGCCATGGCCCGCAGCCTTGGTGGCTTGCTCAAACTCCAACAGTTTGGCCCGCAGGTGTCGCTCCAATTCCTTCTCGTAAACGAGCATCACCACCCGATTAGCCGCAGGCAACCCCTGCTGCCAGGGCACAGAGATGTGGTCGGCGTAGCGGGCTGCCAATTCATCAATGCGGCTCATGGCTGATCAGCTCCGTGCAGGCGATCATGCAGGGGATCCAGGCAGCTGGGATCGATGGATACCACTCCACCGCCATGGGAGAGCTTCAAAAGGCCCAGGCGCTTGGCCTGCTCTGCCAATTCCATCAGCCCAGAGCTGGAACAGTCCAGCACCGCGGCCCAGGGGGTGCCCAGCAGGGCTTTGCCCCGCTTGCCGCTGGCGTAACCCAGCCACAGCGCCAGGGCCAGCGATGCGGGCCGGGGGCTGAGCGGCTGCCGCAATTTCCTGACCTTGCCCTTGAGATGGCCGCTCTGGGTCCAGCTGCTGGCGGTGTTACGGGCCACCGCATCGAGCACCTTTGGGCCGAGCCGGTCATGGGTGAAGCCTCGGATCGCCGCCACCATGTCGGGGCGCTGCAGCCGCTGGCCCTCGGCCATTCCCAGCACCTGCCCTTGGCTGGCCATCAGCAGCGGGTCGCGGGCCAGGCCGTTGAGCAGGGCCAGCTGGGGGTGCGCTGACGAATCCACATTCCAGAGGAGGCGCAGCACCCGGAATAGTGGTTTGCTGGAATCGAGGCCATGCAGGGCCGTGAGCCGGGCGGCGGTTTCCTTTCGGGTGGACAGGGTGCGCTTACCCAGCACGTTCTCCTCCACGATCGCGACCCGGTAGGCCTGGGCAGGTGCTTCAGCCAGAACCGCCACCAGCAGGGCCTCCAGCTCCTGCAGCATCAGGGTCTTGCCGGTGTGCGGGCCGCTGTCGGCTACCCGGAAGCCCAGTGCCGCCAGATCGCCCTTGGCGTCTGCGGCCTTCCTGGGTTTGGGGCTGGAGCGGCGGGCGGGCATGCAGAGGAGCGTATGGGCTGCCCTGGGAGGGCCCTGGTGGAGGCCGCACCGCGGTTTGATGCGCATGCGGCTTGGCTGCGTTCTTGCGGCAGTCTGGCCCCTGGAAAGAGCTCGCGCCATCTGGTTTTTGCATCTGTTGCCTTCAACAATCAGCTCAGCGGCGGTGCCTGGGGGGCTTGCACCTCTCCAAGGCTTCCCCCAGGCTGGCGTCGTACACCCGATTCTCCTTGCTTGTCGCGCTGCAGGTGGCTCTGGGCCGAGCGCCGGTGGAAGCGCTGCGCGGCTGGAAGAGCCCCTGACGGCCCTGGCAGAGCTGCGCGGCAGGGTGGTGATCGATGGAGTGCAAAGGCGTCCTGCTGCTGCGGTGCAGGTTGGTAGGGCCTGAGCCTGAATCTCGCCGAGCAGGCGCGTTCAGCAGTGGCGGCAATAAGTCCAATCGTAACGGGTTTCAACGATTCCTAAGGCGGCGAAGCGCAGCTGATGTATGTAGCTTTAGACTGAGCTGACTCCCGATAGCAAACTGCTTTGCATAATGAATACCCACGCTGATAAGTCATCGGAAACCAAAAGCACATCCATGGCCAACGGCTCGCCGAAGCGGCAACCCAATGGCAGGAGCGCCGTTCAACTTGCGGACAACAGGTCAGAAGCTACTGCGCTGATGAAGATGCAAGAATTAGCCAATGACAGCCCGCATGCATCCCGGCTGAGGGCTTTACAGCAATTAGCAAATAACAGCCAACAAGTTTCCCAGTTGAGATCTTTGCAGCAGTTAGCAAATAACAGCCCCCAAGCAAAACAAGTCTCCCAATTTCAGGCCCTGGCAGATGCAGCCTCGCCATTGCCTATTCAACAAAAAATTGCCAACGGCATTGCCCAACTCGCCCAGGTGTCGGAGGAAGAGGAAGAGGAACCGATACAAGCAAAATTCGAAACTGTGCAACGACAGCCAAACGCAACAGATAGTAAGCCTCGCCCCAATAACACTGGCCTGCCGGACAACCTCAAATCCGGCATCGAAGCGCTGTCCGGCCTGTCGCTGGACCACGTCAAGGTCCACTACAACTCCGCCCAGCCCGCCCAACTCAACGCCCTGGCCTACGCCCAGGGCAGCGACATCCACCTCGCGCCGGGGCAGGAGCAGCATCTGCCGCACGAGGCGTGGCACATCGTCCAGCAGGCGCAGGGCAGGGTGAAGCCAACCATGCAGATGAAGGACGGCGTGCCAGTGAATGATGACGCGGGGCTCGAACGGGAGGCGGATGTGATGGGGGGAAGGGCCATACAGAAAAAACCCGCCTTGGCCAATCATGCGGGAAAATCCACCACCGTGCAATTGGTGCATCAACACGCGGAAATAATGCGCAAACGTCGACGGTTTAAGCGCAGTTTGAAAACCGCTATCAAACGGATCCGCGCGATCAGTCAAATCGGTCCGGCCACCGAGGAGCAAATCAATATTCACGACGAGGTGCAGCATGCCGGCGTACATCATGGTTTCCGCAACGTGACCGTAGCGCAACTAATCAATGATATACGTGCCACGATAGCCGGTCTGACCGCGAAAAACTTGACAGATAGCAATAACCCTTTTATTAGGTAGATAGCTCCGCAAGCGGTCTTTCGGGCTAGGCTGGTACACATGTATCAAGCCTGATTCCATGTCCATGAACCGGATCCAGTTCCAGCCTGGGATGTCATTGTCGCAGTTCCTTGAGCTGTACGGCACCGAGGAGCAATGCGTGGCAGCTCTTGAGAAAACCCGATGGCCAGATGGTTTCCGTTGTCCCCGATGTGGAGAGCAGAAGCATGGTCTTGTGTATGGGCGTCGCCACAGGCGCTTTCAGTGCCGGAGTTGCCGTCATCAGACGACAGTCACTGCGGGAACAATCATGGAAGCCACCAAGCTGCCTCTTACCAAGTGGTTTCAAGCCTTCTATCTGGTTGGGGACGCTAAAACCGGCATTTCTTCACTCTCCCTGATGAGAAAGTTGGGCGTTAATTATCGTACTGCATGGTTGCTTCACAACAAGATTATGCAAGCGATGAGTGAGCGTGAGAAATCCTATGTACTGCGGGGAAAGGTTCAGCTGGATGACGCTTACCTGGGTGGAGAACACAATGGCGGCAAGCCTGGTCGAGGATCAGAGAACAAGGTGCCGATCGTCGCAGCCGTCTCCCTTGATGAGGCTGGTCACCCCATTCACATGAAGGTGGCCAAGGTTGAAACCTTCTCCTTTGCAGCGATCGCAGACTGGGCCCAGGACACCTTGGCACGAGGATGTGAGGTGATCTCCGATGGGCTGGCCTGCTTCCGTGCTGTGGCAGAGGTGGGCTGCATTCATCAGCCAGTGATCGTTAATGGCCGCCATCCCAAGGATCTCCCTGATTTCCGCTGGATTAACACCGTGATCAGTAACTTAAAAACCAGCTTCAGCGGAACGTTCCACGCTCTAAATTTTGATAAGTACGCTGATCGCTACCTGGGCGCCTTCTGCTATCGTTTCAATCGTCGCTTCAACCTAGAAGAGATGACGGGTAGGATCCTAAAGGCAACCTGCAATTGCACCGCAAGGCCCGAGCGCCTCCTAAGGGGTTCGGAGCATGGTACCTAATCAAGATAACCCTTGATCTGCGATTGGTGATTGTAGCCCGACAGGTACTTGTCGAAAAGGCAAGACTCGATCATCACCATCGAGAAATGCAGAAAGGAACCGACAAACACCAAAGTCATCAGGTTCGCGAATTTGCTATGGCGTATTTTCGCGCTTCGGCAGTTCCACTGACCGCCGCTGAGCACACGCGTTACGCTGAGGTGACTGAACAGCTGACGCTGCAGCCGAAAAACCCACACAAGTGAATTGTGATCCGGTAACCAGGAGACGGTCGCATAAAATAGATGGAAAGACAAACAGTACAAAAAATGTTTGCTTTTCTGCCGCAACCCGCTCACATTCAGCAAATACGACTCACCCTCCATACGTAAACCCCGAATCAAACCCTCCCTCCATCGCCCTCTTGAGTACTACCGTTTGTGTCCCGTGTCGTGAACCGGTAATTCGTACTTGGACGGGACGAGAAAGAAGAGTTTGTCCGTCTCATGCGGCTGTATGAGGAATTCTGCGAGCTGTGCGTAATCACCTACAGAGTGATGAGCAACCATTTTTTGCGCTCGTGGATATACCCCAGTGACCGCCGCCGGTGCCCGATGGCACGCAACTGGGGATGCTCTATGGCCACCACGAACAAATTCCTGGCCAGCCGACCCCTGGCCCACCAGCCCCTGACAAGCCCACAGCTTGTGAACGTTCAGGCCAATACCCATCTCTCCCAGCTGTTGCAGGAGGTGGAGCAAGGGCAGGAGGTGGTGATCACCCGCTCAGGGGTGTCGATTGCGCGCCTGGTGGCCTGGCGGGCTCCAGCCCAAGCGGTGGCGGCGCCCGGGGCGATGCGAGGCCAGATCACGCTGGCCGATGATTTTGATGCGCTCCTGGGTGGGCTGTTTGTGGCGTTGCAGTGACCCGGCTGCTGCTTTCTTCGGACCTAAGCCGCAGCGGGCTGAGAGCCTGAATTCGCTAGGGCCTCGCTGCTGAGCCTCCAGAGCTCACGGACCAAATCATCATTGCTGGCCTCCAGGCTGATCTCGCTGACTTCAAAGCGCAGCCGCCCCGGGCCCAGCACCCGGTTGCTCCAGTACTGGAAACCCTCGGGATCCGGCGGTGACGAGGTGGCCAGGCCCGCCAGCAGGGCGCCGGCCCGCTGGGGCGCTTCGGTCACTCGCAGCAGGTCGCGGGCGATCAACGCAAACAGGGCCTGCCCAAAGGGGTTTTGGCTGCGGCTGTAGCGGAAGAAGCCGCCGCTGCCGCGGGGGATCACCAGCCCCGGGCTCCAGGCCAGCACCGGCAGGGTCTGGCCCTGAAGCCGCAGTTGGCGCTCCACTTGTCGCGCCATCAGCAGATTGCAAAGCTTGCTGTCCTTGTAGGCCTTCTCGGCATTGAACGGTCCGCCATTGAGCATCGCCGCGCCGGCGCCCTGGCGCAGCCCGGCCAGATCACCCAGACCTGCGGGTTGCCCCACCTTGCCGCCGGCTGTGGTGGGGTCATGCACCTCCGAGGCGGTGACCACCAGCCGCGGCGCGGTGCCCTGCAGTAACAGGGGCAGCAGGCGCTGCAGCAGGGCCTGATGGGCCAGGTGGTTGACGGCGACCGTGAGCTCAAAACCCTGCACCGACCAGCGCGGTTCGCTGGCGCCGCTGTACTGCAGGCCGGCGTTGAGCACCAGGCTGTCGATCGGCTCCCCAGTCGTCAGCAGGTCTGCTGCGCAGCGCTCGACGCTGGCGAGATCAGCCAGGTCGCAGATCGGCGTCGCCAGCCTGCCCCCCAGGGGTTGCTCCGCCAGTGGAGCCAGCACCTGGCCGAGGCGTTCGGCGCTGGCGGCATCGCGGCAGAGCACGGTGAGGCGATGGCCGGCCTTCAACAACTGCATTGCGGCCTGCAAACCGATGCCCGAGTTGCCACCGGTGAGCAGCACGTGCCGCGGCGGGCCAGGGGCGGCGGCGTTGGCAGCCTTTTGATCACCATCAGCAGTCATGACTTAGTTAGTGACCAAAGGCCTTTCAGCATTCCAGCTTGGCGGGGTTGCCCCTGCGGCGTTGTCTGCCGCCAAGCTTGCTTGCCTTCACCAACCCTGCTTGCCTCCTCTTCAGGCTTCCGGATTATCGAACGACGACTGAGCCATCAGCGTCAGGAAGAATTGGAGTCGGGCTCGATTGGTGGGATTGGGGTCGAGTTGGACTCGGCCGGAAAGCAGTGCTGCTTGATCAAGGCGCTTAAAGCCCTCTGCTTGGCGTTCTCGCGCCGCAGCTGCTCGGTTTCTTTCTCGATCTGCTTCGATCTCGCTTTGATCTGCTCGATCTCGGTCAACTTGGCGTTCATGCGCTGCTCGTAGTCGGGATCGCGACGCCAGTTGAGCATCGACAACCACTGTCGCCACCGAGGCAGCGATGCAAGGGATTCCCCATTGCTGCTGGAGGCCGATGCTGTGGCCGGCGAGGGTGATGTGGTCATAGGACGAAAACAGGGCGATCAGGCCAAGAACGAAACCACCGATGGCCTGGGTGAGACCGAACCGGTCGAGACCGAACCGGTTGATGCTGAGGCACCAGGGGCGCTGAGATGAGAGTGATTCTGGCCGATCTGACGGGCTTGCGGCGTCTGGGACGGCCGAGTCCGTCGCACCAGCGTCGGGGGGATCGGGGTTGGCGGGCACAGGATCCGGTGGGTGGCGGTTGGGTGTTCCCAAGAGATCAGTGCCACCCGTTGTTGTTTCTGTCTCACCGCCAGGTCTGTCTCAGCGCCTCGTCTGTCTCAGTACCCACCTTTGCATCTGCTGGCCATCCCTCCCACCAACGCTGGCGAGCCTGGCGAATTGTTCAAGCGTTGGCACCTTGGCTTTCAGCCGCACTCCCAAAACTTCCGCTTCAATCACGGGAGAGAGCCGCTGCTGGGAGAGCTGATCTTTGATCAACAATTAGCGATAGCGATCGATCAGATGGTGCCGCTGCTGTTCGCTGCAGAAGCTGCGATTCACCCGCAAGGGCCGTAGGGGGATTGGCACCAGTTAGCTCAAGAGCGAGGCCAGAGCCAGCTGGGTGATCCAACAGGCGCCAAGCACCGCCATGGAGAAGGGGCTCGTTGGCCATCGGGTGTTTCCAAAGGGTTTGGGCCTTACTGAGCAGGGCGCCATCAGCCTGGGGTGGTTTGGCAGCGGCAGCGATTCCTTGCGGTTCCCCGTAGCCCCGCTGCTGGGCCAGGGCCTGCATCGGCTCGGAGCTGGCGAATTGGGCAAACCGTTGCAGGGCCTGCCGCTCTTGGGCTGTGGTCCAGGGAAAGGCGGCCAGAGGTGAATTCTGGGGCGTGCCGAAGGGCACCTCCACCAGATCCTCGAAGCCCGGTTGCTGCTTTAGTTGGTTAAAGCTCTGGTGTGCCATCACGACCGCATCGAAGCGACTGGGCTGGCTTTTCCACATCTGAATCGATTGGGGGTAGGTCGGTGCGGTGCCGGCAATCCTTTGTTGCAGCAGATCAAACAACTTGGTGATCTGGGGGCGGCTCAATTCAGCGGCGGTCAGGGGTTTTCGGTCTTGGCGATGGCCGGCAAGCACCCAGAGCAGGGTCTGCAGGAAATCCAACCCAGCCGAGCTGGTATAGGGGTTGGAATAGCCCAGCTTCAGCTTGCCGGCAAGGATCTGGTCGACCACCGGCGCGAAGTTGATCTTGCTTGCAGGGCCTTGATTAAGCCACCGCCAGGCGCATTGGCGTAGGGCGATCACCGTGGTGTTGGCGACAAGCTTGTCGCTGATCAGCGTGGGGGGGAGGCCCTGGTGGCGCAGCAATTCCAGCCAGGACTGGCCGGCGGGGGAATAGCCGGCCGGCCGCATCTTGCCGGCCGCCAGCATCTGGGTGCCCAGACCCGATGGAATGGCGCGGACCACCACCTCGATCGGCGGACCGCCGCCGATCCGCTCGCGGCGCTGGTTGAAGCGCTCCGCCACATCCACCAGCCAACGATTTTCAGGATGCCTGCCGTCAGCCTTTTCCACCGAGCTGACGATTTCGATCCGCTGCACCGTCGTTCCGGGGTTCTGGGGCAACGCATCGCCGCCATAGAGCGGAAACGCCTCAACCGCTGGTAGCCGATCAGCAGCTGCGAGGGCCGGGGCAGCCGTGAGGGTTGGATCCATGGTGATTGGTGAACGCCGGGCGGGTCTAGTGGCTAACATCAAGTGGAACCATTCGGTTCGATGCAGCATTGTTGAAGACCCATATCCCGTCAATAATGGGGGCATGTAGGAAGGTGTAATGAGGTGTATGTCCCAGTGATGACCCGGACAGAAACCATGACAGGAGGCAGGGTTTTGGATCTAAACTGAATAAAAACAGTTTGCCGTGTCGGTACAGATTCGATGCACTCTTTGAACTGCCGTCTTCAGGCTCTGTTCGCCCTGCCCGTGTTGTTTCTGACGCTGCTCACGGCGCTGCCCTGCCTTGCGGCGCCGCTGCCGTCCTGTCTTGGCGAAACTCGCTCGTTGGTCATCTCCAGCGGCATGCCCTACACGCCGCTGCGGGTACAGGGGCGCACCGGCTTTTTCGTGCTGGATCTGGGGGCTGATGGCAGTGCCATTTCGCCTGGCACCTTTTTGGGCAGGCGGGGTCCGCTGCCGCTGCAGGGCAGCGGCAATACATTTGTGGGCGTCGATTTCTTCGGACCGTTGGCGCCTTTGAGCCTCAATGTGCAAGATCACAGCGGCATCCGCGGCCCCCTGCCCCAGGCGGGTCTGATCGGCACCGATCTGTTGCGCCAGCATGTCTGGACATTGGATTACGCCAACGGGCTACTGCACCGCGCAGACCAGGCCAGCTCCTGCGCCGATGGCGAACTGCGCCAGGCCGGTTTTCAGCCCCTCTCCAGCGCGGGTTATTTCGGTACCAATGCGGCCACGCTCTCCTGCCCCGCGGCCCCCCGGCGCGGCCCTTGCCCCAACATCCCCTCGATTCCGGTGCGCATTGGCTCCAACATGGCGGTGGCCCAGGTCGATACCGGCTACGACGACGGTCTTCATGCGCCCTCCCTGAACATCAATCGCGCCTGGTTCAACCAACTGGCCAGAACCGTGCGGATTGAGCCCCATCCCGAGGCGAACCTGACCCTGAGCACCTGCACTGGGGTGAGTGAGCAGGTGCTGGCCTACCGCCTGCCGCCGGGAAAGGCGGTGGAGCTTGTCGGCAGTGATGGTTCGGCGGTGCGCCGTCTCGATGGGGTGACCCTGTTCCTCAAGGACACACCATCTGATGCCCGCCGCTGCGGCGGCATTGGCACCTGGGACCGCCCGGCCGCCCAGCTCGGCGCCAGCTTCGTCAATGACGGCACTTTGGTGGTGGATCCTTTCCGTCAGCGATTGTGGTTCCGGCCGGGGCCCATAGAACCTGGCGTCCTCCCAGGTGGACTTCTCCACCCACCCTCAAGGCAATAACCCATCACGTTTGGCTTGGCTGATGGCCCGATCCAGGCGCGTTGCCATCGCGTTGTCCAGGTTTGGGGAATAGACGAAGGCCTGGGATTCCCGGTAGGCGCCCTTGAGGGCTAGCCGCAGCCGGGAGCGCTGCTCCGGTGGGGTTTGCTCCAGCACGTAGACAAGCTGCTGCTCATCGGCGAGCAGCCCGTCGGCTTTGCCACGCAGCAGCAGCTCTGGCCCTTGCTCGAGCGTGCTCAGGCTCACCAGTTTCACTCGGCCCGCCAGGGGCGGTATTTTGAGTAGGTGTTCACTAACGCTGCCAGGCCGCACCGCGATCCGCAGCCCCGTCAAATCCGTCAGCCTGCGGGGCTGGAATCCGCGTGCCGCCGGCTCGCGCAGGGCATCCAAGGTGATGGTGCTGACGATCATCGAGGCGCCGATGATGCGCACAAGCCAGGCCAGCAGCACCAGGGCATGGCCGCGAGTGCGAGTCACGATCATGTTGGTGCCCGGGCCTGAGGCCAACACCTGGTAAATCAAGGCAAAGCGGCGCAGCTGCTCCCGTTTGTCGATGCTGTCTTTACCCCGGTGCTCATCCAGCCAGACGACGCTGCTGATCAGGCCGATCGCCAGCAGATAGCCCCCAATCACCTTCAGCAACTCGGTATTGACAAGGGTGCTGAGCAACCTCAGGCTGTTGGCCCCCGCTTCAGCGGGCAGCATCAGGGCCAGGCCCCGCTCCTGGAACGGCAGGCTGAAGCGGTATTTACCAACTCTCTCCGGCGCCATCGTCAGGCAGCCGACACCGATGTCGACCTGATCAGCCCGGGCGGCCTCCAGCAGGCTGCGGGGATTGGCATAGCCGCTCATCAGGTAGGCCAGACCCTCACGCCGGGCGATCAACTCCCACAATTCCACCGCCCGACCCTGCCATTGACCCCGGTTTTTCTGCAAAGAACAAGGAGGCGATCCATCGAGAACCCCCACCCGCAACACCCCGGCGGCCAGCGCTGGCAGGGGAACGGCCAGCAGCAGCAAGAGCAAAGCAGGCCAGGGGCGCAGCGACCTGTTCATCGCCACCAGCGCCACCAGGGCTGGCGCGGCGCTTTGGCATGGCTGCCGTCGCAGAGGGGATGGCGCCTTGATCGGCCGCAGCCACACATCTGCACCAAGCTGGGTTCGCGCAGTCGGAGTTCGTAAGACACCCTGCCGCTGCCCAGATGGGCGCCGTCGCACATCCAGCCGTGGCGACTGCGGCCGCAGCCGCACAGCTGATGCACCCCTGCCGCCAGCTCCAGGGGCTGGGGACCAGCTGCAGGGCAATTGGACTCTGCCATGTTTGTTGTGCCCAAGGGTGCTGGCCTGCAACCAGTTTGGGCCGTTTCGGCCTGGCTTGCCAAGGGTATGGCAGATCCCGCCAAGGCAGGTGCGAAGCGAGGGATGATGGGTGCAGCGTCAGGGCCCGGCCCCGGCAAGCCCAGCACCAGAGAGACCCGCGACGATCGTGCCCATGCCAGCCCCCTCGAGTGCCTGCGATTCAGCCACAACGACCAGCTTTGCTGAATTTGGCCAACGGGCCGACTATTCGTTGCTGGATTCTCTCCAGGCCGATCCCCAGGCCAGGGGTGATGGCCACGATCACAAGCCCCGCCAGGTGTTCTCCGGCCATTACGTGCCGGTGACCCCCACGCCGCTGCCAGCGCCGCAGTACGTCGCCCACAGTCCAACCCTGTTCAACGACCTGGGCCTGGCCGAAGGGCTGGCCCACGACGAAGACTTCTTGCGGCTGTTTTCTGGTGACATCAGCGTGGCGCGCCAGCCGCTGCGACCGTATGGCTGGGCAACCGGTTATGCCCTCTCGATCTACGGCACCGAATACAGCCAGCAGTGCCCGTTTGGAACTGGCAACGGCTACGGCGATGGCCGGGCGATATCCGTGTTTGAGGGCCTGTTCAAGGGACGACGTTGGGAGATGCAACTCAAAGGCGGCGGCCCGACTCCCTACTGCCGTGGCGCCGATGGCCGCGCCGTGCTGCGCTCCAGCGTGCGCGAGTTTCTGGCCCAGGAATTCATGCATGCCCTGGGGGTGCCCAGCTCTCGCTCGCTGACGCTCTATGTGTCCAGGTCCGAAACCGTGCGCCGGCCCTGGTACACCCCGAACTCCAGGTCATTTGATCCCGACATCATGGTCGACAACCCGGCGGCGATCACAACCCGAGTTGCACCTTCTTTTCTGCGGGTTGGCCAGCTGGAGCTGTTCGCCCGTCGCGCCCGCAGCAATGCCCATCCGGGTGCGCTGAACGAGTTGCGGATGATCGTGGCGCACCTGATCGAGCGGAATTACCGGCCAGAGATCGATCCGACTCTGGAGTTCAGCGATCAGGTGGTGGAGTTGGCCGGTTTGTTTCGCAAACGGCTCACCTCCCTGGTGGCCAACTGGCTGCGCGTTGGCTACTGCCAGGGCAATTTCAACAGCGACAACTGCGCCGCAGGTGGCTTCACCCTCGATTACGGCCCCTTCGGGTTCTGCGAACTGTTTGATCCCCGATTCCAGCCCTGGACCGGCGGCGGCGAGCATTTCTGCTTCTTCAACCAACCGCTGGCGGCTGAAGCCAACTACCAGATGTTCTGGGCCGCCATCCGACTGCTGCTTTCAGATGAGCCGGAAGCATTGGCGCGGCTCGATCAAATCCACGAAGGCTTTGCAGATGCAATGCAGCAAGAGATCGAGGCGATGTGGGCCAGCAAGCTCGGCCTGATCAGCTATGACGCTGCCCTGGTGAACGAGCTATTTGAGCTGTTGGTTCTCTCCAGGGCTGATTACACGATCTTCTTTCGCAAGCTGTCTGACATTCCAGAACACCTATCAGTCTTGAAAGCGAGCTTCTACGTGCCCAGCTCGGAGCAGCTCGATGGGCAATGGACTCAGTGGCTGCAACGCTGGCGAGATCGCATCACGGCCGGCGGCGATACCCAAATGACATCTGCAGCGATGAAACGCATCAACCCCAAATACACCTGGCGCGAGTGGCTGATCGCACCGGCCTATGAAAAGGCTGCCCGGGGAGATTATGGCTTGATCAAGGAGCTGCAGGCGGTCTTCAGCCATCCCTACGCTGAGCAATCAGCAGAAGTGGCGGCGAAGTACGACCAACTGAAACCCCGTCAATTCTTTAATGCTGGTGGCGTTTCCCACTACAGCTGTTCGTCTTGAGTCCCAACGTTGCCATCCCGCTCTGATGCCCCTCAGCACCGACCTCACCGACGCCCTGATCGCCCTGATCCCCGAGGATGGCAGCCGGATCAGCAATGCTGAGATCAAGGCTGCCCTGGAGCAGGGGGTGGGAGAGCCGCTTAACGACACCAAGCTGGAGGAAGCCAAAAACCTAGTGGTGGCGATGGGAGCGGCAGAGAAGGCGCGAGGGCCCGGCGGTGGCCTGAAGGCCCCTGGCATCGAGCCACCGCCACGGGCGGCCAGTCCGGGGCGATCTCGCCGCAACGGCAACGGGACCACTGCCCAGGGGCGCCAGGCCATCGAGGCTGCAGCACCCGCCAGCCCTCCCCCCGAGCCCGGTGATCCCAGCCGCGGTTTTCATGGCTGGGTGGCGCCACCCGAGCGCGACCTGGGCAAGGCGGCGATGGAGAAGAGCCTTTGGGAGGCGGCCGATCAGTTCCGCGCCAACTCCGGTCTCAAGGCCCAGGAGTATTCCGGCCCAATCCTCGGCCTGATCTTCCTGCGCTTTGCCGACGCCCGCTTCACCCCCCACTGGCAGAAGCTCAAGGCCGCCGGCGGCAGCGAACGGCGCGGCAGCCGTGAGGAGGATCCCAACGCCTATCAGAGCGAGGGCCTGCTTTACCTGCCCCCCGGCGCCCGTTACCAGGAGCTGCTGGAGCTGCCCGAGGGCGCCGACATCGGCGAGAAGCTGAATGGGGCCATGGGCCTGGTCGAGGCGGCCAACAGCAAGCTGGCCGGGGTGTTGCCGCGCAGTTACAACCTGTTCACGCCCCAATTGCTGGCGGAGCTGCTGAAGCGCATCTC
Source organism: Cyanobium sp. (assembly GCA_044359075.1). GTDB lineage: Bacteria > Cyanobacteriota > Cyanobacteriia > PCC-6307 > Cyanobiaceae > Cyanobium. The sequence continues at coordinate 48,281 of JBIKMU010000017.1, read as the reverse complement.
CGAAATCCCCACCAGCCTGGAGTTCGATGCCTTCGGGCGTATTTATGAGTACTTCCTCGGACAGTTCGCCCGCAGCGAGGGGCAGAAGGGCGGTGAGTTTTTCACGCCGCCGCCGATGGTGGTGCTGATCACCGAAATCGTGGAACCCTTCGCCGGTCGCCTGCTGGATCCGGCCTCCGGTTCGGGGGGCATGTATGTGCAGAGCGCCCGCTTCGTTAGGGCCCACCGCGGCAACCCGGCCGGTGACCTGGCGATCTGCGGCGTGGAGAAGACAGATGAAACCGGGCGGCTATGCCGCCTGAACCTGGCGGTGCATGGCCTGGAAGGGCGCATCTTCCACGGCGGCGACATGAACAGCTACTACCAGGATCCGCACGATTCGGTGGAAGCTTTTGACTTTGTGATGGCCAATCCGCCGTTCAATGTGAACGCGGTGGACATGGCAAAGCTCAGCGCCGCCACTGGCCCCGGTCGGCGCTTCCCTTTCGGTACGCCGAGCGTGGACAACGCCAACTACCTGTGGATTCAGCTCTTTTACTCTTCGCTGAACGAGAAGGGCAGGGCCGGCTTCGTCATGGCCAACTCCGCCTCCGATGCCAGGGGATCGGAGCAGGCGATTCGCCAGAAGTTGATTGAGGCTAAGGCGGTGGATGTGATGGTGGCGGTGGGGCCAAACATGTTCTATACGGTGACGCTGCCCTGCACCTTGTGGTTCTTCGATCGCGGCAAAGTGGGCACGCCCCGGGAAGACAAAGTGCTGTTCCTGGATGCCCGTCACCTCTATCGTCAGATCGACCGGGCCCATCGCGACTGGAGCGACGCCCAGATCGGCTTCCTGGCCAACATCGTGCGCCTCTACCGCGGCGAAGCGGTGGACGTGACCCTCGGCGGCGAGGAGGCCCAGCGCTGGATTGAGGCTTATTTCGGTTCTGAATCTGGCGGAGCGCCTGGATACCGCGACATCGCCGGGCTGTGCAAGGCGGCCACACTCGAGGCGATCGAAGCCCAGGGCTGGAGCCTCAACCCCGGCCGTTATGTGGGCGTGGCGGCGGGGGAAGATCTCAGCGATGAGGACTTCAAGGAGCAGCTGGAGAAGCTGCAGGAGGAGCTGGAGGGGCTGAATGCCCAGGCCAGGGTGCTGGAGGCGACGATTGCCCTGAATGTGGCGGGGATACTGGAAGCATGACCGCCGCCACCCTCGCCGACTGGACCACCCCCCAGCCCTTCGCCCTGCCCGATCTGGGCCCGGGTCTTGAGGGCGAACGGCGCGTGGACTTGGAACTGGCGTTGCGGGCGATCGCGGCCGACCCCATGGTGCAGGCATTGGTGCTGTTCGGCTCCCGCGCCACCGGCAACGCCCGGCCCGACTCGGACCTCGACCTGCTGGTGGTGGAACACACCCCCCACCTGGAAGGCCAGGCGAAGGTGGCTAGCTGGTGGCGCCACTTTGAGCCACTCAAACCGCTGAAGCTGCCGGTGGACCTGATCGTAAGCGGCAGCGCTGATGCCGCCCGTCTGGCCGGCTCCCGCTGGCATGTGATCAGCGAAGCGGCGCGCCAGGGTCGGGTGCTGGTGGTGCGGCCATGACCCCCCAGGAGGATGCCCGTGTGCTGTTGGCCCTGGTGGATCGCCACCTCCGCGGCCTGCGGCTCAACCTCGACCCGGCCTACCCGGAAGAGGAATGGGGCTTCACGGCCCAGCAAGCGGTGGAGAAGTTGCTCAAGATCCGCATCGTGCTGCGCGATGAACGGCCGCCGTTCAGCCACATGCTGCATGAGCTGGTGGCATTGGCGGGTATGGAGCTGGATCCGGTGCTGTTGGCGTTGCAGCCCTATGCCGTGGAGGCACGTTATGAGGCAGGGCCGTTTCCGTTGCCGGCCAGTAGCGAGGGAGTCCTGGCGGCAATGGAGCGGTTACGGGAGGATGCTGTTCGTGGGATTGGGGAGGATTGAGATGGGCTCATGGAGGGTTTGGCTGCAGGAGGAACTGGAGGGGCTGAATGCTCAGGCCAGGGAGCTGGAGACGACGATTAGTCTGAATGTGGCGGGAATCCTCAACGCATGACTTACTATACTTGGTTTATTATTGCTCAGTACGGGGCCGCGCAGGCGTGACTGTGGAATCCGAAGGGCAACTCCTCATTTATCAAACCGAAGGTGCAACGCTCAGGATTGAGGTTCGCCTAGAGGCAGAGTCCGTCTGGCTGAGTCAGCAGCACATGGCCACCCTGTTTCAGACCAGCAAGCAGAACGTGAGCCTGCATTTGCGCAATATCATCAACGAGGGCGAATTAGACGAAGACGCAGTTGTCAAGGATTCCTTGACAACTGCAGCGGATGGCAAAAATTATCGTACCAAGCTATACAGCCTCGACGCCATCATCTGCGTCGGCTATCGGGTCAAGAGCACCATCGCAACACGCTTTCGCATCTGGGCCACCCAAAAACTGCGCGAGTACATCGTCAAGGGATTTGTCCTTGACGATGACCGCTTAAAACATCCCGATCAGCCCTTCGATTACTTCGATGAGCTGCTCAGACGGATTCAGGACATTCGCACGTCCGAGCGTCGCTTTTACCAAAAGATTACCGACATCTACGCCACCAGCATCGATTACGACCCAACCCAACCGGAGAGTATAGAGTTTTTCAAAACAGTGCAGAACAAGATGCACTGGGCCGTAACCGGCCAAACAGCAGCCGAGATCATCCAGTCGCGTGCTGACAGCAAGCAACCCAATATGGGGTTGACAAATTGGCGCGGCGCCAAAGTCCGCAAGCAAGATGTGACCATCGCCAAGAACTACCTCGGCGAGGAAGAGCTGGCCTCCTTGAATAATCTTGTTGAGCAGTATCTGATCTTTGCCGAGGGCCAGGCCATGCGCCGCACTCCCATGCACATGAAGGATTGGATAACAAAACTCCACGGCTTTCTAACGCTGAACGATCGTGCCGTCCTGACCAATTCTGGCAAGGTGTCTCATGATCCTGCCAAGGAGCTCGCCGAAACTGAGTATGAGAAGTTTCATGTTGCTAGAATCAAGCAAGCTGATCTGACCGGCAATGATTTTGATCAGGCTATCAAGCTGCTCCCACAAGCCAAGCCGAGAAGGAGGGGAGTCGTGTCATGAGATTGGATACCGTGAATGACCTGGTATGGAAACTGGAGGCATCAATTTTGGCGAATTTGACTGGGAGGCTGGATCCATGATGATGGGTAGTTGGCCAAAGGTGAAACTTGCTGATTGTGTTGATCTGCTAGCCGGCTTTCCATTCAAAAGTAATCGGTTCACTGATAATCCGGGCGATGTGCCGCTTGTGAAAGGCGAGAACGTCAGTCAAGGCCGCATCCTTTGGGACATTTCTAAACGCTGGCCAGTCTCCGATTGGGAGATCATGCAAAAGTTTCATTTGGTTCCTGGTGATGTCGTAGTCGCAATGGACCGTCCTTGGATTCCAGCTGGGTTGAAATGGTCCGTAATCCGCGAAGGCGACCCCAAGGCGCTATTGGTTCAGCGATGCGCCCGCCTCCGTTCCAGGAAAGAATGCCTTAACCAAATTTTCTTGCGGTTCGTGATAGGCGGCCCTGAATTTGAAGGTTACGTGAAGCCGATTACAACTGGTGTAAATGTCCCGCACATCAGCGGTAATCAGATTCTTGACTTTGAGTTCACGCTGCCCCCCCTCCCCACCCAACGCCGCATCGCCGGCATCCTCTCCGCCTACGACGACCTGATCGAGAACAGCCAGCGGCGCATCAAGATCCTGGAGGAGATGGCCCGACGGCTCTACCGCGAGTGGTTCGTTTACTTCCGCTTCCCCGGCCATGAGGGCTGCCGGTTGGTCGATTCGCCGCTGGGGGAGATTCCGGAGGGGTGGGAGGTTTGCAATCTGAAAGATGCTGCGACCGTGACTTATGGCTTTCCATTTGCTTCTAAAAAGTTCAACACCAGTGGCATTGGTACGCCTGTCATCCGAATACGAGACATACCTGCTGGCCTTAGTGCGACATTCACAGGGGAGAGTGCTGAAGACAGGTATCATGTCAAGAATGGACATATCCTTATCGGCATGGATGGCGACTTTCATATGTGCATCTGGTCAAGTGGTCACGCCTTTCAGAATCAGCGTGTTGCTCGCTTCGAGTCTAATGGACAGATTGGCAACTTTCACTTGTTCCTCGCTCTAGAGTGCCCCGTTCAAGAGTTCAATAAAGCCATTGTGGGTACCACAGTCGCGCATCTCGGTGACATGCATATCAAGACGATTAAGCTTGTTTGGCCGCCCTATGAGCTACGAGCCAAGGCGCGGGATGTTCTTGAACCGATGTCTGAACAGATCATCGATTTGAAATGCCAGATACAAAACCTCCGCCGCACCCGCGACCTACTCCTCCCCCGGCTGCTCTCCGCTCAGATCGATGTCGAGGCCCTGCCAGAGCCTGTCGCTTTCGAACCATGACCAGCCCACCACCCCTCAGCAAGCTCGAACGGGTGCCCTTGCGGGATGCCTGGAAGCACGAAGCCAGTGATTTCACGCCCTGGCTCGCCCAGGACGACAACCTGCAGGCCTTGACTGAGGCCCTGGGCATCAGTGAGCTGGAGCTTGTCGCTTCCGAGCACCTGGTGGGCGACTTCAAGCTCGACCTCCTCTGCACCGACGGTGATCAGCAGGTGGTGATCGAGAACCAGCTGGAGGAGACCGACCACAAGCACCTGGGCTAGATCCTGGCCTATGCCACCGGAGTCCAAACCCATGCCTGAACTTGCCCGATTCTTCGGCATCATCATTGCCATGTACTACAACGATCATTCACCACCTCACTTCCACGCCAAATATGAAGCTGATCAGGCTGTGATCCGTATTGAAACCGGCGAAGTGATCGAGGGCTTCCTCAGCTCACGTGCTCTGCGTCTTGTTGAGGAGTGGCGATTGCTTCATCAGGACGAGTTGGTGAACGATTGGGCTCTTGCCCAGGATCGTCTGCCTCTGATTAAGATCGAGCCTCTGGAGTAGTAGCCATGATCCCACGTGTTGTTGAGGTCAAGCCACTTCCAAACTTCTGCCTCTGGGTGCGCTTTCTGGATGGCACTTCAGGCACCGTGGACCTGGCCCACGAGCTGTGGGGTCCCATGTTTGAGCCCCTGGCCAATCCTGAAGTCTTCAATCAGGCCAGGGTCGATCCCGAGCTGGAAACGGTCGTCTGGCCAAATGGCGCCGATTTAGCGCCAGAGTTTCTCTATCAAGCGGCCCAACAAACATCTTCTACGATGGTCTAAATGAATGGCATCACGGCTCTGATGTGCTTGCCACCAACCCTTGCCCTTCGGCCACTGCGGCCAAACGACGGTCCTGAGTCCACAGCCGGCAGTGGCTCAACCGGGCAGAAGCCAACGGGTTGACATCGATATAGCCAATGCCCTGGCCCATCAACCGCTCGCGCTCGATGAGCAGCAGCACTTCCGCATCGCTGGCCACCGTTGCCGCCGGCAGGCCCTGCAACAATTCCAGGACTTGAGATCGATTACGCAGCTTGCCGCAGGCCAGTTCGCCAATCACCCAAGGATGGATCAGCACCTCGCCCTCCTGCAGGAGCGTGGCGAGGCGAGGCAGGCCATGGCGCAGGTGCTCAACCCAGACAGACGTGTCGACCAGGATCACGCTGCGCTCTGCCGGCGGGGAATCGGCTTCAGTGCGGCTTCGCTGCCGCCCAGGGCCGCCAAGCGCTTGGCGCTCTCGCGCTGCACCAGGGCCCGCAGGGCCTCCTTGAGCAGGGCGCTGCGTTCCAGATCGCCGCATAGCTGCTCCGCCCTGGCCAGCAGTTCATCGTCGAGCGTCACGGTGGTGCGCATGGCTCAGCCCTGGGGTTGCATCAGTGTAGGCATCGTTTGATACCGCCTGTGATGCACCGAGTTGCCATCGGGGGCTTTGATCATTCACGCCATGCGCAGCACGATCACCGCCCGTGGTCAGGCCGTGATGTCGGTGTCTGCTCCGAATAAGCCGTCAGCTGATTCCGAGTTGGCCGCCATCAGATTCCGAGTTGGACGGCTCCAGATTCCGGATTAGCCGCTGCTAGTCTCCGGATCAGCCGCCGCAGAACCATGCGCTTACTGCCGGTCTGGCCCCGCTGGCCTTGCCCCAACTGCTCGCCGCACTCGCCCAGGTCTGCGGCCAGCTCTGCAATTACACCCAGCTCGGGGCCCGGATCGGGCTCGACGGCAAAACGGTCAGCCGTTATCTGACGATTCTTGAGCAGCTGTTTCTGGTGCGGCGCGTCCACGCCTGGTCGGGAAATGGTCTGGCCAGGATTGTCAAGACGCCCAAACTGCAGTTTCTCGACTCCGGCCTGCTCAGCCATCTTCTCGGCCTGAAGGCTGCGAGCGTTGCCAGCAACCGATCAGCCTTTGGACCCGTTCTGGAATGCTTCGCCTTTGGCGAGCTTCTCCGTCTGTCCAGCTGGGCAGAGGACTCTTATGATTTGACGATGTATCGCGACAAGGATCAACTCGAGGTGGATGTCGTGATCGCCAATGGCCTTGGTCAGCTTGTAGGAGTAGAAATCAAGGTCTCGGCGAGCGTGCAAGGTGGACACCTCGCGGGACTTCGCCGCCTCGCCGCTCAGGCCGGTGATCGCTTCCTCGGTGGCGTGGTCCTCTACGACGGCATCCACTCGCTGCCCATGGGCTCCGTTGCCGGCCGCCCGATCTGGTCCCTGCCGCTCGCCAGCCTCTGGCTCAGCCCGCGGCTGCCATGACACCCAACCCCTACAACGAAGACCTCCTGGTGGAGCAGCCCGCCCTGGCCCTGCTGGCCGAACTGGGCTGGCAGATCGCCTGCGGGTTGGAGGAAACCTTCGCGCCGGAGGGCGGCAGCCTCGGCCGCGGTGATCGCCGCGAGGTGGTGTTGCTGCCGCGCCTGCGGGCCGCCCTGGTGCGTCTTAATCCAGGCCAGCCGGCAGAAGCAATCAACGCCGCCATCGAGGAACTCAGCCGCAACCGCTCGGCCATGGGCCCGGTGGCGGCAAACCGGGAGTTCTATTGCCTGCTCAAGGATGGTGTGCTGGTGTCGGTGCCCGACCTCGAACGGGGCGGCCAGAGCAAGGTGCGGCTGCGGGTGGTCGATTGGGATCAGCCCAAAGAAAACGACTGGCTCGCCGTAACTCAGTTCAAAGTGAAGGGGGATCTCTACGATTGCCGGCCCGATCTGGTGGGCTTCGTCAACGGCCTGCCGCTGGTGGTGATCGAATTCAAGCAGCCCGGAGTATCGGCCCGCGTTGGCTTCGACGACAACCTCACCCACTACAAGACCGCCATCCCGCAGCTCTTCTGGAGCAATGCCTTCCTGATCGCCTCCAATGGCACCGCCAGTCGCATCGGCTCCCTCAGCGCCGACTGGGAGCGGTTCTTCGAGTGGAAGCGAATCGCCAGTGAAGACGAACCCCGGCGGGTATCCCTGGAAGTGCTGCTGCGCGGCACCTGTCAGCCCCAGCGCCTGCTCGATTACGTCGAGAATTTCACCCTGTTCACTGACAGCAAGGGCGGTTTGGTGAAGATCATCGCCCAGAATCACCAGGTGATCGGCGTCAACAACGCCATCGCCGCCACTCTGGAAGCCCGGCGCCGGGGCCACGGCCGGGCGGGGGTGTTCTGGCAGACCCAGGGCAGCGGCAAGAGCTATTCGATGGGCTTCTACAGCCAGAAGATCCAGCGCAAGATTCCCGGCGATTGGACCTTCGTGATCGTCACCGATCGCACCGACCTCGACGATCAAATCGCCGACACCTTCAAGGCCGCCGGGGTGGTGTCCCAGGCCGAGGGCGACCAGTGCCATGCCGGCAGTGGCACCCAGTTGGCCGAACTGCTGCGTGGCAACCACCGTTATGTGTTCACCCTGATCCAGAAATTCCGCATCCCCGAGCTCCTTTGCGACCGTAGCGATGTGGTGGTGATCACCGATGAGGCCCACCGCAGCCAGTACGACACCCTGGCCCTGAACATGCGCACGGCCCTGCCCCGGGCCCTGTTCACCGCCTTCACCGGCACGCCGTTGATCGATGGCGAGGAGCGCACCCGTGAGGTGTTCGGCGACTACGTCTCGATCTACGACTTCCGCCAGGCTGTGGAAGATGGCGCCACCGTGCCGCTGTTCTACGAGAACCGCACGCCCGAACTACAGCTGGTCAACCCCGATCTCAACGACGATATTTATGCAGTGATTGAGGCGGCCGACCTCGACGGCGAGGAGGAGAAGAAGCTCGAACGGGAGCTGGGCCGGCAATACCACATCATCACCAGGGACGACCGGCTGGAGACGGTTGCCCGCGACATCGTGCGCCACTTCCTCGGCCGGGGCTTTATGGGCAAGGCGATGGTGATCTCGATCGACAAGGCCACCACCCTGCGGATGTACGACAAGGTGCAGCGCTATTGGCAGGAGGAAACCGAGCGGGTGCGCGCCCTGGTTGAACAGTTGCCGCCGGATCCAACAGCCCGCTCCAGCGGCGCTGAGGCGGCCGCCTTGCTGGAGCTGGACGACGACCTCGATGCAGCAGCGCAGCTGCGGCGGCAGCTTTACATCCTCACCAGCACCGACATGGCCGTGATCGTCTCGGCCGCCCAGAATGAGATCGCCGACATGGCGGCCCTGGGCCTCGACATCGAACCCCACCGCCGCCGGCTCACCAGCTCCGATCCGCCGCTGGATGCCCGCTTCAAGGACCCCACCGATCCGCTGCGGCTGGTGTTCGTGTGCGCCATGTGGCTCACCGGCTTTGATGCGCCCACCTGCTCAACGCTCTACCTCGACAAGCCGATGCGCAACCACACCCTGATGCAAACCATTGCCAGGGCCAACCGCGTCTACCCCGGCAAGCACAGCGGTCTGATCGTCGATTACGCCAATGTCTTCGCCTCCTTGGAGAAGGCCCTGGCTCTCTACGGCGGCCGGGGCGGCGGCGGCTCCAAGCCCACCCAGGACAAGTCGGTGCTGGTGGATCAACTGCGGCAGGTGCTCGCTGACGCCATTCGCTTCTGCGCCGAGCATCAGGTGGACATCGCCGCCATTCATGCCATTACCGACGGCATGCAGCGCCTGCAGGCGATCGAGGATGCCGTCGAAGCCCTAATCGCACCTGAGCAGATGCGTCAGCGGTTCCAGGAGCACCAGCGGCTGGTGCAGATCCTGCATGCCGCAATCAAGCCCGACCCCGCCGCCCAGGAGTTCGCCGGCACCGTTGGCGTGCTCAACACGATCGCCGCCTCCATTCGGGAGAAGCTCTACCCCAATCCGCCAGACATCAGCGCGGTGATGGGGCAGATCGGCCAGGTGCTCGATCAGTCGATCACTGGAATCGCCATCCGCGATCAGGGCCCGCCCAGCATCGATCTGTCAAAGATTGACTTCCAGGCTCTGGCGGACAAGTTCAAGAAGAAGAGAAACAAGAAGACTGAGCTGGAGGAACTCAAGGCCCTGATCGCTGCCCACCTGGCCCGCATGGTGCAGCTCAACCCCACCCGTGCTGACTTCCGTGAGAAGTTCGAAGCGCTGATCGCCAGCTACAACGCCGGCAGCCGCAGCGTGGAGGAGATCTACAAACAGCTTCTGCAGCTAAGTCTTCAGCTCAGCCTGGAGCAGCAGCGCCACATCCGCGAGAACCTCAGCGAGGAGGAACTGGCGATGTTCGACATCCTGTTGCAGTCCGCTCCGAACCTCTCAGACAGCGACCGCGCCAAGGTTAAGCAATCCGCCCGGGAGCTGGTGGAGCGGATCAAGGCGCTGCTGGTGCTCAACTGGCAGCAGAAATCCTCCGCCAGGGCCAAGTTGAAACTGCAGATTGAGGAGGCTCTTGATATCGGCTTGCCCCGCGCCTACACACCGGAGTTGTATCAGCAGAAGTGTGAGGTGGTATTCGCGCACATTGAAAAGGCTTACCCCGATCGCGATCTGAGCATCTATGGCAAGGACACTGGCCTGAATCAATCCGTGAGTTTGTGATGTTGACTTACAGATCAGGATCCCGGTTTGGGGCTTGATTCAGGAGGGCAAGAAAGGTTTGGAGCCGGGCTCGGTTGGTGTCTGAGGGGTTGAGCTGGACTCGGGCGGAAAGCACAGCCGCCTGATGGAGGCGCTCAAGGCTTTCTCCCTGGCGGTCTCGCGCCTGAGCTGCTCGGTTTCTTTCTCTATTTGCTCGCTGTCGCTCTCTATCTGCTCGTTGTCGCTCTCTATCTGCTCTCTTTCGCTCCTCAACTGTGCGATCTCGCTCTCGACGAGCAAAATATCGCTCTCGATCTGCTTCGTTCTCTCGGCGATTCGCTTCATCCGCCATTCGTGCTGCAGCTTGCTCTGCTCGTAGTCGGGATCGCGACGCCAGTTGAGCATCGACAAAAAATATCGCCACCGAGGCAACGATGAAGGTGATGCCCCACTGCTGAGGGATGGGGAAGGTGCGTCCGCTGATGGTGATGTGGTCATAGGAGGAGAACAGGGTGATCAGGCCGAGGGCAAGGCCGCCGATTGCCTGGGTGAGACCGAGCCGGTCGAGACCGAGTCGGTCGAGGCCGGTCCAGGTGCGGGATAGTTTTGATAATTCTGGCGCAGCTGGCGGCTCCTCGCCGTCGGCTGGCGGTCCTGTCGCGCTGGGGGTGGCTGAGGACATCGGGGTGGTTGGGGCGGGATCGAGACAGGCTCCATCCCTGAGTGCCACCGTTGTCTCAGCCCCAGCCCCAGCCCCAGCCTCATTACGCAGAGCAACGCTGGTCACTGAGCTGCTGCTTGACACCCTCGTCCTGGCCCGGACTGGACCGACGACCTGGTGGCGCAGAAGGACTGGGCGCCTCGGGCCCGGGATGGCCTCGACACCCAACTCCAGCCGAGACTTGATTAACCTCAGCCGCTATGCCCCGTCCTTACCAACCATCCCTGTTGCGCCTGCTGCATGGCGCCACGGCCCTGCTGGTGCCGCTGGCCTGGCTCACGGGCTTGCTGGTGTACTCGATGTACGACGGGCGTTTTGGCCGGCTCCCCTTCAGCCTTGCTGGAGAGTGGATCGACATTCACGGCACGGTGGGGTTTCTGCTCTGGCCGATCGCCCTGCTGTTCGCCCTTTACGCCCTCACCGCCGGCCGGCTGCGGCTGCGGCAGCCCGCCAACGCGCTCGCCCTGGTGGCCTTGGTCATGGCGGTGGGCAGCGGCAAGTTGATGGACGAGGACTGGCTGCGCGACGGCCAGTTCCAGCAACTTGTTTACAGCGTCCATCTGCTCGCCTGGTTGCTGATCGCCCTCGCGGTGACTCTGCATGTGGCGTCGGTGCTGCAGCGTGGCGGCCTGCCGCTGGCCCGCTCGATGGCGAGCGTTCAGCTCCGGCCTGGGGACCTGCCAGGCAACTGGTTTGACCAAATCCGCAGGTCGTTCAAGGGCAGAAGTTGACTGGGGGGATCTTCAGCATCGAGGTGGCCGGCAGCTCGGGGCAGTGCCAGAACCAGCAGCTCTAACCAGCGTTTGTCAAGCGCTGTGACCGCTGCGGCGGCAGCTATCAACCTGCTGCTGGCGTATGGCGAGAACGCCATGCTGTAGCCGGAGTGAGCAATAAGCCAGCTCGGTGCTGCTTTGGCTAGCGCGAGATAGCGGTGCCCTGAGGAGGGGCCGCGCGTGGTTGCGGAGGCTTGTCCACTCGCAACTTGTCCGAACAGCCCTGCGGGTGCATGATGGGGAGATATGGGAACCAATCTGGGGATGGAAGCCAAAGGCAGAGCCCAGGGAGGTGATTCAGCCCATCGTTTCTATATCTCCAGCCCCTTCCTGGGTCTGCAGAAAGAACGTGAGGCAGCCAAGAAACTGATAACCCGCCAGAACCATGCCTACGGCGACAGCTACGGCGGCTCCCCGAATCCACTGGTGGAGACCTGCCAGGGGGATGTGCGAGCCAGCGACCACTACATCTTGATTCTTGGAGAGCGATACGGCACGCGGCGACAGGAGCACGGCGGTAAGTCGGTTACGGAGCTGGAGTTCGAGGCGGCCGTGGAGGCTGGCCTGTCGCTCCATGCCTTCTTTCTTGGCTTCGTCTCTGATTCTCGCAACGGCATCGAGCGTGATGCGGATGCCCATAAGGCGCTGGAGGCGTTCCGCCGCAGGGTGAGCGAGCGCTGCGTCCCGGTGGAATGCAGCGATCAGGCGGACGGTCGCGATGGCTGGCAAGTCTTCTCAGAGAGGATCACCGCTCTGGCGGCCAATCCCCCACCGAAACCTGTCGGTGGAGTCAACGCCAATGCACCGCAGTCACGCATCTATACCTCCGCCGACCTGCAGCGCTGGGTGGACCGCCACCAGTCCCAGCTCTCAGACGCCTTCCTGGGCCTTCCATCGGTGCAAGCCCGCCAGGTGCACGTGCCTCTGGATGTGTGCCTCACCCTGGCGGGGGCGGCGGTCACCGAGGGCCCAAGGCTCTTGAGGCCGGAGGATCTGGAATCCCTGCTGGCGAAGGCGGGCAGCCATGTGCTGCTGCTCAGCGGCGATGGCGGCGCGGGCAAGACAAGCCTCGCCTTTGCGATCGCCCGCTGGTGGCTGGAGGGAAAACCCGGCGGCGTGGTGCGCCTGCCGGTGCTGATCGAAACCGCTCTGGGATCCCAGGAGAACGTTGCCGATCGGGTGCGGAGCTGGCTGCGCAACCAGCTGGCCGGTGCACCGGAGGACGAGCTGGCGCCGGAGCTGATCGACTCCCTACTAGCCGCCAAACGGCTGATCCCGATCGTGGATCATCTCTCGGAGCTGACCCCCGCCGCCCGCGAGCAGTTTCTGGCCGCCTTGCCGCCGGGGTTGGTGGTGGTTACCAGCCGCAGCGACGACGACGGGTTCCGTGATCGCCCCCTGAGCCGGATCGAACCGCAGCGGATCGCGGTGGAGCGATTGCAGGCCTTCTTCCTCGATTACCTGCGCCGCAAGGGCCAGGGGGAAGCGTTGAGCGACGACGACCTGATGCCGGCCCAGGCGCAGCTCAAGCGGATCGTCGGCGACAAGCCGATCACGGTGCTGCTGGCGCAGATGTTCATCGACGACGTGATCGCCAAGCGGGAGGAGGGTCTGCTGGCGGGGTCGGTGCCAGATCTGATGCTCAGCTACGTGCGGCGCCTCGACACGCCAGCAGATCCGGCCCTGCGGCGCCGGGCGGGGCTGGTGATCAACGAAGCGTTGGTGCAGCGGGCGCTGCGGGTGGTGGCCCTGGCCAGCCACCGCCAGGGGAAGCCGGGCCAGCCCCTGTTCCAACCGCTGGAGTTCAGCGACACCCTGGCCCGCAGCGCCCTGATGGCCGAGGAGCCCTTGGGCCTGGGGCTGAACCGCGAGCAAGCCGAGGCGCTGCTGGGCTACCTGATCGAGCTGCGCCTGCTGCTGCAACCCGGCGCTGCCGTGGGCCGCCTGCGCTTCCCGCTGGATCCGTTGGCCGATCACCTGGCGGCGGCGGAGCAGTTCGAGCGGCTGGAAGAGCAGGCGCTGGAGCCGGCGGCGGCGGTGCAGGGGGCAGCGGTGTGGGAGGCGTTCCTGGCGGCCCTGGAGCTGCGGCCGGACGCGGAGCGCGAGCGGATGCGGGGCTACCTGCTGGCCCTGCGCGATGGGGCGATGGAGGCCCAAGGAAGGCGTGCCCTGGCGATGCCACAGGAGGTACCCGACCGGCTGGCGGTCCTCGGTTTTCTGGATCCGGAAGGGGAGCGCTATCGGCTGGCATTGCAGCGGGCCCGCAAGTGGATGTGGGAGCTGGGGGTGCCGGTGGCCAGCGAGCGGCGCGACGCGATCGGCAAGCTGGCGGCTATGGCCGCGGCCCCGGAGGACGCGGAGCGGCGTGCGGCGCGGGATGTGGCGAGCCGGCGGCTGGCGCGGGTGTTGGCGGAGGTGCTGAGCGACCTCCAGGCCGAGCGGCGGGTGGAGCAGAAGGAGGCTGCAGTGGTGCTGGGCATGATCGGCACGGAGACGGGAATAGAGGCGCTGGAGCGGCTGGCGAGTGATGGGTCGCAACCACCGGAGCTGCGCCGCGCGGCGCTAGAAGCCCTGGGGCTTTCGGCCAGGGATTGTCATGGTTCGGAGCGATCCAGCCTGCTTGGACGTATCGAAGCTTTTTTGGAAGAACAGCACCACGCCGACGCCCTCGATCTGCTGGTGGAGGGCGAGGCGGGCTGGGCGGAGCACGACCGGCGCCTGCCGCCATTGCAGGGAGCTTCCAGGGCGTTGCAGCTTGCGGCGTCTGTGGATTTACCCCTGCTGGGCAGCGGCCCTGGCCGCGAGGTGCCGATGCTCACTCTCACCGCCCTGCAGGAGGGCGAGGCCCTGCGCATCTGCACGGAGGTGGTGACGCCTGCGGTGTGGCGGCTGCCGCTGCCCGGAGGCGAACAACTGGAGCTGGTGGTGGTGGAAGGCGGCGAGGCCGGCATTGGCTCACCGGAAACGGAGGAGGGTCGCAGCTGGTACGAAAACCAGCGCGATGGTTGCAAGGGCGTGAACGTGGAAGCGGAACGCAACGTGCAGCTGGAGCGGTTTGCCCTGGTGCGCCATTTGATCACCCAGGCCCAGTGGCAAGCGGTGGCGATGTTGCCGCGGCTGGAGCGGGACCTGAACCCCACCCGTGGCAGCTACAAACCGGACGACCTTTGGGAACGCTTTGCCCAGCCCGGCGGCCTGCCGGTGGACAGCGTCAGCTATAACGATTGCCAGGAGTGGCTGGGCCGTCTGAACCGCTGGCTTCTGGAGCAATGGAGCGACCTGGGGGGTCAGGGGGATGCCCCCCAACTGGCGTTGCCAGGCGAGGGCCAGTGGGAGGTGGCCTGCCGCGCCGGGGCGGGTACGCCCTTCCACTTCGGTGACACGCTGGATGCCTGCTGGGCGAATTACGACGGCGGCTACACCTATGGCTCAGGCCGCAAGGGTGCCTACCGCCAGCGATCGGTTCCGGTGGGCTTCTTTGGTCTGGTGAACCGCTGGGGCCTGGCGGAGCTGCACGGCCAGCTGTTCGAGTGGTGTGGCGACCAGTGGCACCCTGATCCGACAGGCGAGGGATGGCCCAGCGCTGGTCTGCCTTGGGAGGGGATGGATCCAGCCCTGGAGGCCCTGGGAACGGTCCAGAAAGAGCTGAAGCTGCTGCGCGGCGGTTCCTGGTTCGACTGGCCTCGCCTCGCCCGCGCCGCCGGCCGGGGCAGCGGTCGCCCGGCCAATGTCGGCTCCAGCAACGGCGTTCGCCCCTGCTGTCTCCTCCCCCCAGGCTCCCTTCTTGGTTCTTGAGCCCTTGGTCCCTTGGCCCTTGGGCTTTTTGTTTTTGCTCTGGCTGTTGGGTTTTGGGGCTGCTGGGCTGTTTGGCTGGAGGCCAAGGCGCCGCAGGCGCCTCGTTTTTTTTTGCCTCCCCTCCAATGTTGGATCGTCTGCCTCAATGAGTACCCCCAGTCGCGGCGAACTGCCGATTATCCAGGCCACCATGGATCTGATCCAGTGGTTCGTGCCCCTGCTCAACCGCCTGCCCCGCGATCACCGCTTTGCCCTCGGCGATCGCCTGGTGCAGGGCCTCTATGACCTGCTGGAAGGCCTGGTCGCCGCGCGCTACGCCACCGCCAAGCTGGAGCGCCTCGAACCCCTCAACGCCCGCCTTGATTTGCTGCGCCTGCAGATCCGCCTGCTGCACAACTTCCAGTTGATCGATGAACGCCGCTACGAGCATGTGGCCCGTCTGGTGGAGGAGGTGGGTCGACAGCTCGGTGGTTGGATCAGCCAGCAGCGTCGCCAGGGCCAGACGGCCGCTCCGGCCTGAGCCTCGTCGAATGGCCAAGTCCCCACCGCCGCTGCGGCATCTCTATCCCCGCATCACCAGCTTCCCCACCCTGCTCGCTGCCTACCGCAAGGCGAGCAAGGGAAAGCGCTACCGCCCCGATGTGCTCGCCTTTGCCGCCAACCTGGAAACTGAACTTTTCAAGCTGCAGCACGAGCTGCAGAGCTTCACTTACGCCCCCGGTCCATACCGGCAGTTCACGGTGCGCGAGCCCAAACCTCGGCTGGTGAGCGCCGCCCCCTTTCGCGATCGGATCGTGCACCATGCCCTGATCGCGGTGATCGCGCCCCCTCTGGAGCGGCACTTCATTCCCAGCAGTTACGCCAACCGCCGCGGCTACGGCAGCCATCGCGCCCTGCGCCGCTTTGCCCGGGCCTGCCACGACTATCGCTGGATCCTTCAGGCCGACATTCGCCTCTACTTCCCCTCCATCGATCACCTCGTGCTGATCGCCCAACTGGAGCGCCGGATTGCCTGCCCCGGCACCCTTTGGTTGCTCCGCTCCATCCTGGCCAACGGTGCCAGCGGTGGCCCCGCCATCGATGTCTTTCGTGGCGACACCCTGCTCACGCCCCTGGAGCGGCCGAGAGGCCTGCCGATTGGCAACCTCACCAGCCAGTTTCTGGCGAATCTTCACCTCGATGGCCTCGATCACCACCTGCGGGCACTTCCCGGCGTCAGGGCCAGCCTGCGCTATGTGGATGATCTAGCCCTGTTCGCCAACCAGCCGGAGCCGTTGCAGCAGGCGCTGGCCGTTCTGCTGGAAGACCTGGCTGGCCTGCGGCTCAAACTGCATCCGAACAAGACCCACCTCCACCGAACCAGCATCGGTGCCAGTTTTGTGGGTTTTCGTCTGATCGGCGGTCGCATCCGTCCCCGCAACCACAGTCTGCTCCGCATTCGCCGGGGCCTGCGGCATTGCGATCGGGCTATCGCCCAGCGTCGGCTCAGCAAAGAGAGGGCCCGCGCCTCGGCCCTGAGCTGGAACGCCCACCTAGCCCATGGCCACACCATCCAGCTGCGCCAGCGTCTGTTCGCGCCCCATGGCTTCTGCGCTGGCTTGCCCCCACTCCCGCTGTACGGTGACACCTGAGGGCGGGTCGCCAATCGGAACAGCAATCACCCGGCCAATGTCAACACCAACAACGGCGTTCGCCCCTGCTGTCTCCTCCCCGCGGGGTGGAGGGCTGCCGACAAGGTGCCGGGTGCCAGGCCAAAGCCATCCTCCGAGAACTGGACCGCTATCCACCCCAAGCCATCCGCCTGAGCCAGCCCCCCTGCCGTGCCATGCGGAGGTGGTACTCTCAGCGCTGCTCTGGCTGGCTGGCGGGGGAGGAGGGGCTGGAGCGAGAAAATCCGGCGAGCTGGCCGAATCAGGAATAGGTTGCGCGGGAATGCTCTCTCCTGCGACGCGATGAGCGCGATCTTCATCAGCCACAGCCACCGGGACAACGCCTGGGCTGAGCGCATCCGTGACTGGCTGCTGGACGAAGAGAAGAAGCGAGAGGAGGAACAGCGCTACCTCTCCTTCTTTCTCGATATCGATGAGGAGAACGGCATCGATGTTGGCGAGCGCTGGCGTGATCAGTTGTTTGAGCACTTGCAGCTGAGTACGGCGGTCCTTGTGATCTGCAGTGAGGCCTATGCCTCCTCCCAGTGGTGCCTGGCAGAGCTTGGTGTGGCGATGGCCGCGGGCAAGTTGGTGTTGCCGGTGCGGATCGATGCGAGCCCACTGCCGAAGCTGTTGAGCGAAACCCAGGCCACGACGCTCGCGGTGATCGATCTGGAGCAGGGATCGGCGGCGGGTTGGAGGCGTCTGCAGAATGGGCTGGAGCCGTTGAGTTGGCAGCTGCGCCAGCCCTGGCCGCCGCAGAAGGAGCCCAACGCCTCCCCGTTTCCTGGCCTGGACTGTTTTGAGAGGAAGCACGCGGCGGTGTTCTTTGGCCAGGAGGTGGTGCGTGAGAAGGTGTTAGCGGCGATCCGCCGGCTCCCGGCGCGGCAATCCCGTCTGCTGTTGATCCTTGGGGCCTCAGGTTGCGGCAAGTCGTCGCTGCTGCGGGCGGGGGTGATGCCCTGGTTGGCGGCGGCCGATCGTGGACGTTGGATTGTTTTCGAGCCCTTCCGGCCAGAGGAAAAGCCGTTCGAAGCTCTGGAGTCTGCGCTGGCCCGTGCCCACCAGAACCTGGAGCAACCTGTGCCAACCGAACCGGTGCGGACAGCGGCGGCTCTGGGCCAGCAGCTCTGCCGCCTGAGGCTTGCGGCAGGTCAACAGGACGCCCGGGTGGTGATCGCCATCGATCAGTTCGAGGAATTGCTGGCGCGTGAGGAAGGCGGAGGGGATGGCGTCGGGGAGGAGGCCGATGCGTTCCTGACCCTGTTGGCGGAACTGCTCGGGCAGAAGAACAGTCAGGTGCTGATCCTGGCGACGCTGCGCTCCGATTTCTACGGGCTGCTGCAGCTGCATCCCAGTGCGCTGCACCGCCGTGCGGGAGATCCGATCCCGCTGGGCCCGATGGATGTCGATGGTTTCCGCCAGGTGATCGAAGGACCGGCCCAACGGGTGGGAGTGCGGCTGGAGACGGGGCTGAGTGATCGGCTGGTGCGAGACACCCCCAGCGGCGACGCCTTGCCCCTGCTGGCCTTCACCCTGCGGGAGCTGTGGGAGGGCCGAGCCGACGGCGCCGGGCTCACACTCAAGCAATACGACGATTTCGGCGGCCTGGCGGGTGCGGTGCAGCGCAAGGCCGATGAGGTGCTCGCCACCAGCGGCGCCACGGAGGAGGAGATCGAGGCGTTGGAAAGGGCCTTCATCGATCACCTGGTGCGCCTCACCAGTGACGGACAAGCGGCCAAACAACCGGCGCGACTGGAGGCGCTGCCGGCGGCCAGCCGGCGGCTGGTGGGGCTGTTTGTGGAGGCGCGGCTGCTGGTGTCGGGCAAGGGCAGTGATGGGGATGCGGTGGAGATCGCCCATGAAGCGCTGCTGCGCACCTGGCCCGAGTTGGTCGGTTGGATCGACAAGGGCCGAGAGGCGCTGCTGCAACGGCTGAGGGTGCGGCGCCTGGGCGAAGACCTCAACGCGACTGCACCTGAGCAGCAGCGGCGGCAGGCGTTGGAGCAACTGGCGGCCCTGGCGGCCAGTGGCGGCGCTGAGGCCCAGGCGGTGGAGCGGGAGGGCGCCCAGCCCCTGGCGGATCTGCTGGCCGCCGAGGAAGCCCCGGAGGCCGATCGTCAGGATGCGGCCCTTGTGCTGGCGCTGATCGGGGCTGAGCAACCGCTGCGGGTTTGCCTGGCGGATGGGGCGGCCCCGGTGGCGCTGCGGCGCCGGGCGGCGGAAAGCCTGGGGCTGCTGGCGAAGCGCAGCGGCGACCAGACGCAGCGTGATCGGATCGCGAAGGAGCTGGAGGGTTGGCTACGCAGTGACGTCATGGATGTGCAAATTGCGTTGGATCTGGATCCAGCAGTGGTGGCGGAAGTGACCGAGGCGGTGGATGCGTATGTGAGTCAGCTGGCCGCAGCGGGCCGACTGGAAGGGATGGGCGAGGAGCTGATTGCCCGCAGCCGTCAGGATTTGGTGGAGCAGGAGCTGCGTCGGCGGCCTTGCGACAGCGGAACGGCCCCCGGCTGGGCGGAGCACGACGCCCGTTTACCTTTGCTGCAGGGGGCATCAAGAGGCCTGCAACTGGCGGCCTCAGCCGACCTTCCTCTGTTGGGCAGCGGCCCCGGTCGGCGGGTGTTGATGCTTACGCTCACGGCCGAGGAGGAAGGAAGCGGCCTGCGGATCCGCAGCGAGGTGGTGAAGCGTGAGGTGTGGAAGCTGCTGTTGCCAGCTGGCGAACAACTGGAGCTGGTGGTGGTGGAAGGCGGGGACTACAAGATCGGTTCGCCTAGTGAGGAGGTGGGCCGTGCCGTGTATTCAGAGCGGAGCTTTCGCCAGAAATGCGAGGGAGTGGATGTGGAGGCATTGCGGAAGGTGCGGCTGGGGAGCTACGCGATGGTGCGTCATCCGATCAGCCAGGCGCAGTGGCGTGCGGTTGTGGAGGGGGTGGCCGAGGATCAGCGGGTCCAGCTGGAGGCGTCTCCGGGCACCTTCCGGGAGGAGGATTCCTGGGAACGCCATGGACAACCGGGCGCCTTGCCGGTGGATAGCGTCAGCTGGAACCAGTGCCAGCAATGGCTGGAGGCGCTCAATGGTTGGCTGGCCTCCCAATGGCCTGAGTGGGCGGAAGAGAATCCAGGGCTGGGCTCCCAAGCGGTGCAGCTGGCGTTGCCAAGCGAGAGCCAGTGGGAGGCGGCCTGCCGGGCGATGAAGGCTTCCTCAGCGGAAGCGCCCACGTCTCCGCCTTTTCACTTCGGCGCCACGTTGGATCCGAGCTGGGCGCGTTACGACGGCAACTACATCTACGGCAGAGGTCGGCGCGGCGACTACATGAAACGTCCGGTGCCGATCGGCTTCTTTGGGCTGGTGAACCGCTGGGGCTTGGCGGAGATGCACGGGCAGCTAAATGAGTGGTGCGCTGACCAATGGCATCGAGATCCCGTAAGTGGAGCGCCTGGGGATGGCGGCGCCCTGAAAGGGCCCGATCTGGGGCTGGCCGAGGTGCCCAGCGAACAACAGATGAAGCTGCTGCGCGGGGGCTCGTGGATCAATAGTCCGCACTACGCCCGCGCCGCCTTCCGAGGCAGCGGCCACCCGGACAATGTCATCACCAACGTTGGCGTCCGTCCCGGCTGTTTCTCTCCCCCAGGACTATTTCTTTACACTTAATCCCTTTATCCCTTTGCACTTGGCTGTTGTTTTACCCTTGGCTGTTGGCTTGAGGGTGCTGGCTTGAGGCTGTTTGGCTGTTGCCCTTTGGCGCCGCAGGCGCCAGAAATTATTTTGTTTCAATCGCCCTGTTCGTCTAGCCCATGTGCTTGATTGAGCCGTGAGGGCGGGTCGCCCAGCTGCTGCGCGGGGGCTCGTGGATCAACAATCCGCACAACGCCCGCGCCGCCTTCCGGAACAGCAACCACCCGGACAATGTCAACACCAACGTTGGCGTCCGTCCCGGCTGTTTCTCCCCCCCAGCACCCTTCACCGTCAGAGCCGTTGGAAGGGATTCCAGCGGGAGTGCAAGAAGGGTCACAGACCCGAGGGTCCAGACCCGCTCCGGTGATCGGCGACAACCGTAGGTAAGGCCTGCCCCGAGCCAACGGCCGCACGATCCGCACAACATCGGCCCACTGCCCCACGGCCCCCGCGACCTGGGTGACACGGTGGGCCTTTGCTGCGCTCACACCCACCCCACCTCCCCCGCGCCATGGGCCACCTGCAGCTCCTGGCCGCCGAGTCTCGCCGGAGCCCCGATGTGTATAGATGACCTATCCTATACACATCACTAGGGATCCACGCCCGCGGCAGCCAGAGCATGCGCACGAACATCGTCATCGACGACGCCCTGATGCGACAGGCGATGCAAGCCAGTGGGGCCCGCAGCAAGCGCGAGGCGGTGGAGCTGGGTCTGCGCACCCTGGTGCGGCTGCAGCAGCAGGCCGGGATCCGCTCGTTCCGCGGCCGGCTGCCCTGGGAGGGGGATTTGGAAGCCCAGCGGATCGACGCGGATCCGCGGGACGAACCAGCGGTGGAGGCGGAGTCGTCGTGATCGTTGTCGACTCCTCGGTCTGGATCGATTTCTTCAATGCCGTCAGCACCCCGGAGGTGGAGCGCCTCGATGGCCTGCTCGGGCTCATGCCGATCGTGATCGGTGACCTGATCCTGGTGGAGGTGGTGCAGGGCTTCCGGCAGGACCGGGACGTGGCCACCGCCCGCCAGCTGTTCCGCTCCCTGGCCCCGCTGCCGATGCTCGGGCCCCGCAATGCCTGGAAGGCCGCCGAGAATTACCGGGAGCTGCGTCGACGCGGCATCACGGTGCGCAAAACCATCGACGGCATCATCGCCACCGCCTGCATCGAGGCCAACCTGCCCCTGCTGTTCAGCGACAGGGATTTCCTTCCCTATGTCGAGCACCTGGGGCTGGAGGCGGCCTGAGGCCTCCCGCAGCGTCCGTGGTACGGGCCCCACCCGCCCAGGTCGCTACAGAGTCCTATTCAGGTGTACCAAAGACAACGCTAACTGCCTATCACTACTTTTCTGTTAATGGTGCATCCTCGGCTGACGCATTGGCAAATGACTGGTATTTCACCGTTTCGCTCACACCCGTCTCAACCATGTCGGCTCGAAGGTCTGACCATCAAGTGGGATTCCAGGGATTGATCAAGGCGAGGCCGAGGTCGGCAAAGTCGGCCCCATAACGGGTGGCCAGGCAGGCCCCGTGGGCCAGGGCGGTGGCGGCTATCACGGCATCGGCCCAGGCCAGCACCTTCGGCTCGGGCTGCGGGCGCATCAGCTCCGAGATCACATTCGTGTCGAGCAGGATCACCGCGAACCCTCCCCCTCTCGGTTGGCAGGGGCCTGCGTTGACGTAGGCGGTTCGTCGACGAACAGAGTTGGGGCTGGTGGCGAGGCACGCTCGGGCAGCTCCAGTTCCACCCCTCCCAGGGCCGCGAAGTGGGCCTGAATGCGATGGCCCAGCCCTTGTCCGCCGGCGTCGGGCTGCCTGGCTTCGACGGCGTCGCGAAGGATGGTGCGGACCTCTTCCTCCATGCAATCAATGCTACGTCTTTCGCTGGGGCCTGATCCAGGCTGTACCCACAGCGACGCACCGGCCGACCACGGCGGCCGATGGGGACCGTGACGCGGGGCTCCAGGAAAGCCTTGCTCGAGCCGGAGCTGGTGCGGCGCGGAGCGCCGGCCGTGCTGTGGCGAGAAGGCCGATGGGGGACGAGGGCCCTTGGCTCAGCCGCCCGCGTTGGCGGCCAGCCAGGCCTGCAGGTCGCCCGGGCTGCTGAAATCGAGCAGATCCTCGGCCAGCTGCTCCAACTGCTGCAGAGGAAGGGAGGAGAGCCGCTCCCGGCTGTCATCACCGAGGCTCCCGAAGCGGCGGCAGAGCTGGCGAATTGCCAGGGCAGCGGCTTCCTGCTGCCGACCGACTTCCAGTCCCTCCTCGCGGCCTTCCTGCCTGCCCTCCTGTCTTCCCTCCTGCCTTCCTTCCTGGCGACCCTCCTCCAGGATCTCCTGCACCGCGCGGGTGTGGCGCAATTCCTGCAGCGGCAACCCGGCGATCATCAGAATCTCCTCCTTGCTCAGCAGTGGAAACCGCTCAAACAGCATAGAGAAAACCACCGGCTCCAGATCCCGTCGGCTCGCCAAGATCCGCCGGCAGCGGTCCGCCAGTTCCGGCTCAGAGCGCACCGGCAGGGTGAGCAAATCTACTGCTGCATCAAGGTTTTCCTGCCTTCCCAGCTCCTCCAGGCTGATCCAGTGCACCTGCTCCAGAAACACCCGAAGGGGCATCACCGGCCCAAGCTGGAGCCGTTGGTGCGGGGTTATCACCACCACGCGCCAGTGCTCGATGCGGGGGTGGAGCTGCAGGAAGCGGAAGGTCTGGGCCGCCAGGCGGTGGTGGAAGCCGATGTCGGCGCGCATCTGCACCTCCAGGAACACCACCGGCAGCTCTTCTGAGCCCGTCTCACTGCCGATGGGCCAGAGCACGCCATCGAGGCGATGGCTGCCCGCTTTGAGTTCCGGTGCCGAGAAGCGGTACTGAAGATCCAGCTCTGTGGGCACGGCGCCGCTGGGCATGACGCCGCTGGGCGATGCCACCAGCCAACGGATCAGATCCGGCGCGGACTGGAACACCCCGTAGAACCAGCGGTCGGTGTTCAACGCGGGGAGGAGGGCTGCCGACAAGGTACCGGGTGCTGTGCCAAAGCCATCCTCAGAAAACTGAACCGCTATCAACCCCAAGCAATCCGCCTGAGCCCGCCCCTGCCCGGCGACAGCTGGGGCCGCTCCGAACCCAGGGCGGTGCTGCCCACCGTCTAGCGGCGACAGTGGCACTGGTTCGATCAGATCCGCAGGTCCTTCAAGGTCAGAAGTTGACTGCGAACAAAGAACAGACCCGTGAGACGCAACCCTGGGATCAATCCACCCAGTTCTCGATTCTCAAGCCTGCGTAGGTAATGAAGTCGCCTGGATTGTTGGTCACGAGGGTGATGTCGAGCGCCAGGGCGTGCGCAGCGATCAGCTTGTCGAGAGCATTCCTGTGTCGCTCCCGATTCGCCCAGCTGATAGCGCCGTAGACCTTGGCGGCTCTCCCATCGAAGGGCGCCACGGGGACCTCAAGCAGAAAGCGAGCCAGGGCAGCGTTGTTGCGCTCTGCATCCTCCCCGGAGGCCACCACCCCGTACTCCAGCTCTGCAGCGGTGATCGCCGAGATCAGCACTTCTCCGACCCTGCATGTGGAGAAGATCTCCGCCACCCGTGGAGGCTGGTTCTTCATCAGGTAGATGCAGATGTTGGTGTCGAGCAAGTAGCGGGGCCTGAGGCTCACAGCGACTCCCGCTCCTGCTGTTCGTCCTGATCGCGCCCTGCCGCCAGAAACGAGGGCGAGAAGGATGCAAGGGCCTGAAGCGCACCGTTGATTGGCCGGCCAGCCGGTCGGATCCGCAGCTCATCGCCGCAGCGCTCGATTTCCAGTTCCAGATCGCTGCGCTCGTAGGCCAACTCCGCCGGGATGCGCACGGCATGTCCAGCCGAGATGTACCACTACATCTTATGCGTCGTGATCGTGTCTGGAGCTCTTGTTGCGTTGCTGCCTCCAGAACCGCGCCGACCCCGGCCGTGGCCAGGAGCTGCAGCACCTGATCTTTCGCCCTATTCTTCCCCTCCGGCATGGTGATGGCGCCCAGCAGCAGCCAGCCGGCCTTGGCGCCAAGGCGGCGAGGGCTGTTCTGATGAGCCGCGCTGGATCTGGAGGACACTAGTTCGCCCATTTCGATCCGGAGTTGGATTACCACCGGGCCCGGTAGGAGAGGGGCAGCCGTCAACGATGTCTGGGGCCGAAACTGTCCAGCATAAGGCACAAATCTCAGGCACTCGGATAGCCCTTAAGAAGAGTTGTTAAGTTGTACATTCGTTACTCTCCCACAAGCTACTTTGCCATTGATCTGCTGTATGATTACTGGAGTTCCCAAAAACATTTGAGGTGCAATGTCATGATGAAGCTAGCTATCTCAGCAAGCGGGGCGATTTGCTTCGTGACAATATCACTGTTTACTCCCATGGCACACGCGGCAATGATGATAAGCGATTATCGACCAATAACAGGTCCCAACAACAGTGATGTTGAAACTTATGATGCCTGGATGAATAGAGTAATACCACTAGCCATACCTCACCCATTTAATGCAGTTGGCCCAATCAATCCCTATTTCAGCGCCGTAACGACTAACCCCGTTACAGCACCTCCCTATGCGACTTCAGCATCTCCGCAATATTATGATACATTCAATCCTGCACCCGTACCGATAGGTGCGCCAACACTAACATTTACACGAGGACCTGGGGTTACTCAACTGGGAGTATCGAACTTAAGTGGTACTAGCTGCTGCACGGTACAATTTGTGTCGGATTTAAGCGTTGGAAATGATGAGAATTGGTCGGATATAGATATTGCCTCTTCCAATCCATTGACATCCTTTGGATTTGGAGTATTCTCACAACATAATTCCAATATTCAGAGTTCGGGTGATTCTTTATTTACAATAACACTGTTTGATCAAAACGGTACTGTTAATGTTGGTAGCGGAACTTTCGTCGCACCATCTTATACTCCAATACCTGGATATATTGGCGTTAATGAGGATGCACCTGCACTACCTGGACTTGTTTTCGTAGGAATTACTTCAGACGTATTTTTTGACAGTCTTCAAATCAGGGAATCTCGCACATACCCCACTGGGGGAATTCAACGCTCTACTTCGTCGGGTTCTACAGTTGATGCTGAATATTTTGGTGCATTTTTCGCTACACCTGTAACAGCCTCCCTCCCGACTGCTCCAGGCCCACTCCCGATCCTCGGCCTCGGCGCCGCCTTCGCTTATAGCCGGAAGCTCAGGCAGCGCATCAAGTACAGCAAGGCGCCAGAAGTTCTCAGCACCATTCGTTGAACCCCTTACCCGACGGCATCCGCCATCACCAGGAGCTTCGGGCCCTCCTTGATCTTCTGGAGCCGCTTCACGATCAGACGGTTCCAAAGCCTGCCGTGCTGGGCGCTGATGTTGGGCAGCAGACCTCGATCGCCTAACTGCGCTGCGGCCCTGCCCAATCCAGGCCAAGTACCAAGCGCACAGCAATGCAGCAGCCAGCGCAGCAACGACAGCCCGAGGATCAGCCCGATGCCGGCGTTGCAGCGGTAGCGACGTTGGTGAGCCGTGTGGACGGCTGCCGTATCGGTCTCGGGGGTGTGGCAGGGGACCCCTGCCGCAGCAGGAGTCGGCTATGGGCATACATTGATTCAATCGAGAACGGAGCGTCGATGGCCGCCAAGGGTCTCAGGCCCCATGGCCGCACCCAGCAGCAGCCCTGAACCATGGGCGACCAGCACGATCAAGGGCACCACGAGCATTCCCACAGCCGGGCGGCCAGTGCCTTTCGCTGGAGCATCGCCCTCAATAGCGTCCTCACCGCTCTGCAGCTGGTGGTGGGCTTTGCCTTTGGCTCCCTGGCCCTGATCGGCGATGCCCTCCACAACCTCGGCGATGTGGTCGGCCTGGTCCTGGGCTGGGGGGCGGATCGGCTCAGCCGCCGGCCAGCCTGGGGTCGCTTCACCTACGGCTTCGGCCGCAGCACCCAGATGGCGTCGCTGATCAATGGCCTGCTGATCTTCGCGGCCGGGACGGTGGTGGTGGTGGAGGCGATCCAGCGCCTGTTCGATCCCGTGCCGCTGATCGCCGGCCCGGTGGCCTGGGCGGCGGCCGCCGGCATCGTCGTTAACTTGCTCTCGGCCCGGCTGTTTGGCCACGACCATCACCACGACCTCAACCAGCGGGCGGCGGTGCTGCACCTGCTCACCGACGCCGCCGTCTCGGTGGCAGTCCTCGTCAGCGCCCTGGTGGTCGGTGCCACCGGCTGGCTGTGGCTCGATGCTCTTACCGCTATCGGCGTCGGAGCCGCGGTGATCTGGAGCGCCCTCGGTCTGCTGCGTGAGGCCCTGGCTCTCAACCTCGACGCCGTTCCGAGCCATGTTGATCTCATCCAGGTGGAGCAGGCGCTGGCCTCATTGCCCGCGGTGCTTGAGGTGGTGGAGCTGCATGTCTGGGGGCTGAGCACTTCTCGCGTAGCCCTTACCGCCCATCTGGTGATTGATGACGATCGCCTGCAGTGCGAGGGGCTCAGCCGCGATCAGCTCCTGGCCCTGGCCCGCCAACGGTTGGAGGCGTTCGATATTCGCAAGAGCACCCTGCAGCTGGAAACAACCCATAGCTGCCATCTGCGGGTGTCGTGATCGGTCTGCGCAGGTGTGGTGATGGACCTGGAACCGTAATAGTGCGATTTGTCACAGCAGATTGTGACCTCCTGGCGTCAGCAGCTGCGTTGCAATCCGAGAATCTCCCTACTTGCTCTGATCCCAAAAATGCCTCGTAACAGCGTTGCCCTGTTTCTCGCCACCGTTGCCCTCGCCGGCGGCACGGTCGCCTGTTCTAAAAGTTCGGAAGACGCTGAACAGGGCGGGGACAAGGAGCGTCCGGCGATGACGCAGCCCTCCAGCCCAAGCCCCTCCAGCAAGCAAGGCAGTGAGGATGGGGAAGGCGGTGAGGGTGGGGAAGGCGATGAGGATGGTAAAGGCCGCGAGGGTGGAAAAGGCGGCAAGGCTGGAAAAGGCGGCGAAGGCGGCGAGGGTGGGGAAGGCGGCGAAGGCTGATTGAGCCGGTTCCGGTGGGGGCGTCCTGAGCAGGTGCTGCCCCCAGCCGCCGGCGCTCAACCGTCCCAGCGGCGCAGCAGGTTGCTGTAGCTGCGGCTGACCAGATCAAAGATCTCATCCTTGCCGTGACGCGCAAACAGGGTGCGACGGGCGGTATCGAGCTCGAACAAAAGCTCGCGCTGATCGGCGAGGCGGATGCGGCTTTCGATCCAGCCCACCGCCACCAGCCGCTCACCTGCCGTCACCGGCTCGACCCGATGTAGCAGGGTCGAGGGATAGACCAGGGCATGGCCCGCCGGCAGACGGAAACTCTCTTCGCCACCAGGCGCCTCCAGCACCAGGGCGCCGCCTGCGTAGGCCTCCGGCTCGCTCAGAAACAAGCTGAATGAGAGATCGCTGCGGCCACCGCTCATCCAGGCGTTGTCGACATGGCGGCCATAGCCCTCTCCCGCGCCGCTGCGGCTGAACAGCAGGCCGTGGATCCGGCGCGGAAACGCGGCCGCTTGCAACAGCGGTTGGGCCGTCAGCACCGCCTCAAGCCGTGCCGAGAGCTGTTGATGCAGCGGCGAGGCCCCATCGAGCTGGTGGTTGCGCTTGAGATCGCGGGCATGCCAGCCGGCGGTGCTGGCTCCATCGATCCAGGGGGCGGCCGGGTCGTGCAGGACGCTGACCAGGTCCCGCAGCTCGTCCTCCGCCAGCAGGGGTTCAAGCAGGAAGCGCATGGGCGATCGCCTTTTGTGGCTTGAATCAGGAGGCATTCAACGCTGCAAACCAAGCAGTTTCAGCGCAGCCAGTACTAACACGATGGCAAGAATTCGACGGATCCAGGCCACGGGCCAATGACGACTGCCCAGTCTTGAGCCCAAGCTGCCGCCAATCAGCACCGCCGCGATCCATCCCAGCAGCGACGGGTTCAGGACTGCTGTGAGCGCAGTTGGATTAGCCAGGGCAAGACCTGCCAGACCAGCCACGGAGTTCATCAGAATGAACAGGATCGATGTCGCTGCAGCCTGGCGGGTGTCGCACCACTTGGCCAAAAGAAGCAGTGGCGTCAGGAAAACACCTCCACCTGTGCCGGTAAGGCCAGCCAATAGACCGAGGATACCCCCGCTGATCACCAGTACTGAACCCCTGGGTTGACGCAGGCTTGCCGGATCCTTGCTCACAGTGCCCAACCGCCAAGCCGTAAAAACCAGCACGACTCCAAGCAAGCGCTGCAACCATATCCCGGGCAGATTGAGCCAGCCGCCAAGGAATGATGCCGGAATTGCCAATAGATAGACTGGCCAGATGATTCGCCAGGGCCAATGACCTGCCCTGAGAAAATTCCAGCAGCCAATGCTGGCCACCACTATATTCAGGATCAGGGCGACAGGCTTGATCGTCTCAGCAACCAGGCCGCCTAGTGTCATCAGAGCGATATAGCCCGATGCTCCGGCATGCCCCACTACTGCGTAGAGGAAGGCAACTACCGTGAAGCCTGCCGAGAGCACAAGGTTCAACACAATGTCATTGTCAGTTCAGGCGCAAAGGTGTGCCCAGCCCACCGAGGGAACCAGCGGCGAGCAGGCGGATTACCAGGCCCTGGTCCCACAGCTGTTGCCCTGGGTAGCCGGCTGCAAAAAGCTCCCGGCGCAGTAGAGCTGGCAGCGCTTGCTTGAGGGCATCGAGCGGGGCCGGCCGCAGTCGGCGGTGGGGGGATCGCGCTGCGGCCTAGATCAGCGGCTTAGATCAGCGTATGCAAAGGTGGGGCAAACGGATCGGTGCCGCTGTCGGGAACCACGAGATTGCCGGTTGCATTGGAAACGGATTTGTTGCGCCCAACCTTGAAGAACGCCTCATCGCCGGTATCACTGATCAGCCCGCTGGGCAGCAGATCGCAGAAGCCATCGCCGAAGCCATCGATGATCCAATCGCTGAAGGCAAGTCCTTTACCACCATTGCGAACAACAAGGCCTTGGCTGGTGCGGCGCTCGGGGGAGGCATCATCACCGCCACCGCTGGAGCCGCCATTGATGATTTCATCGGCGAGCAGCGGCGTGCCGTTGCCGATGCCTGTGAATTCTGAGGCCAGTGGCTGGTGATCATCAGAGCCGCCATCGATGACTGCATCGGCGAGCAGCGGCGTGCCGTTGCCGATGCTCGTGAATTCTGAAGCCACTGGCTGGGGATCATCAGAGCCGCCATCAGTGCCGGAGGAGGCTTGGATGGCGAACAGAATTTGCTCCACGCTGGAGCAGGTTGTGTTGTGCTTTTCCATGTTTGATGATCTCAGGTGAAGAATGAGCAAGCCTGGATTGGCCTGCTTGAATCCGTTATGCTATCGCTTGATTTATCCTGCTCGACTTTGGTGCTTCCTGGCAAGATTGATCACAGTATTTCACAATTAATTAAGTCTTATTGTTGCCCGGCAATCAAGTGGTCGAAGCATCTGACTTGTTCACGGGTGCCGCGCGAGCCTAACCAAAGCGTCAATCGGCTTGATGCCGGCAGGCTGGCACCGTCAGCGCCTACGAGAGGCTGGTGGGTTTACGTCAGTGCGGCAAGACCAGCCTGGCAGGTCATTGCCCGCGCGCCTTGCTGGGGGATTCTGAGGAGCACGGCCTGGTCTAGTGGAGCAGAGCTTGATCTGCTGATTGCCCTCCTGCAGCCGGCGCAGATACTCCTGCTGCTTGCCGGCCAAAGATCGCAAAGCCGCCGGCCAGGGCCAGCACGAGCTCCAGGAGTTTGATCACC
This sequence comes from Cyanobium sp., assembly GCA_044359075.1. Taxonomy (GTDB): domain Bacteria; phylum Cyanobacteriota; class Cyanobacteriia; order PCC-6307; family Cyanobiaceae; genus Cyanobium. The sequence goes on along the minus strand of JBIKMU010000017.1, from coordinate 17,937 downwards.
TATGCACGCCCACGCCGATCGGCACAACGCGCAAATTCACGATCACCTTCACCGTCTTCACCGTCTTCACCGTCTTCAGCGTCTTCAGCGTCTTCACCGCCTTCACCCCTGAATCCCCCCATCGTGGATCGGAGATCCCCCGTGCTGCCATGTCTGTCTTTCCGCTGCTTGTGATCGTCCATGCCCTGGCGGCCACGGTGTGGACCGGCGGCCATCTGGTGCTGGATTTGGGAGTGCTGCCCAGGGCATCGCGGGCGCAGAGCGCGGCACCGATCCGCGCCTTCGAGGAGGTCTTCGAGCCACTGGGCCTGACGGCCCTGGCCATCCAGGTGCTCACCGGGCTGGGGATGGGCTGGATCTACCTGCCGGGCTTGCATGGATTGCTCAGCCCGGCCAACCCGATCGGGATGCTGGTGGGGGTGAAGCTGCTGCTGCTGGCCGGTACTGCCGCCCTGGCCGTTCATGCCCGGCTGCGGCTGATCCCCAACCTCACCGACGACAACCTGAGCGGCCTGGCCTGGCACATTCGCGGCATCACCGCCCTGGCGATCGCCTTTGTGGTGGTGGGTGGTCTGATTCGGCTGGGGGGCCTGGGCTGATGTGGATGGACAGGGCTTCGGCCCGGCGAAGTCGAAAGCCCATGGCAATCAGCGATCAGGCTTCAAGCCACCGCAGTCCTGCCAGCTGGCCAGAAGCCGCGCCAGCTCATCTTTACTGGCGGCCAGCTCATCGATGCGCAGGTTGATTGATTCCATCTTGGCCGCAATGCTGTCTTTCAGCACAGAGCAGTTGCAGACACCAGCTCGCCGCACCTCCAGGATCTTGGCCAACTCGGGAATCGATACATCTATCGCCCGCAGGGAGCGAATGATCGTCAGCTCAGCGAGATTATCTTCGTCAAACAATCTGTACCCAGCTTCGGAGCGAGCCCCGGGCTGGAGCAATCCCTCATCGCAGTAATAGCGGATCGTTTTCACCGGCAGGCCAGTGCGCCTGGCCACCTCGCCAATGCGCAGGCTGGCAGCGGGTTTAGCTGACACAGATCCCTGGCGGGCCAAGGCAATAACCCTCTACCGGGTGGAAGCTTTCCCAGCCTAGGCAGGCCAGGCCACAAGACAAACCTGCCAGACTCTCCAGTGATAGTGCGATACTGGAGGCATGAACCCAACTCCCAGCCTCAGCTTGGCCCTGACCCTGGCTCTGCTGGCGTCCACGCCCCAAGCCCTCGCCTGTGGCGGCGGCGGCTCCGGCAGCTATCGCAAACCAGCCCGACCGGGCCAGCATCACCACAGCCGGGCGGTGCCCTCCTCCAAGACGGGATCGACTACTCCCCAGGACGCTCCCCAGGGCGCTCCCCAGTAGGCCCCAGAAGGAGCATTGCGGGAGCTGGGGATTTCAATCTCAACTCAAGAGCCTGCGATCAGAAGCTGAAGCTCGTTTTCACCAAGCCGCCGAACTGGCTGAAGCTTTCGCCTGCAGGTGTCACCTGGCCGAGGGGGCGACTGAGATAGATCAAAGCCGGTGTGATCGAGATGTTGTCGGTCACCTGGAACTTGTACCACCACTCCCACACATAGTTGCCGTCGTTGGGAGTTACGCCACCGGTGAGGGCGGTGGCAAAGACGGGTTGGGCCACAGCAAAGCCGAAATCATTGCCCTTCAAGAACACATCGGTCCACTGCAGACCCACCATCCAGGACTGACTGGTGCTGAGGCTGCCGCGGGGCTGGGGCGTGCTGTAGGTGGTGCTGTTGATTCCCCATCCCAGGCTGAGGGAAGGCAGCCATCCGCTGCGCAGCGGTTGCCAAAAAGCGCTCAGGCCCCAGGCACTGGTGGCGGCATCGCTGTTGTGATCGATGGCGCTGTGGGTAAACGGGGTGGTTCCCGGAACGAACTGGGTCTCGGATTGCACGTAGGTCCAGATTGCGGCCAGGCCCCATTGCTCCTGCTGATAGCCCAGCTGCACACTGCCGGTGGCGCCGGAATTGCTGTTGCCAAGTCCACCGCCACTGTCCTCTGCCGTAACACTTGGATTGCCGCTGTCGCCATTGGCGGCCACGTAATTGGTACTGATGCTGAAGCCGTTGTTCTGCCACCACAACCCTGCGCCAGCACCGACATTCTTGCTGTAGGCCGCTGGCGCCCCATTCACCGTCATCACGTTGAGGATGGTGTCGGATGGATAGACACTGGGCCATAGCGCCAGCATGTCTTCCTGCCCCACCCGGGCCCCCAAGGTGGCCGTGAAGCCGCTGCCGATGGGCCATTGGTAATAGAGCTTGTCGATGGCGACGACGTCACCGCAGTCTGTTTCGGAACCACAATCCTCTTCGAAAGCGGCCTCAAGTACAGCCAGGCTGAGGGCGTGCGGTTCGCCTCCAAACACGCTTTGGCCGAAGTTGCCGGCGCGCAGTTTGGAGCGCAACAGATCCTTGCCGGTGAAGCTTGTATCAAGCGTCAACTGCAGGTCGTAGTTGAACGTGGTGGCATTGGGCAGAGTTACGGGAGTCCGGGGACGACCCGTGAATTCATTCGCTGCCCGATTGACCGTGTTGGCCCCCGTGTTGACAGCCGATCCCGAGAAGGCATTGGCTCCCACCACAAACGTCGCTAGCCCGCCGAGCTTGGTGGTGGTGGAGAACTGGGTGGCCTCCAGCTCACCCACCTTGGCTTCAAGGCCATCGACACGACCGCGCAACACAGCGAGTTCCTGCTCGAACTCCTTGATCAGCTTCTTGAGTTCATCGGTCACCTCGGTGACGCGGTCGAGGCAGGCATTCAGCAGGGCGGCAGCCTCATAGCGGCTCAGCGCCTGGCCGCCTTTGAAGCTGCCATTGGGATAGCCGGCGACGCAGCCGTAGCGCTCGATCAGGTTGGTCAAAGCCTGAAATGCCCAGTCGCCCGGCCTGACATCGGTGAACTGGGTGATGCTGGTGACCTGCTCCTGGCTGGTGTATCGGTTCACACCTGCCATGTCGAGGTTGGCGGCGTGGGATGCCAGCGGAGCCGCCAGACCGAGAACGATGAGCGTGGAACGCAGCTGAAGCATGGAACAGAGTCTCCGGGGCACCGCCGGGTCGGCGGCTTGCTCTAAATAATCACCCATGTCTCCACCAAGTCGCGAGTACTGGAGACTATCGTCTTGGTTTGAACACCGCAGCCATCCAGCTCCATAATGTTGATGACGGTTCCAGCGGGTCACGCCCTGGAGGCAACGAGGAAAGTCCGGTGGGGATCAGCTTTGTCCTGAGCCAAGTCCGGCGCTGTCCCGCAGCTGTGATGGGGGCCATGGCCCTCTCAGTCAGAACGCTCGCCGTGTTGAGACCCTTCTTCTCCGGCGCGGACCGGATCGCTCGATGACTCTACGCATTTCAGCCAGGTCCTTGGCCCTGGCCGGCGGCGCCACAGCTTTGGCGTTGCTGCTTGCCCAACCCGCCCAAGCCCATGGCATCGCCAACGGCGGCATCGCCGCCGGCTTCCTGCACCCGATCAGCGGTGTGGATCACCTGTTGCTACTGGTGTCGGTCGGAGCCGCCGGCGCCGTGATCTCCCCTCAGCTGCTGCTCTGGGCCCTGGCTGGCGCCATCGGTGGTGGCGTGTTCGGCGCCCTGGGCGGCAGCCTGCCCGCCCAGGAGTTGCTGGCGGCCCTGGCGATCACAGCCGTGGCGGTGCTGGTGCTGCGCTCCCAGCAGAGCCCACGGCTGGGCGGCTGCGCTGCCCTGGTGGCTGCCGCCGTGGCGGTGCACGCCATGCTCCACGGTCTGGAGGCCCCGGCGGGTGGCTCCCCCGCGCTCTGGTGGTTGGGGGCGCTCAGCGGATCAGCGCTGGTGAGCGGCGGCAGTCTGCTGCTGCTGCGGCGCCTGCCGGTGGCCTGGACCCGTGCTGCAGCCCTGCTGCTAGCCCTCGGCAGCGGTTTGGTGGCCTTGGGGCCGATCGGGCTGCTGCTGCGCTGAGGCCGGCGTCGCCCTGCAGCGGAGCACTGCAGCGGCATCAGATTGCAGCGGCGCCGCAGTGTGAGCGGCTCCGCAGTGGCAGCGTCAGGATGGCCCAGCTGCTGATCCAAACCCCTGGCTCCGTTGCCCACACCACTGCAAATCCGCCCCTTTGAGGCGGCCGACTGGCCGGCGGTGTGGGCACTGCTGGAGCCGGTGTTCCGCGCCGGTGAAACCTTCCCCCACGATCCGGCCATCAGCGAGGCCAAGGCCCGGGTGACCTGGGTGGAGCAGAGCCAGGCGGTGATGGTGGCTGTGGATGCCAGCGGCGCGCTGGTGGGCACCTATTACCTGAGGCCCAATTCCCTCGCCCTCGGCGCCCATGTGGCCAATGCCGGCTATGTGGTGGCCGAGCAGGCGCGGCGGCGGGGGATCGGCAGCCGCCTCTGCCAGCACTCGCTGCAGGCGGCGCGGCGGCTGGGGTTCCGGGCGATGCAGTTCAACCTGGTGGTGAGCACCAACAGCGCCGGCATCCGCTGCTGGCAGCACAACGGCTTTCAGGTGATCGGCACGTTGCCGGGGGCATTCCTCCACAGGCAATTGGGCTACGTGGATGCCCTGGTGATGTTCCGGGGTCTGGTGGAGGGGGCGAAGCCATGAAGGTGGTGCCGCTGCGGCTGCAGTTGGGCGCCGATCTGCGCCGGGTGCTGGAGGTTTGGTTCGCCGAACAGCAGGAGCAGGCCGGCTGCGTGATCAGCGCCGTGGGGAGCTTGCAGGTGGCCCAGTTGCGCTTCGCGGGGGCGACCGGGGGCACGGTGATCCGCGGCGAGCTGGAAATCATCAGCCTCTCCGGCACCCTTTCAGCCGATGGCGCCTACGGCACCTCTGCGCTGGCTCGCTGGTGCGCACCCCAGCCGAGCTGCGGATCAAGGCTCAACCTGAGTGGTGATCGCCCGCAGGATCTCGAACAAATCCGGCAGTCGCTGCTGGCTGGCTTGATCCGGCGGCAGGAACGCAGGGAGCGTCTCCAGGAAGGCTGCGGTGTTCAGCAGGACGAGCGGATGGTCATGGAAGCCGGGAGCCGAAGGAGCGGTTTCTCTGAGACATGTGCCGATCATGAGCTCTTGAGAAACCGCTGCTGCAGGGGATCAACCAGCTGCTTGAATTCTCCTGCGAATTTTACGCGTGTAGCCAAAGCCAACCGCTGCCCCCAAAATAGGCAGAGGGCCTGGCACTTGTGACACTTGTGACCTGAAGGCGACTTCACCAATGGCGCAACTCTGATATGACCCAGGATTGGGCTGTGGGCAGCCTGACAGATTCAGGCGAAAGTATCTTGCATTTGCCGTGGAAAAGCTGAAAACTGAGGCACCGTAACTAGCTAGCGGATTATCCGGCGGAGAGATGGCAGAAATAATAGTTGAATAGGTTGTTCCGTCGGTAGAGGCCAACAAATTGAAAAGGCCAATTCCCGAAGTTTCTTCGTTCCAGAGCGCAAATGCATTTATGGGATAGCTTGCGCCCAAATCATAATTAACCACACCACTGTTGGTGCCCGCAGCGCCGAACCATTCAGCAAAAGGATTAATTGTATGCGTTGGATTTCCGGCAATATAGGTGTCAAAATCAGTGACACCTGAGATGAATCCAGCTGACAGGCCGGATTGGTTAATTGTATTACCGATGCCGTATCCACCTGGAGTGGTGGATGAAGCTGTGGCTGACACTGGTGAAACAATAAATGACGCGGCTTTGGCTTCCAAAGAAAGTGCTGAGAATGTAGTTATGCCGAGAACAGGCAAGCCTGCTACTAAAAATTGCCGAAACATTGAAGTTTAGCTAATAACATAATTATATTAGACAGACCAGAGTTGCTAATGCAAAAGCATAGGCAAATTTTAACAATTTTTTGCAATTCAGAAGGCGTGACGGTTGATTGCCGTCTGTCCGGCTGCAAGCCCCGCTGCCGCAACTGCCTCCCCAGCTGATGGTAGTCAGACCTGGCGATCAGCCTGCAGATCACATCCACATCCTGGGTGGGCCGGATCTCCGGCATCGCCGGATCCGTGATCAGCACACCGGCCACAACCCCGCCGACTAACACCTGTTGCTAGAGCAGCGCCTCGCCCAACTGCTCAGCGGACCGCTCCAGCAGGGAGACATTGGGGTCGTTGGGATTCATGGTTGCAGCCGCTCCTCCAGCAGGGCCAGCGCCAGGGCTTGTTCCCGGGCGCTGCCGCCGCGCACTGCGTCGAACAGGGCCAGCAGCTCCCCCAGAGCTGGGTTGCGCTCTGCCGCCTCAGGGACGTTGGGATAGAGCGGGTGGAAAGCTATGCCGCGGGCGGTTCCCTTCTTCCAGTGCCACACCGGTGGAGGGTCGTTGCCCGGCCGGATCTGCCCGTTGAGGGGGGAGGCGGCGTAGCCGGTGGGAAGCCCGCGGCTGAGCCCGCCCTGCGTGGCCGGAAAGCAGTAACGGGCACCGTTCTGCACGAAGGCTCTCAGGGCAGCTCGAACAACTGAGGGCTTGCCGGCCTCATCCTTGATCGCCAACCTGGCGGCCACGGCACGCTCCACCGCCGCATTGGCCTCCGAGGCTGTCAGGCCCAGCTCGGAGCCGAGGGCCGCATAGGTGGGCGCCGGGCCCGGCCCCAGAGCAAGACGTAGCAGCACCACCAGATCCTGCGGGCGCAGGACGAGATGGGGATTGGAGGGTGAGCGGGCCACGGTCGCACCATGCCATTCGGATTTCGCGAATAGCGAATAGCGAATAGCGAATATAGGTCCTCCAGCCTGTCTGTCCCTGCGCGGCTTCAGCTTGGCGGAGCAGCCGGTGGCAGCAACCGCTCGATCGCGTCCTGGGGCACGCCCACCTGCTGAGCGATCAGCAGCACCAGTTGCTCCAAGCGAACGAGGCGCTGCTCCAGGGCCTGCAGCTCAGCGGTGCCGGCCTTACCACCCGTTGCTCCCGAACCCTTCCCAGCTGAGGGGGCTTTTGTCTTGGGAGGGGGAAGCAGGGACAGAGGCGGCGGGCCGTTCGGATCCGCCAGCAGCAGGGCCACCATCAGATCTTTCCTGGGGCGATTGGGCACCTTGATGCCCCGCTGCGCACAAAGCTCCTGCAGGGCGTCGTTCTTCAGGGCCAGCAGCTGGGCTTCGGTGGCGGGGGCGCCGCCCTGGGGCTGGATCAGGGCGCGGGGTTCCTCCACTGCGGTGGCGCCATCGCCCAGCTCTTCGGCCAGGCCGCGATAAAGCCGGGCATCGGCCTGGGCCAGCTGCCGCAGGGCGGAGCGCATGGTTTCAGCGATCTCACCCATGGTCTGGGGCTCCTTTGGCTTGATCCTGGGGCTGCGGCTGACTCCCGTTCGTGCTGAGGTCGATGGGCCGGGGCGCACAGTCCCCAGGCGGTGGGGTTGTCGCGGCTGCAAGTCCGTTGCCGTTGCCGCCTGGTGGCGGTGGCGGCGGCGTCAGCAGATCCTGGGACTTGTTGATCAGCTCCTGCTGCTTCTGCTTGAGATCGCCAAGGCGGTCCTTGGTGCGGCCCCAGCGATTGATGAAATGAATCACTGCGCGCATCAGATCGCCGAGATAGCCGCCGCCTTGAAAGGTATGGCGACCTTTCTGGTAGCGGCTGAAGCCATTCACCAGATCATCACCGGCATCTTCGATGTCACCGGTGATGGCCGTCACGATCTCCAGGAGCTCGTAGATTTCCTGGCGTTGGGGCAGGTCACGGCTGGCCAGGGCCGTTATCCGCTCCTTGAGGAGAGCGGTTTCATCCTTGGCCTTGTTGGCCAGGCGCCGATGCTGAGCGCGGCTGCGCATCAAGCTGGAGTAGCAATTTCTCAGTTCCAGGTAGGTGCTATTGAGCACCTCGCGTTCCAGCGGTTCCGGATTTGGCGGGAAATCAGAGGTTGGGGGCAGGAAGACCATGCCAGGCAGCACATCGGCTTCCATCTTGCAAATTCAGCAGCAATGAGCGGCGATTCACAGGAGGTTAGATCTATGCATGTGGTGAATAGTACTTGCATTGCCCCGCGTGGCAACTGAGGCGAGAGGAGTGCGGAAAGAGCTGCAGATCCGCAGCAATCTTCACAATGTCTCTGGAATCGTCCGCACAAAGCGGAAGCAGTCCGCCCAAGGCCGCCTGCAGCCGCTGCTCTTTCGCAGGAGAATTGATCCAGAACGGGACCGAGGGGCTGAGGCTGTGCTCACTGACACCTGATCCCTTCTCGCCATGCCCCAGATCGACCTAGATACTCAACGCATCCGGCGGCTGGAGAGCCGCAGGAGCGCAGGCCCGGCTCCTCTGCGCTGAGGCCTGCAGCGATGGCGCTCCTTAGGATCGGTTGGCTATCTGTTGCTGGTCAGGAGGGTTGCGGGATGCTCGGCGGTGCAGACCAGAAAGCACTCTTCGATTACTGGCACGACCGGGTGCGGCTGACCAACCTCACGCGCCTGGGGGCGCGCGAGCATGTCACCACCCAGGAGCTACGCCATGAGTGCACCAACTACGACGAACTTCGGCGGCTGAAAGCTGTTCAGGAACTCGATGAACTGGAGCGCTGCCGCGTCATCGCGATCATCAAATACGAGTGCACCGCCAAGGTGCTGCAGCGCCGCACAGGGCTGTTGCGCGATTATGCGCGCCAATGTGAAGAACAGGCCCTCGATCACCGCCAGAAAGGGAGAGGCTTGCTGGCCCTCATCACCAAGCTCAAAGACATCCTCAAAGGGAGGGATGTCAAGATCCTGCGACTGGAGTCGCGGATCGAATCCCTGCAGGCGGAGAACGAGGTTCTGCGAATCGAGCAGCAGCAGTCCAAGGCTGAAAGCCAGTTGCGAAAGGAGCTCGATGCGCTGCAGCGAGCCTTCGAGGCTGAGGTGGAGCGCCGCAAGCAACTGGCCAAGAACAACCAGAGCCTTGGTGGCCGCGTTGCCCACACCAACCGCTACCGGCGTGAGCGCGATGAGCTGAGCGAAGCCCTCAGGATCGAACGGCAGACCAGCCAGGCCCTGCGGCGGGAGCTGGAGCAACTGCGCGGCGGTGAGCAGCTGGGGCTGGACCTCGCTGAGTGAGCAAGATGCCCCGCAAGTCTTCCCCTGCGGCGAAAGCAGCCAAGCCAGCGGCCAAAGCCAAGGCAGCGGCCAAAGCCAAGGCTGCGGCCAAGGCAACCGCAAAAGCTCAGGCTGGTGACAGGCCTGCGCGGCAGAAAGAACCCTCGCTGGCCGACCTCAAGGGCCAGGTCTTGGCCCTGGCAAAGGTCTCCAGCACCAAGGAGATCAAGCGAACCAACGTGGATCTGCGCCATCTCGATTTCCGCCTCAAGGCCAGCTGGCGATCCGCCTTGGGGGTCCTGGAGCAGGCGGCGATCGCCATGGCGGAGTGGGACCGCAACCCACCGGAGGAATACAAGGAGCTGTTCGCCGAGATTGATCAGGCGGCAGCGACCTACAACGCCTCGATTGAGCAGGGCCTCAAGCTGAGCAGCCAGCTGCGCGACGCCGCAGACGACCTGGATGCCCTGGCTGGTGAGCTGCAGCAAGAGGCCGAGGAGCTCAAGACCATTGAGCAGGCCTCCCGCAAGCAGCACCGAGCCCGCTCGCTCAACTGAGCTTTCAGCCGCTTCAGGTGGCCTGATACACCGCCAGGGCAGTCTCCAACTTCTGACGGTGCTCGTTTCTCAGGGGCTCGGGGCTATCGATGCGGATGCCGGCCCCGAAGCCAAACAGCCAGTTGCGCAGGTCGATGTCGCGCTCCACGGTCCAGGGGGGTAGGTCAAGCTCCACCGGATAGGGGTGGGTGTCTGAGGGGCTGCCGGGCTCCAGCACATGCGGCGCATTCAGGTGGTACCACCAGTGCTCGCCGGCCAGCGGCTTGGAGAAGCGGGTGTGTTCGATCGGGTAGCGCTGGAGGCCCTCGCGGATGAAGGCAAAGCACCAGCCCTGGCAGCAGAAGCGCAGTGTCACCAGTTGCTTGGCGCGAAGCTGGGCGTTGGGGCTGGTCAGCCGCAGTTGGCTCTTGATGTCATTGCCGAAGTAGATGCCGCCGCTGTGATGCAGCAACAGCTCCAGACGCCGCAGGGCCTGGCTGTGGGCCTCATCGCTACGCCGATTGCCCCGCTCGCTGCGGCGCAGGGCGAGGCGATCCAGCCGCTCGCAGCGGATCAACCCCTCCTCCTGGCCAGGGCTGTCCTCCTCGAAGACCAGATACCAGCCGATGTTGTGGAACAGCAGCTGCAGCGGCCAGACCCGAAATGAACCGTTGGGGCTGTCCGCAAAGGAGCCCACCGAGACGTAGCGCTCCAGCTCGATACGGCGCCGCTCCACGATCGCCGTTTCCAGGGCCTCGGCCTGGCGCTCGGCGGCCAGGGAATCGGGCCGCACCAGGGCGCTGCTCACGATCGAGCGGTTGGCGAACGCCCGCACCGGGGAGGAACCGTCCACCGCGATTCCTCCCCAGGCGAGCCGCTGCTCCAGCTCCCGCAGCAGATCCTGGGCGGTGGGGTCGTCCAGCCGACCGGCGGCTTGGCTCACCACCCCATGGATCTCCCGCAGCCGGTGGGCCGAGAGCAGGGCGGTGCCGATGGCATAGCCGTGGCGGACGTTGTCGCGCGGGGGCCGGAAGCCGTAGGGGGTCAGCAGCTTCTCGATGTCCTTGCGCAGGGTGGCCGCCTCTGAAGGCAGGTAGGCGCCGGGGATGGCCTCGGTGCGCTCGATCAGGTGCTCCGGCAGGGGCACGCCCTCGGCCTGATCAAAGGGCTGCTGCAGCAGATGGCGCAGCAGGGTGAACACCCGTAGGAAGACTGGCGCGTCGCCCGGGGGCGGGAAGCCGCCGTTCACCCCACCGGGCCAGGGTCCTGGCGCGGCTGGCTCCGGATGGGGTGGCGTCAGCTGGATCGGCGCCAGCGACGGTTCGCTCTGGCAGAAGCCATTGGCCTCCAGCCAGGCCAGATCCCCCCGGATGGCGTTGGCATCGCCGTAGCACTCACCGTGCAGCCGGCGCAGGTAGGCGGCGGCCTGATCCGCCAGGTCGCCCTCCGGCAGGGGCGACACGATCGCTTCCAGCTCCGCCCGGGTGGCGGGATCGGCGGCTGAGAGTTCTGGGTAGGTGGTGAGCAGCCGCAGCAGATGCAGCAGCCGCTCCAGATCCAGCAGGCGCGAGTAACCGTGCAGCTGGAAGCGTTTCTCGCGGTTGCGGGCCGAGCGGATGCGGTGATCGAGGCGGGCCAGTTCATCGCGCAGCAGGGCCTCCAGCTCGCGGCCGTGGGTGGGCACCACCGCCACCACCGCCGCGAAGCCCTCAGCCCGCGAGGGCCCAAAGGCCGGGTCGGCCAGGGCGGCGGCCAGCTCGCGGATCACCGGCTCGGGCACCAGGCGCTTGCGGGTCTGGTTCCACTGCAGGCAGGTGGAAAGTGGCGTGTAGAGCCACCAGCCGATCCACTCCACCGGAGCCGGCAGGCTCAGGGCCTGGGTGATCGCCAGACGCCAGGGGCGGCGGGCATGGGTGGCATCGAGGATCACCGGCGTGCCGGCGGCCACCGCCTCGCGGATGCGCTGGTGCAGCAGGGCCTCGATGTCGCGCCAGGGGCCCTGTACGGCCGCATCGCCAAAGAGCTCCTGGCGCACCACATCGGTGGAGAGCACCACGGCATCGGTGAGTTCGGCCAGCACACCAGCCAGGGTGGTCTTGCCGCTGGCCGGCGGGCCGATCAACAGATGGCAGCGCAAACGCACCGCCGCTGGGTTGGAAGGTGGACTGAGAGGTGGGTTGTCAGGCGAGCGGATCATGGCCAAAGCGTGTCGACTGAGACGCAACCCAGCCAGTCTCTACGAGCGAAAGAGCAAAATCAGCACATTGCCATCACTGGGATTCCTCGCGCGTTGTTGCTATTTCGCAGGAAGAACAGCAGAAAAATCGCCCGCGCTGCTGAGGCTGCTCCCAACCCCTCATCCACCCGATGGCTTCCCCTCGCCCCCTGTCGCTGGTCCAGGCCCCCCCCTACCGCCTGCCGAAGTTGCTGGAGGACATCCGCCTGCTCGATCTGCTCGAGCTCTGCGGCACCACCGTGCGGACCAGCCGGCTGATGCAGCTCAGCCAGCCCACCATCAGCCGTCGCTACCGCAGTCTCGCCGCAGATTTCGGTCTGGTGCGTGATCGCCGCCAGCTCTGGGGCTGCGGCTACGGCACCTCGGCCTCGATGCGCCTGCTGCGCTTGGGCTGCCGCGCCCATCGCCTGGCAGCCGGCAAGGCCCGGATCGGCAGCGACCTGCTGCATCACCCCCTGCTGGCGGGCTGCCCCTGGTTGCTGCCGACCCCCCAGCGGTTCCGGGCGGCCGCCTACTGGCTGGAGCTGGTGCGCCAGGGAGTGCTCGATGGTGCCCTGATCTCGGGCCTGGAGCTGGAGGCGGCGGCAGGATTGAACGATCAGGAGCTGGAGCTGCTGCCGCTGGGGGAGCTGCCCCTGGCCCTGGCGTTCTGCCCCGAAGCGCCAGGGCTGGTGGGCGCTGCCCCCGGCCTGCCGGATACCGGCCCTCCGGATACCGGCCTGCCGGCAGCCGGAGGGCAGATGTTGGAGGTGCTGGTGCCCGATCGGGGCATGGCGCCAGGCCTGTGGCGGCTCCTGCAGGAGCTGGGGCTCAGCCTGCGCAGCGGGGGCAACAGCCTGCAGACCCCAAACGACTGGATCGGCCGAATCCAGGGCAGCGCCCTGGCTCTGGTGGTGGCCGATCGGGAGGCCGACACCTGGGCCGCCCTGCAGCGCTGGCCGCTGGGCCATGGGCCCATGGCCCAGGGGGCCCTGCCTTCCAGCCCCCACAGCCCGGTGTGGCTGGTGCTGCCGGCCGACTGGCAGCAGCACCCGGTGCTGCGGCACACCGCCCAGGAACTGGGCCGGATCGGCGCCGCGCAACAGCTGGCGGATTGAAATTATGCGCCCCGTGCCTAGAACCAAGACTCGCGGCTGCAAGTGCTTCTGTTGTGCTGCCATCTCGCTTCCGCTAGGTGCAGACTGGCCGCAGCATCAACTCACACACATGTCAGTCCCGCCGCACCAGGCGGATCACCCATTGACCCCATGGCCTCTATGACCCTCGATCTGGTCCAGGCTCTGGAGGCCCTCCAGCTGGAGGAAGGGCGATGAGCGAGCGCTTCTTCAACGACCCGATCCTCAACTCCCCCTACGAGCGCCCCAGCCGGCATTGGGAGCTGGTGAAGGGAATCCCCACGCAAGTGGAGTTGGCGGGGCGCCGGGAGTCGCAGCTGATCACTCCGATCCCCAAGCCCAGGAAGCGGGGCGGCAAGGACGAGCAGCGCGAGCTGGAGTTCGGGGCCCAGGGGCTGTCGGACAGCGACCAGCAGTACGAGGTCACCCAGCAGATCAACTCGATCCGGGCCCTGGTGGAGGAGTGGCGACAGGCGCCCGAAAGCCAGTGGAAGGTGACAGCGGAGACGGCCCGGCTGCTGAAGCACTGGCGCCACCACGAGTTTCAGGGCATCCGGCCCTTCTACTGCCAGATCGAAGCGGCCGAGACCGCGATCTGGCTGACGGAGGTGGCGCCGGAGGGCAGAAATTACTATGCTGGCGGGAGGAAGATGAATGAATCCAATGATCGTCTCAATCGATTGATGCCATGAAATTGTATGTTGGCATTACGGATGCCGATTGGTTCCGCTATCTACGACAGCGAAATGCCGAAGAGATGAATTTTTGGCGGCCTCGGGCAACAACCCAATTCAAAATTCTCGAAGCAAGCGAGCTCTTTTTGTTCAAATCCAAATACCCAGAAAACAAGATCGTGGGAGGTGCATTCTTTGTCAGGCACTCTACACTTCCGCTTGATCTTGCCTGGAAGGCGTTTGGAGAAGCAAACGGAATGCCAAGCCTTACGTTGTTCCGCCAGAAGATTGGAAACCTGCGCCGTGATCAAGAGCTTAATCCCATCATTGGCTGCACAATACTCACCCAACCCTTTTATTTGGAAGAAGCCACGTATATCGATCCTCCCCAAGACTGGCCATCCAATATTGTGACAGGGAAAAGCTTTGAGATTCTGCCTGGGAGTGAAGGATTGAGGCTATTCGAGCAAGCTCAACCATTCTTCTCTCAGGTCGCCCAATCTGATCATGAGCACAGTGGGCCTGTTGGCGTCAGGTACGGCAAGGATCTCACCATCAGGCCAAGGCTTGGCCAAGGAGGTTTTCGTATCATGGTTTTGGATGAATACTCTCGTCGTTGTGCCATTACAGGCGAGAAGACGCTACCCGTTCTCGAGGCTGCGCATATCCAGCCTTATTCTGAAAATGGCCCCCACAGGGTATCGAACGGGATTCTTATGCGATCTGATCTGCATACGCTATTTGATAATGGCTATTTAACCCTGACGAAGGAATTCCATGTTGAAGTGAGTAGGCGTATCAGGGAAGAATTCTCAAACGGTCGTGAGTACTATGCGCTCCATGGGAAAGAGTTGGTATCAATCCCCGATCAAGTCAGCAACAGGCCGGATCCTTTGTTTCTGGAGTGGCACCAAAATAATTGTTATCGAGGCTAATGGATACCTCGGCTTGGCCGTTTTCGACCCCTCCACTGGCGAAGTCCGCAGCGACGAGCCCAACAACATCGCCTGCTGGTTCATCGACAGCGACTACAATGGCGAGAGCTTCTTCGTGCGCCAGGCCTACTTCCTCGGCCAGAACGATCCTTACAAGAGCCTCAAGACATCGCTCAAGGCTGAGATAGACCTTGAAGCCTGGGAATCTCTCAACAGCGATATCTCCGTGCCCTTTGCCAAGCCCTCAACGGGTCGGATTGCGGTGAAGGTGATCAATCACCTGGGGGATGAGGTGATGAAGGTGTATCGGGTGTAGTTAGCCTCTTTTCTTGACCCGCTCGTCCAACAGCAGTGCGAGCAAAAAAAGACGTGCCTCCTCACTACCTTTGATCTTTTCCCAGAGCGTGAAAACACGTTCAGCATCTTGGATGGCTTGGCGTGCATCTGTCTTATTTGGCTTTAGCAAGATGTTGTAATCTGCATCGTGGCGTGATTGACGCAAAGATTGAAAGGTTGCGGCGATGTCCTTCAAGTCTGTTGAAATCGGTAACTGCAGGCATGGCTTTAACCCTTTATTGAGGTTCCCACCTGCAAATCCCTTGCAAGCCTCAGCCATTTCATAGTGGTCAAATGCGCGAGCTACATATCCTCTGAGTTCTTTTCTCTCTGATCCATTCCCAGCCAACATGCTGGCAGCAGCGTGAACAAGGAGGCTGAAGACGGAATAATACGCTGTAGAGATGGAGCGCTTCAATGTCGCTGCGTCAGGGTGGCCCCGCTGCTTGTCTCCAGGGAGCATGTTCTTGCACAGAGCCAGCAAGTTCTGAGGTAAACCCATGAATTTCAACCCACGAAAGGTGATTCAATTAGTTCATCAGGCCACCCGGTCTCGTCTTCATCCTCTTCGTCAGTGTCAGCATCCTCTTCACGGGTTCGAAATCTTACATAAACCCAACGTTCATCTCCCGCATCTGAGATCAAGTTCTGGATTTTTCTTTCGGCTTGATGGGCAGCATCTAAGTCGACTTCCTCAACATCGTAAACAACCCAAACCCAAAGGGCCTGATCGCCAAGGGAATCAATGTCGCTCTCCACGCGAAATGCGTAGAATGGAGGCGCCCATTTTTCGCCCTTGATAATATTTTCAATCGTGCTGATCTCCAACTCGTTCAACGCGCGCGTTTGCATAGCTTACCTTTCGAATGGACGCAGCTTTGGCAAGCATAACCAGGAGACAACTTTCACCGCTAGCCAGCGGCTACAACTAGGGGCTCTTACATCTCTTACGACCTGGGCTAAACTGACTTGTGTCAATGGTGCTGCCCATGACCCCGCAGGCCGATTTCCAGGCTGCCGTTCTCGATCAGCTACGGCGCGCGCCGCTCGAACCTGCGGCCCAGAAGGCCCTGCTCGAGGTACTAATCGCTGCGGCCCGGCCCGCCAAGGCAGGCAGGCCCAGCGTGGTTGATCCACTGGCCAAATGGCTGGGAGAGCCTGCCGCCAATGCCGCCCAGCTCGAGTTCGAAGCACTCCGGCGCAGCTTTGCCCTCCGCCTCCGCCTCCAGCTCCTGGCCTGCACTAACGGTACAGCCGAGGTGAACGAGCTCCACGCAGCCGGCAGCCGCCAGACGGTGCACGACCGCCTCAAGGCCGGCACCCTGCTGGGGATCCTTGATCAGGGGAAATGGCGCTTCCCCCTCTGGCAGTTCGACGCCGATCCAGGTGGGTCGTGGTCAGGATTGATCCACCCCCTCGCACCAGGCCATCACCACGCGGCTCGTGTACAATCGGTTTGTACATATAGGAGTGTTGGGCATGGCTCTCGTCTCCGTTTCCGATCTGCGGCAGAACCTGCCTGCTTTCCTCAAGCGCGTTCAGGCTGGTGAAGAGCTGCAGGTGACATCCCGCGGACGAATCATTGCCCGCATCGCTCCGGAGCGGGACCCTGCCGAAGATGCCCGACAGTGGCTGCTGGATCTGCGTGATCGGGTCTCCCTTGGCGATGTGGTCCATGCGATCCCGGATGTGGAGTGGGGTGGTGATGCGGATCATCTGTGACACCCACATCCCTCTGTTCTGGGCCAATGCTCCATCGCGCCTCAGCGTCAGTGCGGCCGCAGCCCTAGAGAAAGGCCGGCAAGAGGGCCAGCTGGCCATCGCGGACATCTCGCTGTGGGAGTTGGCCCTCCTGATCGATCGCGGCCGCCTTCAGCTTCCAGGCGATGTAAGCCCTGTTGACTATCTCTCACGGCTGCTGCAGGCCCTGCGTTTGCAGGTATTGCCAATCACGGCTGATATCGCTGTTCTCTCACGCAGCTCCCTGTTTCAGCATGGCGATCCAGCTGATCGCCTGATCGCGGCCACGGCACTTCACGGTGGCTGGCCGTTGATCACCGCTGATGAAAAGCTCCGTGCCCTGCCAGACCTTCACTGCATCTGGTAGCAGCTGCTGCCTTCACAATCCCATGCCTTTCCTCCTCGCCGACAGCTTCCAATCCAGCCTGGACAAACTCAACGGCGAAGAGCAGAAAGCAGCCAAGCTCGCCGCCTTCGAGCTGCAGATCAACCCCGCCAACCCTGGTCTTCAGTGCCATCGGCTCGACAACATCAAGGACAAGAACTTTTGGTCAGCTCGTGCCAGTCGTGATATTCGTCTGATCTTCCATCGGGTCGAGAGCAGCTTGATGCTCTGCTACGTCGGCCATCACGATCCCGCCTACGACTGGGCCTCACGGCGCAAGATCGAAACCCATCCCGTCACCGGCGCAGCCCAGATCGTCGAGATCCGCGAAACCGTGCGTGAGATCCAGATCCCCCTGTTCGTCTCCCCCGAGGCCGCACCAGCCCCTGAGCCCAAGCGGCCTCTCTCCAACCTCACGGAAGCCGACCTGCTCAGCTACGGCGTTCCTTCCGAGTGGATCCCTGATGTCCGCACCGCGGACGACGACATGCTGCTGGTGATCGCCTCCCACCTTCCCGGTGAGGCTGCCGAAGCGATCATCGATCTGGCTACTGGCACTACCCCCACCAAGCCGGAGGTAAGGCAGCCAGACCAGAGCAATCCTTACGAACACCCTGATGCTCAGCGCCGCTTCCGGGTGCTCACTGGCACCGAGGAGCTGGCCAGAGCGCTGGATTACCCCTGGGAGCGCTGGATCGTGTTCCTCCATCCCAGCCAAGCCGACTGGGTGAGCCGCTCCTTCAATGGCCCCACTCGGGTGCAGGGCTCAGCTGGTACGGGCAAAACCGTCGTGGCCCTGCACCGCGCCGTTCATCTGGCTCGCAGAAACCCCGAAGCCAGGGTGTTGCTCACCACCTTCTCCGAGCCCCTAGGAGCGTGTCGCACATTTTCGTAGGCACAGCCCCTCTTGTCCCGCTCCTTGTAGGGAGTTCTGAGCGCTGCTCTCAGTCCCGGGCCTGAGCGGGCCTGGGCGGTGGCCGCTCCCTCAGGCGG
>JBIKMU010000016.1:0-62916 GCA_044359075.1 Cyanobium sp. | reverse complement strand
TTTTGAAACTCTTTGTTGCTCATCCCAGAAACCTCGTTGGCCCACTGTCGCAATCAGATCTGATTGAGTAATTATAGCCATGATTCCGCCAAAATCAAGTCCACTTAACAATTTTCGAGGTGCCCTTAAGAAGGCTCAATCAAGCATTGAGAATCCAGACCTTGCCGCCCAGGTGGCTAGGGTTGTGGACGGGAATGAGGCCATCGGCAAATCAGCGTCGGCTGTTCAGAGGAGCTCGGAGGGTGTTATCAGTGCCAATGCAGCCTATGTGGCAAAAGCGACAAATGCCTTGAACTTAGGCGACAAAGGATTTGCTGTGGTTTTTGGCACAGATACTTCTCTTGACTCAGCCCGATATGAAGTGGATGTCGTGGCTAAGAAGTTGGGCATTCCGGATGCCAAGATATTCTTTCGCAATGAAGGCTATGTGAGTGCTTCCGTGGCTCCCACGATTGATCAGGCTAATTCAACGCTAGCGCTGGCTCGGAAAAGACGGAGCGATTCATATATAGTCAGCATAAAGACATGGTGCCCGGCACAAAAGAACGAAGAACACTTTACACGTTGTTCAAGAGTGTAACCGAAAGCTTTCTAACATCAAGATACAGAAGACGGTAGCCAAGAGTGAGTTCAAAGCGCAAATCTCTGCCCGCTTCTGATCTGAAGCGTTAGCTGGCCCGTCTTACTGTTTCCCTCCTACCGCGTACATGATGAACTGACTTAGGACCCATATGAAATTAAGACTCATCCTTGCTGTACTCGGGAGCGCGCTGATTGCCATCGGTGCCAGCGCCGCAGCGCAGAGCGACGCACCGGTGATCCGCAAGAGCTTCGCCGAGTCGAAGCCGGGCAAGGCTCCGGAGATGCCGGTCGCCAAGGGCGCGCCGAACATCATCTGGTTCCTGCTCGACGACGTGGGCTACGGCGCGGCCAGCACCTTTGGCGGCGGGGCGCGCACCCCTGCACTCGATGCGTTGGCCAAGAACGGGCTGACCTACACGAACTTCAACACCACGGCAGTGTGTTCGCCCTCGCGAGCGGCGCTGCTGACCGGGCGCAACCACCACATGGTCGGCATGGGCCTGCTGCCGCAGAAGCTGATGGCCGCAGAGTTCCCGGGCTACACCGGGCGCCTGCAGCCCAAGGATGGCACCGTCGCCGACTACCTGCGTGCGCGCGGCTACAGCACCTACATGCTGGGCAAGTGGCATCTGGAGCCGGACGAAGAGGCCACCGAGCTGGGGCCTTTCGATCGCTGGCCCACCGGCAAGGGCTTCGATCACTGGTTGGGCTTCCTGGGCGGGGCCGTCAACCAGTACACTCCGCCGCTCGTGGAGGACAACCTGTACGTCAAGCCCGACGGGCGGCACCTGACCACCCAGCTGACCGACAAGGCGATCTTTTACATCGATCGCCAGCAGAAGCTGAACCCCGACAAGCCGTTCTTCATATTCTTCTCGACCGGCGCGACCCACGAGCCCTTGCAGGTGGACCGCGAGTGGATCTACAGAAACAAGGGCCGCTTCGACGAGGGTTGGGACGTTTATCGCGAGAAGACCTTCGGCTGCCAGAAGGAACTCGGTGTCATTCCCGCCAACGCCAAGTTGCCCCCGCGCAACCCGCGTGTTCCGGCCTGGGACAGCCTCTCGGCGGACCAGAAGCGCGTGTATGCACGGCTCATGGAGATCTATTCGGGCTTCTTCGAGCACACCGATCACGAGATCGGCCGCCTCATCGCGCACCTGAAAGACAAGGGCCTGTACGACAACACCGTCATCATGTTCATCGCCGGCGATAACGGCGCCGATATGGGCGGTGGCCCTGTCGGCGAAACCGTAAACACATTCCCCAAGCCGATCACTGAAAGCGATGAAGCCCGGTTTGCCCAGTTGGTTCGGGACTTCGACAAGCTCGGCAGCGCGGAGTCCTTTACCCACTATCCCTATGGTTGGGCACAGGCTGCCAACACGCCATACCGCGACTGGAAGACCATGGCCAACTCGGCCGGCGGCACCCGCAACCCACTGGTGATCCATTGGCCCAAGGGCCTTCCCAGGAAGGGTGAAGTTCGCACGCAGTACGCTCACCTGATCGACCTGCTGCCCACCACCCTCGAGATCGCCGGAGCCCGGGTTCCGGCCGATCTGCGCGGCATCAAGCAGACACCAATCCAGGGCAAGAGCCTGGTCTATTCATTTGCCGATGCCAAGGCCCCGGCGCGGCGCACGACGCAATATTACTTCCTTTATGGCTCAGGCGCCATCTATCACAATGGCTGGAAGGCAAGTTTCGGCTATCGGCCCGACTTCATCGACCTGTACACGTCGTATCCGCCGCCTCAGACCGCCGAGAACTTTGCGGGCAAGGAGGTCTGGGAGCTCTACAACGTGAACGAGGACCCGACCGAACTAAACGACCTGGCGAACAGCAATCCGGCGAAGCTGGCGCAGATGAAGGCCCTGTTCGACAAGGAGGCCAAAGCCAACCAGGTCTATCCGCTGTTCAACTGGTCTGACATCTTCATCGGGATACAGGACTTCCAACGTAAGGCTGGCCTGTTGACCCCAGCGGGCGCGGCCAAGAAGTGATGGTCTGGTGAATGACGTCAGCCCTCGGACGGTTCAAGGCACCGACGTTGATCGTGATAAGGCTTCTTGCAAAGTGTTTAAGTCCAGTTGCCTTGGCATCCAGTCTGAGCTCCAAGGCGAACGAGCTACGGGAGGTTGAGCGACTTGTCAGCTCGAACAGAGCTATCCTGTTGGAAGCATGGGAGGAGTTTCATGGCTAATCCGGGTGAGCGCGTCACGAACGTAGCTTCTTTTGATGACAATTTGATCGTCGAGCTTGCAGACGGAAGATCAATCTTGGTGCCTTTGGCTTGGTATCCCCGTCTTCTCCATGCCTCGCAAGATGATCGAGATAATTGGGAAGTGGCTGGAGCCGGTTATGGGATTCACTGGCCAGCAATCGATGAGGATTTAAGCGTGGAAGGCCTTCTTCGTGGAGCACCCGCGCCTCGCGTGAGAGTGGTGAGCAGCTAAAAAGCTCTTCGAGTGGATAGGCCAGCAAAAGTTCTGCTGCTACCCCACCCCCACCAACCACCGACTCCCCAGCCCCAGAGCCAACGGCACCAGACTCACCACCAACCAGGGCCGCCAGGCCTGCCGCAGCAAGCGCCGCAGCAGCAGCACCGAGCCGCCCACGCCCACCAGCAGCACCAGGGTCTGGCAGAAGCCGATCACATGGGGATCGGCGCTCCAGGCGGGCAAGCGGGCTGCCGTTTCGGGCCACCAGGGGGACAGGCTTACGGGCAGCACCAGGCCCGCTTCCGCCATGCCCAAGCCGAGGTGCTGGGCCAATAGGGCGGCCCAGAGCAGGGGCAGCAGGGCATAGAGCCCCAGATTGAGGGCCCGTTGACGGCTCGGGCCCGCCACGGCACGGGCCAGCAGCATCACGGCGGCGGGCAAGGCCAGGGCCAGGGCCCCGAAGGCCAGCCGCCCCAGCAGCGGCCCTGCCGTCAGGGACGACGGTGCCAGGGGCAATCCGCCCAATAATTTCTGCCAGCTGTGCAGGCACAATCCCCCAGCCAGCACCAGCAGCAGTCCGGCTTCGCCGGCCGGGGGTTGCATGTCCCTTTGCAGATCCGCGGCCGGTGGCCGCAGCCGCAGGCTCACAGAA
This sequence comes from Cyanobium sp., assembly GCA_044359075.1. Classification (GTDB taxonomy): domain Bacteria; phylum Cyanobacteriota; class Cyanobacteriia; order PCC-6307; family Cyanobiaceae; genus Cyanobium. The sequence continues at coordinate 59,238 of JBIKMU010000016.1, read as the reverse complement.
CGATGCGGACAGGCCTGCACGCAGGTGAGGCAGAGCACGCAATTGCGATTGTCGGTGAGATGGGCGGGATGGGTGCCGAGGGGACAGCCCGCCGTCGCCAGGCCCTCGCCTTCGGCTGGGCCCCCCTTGAAGCAGGCATAGCTGCTGCAACTGCCGCTGCAGGTGCCGGCCTGGGCCCGCAATTCGCTGATCGCCAGCTTGGCGAACAGGCCATTCATGCCCCCCACCGGGCATAGATAACGGCACCAAAAGCGCTTTTCGAAACGCAGCGAACTGATCACCGCGCCGGCCGTGATCAATAGCAACAAGGCACTGCTTTGCCAGGCACTGTTTTCGAGATCACCAACCGCCTCCCACAGCAGGATGGCGGCAAAGCCCCCCGCCAGCACCGGTGCGGCCCAGCGGTCGGTTTCGCCCCTTGGCCAGCGCTCGCTCGGCAAGCCCAGGGCTCGGGCCAGCCGCTGCACAATCTCCCCCCACACCATGAACGGGCAGAACGAGCACCAGAGCCGTCCCACCAGGGGATAACCCAGCAGGATCAGCGGCCACCACCAGGCCCAGAAGAAATTGAGGGCGCCGTTGTGCTGGCGGTCCTGGGGGCCCAGCCACAGCCAGACATTCACCAGCACAAACACCCAACTCACCACCCCAAATAACAAAAAATTCCAGAAGCGGGGCGACCGCATCCAGCCCCGCAGTTGGGGTTTCCAGCGCCATAAATCGAAGCGGGCCCGCTGGCTGCGCCTTTGGATCCAGAAGACATCCTCCGGCAGTTCGGCGGGATGGCCGCTGGCGCACTGGCGCAGGGCCCTATCCACCAGCTGCATCAGCTCGCGCACATTGCCCGGGAAGTCGTAGGTCTGCAGCCGCTTGATCAGGGCCTCGCTCACCACAGGCGGGCGGGACCAGCCCAAACTGCGCGAGCGCAGCCGCACCCCGTAGCGCACCCATTCGCCCAAATCCTGGCGTCGCACCCGCAGGGGCGGCACCCGGATTTGCTGGCAGATCGAATCCAGCTCGGCGACGCTGCGCTCGCTGGTGAAAAACACCCGCCCCTCGAAATGGCGCGGTTTGGCAGCCCCGCCGGCCGTCTCACTGGCCGCCCCACCGACAGCATCACTGGCAGCCTCACCAATCGCAGACCAATTGCCAGTTCGGGCCAGTTCCACCAGGGCCGGCCGCAGGGCCGGGTCAGCCCGGTCGATCTGGTCCAGCAACAGGGCCCCACCGGCAAGGCAATCCAGCAAATTCACCGCCTCCCCGCCACTGCCGCCGCCGCCACCACTGCCACTGCCGCTGCCAAACAGATCCGAACCATCAGGCCGCAGCAGGGCGCAATTGAGGCGCACCATCAGCTTGTGCCGCGCCGGCGAACCGAAATGCACCAGGGCGGCGATGTTGTCCTTCTCCAGCCCCGGTTCACCGCTGATCAGCACCGGCCGGGCCTGGCCAGCGGCCGCCGCGGCCTGGATCGCGGCATTCAGGCTCTGGGCGTAGCGGCTTTTGCCGACGATGCCCCGCCGCACCATCGGCACCAGGTGGGGGGCCAGCCGCTGCAGGCAGGCCGCCGAGAGATAGGGGGCGGCGGCAGGCTGGCGCGTTTCCATCAGGGGCCCCCGGGTCTGCCCATTGTGGGCGCCGATAATGGCGGCCCAAGCTGCTTTGTGCCCCATGGCCTTGACTCTTTACGGCGCTGCCCGCAGCCGGGCCTCCATGGTGCTCTGGTATCTCAAGGAGAAGGCGATCCCCTGCGATTTCCAAACGCTGGACATGCAGGCCGGTGAGCATCGCCAGGAGTCGTTTCTGGCGATCAACCCCTTTGGCAAAGTGCCTGCCCTGGTCGATGACGGCTTCCAGGGCCCCGATGGCGACCCCCTGGCCCTGGCCGAAAGTGGCGCGATCCTGTTGCATCTGGCCGAAAATCACGCCGCTGAATTTGGCGGTGATCCCGGCCGGGCCGCCGCCCTGCGCTCCCTCTCCCAGCAATGGGTTCTCTATGCCAATGCCACCTTGGGGCCGGCGATGTTTCAGGCCGCCGATCGCCCGGAAGATCTGGCCCGCCAGCTGACGGTGCTGAACAAGCTCCTCGCCAAGAACACCAGCCTGCTTTCCGGGAGCTGGGGCCCGGTGCCCTGGGGAGCGGCCGATTGTGCCGTCCAGTCCTACCTCGCCTACCTACCGATGTTCTGCAGCGGCGTCGACCTCAGTCCCTATCCAGCCATCCAGGCCAGCATTGAGGCCACCAACCAGCGGCCCGCCTACCGAGAGGCAATGGGCTCCCGTTGAGACGGCTCGGGCCCTGCCTAGCCCTGGGCGGCCAGGGCCCGCACCACATCGCCGCGGGTCAGCACCCCCACCACCTTTGAGTCGCCATCCAGCACAAACAGCCTTTGGGTGCTGTTGTCATGCAGTTGCTTGGCTGCCGTCGTCAGGGGTGTGCCGCTGGCAACGGTGTGGGGGTGGTTGCCCATCACATCGGCCACCCGGCTGCCCAGCACCTGATGCACCTGGCGATCCCAGTTGAGGGGATTGCGCAGGTAGATGACCGCATCCAGCAGCATCACGTAGGGACCCGTATCGAGCCCGCTCTCCCGCACCATCAGCTGCTGTTCGGTCAATTCACCCACCAGCTTTCCCGCCCCATCCAGCACCGGCAGACCACTGATGTGGTGATCGCTCATCAGCTGGACCGCCTCTTGGAGCGCGGTCTCGCCCCCCACACTGAGCACCGGGCTGCTCATGACGTCGTTGACGAGGGCCTGGGAGTTCATCGGCCAATTCCTGGATGCACCCGTCCATTCTTAGGGGACCCCGTCCGAGGGACCCCCGGGGGTAGCGCGGGGCAGGATGGTCAGACATTCGTGGCTTTGGTTGTCCTGCGCCGCCTCGCCGACTTCCTGACAATCCTGCGGGCCTGCCTGGGCCTGCCTCTCTTACTGGCCTTGGCGGCCGACCAGGCGGCCTTGGCCTGGTGGTTGTTGCTGTTCGGCGGCTGCACCGATGCCGCCGATGGCATGCTGGCCCGTCGCTTTGGCGGCGGCTCGGTGTGGGGGGCCCGGCTTGACCCCCTCACCGACAAGATTTTGATCAGCGCCCCCCTGCTGTGGTTGGCCGCCCAGGGACGGCTGCCCCTGGCGGCCGTCTGGTTGCTGCTGGCCAGGGAGTTGCTGATTTCCGGTTGGCGAGCCGGCCAAGCAAGCGGCGGCCCCGCCTCCCTGAGCGGCAAGGCCAAGACCGTGCTGCAATTCGTCAGCCTCTTGCTGCTGCTCTGGCCCGCCGCCTGGCCCCTGGCTTCCCAGTCATGGCGCCTCGGCTGGTGGCTGTTCTGGCCCTCCTTGCTGCTGGCTCTGCTCTCGGCGCTCAGCTATCTCCGCGCCCCTGACGCAGGACCCGATCGCCACCCCTGAAACAAAACGCAGCGATCCTTAGGCCTAGAGCCCGCTTACTGGGGGCCAAACCCCAGGATCATCCGCACAGATCAGGAAGCGGATCTTGGGGCGGTCCGCCATGGGCCAATCAGACGCTCAGGGCCAGCATGCGCTCGATCGGCACCAGGGCGCGGCGGCGCAGGTCTTCGTCCAGCTCAACTGCCGGTTGCCCGTAGTGCAGGCAGCTCCAGAGTTTTTCGAGCGTATTTAGCCGCATGTAAGGGCAGGCGTTGCAACTGCAACCATCCGCCCCCGGCACCTCAAAGAAATCTTTGTGGGACACGTGCTGGCGCATCTGATGCAGGATGCCCGGTTCGGTCAGCACGATGAAGCTTGGCGCCGCGCTGGTTTCGGCCCGTTTCAGCAGCCGACTGGTGGAGCCGATGAAATCGGCCAGATCGAGCAGGTGCTGTTGGCATTCGGGATGGGCGATCACTTCGGCATCGGGATGCTGCTGCTTGAGCCGCAGCAAGGCCTCTTCACTGAAGCTTTCGTGCACGATGCAGCTGCCTGGCCAGAGCGTCAGCGGGCGACCGCTCTGGCGGGCGACCCAGCGCCCCAGGTTGGCGTCCGGGGCAAACAGAATCGGTTGCTCGGGCGGCAGTTGTTGCACCAGCTGAACCGCGTTGCTGCTGGTGCAGATCAGGTCGCTCTGGGCTTTGACGGCGGCCGAGCAGTTGATGTAGCTGACCACGTAATGGTCAGGGTGCAGGGCGCGAAAGGCGGCAAAAGCCTCGGCGGGACAGCTATCGGCCAAGCTGCAGCCCGCTTCCAGATCCGGCAACAGCACGGTTTTGCCTGGATTGAGGATTTTGGCGGTCTCGGCCATGAAATGCACCCCGCAAAAGACGATCACCTCGGCGTCGGTGGCGGCGGCTTTGCGGGCCAGCTCCAGGGAATCGCCAATCACATCAGCGATGTCCTGGATGGCGGTGTCCTGGTAGTAGTGGGCCAGGATCACAGCCTTTTTCTCCTGCTTGAGCGCGGCGATGGCTGCGGGTAAGTCGGCCGCCGCTGGGGGACCGTCGCTGGCAGCTGGCGGGCTTGCGGTCTGGGTGAAGACCATCCGACTCCCTGGTTCAGGCAGGATGCACGCAGCCTAGGAAGTCAGGGATTTGGTTGTTCTTCTGCCCCATCGGCGTGCCCAGTGACCCCCGGGCGGTTTTAAGGCTGGCCATTGCCGGGGACATCCACGACCAGTGGACTCACCAGGACCATGAGCTGTTGCGCTGTCTGCGGCCTGATGCCTTGCTGGTGGTTGGGGACCTCAGTGAGGGGGGCCAGCGCATTGCCGCCATGCTGCAGCAGGTTGAGATTCCCCTGGCCTGCGTGCTCGGCAACCACGACAGCGGCAAGGACCCCAGTGGCCGCCGCCTCGAACAGCAACTGGAGATTTTGGGAGAACGCCACTGCGGTTGGCGTTTGCGCGAACTGCGACCGCCGGGTTTAGCGGTGGTTGGGGCCCGGCCGGGCACCGCCGGCGGTGGTTTCAGGGTTTCCCAGGCCGTGCGCTCGGTTTATGGGCCCATCAGCCTGCATGAATCAGCAGAAAGGATTCGCTCAGCCGCCATGGCTGCCGATCCAGCCCTGCCGTTGGTGCTGCTGTCCCATTGCGGTCCCACTGGCCTGGGCAGCGAGGCGGCCGATCTCTGCGGGCGGGATTGGAAGTTGCCGGCCCGGGATTGGGGGGACCTGGATCTGGCGCTGGCGATCCACCAGATCCAGCAACAACGGCGGCTTCCCCTGGTGGTTTTCGGCCACATGCACCATGCCCTGCGCCGGGGGCGAGGCGAGCGGCGTAGTTTTCGGCTCGATGGTCGGGGCACTGCCTATCTGAATGCGGCCTGCGTGCCGCGCCACGGCATCGACCAGCTCGGCCGGGCACTGCACCATTTCAGCTGGGTGGAGTTCGATGCCGCCGGGTGCTTGTTGGAGGCCTCCCACCGCTGGTTTGGCAGCGGCGGTGATCTGCTCTATGAACAGACGCTCTGGAAGGCGCCACCGGCTGCCGATCCGCTTGCCCTTGTCGCTTCGCCTGTGCCACCAAGTGGTCGCGGCGACCGCGACCGCGATCGCGACCCCGCCGCTGCCGCCGCTGCCCTGCTGCCTCGATGCTGATCTACGCCTGCATCAGTGCCCACGGCTTCGGCCATGGTTCCCGTTCGGTGGCCGTGTTGGCCGAATTGGCGGCCTTGCGGCCCGATTGGCGCCTGGTGCTGTCCACGGCCCTGCCTGATTCCTTCCTGCAACTGGCCATGGGACCGGTGCATTTCGAGCGGCGGCCTTGCCGCTGGGATGTGGGTGTGCTCCAGGCCGATGCCCTCGGCGCCGATGCCGAGGCCACGTTGCAGGCCTTGGAGCAGCTGGAACAAGACCTGCCGCCCCAGTTGGATCATGAGCTGGCCTGGCTGCGGGCCCAGGCCGAGTCGGTGTTGATCATGGCGGATGTGCCTCCAGCGGCGGCCCTGCTGGCCGAACGGCTCGGCGCCCCCCTGGCCTGGTTGGCCAGTTTCGGCTGGGAGGCGATCTATGGGCCCATGGGTCCGGCCTTCGCCCCCTGGGCCCAGCACTGCCGTGAGCTCTATGGCCGCGGCAGCTTGCTGCTGCACTGCCCTTTGGCGATGCCGATGGACTGGGGCCTGAGCGAGGTCCAGCTGGGGGTCGTTTGCTCGCGGCCGCGTCTGGCGGCGGGTCCCCTGGCCGAGCGGCTCGCTTTGGGGCCAGATCGACAGCGCCATGTGCTGCTTTGTTTTGGCGGCCTGGGGCTGGCGATCGATCCGGCCGCGCTCAGCCGCTGGCCCGATCATGTGTTCATCGGGCCCGATCCCGGCTTGGCGACCGTCAGCAACGGCCGGGTGCTGCCCGCCGATTGCCGCCCGTTGGACGTCATGCCCCTTGTGGGTCGGATGATCACCAAGCCCGGCTTCAGCAGCTTCTGTGAGGCCTTGAGCCAGGGGGTGGGCCTGCATGTGGTCGAGCGCCATGGTTTCGCCGAAGCGGCGGTGCTGGAGAGGGATCTGCGGCGCCACGCCCAGCACCGTTGCCTGAGCCAAGCGGCCTTCTACGCCGGGGATTGGCAGCTGGATCAACCCCTGCTACCGCCGCGGCAGGGCCCCCTGCCGCTGGATGGGGCGGCGCAGGCGGCAGCCGCCCTGGTGGCCCTGGCGGAAGGGTGATCAGAGATTCCTATGATTGAGGATCACAAGTTTAAAAATTCTGTGTAACAAAGCCTGGAAACTCCGCTTGATCACAGTGATTACAAGCCGCCATGTAATTCATGATACATGTGGACACTTGTGCAACCGTCACAAATAAGATGGCCTACACGAAGATTGTTAAGCAAATTGGCGCATCCTTTGATTGATTTCTGTACGACCTCTCGAGCTCTGCTTTGCAGAGGAAAAGTTCCTCAGCACTCCTCCTTCTCAGGTGCTTTTCCTTATTCGAGCTCGATTTGAAATCCGACCACCTCTGCCTCCTCACCGGTTTCCAGGCGTCGGAACGTCCTCTTGCTTGAAATTGTTTTGTCGATCAAACAGCATTCCCGTCTGGCCTGCCTGCTGATTACTGCCGCTGGCCTGATGTTCTCTGGGCCAGCCATGGCCAGGGAAGTCTCCAGTGAATGGAACCCCAACCCGGCGCCGCGCCCCTTTTCCCAGGTGGCCATGCTGCCCCCCCTGCCGGCGGGTCCGTTCAGCTATGCAATCACTCCTGAGCGGCGGGCCCTGCTCAACACGATTCGCTTCGCCGAAGGCACCTGGGCCCAAGGCCACGAAGTGGGATATCGCATCATGTTCGGTGGTTCCCTGATGCCGTCCCTCGAATACCACCCCAACAGGGTGATGTATTCCAGCCGCTACGCCAGCGCCGCCGCCGGTGCCTACCAGTTCATGCCCTTCACCTGGGCCATGGCCTCCCGCACCCTGGGATTGCGGGGGTTCCATGCCGAAGCCCAGGACCAGGCGGCCCTGTTCTTGATTCAGCGCCGTGGGGCCCTGCCCCTGGCCGATCGCGGTGAATTGACCCCTGAGCTGACCGCCCTGCTTGCGCCGGAGTGGGCCTCTTTCCCCACCCTCCAGGGAGCCAGCTTCTACGGACAGCCCGTCAAGCGCTTTGAAGATCTGAAAAACTTCTACGAAAACAACCTCAGCCAGATTCGCGCCGGAGGGGGCCAGGGTTCATGGGAGCGTGTCGCTGTGCGTCGCTCTGCCCCGACCTGCCAGGACGATTCGCTCAGCTGCCGGCTCAAGGGCATCAGTGCCGCAGAAACGGGCGTCAATCCCTGACCCCATCAAGGTTTCATCCCTTCAGCCAGTCAAAAACCCGCCCCCGTGCCAATCAGCAGGGGGGCGGGTTTTTATTGACAGCCCCAGGCTGCTGTGGTTGATCCATCCCTCAGGATGCTGATCAATTTCCCGGGCGGTCCTGGGCCGATGGTCGGACCAAAATTTGTTGGGCCAACAGGTAGGCCACCACCGCGGCGCCGGCGAAGCCAAGGGCATTGCGGGCCAGGGGCAGCCAGTCGTTGGTGCGGGTCACGATCGGCGCCACCCCGAAGATGCCAAAGAGGATCACCCAGAGGGGTGAAAGCAACAGCACCCAGGCCCATTCGATGCGCCGATCGCTTTTCTGGCGGGGGTAGGCGGCAAAGCCCACGATCAGGCCCCCCAGGATGGAGGTGCACAGCGTCAGCACCCATTGTTCGGTGGGGAGGCCCGGCACCACCTGGCAGCCGCCCCTCTCAAGACAGCCCTGCACCGAATGGAGGGCATCGAGGATGGCCCCGTCGCGGCCATGCTCGCGCACGTAGTACTGGTTGCCGTAGCGGGTCTGGAGCTCGACCCAGAACGTGCGGGGCATCAGGGCGAAGAGGGCATCGCCGACGTTGAAATTGAGCAGGTTGCCGCCCCGTTCATCGGCCACCAGCAGCAGGCTGCGCTCATCCAGTTTCCAAAAGTCCTTGACCGCCTGGCCTGGCGTGCGGTCGTATTGGGTCAGAACTCGCAACTTCCAGCCGCTGCTTTGCTCAAAGCGATCCAGTTCGCTTTCCAAGCTGCGGCGTTGGCCATCCGTCAGGTTGTGGGCCAGATCGATCACGGGTGTGGCGTGGTCTGGCAGCAGGTCGGGGTTGTCGAAGGCCCAGGCCGATGCCCCCGCCGGCAGCAACAGGCCGAGGAGCAGCAGCAGCGTCGCCGCCAGGCGCAGGGGCCACTGGGGCAGAAAACGGCCCAGGGTATTTGCCATGGCATCAACGCAGCGTCGAGCAGCATTCTCATGGCTCATGGCTCCGATCGCGTGCGGATGGATTCTTTAACAACTCCTTCAGAAAGAACTTCCTCAGAGTCTCCTGATGGCCGCCAGGGTCCCGCAGCCAGGCTGGCACCGGCCTGGTTGGTCCAGCGGCTGCAGGCGGCTGGGGGGGCGGTGCCGTTTCGTACCTTCATGGAATGGGCTCTGCATGATCCAGACCACGGCGCCTACGGCACCGGCCGCCTGCGGGTGGGGCCCCGGGGGGATTTCGCCACCTCTCCCTCCCTGGGCCCCGCCTTCGCAGACCTGCTGGCCCCCCAGCTGGCCGAATGGTTGCAGGCGTTGGGACCCGGTCCCCTGGCCCTGATCGAGACCGGTCCGGGGGAGGGTGATCTGGCCCGCCAGCTCGCTGCTGCCCTGGCGCACGGCTGGCCTGAGCTGGCGGCCCGGCTTGAGCTGGTGCTGGTGGAACCCAATGCCGGCATGGCCGATCGCCAGCGGCAAAGGCTGGCAGGGGCGCCCCTGCCGGTGCGTTGGTGCGACTGGCGGGAGCTGGCCGCAAGGCCGCTGCGGGGCGTGATGCTCGCCCATGAGGTGCTGGATGCCCTGGCGGTGGAGCGGCTGGTCTGGGATGGGGCCCTCTGGCACCAGCAACTGGTGGCCCTGACTGCGGCGGGCGACCTGGTGCTGGCGCCGGGAGCGCCCGTGGCTGATTGGGCCCTGGCCCAGTTGGAGGCCCTGGGCCTGGCGGCTGCGGGGCCGGCTGCGGGGAGGGCCCCGGGTCGCCCGGCGGGGTGGTGCAGTGAGCTGCATCCGGGTCTGGAGCCCTGGCTGGGGGCCGCTGCCGCGGCCTTGGCCGAGGGGGTGTTGCTGGTGGTGGACTACGCCCTGGAGGCTCGCCGTTACTACAGCCCCCAACGGTCATCCGGCACGTTGATGGCTTACAAAGGCCAGCAGGCCAGCCCGGATCCCCTGCGCCAGCCGGGCCATTGGGACCTCACGGCCCACCTCTGCCTCGAAAGCCTGGAGCGGGCCGCCGCCGCCGCTGGTTGGCAGGGGCTGGGCCAATGCCGCCAGGGTCAGGCCCTGCTGGCCCTGGGGCTGGCAGGGGCCCTCCATGGCCTGCAGCAGCCTGGCAGCGGCGACCTGGCCGAGCGGTTGGCCCGCCGTGAAGCCCTGTTGCGCCTGGTGGATCCGACGGGGCTTGGCGAGTTTCGCTGGATCGCCCTGGGCCGTGGGGCCGCCGCCTGCGCCCAGACGCCCCGTTTTTTGCGTGAGCCGACGGGCTGAAGCGGGGTTGATTGGGGCCGGCGGGCTGAAAAGGGGATCACCGGGACCGGAAACCCCTGTCAATCGCCATTGGGCCGGGCGGTGGCACTGAAGAAGCAGCCGCTGTCTTCTCCATGACCCTGCCCCTGCATCTCCCGTCGGCGCCACTGGCACCTGTGCCACTGGCACCTGTGCCACTGGCACCTGTGCCACTGGCACCTGTGCCTGTGGCAGCCAGCTCCCTCGGGTCTGCGTTTCAGGAGCCCGAATCTCGGCCAGGGGCAGCGGCGATCATCGAGTTCCGTGGCTTCCCCTCCGGGCCCTTGGGAGCGCCGCCGCGGGATCTGCTGCTGGTTGATGCTGGCGATCCGCAGCAGGCGGCCCGATGGTTTGCGACGGCGCTTGCCAGCGCGGCGGAACCGGCCCAGTTTGCCGTTGCCTGCCTGCGCACCGCACCGGCCCGCCTGGGGCCAGCCCCACTGGGGCCCGCCCCCTTGGGGCCCGCCCGCCTGGGGCCCCTGGGGGAGGAGAGATGGGATGGCAAGGTCGCCTATCGCTATCGCCTCGCGTTGGCGCCCGCTGGCGGCGCCGGCCTGCGCTTGCAGTGCTGGCGTTATTACGGAGAGCAGATCGGTTGGCAGCGCCGCTGCGGACCGATGGCCCTGGGGGCCTTTGTGGCCCATTTCGGGGCGCAGGGCGCAGCAGTGGGTTTTCGTGCTTGAGGCTGGCGGGGCCGCCGTTGGTGCTAAGCCGGGTTGCCTGCCATCAGTTCCAGCAAAACCTGGCGAATCAGCCCGGGATCGATGTCATCGCGAATCAGCACCTGGCCGATGGCGACGGGCAGCACGAAACGCACCTTGCCCTGCCGCACCTTCTTGTCGCCCTGAAGGCAAGCCAGCACCGCTTCCGGGTCCAGGGGCGGCCAGTTCAGCGGTAGGCCGGCAGCGGCGATCAGGGCCCGCTGGCGGCTTTCGTCTTGGGCGCTCCAGAGCCCCAGGTGGCGGCTGAGGGCGCCGACCGCCAGCATGCCCAGGCCCACGGCCTCGCCGTGCAGGTAGGTGCCGTAACCGCTGAGGGTTTCCACGCAGTGGCCGAGGGTATGGCCGTAGTTGAGGATCGCCCGCAGGCCCCCCTCCCGTTCGTCGGCGGCCACCACCCGAGCTTTGGCGGCGGCGGAGCGCTCAAGTAGTGATTGCAGCAGGGCCTCCCCCAGCGCCTCCCGGCTGGCCAGGCCGCCCGCGCCGGTGGGGTCTTTGATGACGGAAGCTTTGAGGGCGGCGGCTTCGAGGGCGGCGAACAGCTCGCAATCGCCGATGACGCCGTATTTGATCACCTCGGCCATGCCGGCGCGAAACTCATGGACCGGCAGCGTCGCCAGCACGCTGGGGTCGATCAGCACCAGCCGGGGTTGATGAAAGGCGCCGATCAGGTTCTTGCCGCCGGGATGGTTGACGCCGGTTTTGCCACCGATCGCCGCATCCACCATGGCCAGCAAGGTGGTGGGCACCTGCACTACGGCGATGCCCCGCAGCCAGGTGGCGGCCGCGAACCCCGCCATGTCGCCGACGACGCCGCCGCCGAGGGCCACGATCAACGAACCGCGTTCCAACTTGGCCGCAAAGGCGGCGTCATGGATCAGGGCGACGGTGGCGGGGGTTTTTTGGTCTTCGCCCGCTTCAATCACCAGGGATGACACCGCGAAGCCGGCGGCCGCCAGGCTGGCGCGGCAAGGGACTCCGTAATGGAGATCGACTGCGGGGTTGGTGACCAGCAAAACCTTGGTGCCGGGCTTGATTCCCTGCTCCAGCAGCAGCGGTCCCAGCTGCGACAGGTTGCCGGCGCCAATCACGATCGGATAGTACTTCTCCCCCAGCTCCACGGCAATCGTGCGACAGGGGGCGGAGCTAAGGGCCATCAGCGCGGCGGCAGCGGTCTGCCAGCGAGGCTAGGAGGTGCCTAATCAGTCGCCGGCAGCAGCCCCAGCGGCGCTCTGCAACACCTGCAACACCGCCTGGCCATAACGCTCCAACTTGGCGGCCCCCACGCCACTCACCTGGCTCAGGGCCTCCAGGTCTGCGGGCAGCCGGGCGGCGATCTCCAGCAAGGTGCGGTCGTGGAAGACGACATAGGGCGGCACGGCCTGGTCACGGGCCTGCTGCAGCCGCCAGGCCTTGAGCGCCGCCAGCAACGAGGCGTCCACATTTTCGGGCAAGGCCCCTAAGCCGCTGCCCCCCACGCTTCCCGATCCACTTCCCGATCCGCTGCCACCCGCTGCCCCGCCCCGCCGCCGTTCCTTGGCCGGCGGCGCCAATCGCAACGCCAGGCTGGCCTCCCCCCGCAGCAATGGCTTCACCCGATCCGATTCGCCCAGGCGCAGGCCGCCGTGGCTCGCCTCATCGCTCACCAAGTAGCCCTGGGAGGTGAGTTGGCGAAACAGCGAGCGCCATTGGCCACGGTCCAGCTCCTTGCCGATGCCATAGACACTCAGTTGCTGGTGGCCCAGCTCGCGGATGCGGGCGGTGTCGCCGCCCAGCAATACGTCGACGACGTGGGCGGCGCCGAAGCGCTGGCCGGTGCGATAGACGGCGGAGAGGGCCTTGCGGGCCACTTCGGTGACATCGGTGCAGCGGTCGGGTTCGAGGCAGAGGTCGCAGTTGCCGCAGGGCTGCGCCAGGGTTTCGCCGAAATGCCGCAGCAACACCTGGCGGCGGCAGCCGGATGCCTCACTGAAGCTGATCAGGGCGTCGAGCTTGCCATGTTCAATGCGCTTCTGGGCCTCGGGGGCGTCGGAGTCGTCGATGAAGCGGCGCAGTTGGGGCACATCGCCGGGCCCATGCACCATCCAGGCGACGGCCGGCAGGCCATCCCGACCGGCGCGGCCGGTTTCCTGGTAATAGGCCTCCAGGCTCTTGGGCAGGTCGATGTGGGCGACAAAGCGCACGTCGGGCTTGTCGATGCCCATGCCAAAGGCGATCGTGGCCACCACGATCACGCCGCTGTCGCGACGAAAGCGGTTGAGGGCGTCGCTGCGCTGCTGGGGGCTGAGGCCGGCGTGATAGGCCACCGCATCGAAGCCAGCGGCGCGCAGGTCGGCGGCAAAGCGATCCACCCGGCTGCGGGAGCGGGCGTAGACGATGCCCGCCTCACCGCGCCGATCCGCCAGAAAGGCCAGCAACTGGCTGCGGGCCTCATATTTGTCGCGCAGCAGATAGCGGATGTTGGGGCGATCGAAGCTGGCCAGAAAAACCCGGTCCTGCTGCAGTTGAAGTCGCTCGCGGATCTCCTCGCGGGTGCGGGGGTCGGCGGTGGCGGTGAGGGCCAGGCGGGGGATGGATGCGAATCGCTCGGCCAGCACCGCTAACTGCAGATACTCGGGCCGGAAATCATGGCCCCACTGCGATACGCAATGTGCCTCATCGATGGCAAACAGGGCCAGGGGCAGTTGTTCCAGCCGATCGAGAAAGCCGGGGCTCAGAAGCCGCTCGGGAGAGACGTAGAGCAGATCCAGCTCGCCCTGCTCAAGGGCCCGCCACACGGCGGACGCCTGCGAGGCCTCCAGCGAGGAGTTGAGGGCAGCGGCCCGCACGCCCGCCTGGCGCAGCCCTTCAACCTGGTCCTGCATCAGGGCGATCAGGGGCGACACCACCACCCCCACGCCGCTGCGGCACAGGGCCGGAATCTGATAACAAAGCGACTTGCCCCCGCCGGTGGGCATCAACACCAGGGCCGAGCCGCCGCCCACCACGTGGGAAACGATCTCGGCCTGGGGGCCGCGGAAGGCTCCGTAGCCGAACACCTCTTGCAGCACCTGGGCTGGATTGGGGGTGGTGGTGGCGCTGGCGGCACTGCCGCTGGCGGCGCGATCGGGGGGTGGGGTGGGGGCCATGGGGTGGCGGATCAGAGCGCCATCTCAGCAGTTCCACCACCATGGTGGTTGGGAGGAAGGCAGCTGTCTTTGTGCCAGGCCAGAAGCGAGCGCGATGAGGCCTCTGAAAGCCCCCGCAGCCGCGTGCTCCTTGCCCTAGTCGCACCGAGCCTGCAGATTGAGCTGGGGGCAACTGGTGGCATTACTCTTGCCTGGTTGCAAAGGTCTTTGGGGTGCAGGACTTGGTGACCATTGCCGGAGACAACCACGCTTCCCTGGTACGGCTGAAGCTGGCGCAGCAGCCGCATAGTCCGGTGGTTGAGATGGCGGAGGCGGGGTCATGAGCAAGCTCACAGAACAGGAGCAGCGAGAGATCATCCGCTACATGGAGGCGGGTAAACCGCTGCCAGACAAGTATCGGTTTTTGCTTTTTGACGACAAGCGTGAGGTGGAACTGGTCTGGAACGGCAAGACCAATGAGGTCTGCAATGTTGTGCTGCCATTCCAGGTGATCGAGCAGGTGGACGAACCACGCGCCGAGAAGGACACGCGGCTGCAATTTGAGCTGCTCGACGTGGACAATCGTGGCAGGCAGCTGAAGGGATGGACGAACAAGCTGATCTGGGGCGACAACAAGCTGATCCTTTCGTCACTGAAGAACGGCCCGCTACGCGAAGAAATCGAAAAACAAGGCGGCATCAAGCTGATTTATATTGATCCACCCTTTGATGTGGGGGCTGATTTTTCAATGGATATTGAGATCGGCGGGGATACGTTTACGAAAAAGCCAAATATCCTGGAAGAGCTGGCCTATCGGGATACATGGGGGAAAGGCTCGGATTCTTTTATCGCCATGATTTACGAGCGTTTAGTACTCATGCGTGATCTATTGTCTGCAGATGGAAGTATTTATGTGCATTGCGATTGGCGGGTAACCCAGTTTATCCGCATGGCTATGGATGAAATATTCGGAAGAGATAGACTTAGGAACGAAGTAATTTGGTGCTATAAGTCGGGGGGAGCTGGGAGCAATGGCTTTGCAAAGAAGCATGACACAATTTATTACTATTCAAAATCTGAAAGTTTTTTATTTAATTCCTCAAAAGAAAAATCATACATGGGAATAGGATATAGCACTGGCAACAAGAATGTTACGCTTTACGATGACAATGATGGCTTGGGACCTTATACTCTGGTAAATGTCAAGGATTGGTGGAATGATATTGGAATGATTGCAACTTCGAAAGGCAGATTTTATCCAACACAAAAACCAGAAGAACTTCTTGAACGTATCATCAGGACTACCAGCAACGAAGGGGATTTGATTGCCGACTTGTTTTGTGGATCAGGAACAACAGCGGCAGTTGCTGAGAAGCTCGGCCGCAAGTGGATCACGAGTGATCTTGGAAAGTTTGCCATCCACACGACACGCAAGCGAATGATCGGTGTGCAGCGGCAGCTCAAAGCTGAGGGCAAGTCCTACAGAGCATTTGAAATTCTAAACCTTGGCAAGTATGAGCGGCAGCATTACATAGGGGTCAATCCCAACCTACGGGAAGTCGAGAAGCAAAAACAGCTGGAGGCCAAGGAAGCTGAGTTTCTGGCCCTGATTCTGCGTGCCTATCGCGCTGAACAAACCGAAGGCTTCAAAACCTTCACGGGCAAGAAGGCTGGGCGGCTGGTAGCTGTCGGGCCGGTCAACTTGCCTGTGACAAGGCTGTTCGTAGAAGCAGTGATCCTGGAATGCCGCCAAAAACACATCACCCGTGTGGATATTCTCGGTTTTGAATTTGAAATGGGACTATTCCCCAACGTGCTTGAGGAGGCCAAGGGCAAAGGGATTGATATTGCCCCAAAATACATCCCTGTAGATGTTTTTGATAAACGTGCCGTCGAGAAAAATCAGGTCGTATTCCACGATGTAGCCTATATCGAGGTCAAGCCCCACATCAAAGGCAGCTCAGTCGCTGTCGAGCTTACCGACTTCTCAGTCTTCTATTCCCAGGACTCCATCGCCAATGCCGAAGCCAGCCTGAAGGACAAGCAGAGCAAAATCGTGGTTGACAAAGGCCAGATTGTTAAAGTCAGCAAAGACAAAAACGGCATCGTCACTCGCGATGTCTTGACCAAGAACTGGACAGACTGGATTGATTACTGGTCTGTTGACTTCGACTTTGAGAACAAGCGGGAAATCATCCGCATTGCAAGAGACCCAGCCCTGGCTGAACCGCAGACAGTATTGCCAGGCTTGGAGCCGCCCCAGATGAACCTGGGTGAATACGAAGAGGTGTGGACGGGGGACTATATCTTTGAGAATGAGTGGCAGTCTTTCCGCACAAAGAAGGATCGGACTCTTGAGCTCAAGAGCGTCTTTCAAGAACTCATGCCCGGTCGCCGCAAGGTGGCGGTCAAGGTGGTGGACATCTTCGGCAATGACACAATGACGATTGTTGAGGTAACGGTGGGAGGGAACAAGTAATGGCTCTCCATAAAGATTTCCCTACCTCACCCCATGTAATTCTTGATCCCTCGATCCGCTGGTTCCCAGCAGATGAAGCCTTGAGGGCAACCAGCTTTGAAAAGCTGCTGCCACCCCTGGTACCAGAGCTGCGCAAGCAGGTGAAGGCCTGGCGCGACAGCGGCTACGCCAAAGCTACCGAAACCAGCCAAAGCCTGCTCAACTGGTGGTTCAAGACGACTCATCTGCTGCCGCAATCAGACGGCACCATGGCCGAGTTTCAGTACTACTTTGCCCAGCGTGAAGCCCTGGAAACCATTGTCTATCTTTATGACGTAGTGGCTGCCAAAGATAAGTACGACTTGATGCGTTTCGATAGCGCAGGGGCCGTCTCTAGCGGCATGTTCGATGAAACTTGGCTGCGCTTTGTCCTCAAAATGGCGACCGGCGCGGGCAAAACAAAGGTGATGAGCCTGGTGTTGGCCTGGAGTTTCTTTCACAAGCTCTATGAGCCTGAATCAACCCTGTCGCGCAATTTTCTAGTGATTGCCCCCAACATCATTGTGTTGGATCGCATCTATAAAGACTTTGAGGGCCTGCGTGTCTTTTTTCAAGACCCTGTACTGCCTGATAATGGCGTGGATGGGCAAAATTGGCGCGATGACTTCCAGCTAACCCTGCACCTTCAGGATAATGTACGCGTTACGCATCCAGTCGGCAATATCTTTCTCACCAATATCCATAGGGTTTATGCAGGCAATGAAGCTCTGCCCTCGCCGGATGATGAAAACACCATGGATTACTTCCTTGGCAAACGCCCCACTGGCGCCACGACAGACTCAAAGATCGATCTGGGAATCATTGTCCGCGATATTGAGGAACTGGCCGTTCTCAATGATGAAGCCCACCACATCCATGATCCCCGCATGGCATGGTTCAAATCGATCGAGGATATTCACCATAAGTTGCAGCTCAAGGACAAAGCACTATCTCTACAAGTAGATGTGACGGCAACGCCAAAACACAGCAACGGCGCGATTTTCGTCCAAACGGTGGCTGATTATCCGCTGGTCGAGGCCATCTCCCAGAATGTTGTGAAGCATCCAGTACTACCGGATGCAGCCAGCAGGGCAAAGTTGGTGGTGCGTCAAAGCGCAAAATATACTGAAAAATATGCTGACTATATCAACCTGGGGGTCATTGAATGGCGAAAAACCTTTGCAGAACATGAAAAGTTAGGCAAGAAGGCCATCCTGTTTGTCATGACGGACGACACCAAGAATTGCGATGAAGTTGCAGCTTACCTAGAGGGAACTTATCCAGAATTGAAGGACGCGGTGCTGGTAATCCACACAAAAAACAATGGCGAATTGTCGGAGGCCTCTACAGGAAAGGCAAAGGAAGAACTGGATAAGCTGCGCAAGCAATCCAATGAGATCGACAGCTTTGAGAGCCCTTTCAAGGCAATCGTATCTGTTCTAATGCTCAAAGAAGGCTGGGATGTCCGCAATGTCACCACCATTGTGGGATTGCGGCCTTATGCCGCAAAGAGCAACATCTTGCCGGAGCAGACATTAGGGCGTGGTCTGCGCAAGATGTATCCAGGCAGCATCGAAGAATATGTCAGTGTTGTCGGCACGCGTGAGTTCATGGATTTTGTCGAATCCATCCAGGCTGAGGGTGTGGTGCTGGAGCAGAAGCCCATGGGCGAGGGCAGTAAGCCTAAGGCCCCCTTGGTGATTGAGGTCGATAACGATAACGAAAAGAAAGATCTTGAGATGCTCGACATCGAAATCCCGGTCATGACACCGCGCATCTACCGGGAATACAAGAACCTCGTCGCACTCGATACAGAAAGCCTGCGCAGCAAAAAAGTGCCATTCAAAAACTTCAGCGAAGAGGAGCAGCGCGAGATCATCTTCAAGGACATCACCACAGGCGAGGTGACCCACACCACCATGCTCGATACGGCTGGCATCGCTGATTACCGGAGCGTGATTGGTTACTTTGCCCAAACGATCATGAAAGACCTGCGCCTGGTGAGCGGATATGAAGTTCTCTACGGCAAGGTGAAAGGCTTTGTGCAAGACAGCCTGTTTGATCAGCAGGTGGAACTGGAAGACCCAAACACGCTACGAAACCTGTCGGAACTGGAGGCGACACGAACCCTGATTGAGACCTTCATAAAAGCGATCAACGCCCTGACGGTCATGGACAAGGGCGACGCTGAAATCAGAGACAGCATCAAACTTAGGCAGACCCGACCCTTTGTGACCAAGGACCAGGGCTACCTGATTCCTAAAAAGAGCATATTCAACAAGATTGTTGGCGATAGCAATCTCGAGCTTCTCTTCGCCCGCTTCCTAGAGGACTGCGAAGACGTGGTCTCCTATGCCAAAAACTATATGGCTGTCCACTTCAAGCTCGACTACATAAAAACTGACGGCAATATCTCCAACTACTATCCAGACTTCGTGGTCAAGTTGTCTGATGGTGCTGTTTGCATCGTGGAGACTAAAGGCCAAGCAGACCTAGACGTACCCCTCAAGATGCAGCGGTTACGGCAGTGGTGCGACGATATCAACCAAGCCCAGTCAGCCACAGAATACGACTTCGTCTATGTGGATGAAGAAAGCTTTGAAAAATATAAACCAGACAGTTTTGCCAAGCTGATCGCAGGGTTCAGGGAATACAAGGGCGACGCCTGAGGACGGGCAACAGTGCCTTTTCCACCGCCCATTCTGACGTTGCATGAAAGCGCCCGGCTAGGTGTTGGGCCGGTCGTTCTACCTCAGTGAGCAGCGCAAGCCGCTGCACCGCTCAATCGTCAACCTGCTGCAGCACGAATACGGCGAGAAGGCCCGCCTCCCCGTTGCCGTCAATCCCCACATGCTGCGCCTTGCCTGCGGCTTTGCCCTCGCCGACCAGAACGCGGAAAACCTGCTTATTCAGGACTATCTCAGGCACCGCAACATTCAGCACAGCGTTCGCTACGCAGCCACTAACCCAGCTCGGTACGAAAAGTTGTGGCGGTAGGTGGCTTCAACATAAGCCTCGTCGTGGAGGCGGGGCAATGAAGCGACTGCACACAAGTAAGGTTCAACCGATGGCATTCAACACATCTGGCGAAGTGCTGCTAATGATCCGCTTACGCAGCTTGCGGCTGAAGCCGAAGGCAGCACCAACCCCAAGGAGAGGCAGGGGACCGGGGACAGGAGAACCGCTGTGGTTTTCGTATTCTACAAAATAACCAATGACCGGGTCACCTACAGAGGGAAGTCCCAGTCCAGCATCAGCCCATTGACTTAGCTGTATAGTGAACAGAGGTGCGCCAAACACCATATAAGAGTAACCATTATTATTGGGCTCAATACCACCCCAATTGGTGTATGAGAATGCTTGACCAGCCTCTGGGCCTACCAGCCATCCTTCCGGATACTTGCCTCCAAGCCATCCACCAGAAGTCGTTGAAAATACACTACTTACGAGATTATAAACAAATTCATTCTCAGCTTGAGAAGTTATGACTGCGAGATACCCGGCAACCCCATTAAATTGCATTGATGCTGCTGATGCGCTGGCATTGGCCCAAGTGTTATTACTGCCAACAAGTGGATCCGTCACTTGTATAAATTCATAGTAATTAGAGCCAAACATTTGCGGTATGGCCAGGGCCTTATCGCCCGCAGATAGGTGTAAAAATGCAGTCGCAGATGCCAAAGCCGCATATGTTAGCTCTTTTTTGTAGGTCATGAATAACAGGCATTTTCTATCATATTTAACCACAGCAACTAAAGCCAACCCTGAAGCGCCCCACGGCCGCCTTCTTCAAGCGGCGTATCCTCGAGTCCTCAAACACTTCCTGCGCGATCACGGCCGCCTTGTGCAGATCTCCCACCGCGAACACAAGAAGGGCATTCACTGGCATTGGCGTAACGGCCTTGCGGCGCTGGCCTAACGGCCTTGCTGAAGCTGGCCTCTGAAGTACTGCCTGTGACGAATTGAACCCAATGGTGGCACTGATCCTTTGGAGCCCTCGCCTCCCGTCTCCGCCCCAGCCCCGTGTCCCCTCCCCCCAGCGCCGCCGGGCCGCCACCCGGCAGCGAGGTGCCGCCGGTTCCGCCAGAATTGCCAGCAACACCCCCTTCTTGGCCCGGCCTCGATCGCCTCGGTCTCACCCAGGCCGTCGGCGGCCTCGCCCTTGGCCTGATCGCCCTGTTCTCCTCCTATGACCACCTCACATTCGCCGGGCGCAACATCCCCATCCCCCAGCAGTGGGGCATCCCCCTCATCGCTGCCTCGGTGGCGATTGTTTTTGTCGATGCTGAACTGGCGACGGGATCCCGGTTACGAGCAGAGCATCGTGCTGCACGAGCAGCAATTGCTGCAATACGAGCAGCGCAGGATTCAGCACGAGCTGAGGATGAGGCGGCTCGAGAGCGAGACCGAGCAGCTAAGGCAAGAGACCGAGCAGATGAGGCAGCAGAACGCCAGGGGCAGGCAACTGCTCGCCTCGATCGATGCGCTCTGCTTTCCGCCCGAGTCCTCCTCGATCCCAGCGATAGCAACCGAGCCCGGCTCCAAGCCTTCCTCTCCCTGATCGCTGGCGAGCGTCCTCCGGAGCAAGGCGGCGTGGGTTGAAGCCTCTGCGCCCATAGAGGCCTGTGACGAATTGAACCCAATTGTGGCACTGATCCCTTGGAACCCTCGCCTCCCGTCTAAGCCCCAGCCCCGTGTCCCCTCCCCCCAGCGCCACCGGGCCGCCACCCGGCAGCGAGGTGCCGCCGGTTCCGCCAGAATTGCCAGCAACACCCCCTTCTTAGCCCGCCCTCGATGGCCTCGGTCTCACCCAGGCGATCGGCGGCCTCGCCCTCGGCCTGATCGCCCTGTTCTCCTCATATGACCACCTCACCGTCGCCGGGAGCAACATCGCCATCCCCCAGCAATGGGGCATTCCCCTCATCGCTGCCTCGGTGGCGATCGTTTTTACTGGGTGCGTGCAATACGGCGCGCCACTTAGGCGCGACGCTGAATTGGCGACGGGATCCCGGCTACGAGCAGCGCGTGATGCAGCACGAGCAGTGGATGCTGCTGCACGAGCAGCGGATGAAACAACTCGAGAGCGACATCTTGCAAGTGAGGAGCGGCAGCGAGCGGAGCAGAGAGAGAACGAAGCTGATCGAGAAAGAAAACTTGCAAGTGAGGAGCGACAGAGAGCAGATCGAGAGCGAGATCTTGCAGCTGAGGCGCGAAAACGCCAGAGAGAAAGCCTTGAGCGCCTCCATCAAACGGCTGTGCTTTCCGCCCGAGTCCAGCTCGATCCCTCAGACATCAATCAAGCCCGACTCCGAACCTTTCTTGCCCTCCTGAATCAAACCCCAGGCCCGGCTTCTGTTCCGTAAAGCCACACCAAAAGATCCCTGATCAGCCTCATCCGGCGATTGGGTGAGCAGGGTCAACACAAGCAGGTACACGGCCATCGCCGCCGCCAGCAGCAACCAAAGGGCCCGATCGTCGAGCAGCTGTCAGCCCTACCCTGAGACCACGACACCATCCCCTCCCATGGGCACGACGATTCAGCTCGATCCAGAGATCGATGCCCGGCTGGAGCAGCTGGCAAAAGCCACCGGGCGGACCAAGGAGTTCTACCTCAAGGAACTGATCCAGCAGGGAATGGAGGAGTTGGAGGATGCGTATCTGGGCGCCTTGGAAGCCGACCGGGTGCGGCGGGGTGAATCGAGCACCCGACCTCTCGACGCCGTCATGCAAGATCTTGGCCTGGACCGTTGAACTCTCCAGTGGCGCCGAGCGGCAACTGCGCAAGCTCGACCCCGCCACCGCCAGGCGTCTGGGTTTGTATCTCCGCAAGCTTGTGGCTGAAACCACGGATCCACGCGAACGGGGCAAGGCCCTCACTGGACCGATGGCAGGTTTGTGGCGCTACCGAGTTGGGAATTACAGGCTCGTGTGCGAGCTGATGGAACAACGCCTGGTGGTGCTGGTTGTGCGGTTGGGGCATCGCAGTCGCATCTATGAATGAGCAGGGGCAAGGCCGCCATTGGTCCAGATGGCGGCCAAAAGATCCTCAATCGGGATTCCTCCCACAAACCAAACCTGAGCACCCGTGTTTTCCATCCTGCCAAATCGCCAGCAAGGGACCCTTCCCAGACGTTTTCACCCTGCCACCGCCTGCTTCCCGTCAACGACGCTCTCGCTGCAAAAGGGCTGGTGGCCAGCGACGTAATCACCCTGGCGTGTCTTCCTAACGGGCTCCTTGCTTCAAGCTCTGGCGATTCCACCTCCAGCTCTGGGATCAGGACCACCCCGATGCCATCCGCAGGTGTTCTCCGACCCGATTCCTGCAAAGGGCCGCTTTGGAGGATGCTGGCCTGCACGAAGCTGACAAACCTGACATTCAGCGCGGCCATACGGGCACAGAAGTGGACACTGTCAGGGTCATGACCTAGGCTTGAAGTGTCCTGGAAGACCAGATCAGCGGAGAGTGGGCTGTCATGCCAGACGGTGACAGGGTGCACAGCCACCTGGGAGGCTTTTATCAAAAGCCCTACAAAATGCTTTGCGAAGGCATGGCTGGACATAGAGAATGCGTTCGCATTATATTTGATAGGCTGCTAAGAAATATTAAACAGAACGACAAAGTGCCGTTGCTTCTTGCACGCTATATTTCTGATTTAATCTCTCAAAAAATAGGGCCACTAGAGTTTTCAAATAACCTTAAAGCGGCCAGGATTAGTCGCCAGATTGATGACCTAAGCAGCCAAGTGGATGGTCATTACCACGAAATGGTGCTCGCAAATGTGGACACGCATCGGGTTCACTTAAAGCAGAAACATCAACTTATCCTCCTGTTTCAGTCTTATGTATCCGAATGGGATCTTGTTATACCATCGCTATCAGAACAATTCGGGCGAAAAGATAACTCCAGTGTTGTAGATCACACATCCCAGCTTTCCATCCGAAAAGGATTGCTAAATCGATGACTACTGCAAACGTATTGGACAGCATTGATCCCCGAAGACTGGGTGATCTTTTGCAGCAGGCGCGCAAGAAAATGGGTATGACTCAAGCCGATGCAGCCAGAGTGATTGATGCTGCGAGGACCACTCTTGTCGCGATTGAAAAAGGTGAACGGCGCCTCAAGCCAAATGAACTAATCCAGCTTGCACGTGCCTATGGCCGATCCGTCAGCGACTTCGTTCGACCGACCCCTGCCATTGAGCCATTTGAGGTGCAATTCCGCGCTGTCTATCACCGGCAAGAGCAGGAAGAACTGCAAATCAACCCAGTCATCGAGCACTTTGAGCAGCTCTGCCGCAATTACTTGGAGCTTGAACAGATTATGGATGCCCCCATGACTCGGACTTACCCACCCGAGTATCGGTGCAACACACTCCCATTAGAAGCAGCGGCGGAGAACATCGCCCTCGCAGAGCGCCAAAGGCTTGGCTTGGGAGATGGCCCCCTGCCTCAACTTCGCGATATCTTAGAGCTCAATGTTGGAATTCGAGTTTTCTATTTGAAGATGCCGCCTAAGTATTCAGAAATCTATAGTTATGACCCGCAGCTTGGCGCTTGCATGGCCATCAATCAAAATCACTATGAAGAACGTCGGCGCTGGTCAATGGCCCATGGCTATCTCCACTTTCTTGCCCACAGGCACAAACCCGTGCTGGATTTCGATGGACAGTACCAGCGAAGACCTGAGAGTGAACAATTGGCGGAATCATTTCCAAAGTATTTCCTAATGCCCACAAGTGGCTTGCTAAGGAGATTCAATGACATGAGTTCTGTCCATGGCAAATTCACCACCACCAACCTCTTCACCCTTGCCAACTATTACGGCGTGTCTCTCGAAGCCCTTGCCTTAAGGATGGAAGGCATGGCCCTCCTGCGTACTGGAACTTGGGATCGCTTGCGGGATCGTGGCATCAAAGTGAGAAAAGTGCAGCAAGACCTAGGTTTGCAAGAAACTGCGCATCGTTCAGACCAGCTGCCAGTTCATTATCAACATCTAGCGATTGATGCTTTGGAGCAAGGCAAGATCACCGAAGGTTGCTTTGCTGATTTTCTCGAGGTCGACCGGCTTGAAGCCCGCCGTATCGCTGAAGAGCTCCGCAATCATTCCCCAGAAATAGATGATGAGATAATTAGCCTTGAATTACGGCCGGCATGACATCTTGAGAGCTGTCTAATGCCCGTCAACTGTTCACATGTGATCCTTGCTGCCTGTTGTGCGTTGAATTTCAGCGCTTCTGGATATTTTGTTCAAATCCTGCAGTCACTTCCAGCCCAAGTTGTCGTGAATCAAGTAGTTAAAGATCGTGAATTATTGTCTCTTCGACGTTTGACAGATGAGCTGTGTGACGATGCGAATCAGTTCGAGGCTGCGATCGATCACGGTCTGCTGCTTACAGATGATCGACAGGCGATCAGCTTTTTTCAACGAGAAGCATCTCATTTGCAGATTCTTTCAAGTTTAGAAATCATCAAGCATTGGTCGGAGGTGTCGAATATAGCTTCAGCCGAGCTGCGTTATGTCCTTTCAAATATCCGTACAAGAGGCCGCTATATTCCCCACAAAAACCATCCGCTCCAGTCCTGGTGGCAAGACTCAATGGCATAGGCACAGTGTAGATGTAGACGACCGGAGGCCATGGCAACAGACCGCAAAGTTGAAAGCCTTGAACGCATCCGACGGACGGTTGTTTTTTGGGCCGAGTCCAGCTTGATCACTCAGGCGATTTCTTGGGGTGATGGCGCACCTTTCTTGCCTTGAAGGCGGGGAAGGGTGTCCCGCGTGCCCGAAGGTTGAAACCTCAGCCGCAACTGGGGCCTGTGACGAATTGAACCCAATGGTGGCACTTATCCTTTGGAGCCCCCGCCTCCCGTCTCCGCCCCAGCCCCGTGTCCCCTCCCCCCAGCGCCGCCGGGCCGCCACCCGGCAGCGAGGAGCCGCCGGTTTCGCCAGAATTCCTTTTAACTTGCCATCCCTGGCCCGCCCTCGATCGCCTCGGTCTCACCCAAGCCATCGGCGGCCTTGCCCTCGGCCTGATCGCCCTGTTCTCCTCCTCTGACCACCTCACCTTCGCCGGGCGCAACATCCCCATCCCCCAGCAATGGGGTATACCCCTCATCGTTGCCTCGCTGGCGACAGTTTTTACTGGGGGCGTGCAATACGGCGCGCCTCTTGGGCACGACGCTCAACTGGCGTCGCGATCCCGGTTACGAGCAGCGGATGAGCGAAAATCAGATCGCGATCGAGCGGAGCAAAGAGAGAACGAAGCAGATAGAGAGCGAAATCTTGCGGGTAAGGAACGACAGCGAGCTGATCGAGAAAGAAACAGAGCAGCTGTAGACGCAGTCGGCCGGAGGCCATGGCAAGAGAACGCCAAGCTGAAGCAGATGAACGCCAAAGAAAGAGCCTTGAGCGCCACCATCAAACGGCTGTGCTTTCCGCCCGAGTCCAGCTCGATCCCTCAGACATCAATCGAGCCCGACTTCAAACCTTCCTTACCCTCCTGAATCAAACCCCAGACGCGGATTCCGATCTGTGAATCCCTGAAGTCCTCATTGGATGCACCACTAATGATTGATGCGGCTCATGATGCGTCAAGGAGTGTCGGGCGGCGGTCCCCATGGCCTCCGCCCAAGCAACTATTGCAAAAGCAATCAGCGGGCCAGAAAACCGCTTCCCTTGTAATTACAATATGTATCACGGTTTGACAGGCTTGGGCGTTCTGCTTAATTTAATGACTAAATCATGTATTTCCGATGGCGATTCGACGCAGCTCTGCAAAAAGCTTTTGGCTTGTCCCCCTTCTTTCACTCCAAAGCCTCTTCCTCACGATCGGGACAGATAGTGCCTTGTCTGCTGAACAGCCCATAGCCATCTTTCACGCCTTTAATCAAAAATATACTGATATCCAGGGATTTGTTTGTGATTTGAGAAAACAGGGATACACCCATGTGCAAATATCTCCCGCCCAGAAGTCAAATCCTGGCGGTCAGTGGTGGAAACGCTATCAACCCGTTGATTACAAAATCATTGAAGGTTTGGGAAGCGAAAATGACGTACTATCGCTCACAAAAAGGGCCCACTCCTGCAACATGAAGGTAATCGCGGATGTGGTCTTCAACCACATGGCCAATCTTAATGGAGGGGATGGTTTTGAGAATCTAAACACCTTCCCTGGGCTAAGTCCAAACGATTTTAAAACCACAGCCCAGAACCCAGGACAAAGGCCCTGTGAGGTGGCGGATAACAATGGCTATCAGGATGGCAATCAAAATTCAGAGATCAATTGTTGGCTCGGTGGTTTGCCTGATTTGAAGTTCACAGATAATGTAAAACGCCAGCAAAAATCCCATTTGAGAAAATTGCTTGGCTTAGGAGTAGATGGTTTTCGCTTCGACGCCGCCAAGCATATGCCTAAAGATGTTGTAAAAGAATATATTGAATTTATTAATCGTGAAAGCAATGGGCAGGCTTGGAACTATCTTGAAGTAATTGAAGATCAAGATACAAAAGCAGAAGACTACAATTGGATTGCCGCCGTTACCGACTTCAGGCTTTATAATTCAATGAAAAATATTTTTACCTTCGGTGGAGATCTACGCTCCTTGCCAGCCAATGCTGTGAATGATTCGCGCAGTGTGACATTTGGAGCTAATCATGATACAATTAAAGAGCTAAATGACAAAGCAATAAATCCTTATGATGACATCACCGACAGCTATCTTGCCACTTCCTACGTTCTCGCCAGGGAAAGTGGTACGCCTCTCGTATTCAACGAACACAACCTTTTAGCAGCTTATATCAAGTACGGAGTCAAGTTCAGAGAGGTCATGGTGCAACGTGGGCGCGAGGGCAAGAATGTCAAGGAGACGATATTGAGATTCCCCAACATCAGCACTGTTGTCATGATGCAACGGGGACCTGAAGGTTTGTTTATTATCAATAAGGCAACTGATCGCTTTGATATGCCAGCACTCGATTTGACACTCACAGACCTGGAGGGCTGCTATAGTGAATTGCGCAACAACTTTGCGATTGCAATAGAACGCAAAAACAATAAGAAGTTTCTCACCCGCTGGGGGACATGGAATCGTGGAGGGATGGAGATACAACCCAGAGATGCGCTGTATTTCATTCGAGTCCCGTTTGAACAATGTCGCAGCAATTAGACAGATGCCCTTAGATAACGTAGCTCGACGGCATGGTGCCCTCCCATACGATTGGAGGGCGCATATAGCAGCCCAGCCAGTTCGGCTGCCGACATGTTCAGCTCCTGCCATTAATCCGCCAGAATCGTGCCGGGATCAATGGGACAAACCGGGCTTTTTTCTGGCCGCTCAAAGCAGATGCGCCACTGCTGATTGATGCGGATGCTGAAGTGACCATTGCGGTCTCCGCCTAGAGTGAAATCCTACTTTCCCCTTTATTCGAACCCGCTAATCGACTGCGTGCGCCGGGGCCGAAGGCCCTAGCCGCTGACCAGGTCCTGGGCTGTCTTCATCGGCAGGAACAGCGTCTGCGGACGACTCACCAGCGGTTGAAACTGGTGCTTCGTGTAGAAGGCAGTGGCGTCCTCGTTAATAGCATCGGCGCAGATCGCGTAGGCCCCTATTGGCGCCTTGGCGACGCGACCGATGGCGTCATAAAGCAGCATGCTGCCGAGCCCCGTCCCTCGGAACGCCAAGTCCCTGCCCATCCAGCCAATCAATACAACGGGGATACTGGGATAGCGCGGCAGTTTCTTGGCCAGTTCTTGGTCAACATCTTTCAGGGGGATGCTGTGGGCTGAAAGCTTGTAGAAGCCAGCGACCTTGCCGGTGCTGTGCTCGATCATGACAAAGCAGGCGGCGTAGCAGCGCTTGACGTCCTGCGAAACCGTCTCGCGGAAGTAGCGGTCAATGCGGTCATGGCCGCTACAAAAATCACCATTTTCGTGCTTGGCGAGGGCTTCTGAAACGAAGCGCGTCACCGAACCTCAACATTCTCCAGATGCAGTCGCTTGGCCTCGTTCAGGGCTGCGTTCGGGGCTGGTGGATGGATCAGGGCTTCGGCAAAACGCTGTTGATCCTCGGCGCTCAAGCGGAGGATGGCTTGCTGCTCAATGGCTCGCTGTGCCGCATCGTGGGCTGCACTGACGACGAAATCGGTGAGGCTGCGCCCTTGCAGTTCCGCCGCCCGTTTCAACGTGGCGTAGATGCCTGCGGGTAGGCATGCTTCGAGGCGTGAAGTTTGTTCGGCGGCCATAATCAATTTCCCTGTTGATAACACACGGCCAATTGCCGTACAAGTCAAGATCGATGTTCTGTGTCTACCAGCTGGAGCACCGGCCTGCGGTGGGTGCGGTGCTTAAGCAGCTGCTGCTCGTACTGACTGACAATGCTCCAATGCCCGAGTCCCACCCCACCAGCTCCCCCTCCCCCTCCAGCACCGGAGCCGGCAGCCTCACCGCCTGGGCCTTCCTGACCCCGGCGCTGATCCTGCTGGCGGTTTCGGTATTGATCCCGGCGCTGCTGGCCTTGGTGATGGCCTTCAGCCGCACCGGCCTTGATCTCGGCGAGCCGTTGCAATTTGTTGGTGCGGCAAACCTGCGGCGCTTGGTCGCCGATCCGATGCTGCGGCGCGTCATGGTCACCACCTTTTTGTATCTGCTGGGCATCGTGCCGCCGATCGTGCTGGGTTCTTTGGCCCTGGCGGTGCTCGTCAACCGACCCCTGCCCGGCATAGCCCTGTTTCGCGGTGCTTTTTACACGCCGGTGTTGGTGTCGCTGGTGGTGGCGGCAATCGCCTTCCGCTGGCTCTATGCCGAAAACGGCCTGATCAATGGCTGGTTGGGGGCATTGCTGGGCCCAATCTTCACCCCGATCGGCTTTTTGACCCTGCCGGCCCTGGCCCTGCCCGCCGTGATGCTGGTGACCCTTTGGAAGGGTCTTGGTTATTACATGGTGATTTTTCTGGCCGGGCTGCAGGGCATCCCGGCCGAGCTCTATGAGGCCGCGGCCCTCGATGGCAGCCACGGCTGGCGCCGCCATCTCGACATCACCTTGCCCCTGATGCGCCCCTACGTCGCCCTGGTGGCGGTGATCGCCGCCATCGGCGCCACCAAGGTGTTTGAGGAGGTCTTTTTGATGACCCAGGGCGGGCCGGCCGATGCCACCCGCACAGTGGTTTATTACGTTTACGACCTGGCCTTCAGCGAGCTGGATATCAGCTATGCCTGCACGGTCGGATTGGCCTTGTTCGTGCTGGTGCTGTTGCTCAGCCTGCTGCGTTCCCTCGTCAGTGGCGATCGGCTGGTGGGCTAGCGGTCTTCACCCACCCCATAACAAGTCGCCGGCTGGGGGACATCATGGGGAGGTTGCCGCCCGGCCATGGTGCAGGACCGACCAGACCCAGCCTCTCTGTCCTCGCCAGCGGTCTCCTCCATTGGTGTGGTGGGGGGCGGCCAGCTGGCTTTGATGCTCGCGCAAGAGGCCCCGGAACTGGGGCTCCAGTTGCATCTGCAGGCCGCCAGTGCCAGCGATCCGGCCGTCGCCCTGGCCAGCAGCGTTGTTCTGGGAGATCCCGACGACGTCGAAGCCACGGCCGCATTGGCCAGCCGCTGCCAGGTCATCACCTTCGAGAATGAGTGGGTGCCCCTGGAGGCCCTGCAGGGGCTGCGCCAGGCCGGCGTTCGCTTCCTCCCCGATCTGGATGCCTTGGCATCCCTGATGAGCAAACGCGCCCAGCGCGAACTGCTGCGGAGACTTGCCCTGCCAACCCCGCGCTGGTGTCCCCTGGAGCAGGTGCTAGAGCCGCCGCCAGCGCCGCCGGAATCCCTGGAATCGCCCCAATCCGGTGTTTTCATCCCACCAGGAGCCTTGGGGGCTGCTGCGCCGCGGCGCCCCGAGCTGCCCCGGGGTTTCCAATTCCCCCTGATGGCCAAATCCAGCCGGGGCGGCTACGACGGCAAGGGCACGCTGCCGATTGCCGACCAGCAGGCCTTGGAAGAGCTGCTGGCGACCGTTGATCCAGCGGGCTGGTTGTTGGAAGAGCGGGTTGCCTTCGAGATGGAGCTGGCCCTGGTGGCGGCCCGCGACCAGCACGGCAATGTCGTTTGTTATCCCCTTGTCCAGACCCATCAACAGCAGCAGGTCTGCGATTGGGTGCTCTTCCCGGCCCCCGTCAGCCACGCCGTCGAGGCCTTCGCCCGCAATATCGCCGCCTCCGTGCTCACGGCCCTCGACTACGTCGGCCTGCTGGCGATCGAATTTTTCTTTGGCCCCGCCGGTCTGCAGGTCAACGAGCTCGCCCCCCGCACCCACAATTCCGGCCACTACACGATTGAGGCCTGTGCCTGCAGTCAATTCGGCCAGCAGCTGCGACTGGCGGCCCTGTTACCCATGGGTTCCCCCGAGCCGCTGGTGCCCGGGGCCCTGATGGTCAACCTGTTAGGGCGGGACGGCACGCAAGAGCGCGACGCGACCGATTGCCAGGCCCTGGCGGCCCTGCCCGGTGCCCACCTGCATTGGTATGGCAAAAGCGAGAGCAGTCCCGGGCGCAAGCTGGGCCACCTCACCCTGTTGCTGGAGTCCAGCGGCAACGCGGCGTTGCAGCAGGAGGCCCAGGTCAAGCTCCAGGAGGTGCGCTCGATCTGGTCCTTGCCCTAAGGGGGGAAACTTCCCTTACAGTGCTTTCGGACTGCTGTGTTGGTGACTGCCTTTCACAGTTTCTGATCTGACTCCCTTTCGACACGGGGGGTCTGCAGCGACGGCAACGTAAGCCTGCCTTGAGCTGGAAACGACGCCCCGCCCTTGATCCCCCTACTGGTTCCTCCAGGTCGAACACTGGGGCAAGACGGCACGGCGGTCCACCCCTTTGAACCCCCTCCCACCCCCTTGATGCGAGCCCCCCGTTGGCTCCGGACCCTGTCTGATGTCCGGGCCTTGATCATCAGGGTTGGCGGTGGACTGGGGGCCACTTTTTGCTTGGCCGGGGCCTCGGCCACCTGGGCCCCAGCCAGCCTGGCCCAGGAGTCGATCCGGCCTCTGCCCTGGAACTGGTCCAGCCAATGCCGGCCCCAGACCGGTCCCACCGCCACGGTGCGTCAGGGCAATGGTTGGGTACAGCAACGGCCCGTTGCGGTGTGCGTGCTGTTGCCCCCCGGCGGCATCGACAACGGCTTTCAGTCCATCGGCGCAGGCAAGGTGCAGGTGGCGTTTCTGTTGGGCCGCCTTGATCGCCAACCGATGGGTATGGGCCCCAGCACCCGCTGGGAGGTGCTTTCGCAGTTGGCCTTCGATTGCGGCTCAGGGGCTCTGATGCGCCGTGATCTCGGCAGCCGCAGCCTTGCCGCCAACGGCGTTGTTGTCAGTGAAACCCCTGGCTCCGGCCCCTGGCAGAGCGCCGGCCCGCCCCCTGAAGCGGCCATGGCCCGCAGTTTGCGAGCCAAGTGTGCTGCCAATGTCCCCTGATGCGTTGACCGTGAGCGCTGACCAGCCCAGTTTTCAAAAGGCTTTTGAGCTGCTGTTGAGCCGCGCCCCGGGGCCGGTGTTTCCCCGGGCCCGGCAGCTT
This sequence comes from Cyanobium sp., assembly GCA_044359075.1. Classification (GTDB taxonomy): domain Bacteria; phylum Cyanobacteriota; class Cyanobacteriia; order PCC-6307; family Cyanobiaceae; genus Cyanobium. The sequence goes on along the minus strand of JBIKMU010000016.1, from coordinate 27,382 downwards.
TACCTGCGTAAATACCCCCTCGAAAGCGATCCCGCCACCCCCTTTCGCACCTTCCTGTTGGAGGAATCGATTCAGGAGTCCGAGGGAGGCATCTTGCGCATCCGCGCCCTGCGGTTCGCGCTGGTTCAAGGGGACGGGCAGCCCTTGGATCTGGGGGCCTGTCGGACCTATCTGCACCAGCGTTGGGGGCTGGAGCCGGATGAACTGGTGCCCATGGGCGGCGATGGCTGGTTCCGTGATGGCGGCGCTTGGGCCAGCTTCACGGCCGCCGCCGTCCACGAACGGGCCGCCCCCACCACCTTGATCAGCCGGCCAGATGGTCCAGACGTTCCTGCAGCCTCTGGCGATCCCAATCGGTGACCACGAAGACCTCCTGGGCACTGGCTCCCCGCCTGGCCACCACCTTGAATCCACCCGTGATCGGGGTCGACACCCGCAGTCGCAGACTTTCACTGCGGCCCCGCACCCGGCTGATCACGGCCGGGGTCACCGTGTTGATTCCCACTTCGCGGGCGAGCACAGTGAGCAGCGGAATCAAACCATCCAGGTAGGTGCTGTGGGTTTTGACCAGGCGGCCCATGGTGTCGGCTCAGGCGCGCTCCAGGGGAGCCATCGTCAGCCCCTCGGCGCCAAGCAGCTGGTGGTAGTGCTCGGCCTGCTCCTGGGGACCGCTCCAGACCTCCGCTGAACCCTGACCGTCAATGCGGTGCGCCAGTTCCCAGGCCCGATCCGGCACCATGCCCGGAATATGCCGCACCAGGCAGTCCACCACGTGCTGAAAGGTATTGAAGTCGTCATTGAGCACGATCACCCGGAAGTGGGGATAGGGCTCGCGCAGTTGCTCCCGCGCCTGGGTGCGTTCGGGAGTCAGGGTGGGGGTGGTGCTCATGGCACAGCGCCGGAAGCCAATGGTCCCCAACCTAGGTACACTTGGTTTCAAAACACACAACCTCATGCTGATCACCCTGGGTTGGGCCTCCCTCGCCGCCATCTTCACTTTCTCGATCGCCATGACGGTTTGGGGACGCAATGGTGATGGCAGCATCAATTTCTGAGTTCGTACCCAGCACCTCCACCCTGCTGGCCGGGGTGGCATCAGCTTTGCTGCTGTTTGTTACAGGTGGTGTGGTTTATCTCTCGGCGGTGGATTGGCGGGACAAGCGCCGTCGCGACAGCGCCGTACGCAACCGTCGCTGAGCATTGGGGGCTGCTTATCGCAGCCATGGCAAGATCGACAGCCTGATCCAAAAGCGGCCGTGCTGATTCCATCGGGATTCGCTTTGGAATGCTTCATTAACGCCATGCAAAGCGTTGCTAAGGGATGAGGCGTCTCACCTGGCGCTGGCCCAATGCCATGGCGCGCTTGACGAAACGGGCCCAATCGCCTCCCACGCCCCTGGATGCAGGTCGGCGCATGGCCTTTGCGACTGTGCCCAGGCCCCCATTGCCCTGGACCAGCTCACTCATCGCCCTGCTGCTTCTGTTGCCCTCGTTGGCCCTCTGGCGCTGGCCCAGGCCGAAGGCCGAGGGCCTGGAGCAGCTAATGACAAGCGCCAGTCTTGTGCAAAGTTTCCCCGCCACCCCCGGGCGACGCCTGCCGCAGCTGTGGCGGCAACGCTTGGGTGAGGGCCTTGGCGAGGCGCTCTGGCAGCGCCAAACCCGCCCCTGGTGGCAAATCTGGGGTCCAGAGGGGCAAGGGGCTCCGTTCCTGGTGCTCCAGGCCAGCGGCTGGCCAGCTGAGCTCAGCAAACCCTTGCCTCCCCAAGCCCTGCGGCTGAGTGATCTGATGGTGGTGGCCCCCGATCCGCTCTCGCGCCAATCCCTGGCCGCCAACCTCAGGCCCCAGCAACGGCGCAATCGCGGGCTGCACAGCCGCTGCCTTGAGCGGCTCAGCCAGGACCAGGCCGTGTTTTGGAATCCCACCGCCCTCGGCGCCATGGTGGGTCCCCTGGCCCCTCTGATGCAGCGCTTTCAGGAAGGTTGTCTGACCCTCAGCCTCGAAGCCGGAGGGTTGAGTTGGCAGGGTGAGGCCACGTCGGTGGATGGCGTGCTGGCCCAGCTGGACACCGAGGCCCCCCCAGTCACCACTCTCGCCGCGGCCTTGCCCTTGCCCCCCGACGAGCTGCTGCAGGTGCAAGGAGGGTCCCTGCAGGATCTGCTGGAGGGGTTGCTATCGAGGCAACTGATCCGCGAGCCCCTGGCCCTGCGCTACGGCCTCGATTCAGAACGCCTGCGGGGACTGCGCTTCGCCCCTTTCCGCCTGCGGTTGCGTCCCCAGCCCCAGGGCCCGTTCCAGGCCTCACTCGAACTCCAGGTGCGCCTGCGGCAACCTCCCCAAACCTGGCTGCCGGTGCTGCAACGCCTGGCCCAATCCCTGCGGGAGCAAGGATTCGAGCCAATCCCCTTGGCCCTCGCTGCCGCTGCCCCATCCAGCCCGATGCCACCGACCAAGGCAACGACCCAAACCAAAGCAGCCGCGCAGGCTTCCGCCCCGCTCGCCGTTACCCCTGGAGGACCCCAGGCCGCGGCTGGCACCACACCCCAGGCCCAGCAAGGCCCCAAGCCCCCAGTAAATCCCCTGGCCATGGCCTGGCGCCGCAGTGATGGGGCGGTGGTGGGGGGCTGGCGCTGGCTGGCGGCCCCCCGCGGCCAAGCTGCGGAGGTGTTGTTTTTCCTCGGGCCGGCGCCGGCCCGGGTCGGGCTGATGCCAAGCCAGGCCTTTCCGCGGGAGCGCAGCTTGCAACTGCGGGCCAGGCCCCGGGCCCTCGATCAACTGGGCTTGCTTCCCCCAGAGATGCCCGCCGTGGTCCGAAGCAGTGAACAGCTCTGGACCCTGACCGAACCACTAACGGCCCGGACGGTCTTCGTGCCGGTCAGTCGGCTGCGGGGAGGACTGACTCTGGCTCAGTGCGCAGACGGCGTTCGCTGCGCCGGCGTTCAGCGGCCACCGTCTCCTCCATGAGTTCGACGGCCTGGGTCATTTTTTCCAGGTTTGTGGCATAAAGGCTCAGATCTTTGTCGACGCGCTCGCGCAATAGACCCATGGAGGCACCGATGTCATGGGCCTCCTGCCGCAATGCCATTGGGTCCAGGGTTTGGGCGCCCTGGGCCTGGCCCAGCAGACTGAGCAGGCCAACGGCCATCAGCCGGGAGTAATGGAAATCGGGCCGGCGAACGGCAGCCAGGGCCGTCGCCACCGGCTCGGGCGATCCAGCCCCCTCGTTGTCGATCCATTGCTTCACTTCCTGCACCGAATGGTGGCCCATCGCCGCCATGGCCTGGTCGTGCAGGCGACGGATTTCGGCGGCATCAAACCCGGATGAGGCGCAGAGGGCCTCAAACAGGGGTTGGCGCTGGTCTTCCGGTCGGTAATTGCGGGAGAAGCTGTCGAACACCTGGACCAATCCAGTGGCGAACAGCGCATCGCCTTGAAAACCACGCTGATGGCTGAGTAGATGCAGTTCGACCAGCAACTCATCGATCATCCGGCGGTAAAGCGGACTGATCACATGGGAAAAGGCGCCATGAAAGGCGCGTTTGCTGTCGGCAACTGTGAGAGCGGCGCTCACGAGGATTGGCCTTCCGAATGCTGCGACCATAGCGCTGCGGAACCCAGTAGCTGAGGTTGGCCCCTGGGCCGTTGCTGCCCAAGGGCCAGGGAGTCGGCCGCGGGGGTAAGCAGCCCGGGTAGGATGGTGTCAATTTGCCGCCATGGTTGCCATGATCCCGATCGTGATCGAAGAGTCGGGTCGGGGAGAGCGTGCCTTTGACATCTATTCACGCCTGCTGCGTGAGCGAATCATTTTTCTAGGTGAGCCCGTGACCGCCGAGTCAGCAAATCGTGTGGTGGCGCAATTGTTGTTTTTGGAAGCGGAAGACCCTGAAAAAGATGTTTTCCTCTACATCAATTCCCCCGGTGGCTCTGTCTATGACGGCCTCGGCATTTTTGATACGATCCAGCACATCAAGCCAGATGTCCAGACGGTTTGTGTCGGACTTGCCGCCAGCATGGGTGCTTTTCTGCTTTGTGCCGGCACCCCTGGCAAACGCAGCAGCCTCACCCATTCCCGCATCATGATCCACCAGCCCTTGGGCGGTGCCAGGGGCCAGGCCAGTGATATTCGCATCCAGGCCGATGAAATTCTTTATCTCAAAGACAAGCTGAACCGGGAGCTGGCCGACCGTACCGGCCAACCCCTTGATCGCATCCAGACGGATACTGATCGCGACTTTTTCATGTCGCCAGAGGAAGCTAAGGCCTACGGCCTGATTGACAAAGTGATCGACAAAAGACCAATCAAGCCGGTTTGATACCGCCGACAAATTTTTATTTCAGCAAAAAAGCCTGTCATTTCTTAAAAGAAATGACAGGCTTTTTAATATTGTTGACTCCTGAAGGGAGACCAGACTGGAATTGAGTTCTATTTAGAGAGCAGCTAGAGGTTGTTCCTGGGGCTGTGGGGCCTGTTCCTCATCAAGCAGGGGCGAGAAGCGATCTTTCTCTGGAATGGTTGTATATTCAGATACAATCTGGCGCAATTCATTACCATCTAGGCTTTCCTTCTCAATCAGTAATTCCACCAACCGATCCATACAGTCCCTTTGGGATGCCACCAGGGCCACGGTTTCGGTATAGCAGTCCTGCACTATCGAGCGCACGGCGCCATCGATGCGGTTGGCGATGGCGTCGGAAACGTCACTGCGGGTCATCAGATCGCGGCCCAGAAAAACCTCCTGGTTGCCGGCTTCCAGGGAAAGGGGGCCCAGGTCACTCATGCCGAAACGGGTGACCATCTGACGGGCCATCGAGGCCACCTGTTGAATATCGCCGCCGGCGCCGGTTGTGACTTCGGCATGACCAAAGACAACGTCTTCAGCGGCGCGACCGCCCAGGGCCCCCATGATGCGGGCCCGTAATTGGGCCTTGCTCACCAAGCTCTGCTCCTCATCGGGCGCAAACCAGGTAAGTCCCTGGGCCTGGCCCCTGGGAATCAGGGTGACTTTTTGGACCGGGTCGTGTTGGCGCACCAAGGTGCCCACCAAGGCATGGCCAATTTCGTGATAAGCAATCAGCCGCTTGCTACGACCATCGGTGAGGGGCTTGCCCTCCATGCCCGCAATCACCCGATCGACCGCATCGTCGATTTCGGTGATGGTGGTGGCCTCTTTGCGGCGGCGGGCGGTGAGGATGGCAGCTTCGTTGAGCAGGTTGGCCAGGTCGGCACCGGTGAAGCCGGGAGTGCGGCGCGCAATGGCTTCGAGCGAGACGGCCTCGGCGAGTTTCTTATTGCGGCTGTGGACTTTCAGGATCGAAAGGCGACCTTTGATGTCAGGAGCATCAACACTGACTTGGCGATCAAAGCGACCGGGACGCATCAGGGCCGAATCGAGCACATCGGGGCGGTTTGTGGCGGCGATGATGATGATGCCGCTGTTGCCTTCAAAGCCATCCATCTCGGTGAGCAGTTGGTTGAGGGTCTGCTCCCGTTCGTCGTTGCCGCCGCCAATACCGGCGCCCCGTTGCCGGCCCACCGCATCGATTTCATCGATGAAGATCAGGCAAGGGCTGTTTTCCTTGGCTCGCTTGAAAAGGTCACGCACCCGACTGGCGCCAACCCCCACGAACATTTCGACAAATTCGGAGCCCGAAAGCGAAAAGAAGGGAACTCCCGCCTCACCAGCGATGGCTTTGGCAAGCAGGGTTTTGCCCGTACCTGGGGGGCCCACCAGCAACACTCCCCTTGGAATCTTGGCCCCCACAGAGGTGAAGCGCTCGGGGGTCTTGAGGAAGGTGACGACCTCCTCAAGGTCCTGTTTAGCCTCTTCGACTCCGGCCACATCGGCGAACTTGACACCGGTTTCAGCCTCCATCTGGAAACGGGCCTTGGTCTTGCCGAACTGCATCGCTTGGCCAGGGCCACCGGGCATGCCGGAGGAACGGCGGGCCAAAAAGATCAGTGAGCCGATCAACAGGAGGGGGAAAAGCAGATTGCCCAGCAGGCCGAGCACCGGGGAAGGGGCGCGGGGGGGATGGATATCAAAGCTGATGCCCTGTTCCTTGAGGTTGTTGACCAGTTCGGGTGCCACGCCGGGCAGGTCGACCCTCAAGCGTTGCACCCGGTTGTCCAGGTCAGGGTCGACTGCTTCGATAACGGCGGTGCGACCGCCATCAAAGATATCCACGGAGGTCACCCGGCCCGCTTTGACGTAATCAAGGAAACGGCCGTAGCTCATGCGGGCCACGGCGGTGTTGCGGCCACTGGCGAGAGAGCTTGCTTCGACCGTGCCATCGGCAGCGCTGGTAGTGGGTCGAAACCGGGAGGCACCACCGGAGAGGATTTGCCAGCCCAAAAACGCCGCCAGCAGAAGTGGCAGTCCCCAGAGAGCAAGTAAGCGCCAGCGCTGCTTCATTGGGTCCAAGCGATTTTGAACAAGTGTAAAGGCAACCCGGAGCCATCCGCTTACGCCTGGGTTTGTCTTCAGAGGCTGGTCAACCAGGGGGAACTGGGGTCGGACTCGATCAAGTCACCTGTCAATCCGGGAGCGAAGCGAGCATCCTCAACCAAGCTTGGCGGTACTGGATCCAGGATCAGGTCATCGGCCAAGAGTGCCTCGACCAATTCGGGACCGCCCAGGCCATGGGTCCAAATCTTGACTTCGCTGTCCTTGGGACAGGCGAAATTAAGCATTTCGAAGGGAAACACCACCCGTTCGAGAAAAAATCCTTGAGGTCCCAGGCAACGCAAGATCACCATGCGATCTGAACCATTGCGGTAACTGCAGACGAGGTCCCCGACGCCAGATTCCGCTTCAATCTCCAGAACGGTGGTCTCCAGATCAGAAAGGGCGGTCCGCTCCAACGTCTTCGGCTTCAGTGGATGACTATCTAGCCATTAGTGCCTACTGGGGTTTGGTTGCAAAGGAGACTTTTCTGCGGGCTTAAGGATTTTTTCAACCTTAAGTCTTGCCAATGCTGCGCGCCTGTGGCACGCAAGTCGGAGACTCGATGGGCTGGCTTTGCCTGGCTCAGAGGCTGCGGAGGGCCACGATCGGATCGAGGCTCGCCGCCCGCCGGGCCGGCACCACGCCAAAGAAGAGGCCGATCGATCCTGACAAGAGCACAGTGGTCAGCACCGTGCTGGCTTCGATGGCGGCCGGCAGGGGCGTAAATGTTGCCACCAGGGCAACAGTGCCCAAACCAAGGGCACTGCCAATCACCCCACCCAGACTGGCCAGCACCAGCGATTCGACCAGAAACTGCAGCAGCAGGTCACTGGGCCGGGCCCCCAGGGCCTTGCGCAGGCCGATTTCTTCGGTGCGCTCACTCACCGACACCAACATGATGTTCATGATGCCGATGCCGCCCACCAGCAGGGATACGGCACCGATGGCGGCCAGCATCAATGTGAGTCCACCGGTGATCCTGCCGACGATCGCCAGGGCATCCTTCTGGGATCGCACGGCGAAATCATCTTCCCCCAAGATGCGGTGGCGTTGGCGCAGCAAATTGGTGATCTGGAAGGCGGCGGCCCCGGTGCTGTTTTCGTTGATGGCCTCCACGCTGATGAAACTGAGGTTGACCCCGTAGGTCGGGTCGCGGCCGCTGAGGCGGCTCACCATGGTGGTCAGGGGCAGATAGGCCGCCTCGTCCTGGTTGGAGCCGAAAACTGCCCCCTTGGCCCGCAATACGCCAATCACTTCAAAGGATTGATCGCGGATGCGGAGCTGGCGGCCGATGGCCTCACCTGCGGGTAACAGTTTGTCGCGCAGATCCGGACCGATCACCGTGACCATGCGGGCGCCGGAGATGTCGTTGGCGTTGATGAAACGGCCCTGGGCCATCTCAAAACTGCGCACAGGCAGAAATTCGGGTGTCACGCCGGAGATGGTGGCGGTGGCACTCAACGAACCGGATTGAACCACCTCGCTGAGGGTGATCTGGGGGGCCACTTGGCGCACACTCGGGACCTGTTCCGCAATCGCCTTGGCGTCTTCCAGCACCAGGGTTTTGGGGGAATCAATGCCCTGGCGTCTGGTGTCATTGCGGCCTGGCACCACAAACAGCACATTGGCCCCCAGGGTGCTGAGTTGGCCTTCCGCCAGATTTTGGGCCCCCTTGCCGAGCCCCACCATGGTGATGACGGAGGCATTGCCGATCACAATGCCCAGCATGGTGAGCAGGCTGCGCAGCCGATTGGCCTGGAGCGTGGTCAGGGCCATGCCGATGGTTTCCTGCAGGGGCAGACGGCGGGGCATGGGAATCACAGCGGTCCCATACAGGATGGGTGCTGGGAGGGGGCTGTGGGGGCTCCTGTGGAGGTTCTAGGTGCCGCGATGGACTACCCCATGCAGCAATTCGAGGGTGACAATTTCGCCCTGACGCAGATCCACCGTGGCGTTGGCGACGCCGAAAATCACCGGCACACCGAGCCGTTCGGCGATGGACGCCATGTGGCTCTGGCGCCCTTCTTCTTCCACGATCACCCCTTTGGCTTTGCGGATTGCGTCCAGATAGGCGGCATTGGTTTCTCGCACCACCAGGATCTCACCGTTTACGAGGCGGTCCGCCTCCTCGGGGGAGCTGGCCAGATGCACCTTGCCACTCACCGAACCCGTGCCGATGCCGATCCCGCGTCCGAGCACCGCCGAGACGATGCCCACCTTGACCAGATCGGTGGAGCCGCTGACCCCTTCCAAGGTGCCGGCGGTTTCGACCACCAGATCGCCCTCCCGCAATAGGCCTTTCTGCTGGGCCACCCCCATGGCCAGGGTGAAGGTGCTGGCGGTGGAGCGTTGTTCGGGGATCAGCAGGGGGTTCACGCCCCAGACCAACTGCAGTTGGCGGGCCACGGTCTCCTCACTGGTGATCGCCAGGATTGGGGTACTGGGCCGGAATTTGCTGACGTTGCGGGCGGTGGCTCCCGACTTGGTGAGGGGCAGGATCGCAGCGGCGTTGAGTTGGCGGGCAATGCTGCTGACGGCCTGGCTGATGGCGTTGGGAATGGTGGTGGCCATCTGGCCATCAAGGATCCGCCGGGGATAGTCGCGCTCGATGCGCCGGGCGATCCGGGCCATGGTGGCCACCGCTTCCACCGGGTAATCACCAACGGCGGTTTCGTTGGAGAGCATGACGGCGTCGGTGCCATCAAGGATGGCGTTAGCCACGTCGCTGACCTCGGCCCGGGTGGGACGGGGGCAGCTGGCCATCGAATCGAGCATCTGGGTGGCGGTGATGATCGGGATGCCCAGGCTGTTGGCCTTGCGAATCAGTTCTTTTTGCAGCAAAGGAACTTCTTCGGCCGGCATCTCGACGCCCAGATCGCCCCGGGCAACCATGACGCCGTCGCAGAGGGGCAGGATGGCATCGATGGAATCAATCGCCTCGAATTTCTCGATTTTGGCCACCACCGGTGTAGTGCAACCGTGGCTGCGAATCAGATCACGGATCTCCTGCATGTCCGAGGGATTGCGCACGAAGCTGAGGGCGACCCAGTCGACCTCCTGTTGCAAGCCAAAGGCGAGGTCCCTGCGATCTTTAGGGGTGAGAGCCCGGATGGAGAGCTGCACATCGGGGAAGTTGACCCCCTTATTATTTGAAAGCACTCCCCCGACAGTTACACGGCACTGCAGGCTTTGATCGGTTTGGTCGACACGCTCCACCACCATCTCGACCCGGCCATCATCCAGCAGGATGCGGCAGCCATTGTGCACCTCCTCGGCCAGTTTGTCGTAGGTAACGGTGGCGATGGCTTGGTTGCAGTTCACCTGCCTTGATGTGAGGGTGAAGGCATCGCCTGTGGCCAAGGAGATCGGACCCGCTTCAAAGCGCCCGAGGCGAATCTTCGGACCCTGCAGATCTTGGAGAATGCCAATGTGCACCCCCAGCTCCTGGGCCACCTGGCGGATGGCGTTGATGCGCTCGGCGTGATCCTCGTGGTCGCCGTGGGAGAAGTTGAGGCGAAAGGTGGTGGCACCGGCCTCGATCAGCTGGCGCAGCACCTGCGTTGATTCGGTGGCCGGGCCGATCGTGGCCACGATCTTGGTACGACGCATCGGATCGACCGGGGCCATGGGAGTTCACTATGAGTGCCGGAAACTACCATCCTGACTCTTGCGGCCCTGGCTCACCATGGACTTCGCCACTTACCAGCGGCGCTCCCGGGAAACGGCCCGTTATCCCGATGCCGGTGCCAATCCCATTTATCCCACCCTGGGGCTCTGCGGTGAATCGGGTGAGGTGGCGGACAAGGTGAAAAAAGTGTTGCGCGACCAAGCAGGGGACTTCGATGCGGACGCCTTGGATGGCCTGAGGCTCGAATTGGGGGACGTGCTTTGGTACGTGTCCCAATTGGCCACCGAGCTCAATCTCAGTCTCGATGAGATCGCCGAAGCCAACCTGGCCAAGTTGGCCAGCCGGGTGGCCCGGGATGTGATTGCCGGCAGCGGTGACCGCCGCTGAGATAGCACCCCTGGGCGTAGGTCCCTAGCCTTGCTGCGGTTAGGGATTGCTGCGGTGACCCATCTTCTGCCACGGCTGGTTTGGCCCCTGGGGCGTCTGCTGGCTGCTCTGGGACTTTTCTTGGGGCTTTGGCTTGGGGTTCCGGCCATGGCCCAGGCCCTGGAAATGCGTGTCAGCGAGGTGACTATCGCCCCTTGCCCGCTGCAGGACGTCGGCAGCCAGCCGGAGCAGCGCCGACCCTCCGGAGCATCGTGTTATGCCCTGCGGGGGCAGGTCAGCAACAACAGCTCTCGCACGATGCGGGATACCGATGTATTCGCCTTGATTTTGGATGCCAGCGGCGAACCGGTGCTTCCCAATCGAACCAGGCTTGGCTCCATTGGCGATATTCCCCCAGGCCAGTCCCCCTTTGCCCTGAGGCTGGCCGTGCCGGCCGGCACCCCAGGCCCTTTCAGCGTGCGCAGCGCCAAGGCACGGGGGTTCAATTCCCCGGTAAGAACTGGTGCCGCACCGGGTCAGGAATTATTGCCCCTGGAGGAGGCACTGTTGCCTTGATTGGCTTGATTGGCTCGAACCCATATCTTGATCGAATCCATGGTTTGATCCAATCAATGGGTTAATCCAATCAATGATTTGATCCAATCCCTCGATCGTTGCACTCGCTTGCGGGAATGCGGGTTTCGCTGTAGGAGGGCAAGATCAACCCAGACCTGAGCTGGCCAGCAGCATCCTGCCCTGTTCGAGCAGGCTCTGCACCAGATTCAGCGCCAGGAAGGCCACAAGGGCCGAGAGATCAATGCCGCCAAGGGGAGGGATCAGGCCGCGAAAAAGGTTGAGATAGGGGTCAGTGATCGAGCTGAGGCCGCTGAGGATGGGGTTGCTGGCCCAATCCAGGTTGGGAAACCAGCTAAGCAGCACCCGGATCAGCAGGAAGACCGAGTAAATCATCAAGGTCCGCGCCAGCACGTCCACGAGCTGACTGAAGATCGGCATGGAACCAAGGAGACTGGTGATTGTGGGATTCTAAGACGGAGTGTCAGTGCTGTCCGGCGCCGGTCGGGCAGCCTTGGCAACCTCCTCGGGACGGATCGCAAAAGTGCGATGAAATTTTTCACTTAGGCTCAGCCAAAATGAGCGACCGTCGCTTTGCCGTTTGCGTTCGATGAAGTCCTGGGCCAACAGCTCCTTGATGTGGTCGTAGGCGCCCGAACCGCGCAGCTCGACCAGGTCGGACTGGAGGATGCGCTTTTTGAGGGCAATGGTGGCCAGGGTGCGCAGGGTGGCGGTGGAGAGATCGAGGGGCAACAGATCCTGCACCAGTTCCGCCAAACTGGAGCGGAGCTGCAGGCTGTAACGCGGCCCTTCCTGATGGATTTCCAGGGCGGTATCCCGGTGGGCGTAATCCGCCATCAAGGTGATCAGGGCAAGTTCCGCCTGCGAGCGATCGATGCCGGCAATATCCGCCAATTCCGCCAGGCTGAGGGGACGGCCTTTTAAATAGAGAATGGCCTCAAGTCGGGCAGGAAGTGATAGGCCGAAGCTTGCCGCCAGGGGCGTGATTGGGCTGGCCTCCCGGGGCGAGGGTTCGCCGGACATCAGAACTCCAGCTCCACATTGATGGCAAGTTATCGCAGGCCCAAGGTTGTCCCCGCAGCAAGCGCCGGCGCCGGCAAGCCATCTTGTTGGCCGAGAAACAGTCGGTAGGCTGGGTTGTCTGTCTCCTCCCAGTGCTGATAGGGCAGTTGGGCGAGGAAATGCTCCCAGTCGCTGGTTTCAGCAGGAGGAACCTGAACTCCCACCACAATGCTGCCTACGTCGGCCCCGTGATTGCGGTAGTGGAAGATGCTGATGTTCCAGTTGGGATGCAGGGCTGAGACAAAGGCCATCAAGGCCCCGGGCCTTTCGGGAAATTCGAAGCGGTAGAGGCGTTCCTGACCCACCTCAGGGGCCTTTACGGCTGCGGCGCCCAGGCGGCCGCCCACCATGTGGCACAAGTGCAGTTTGGCCAGCTCATTTCCGCTGAGATCCAGGCAGGCGAAGCCGCCTGCCTCCAGATCGGCAATCAGCTGCCTGGTGTCACCGGGATCGCGGCTTTGCACCCCCACGAAAATATGGGCAACGCGAGGATCGGCGAGTCGGTAGCTGAATTCGGTGAGGTTGTGGCCGCCCAGCAGGCTGCAGAAACGCCGCAGGCTGCCGGGCTGCTCGGGAATGCTCACCGCCAGGAAAGCCTCCCGCTGTTCGCCGATTTCGGCCCGTTCGGCCACGAACAGCAGACGCTCGAAGTTCATGTTGGCGCCGCAGGCCACCGCCACCAAGGTGAGCCCCCGCAGGCCCCGGGCCTGGACATCGGCCTTCATGCCGGCCACGGCCAGGGCGCCGGCGGGTTCGAGAATCGAGCGGGTGTCCTCAAAGACGTCCTTGATGGCCGCGCAGATGGCATCGGTGTCCACCGTCACCATGCGGTCCACATAGAGCTGAGCCAGGGGGAAGGTGAGGGCGCCCACCTGCTTGACGGCAACGCCGTCGGCGAACAGGCCCACCTGCTCAAGCCGCACCCGCTCGCCGCAGGCCAGGGAGCGGGTCATGGCATCGGCATCGACGGGTTCAACGCCGACAAGCTCGACCTGGGGCCACAGGCTTTTGACATAGGCGCCGATGCCGGCAATCAACCCACCCCCGCCGACGGCCACGTAGATGACATCCGGCGGCTCGGAACACTGGCGCAGGATCTCGATGCCGATGGTGCCCTGGCCGGCGATCACTTCCGGATCGTCGAAGGGGTGGATGAAGCAGAGACCCCGCTCGGCCTGGAGCCGGTGGGCCTCCTGGCAGGCTTCGTCGTAGGTGTCGCCGTGCAGCACGACCTCGGCGCCGCGGGTGGCCACCGAGCGCACCTTGACGGCAGGGGTGGTCACGGGCATCACGATCACCGCCTGACAGCCCAGGCGCTGGGCCGCCAGGGCCACCCCCTGGGCATGGTTGCCGGCGCTGGCGGCGATCACGCCCCGATCCAGTTCCTGCCGGCTGAGGCCGGCCATTTTGTTGAAGGCCCCCCGCAGCTTGAAGCTGAAGACGGGCTGGAGGTCTTCCCGCTTGAGCAGGACCCGGTTGCCGAGCCGGGCCGAGAGGTTGGGGGCCGGATCGAGGGGCGATTCAATCGCAACGTCGTAGACCCGGGCGCGCAGGATGCGCTGCAGGTAGGTGGGGTCTTCGGACACGCCGCTGGGGGGAAAAGGTCGGGGAAGTGGTTCCAGTGTGACAAGCCGGGAACCCTCTTTTAAGGGAATGACAGCTGCCCCATTGGCGGGCGTAGATTGGCTGCTTCTGTCTGTGGCCGCATGCACCTCAGCGAGCTGAGCCATCCGAATCAGCTGCAGGGCCTGAGCACCGCAGAACTTGAGCGTATCGCCGCCCAGATCCGTGAGAAGCATCTGGAGGTGGTTTCGACCAGCGGGGGCCATCTGGGGCCCGGCCTGGGAGTGGTGGAGCTGACCCTGGCCCTATACCAGACCCTGAACCTGGATGAAGACCGGGTGGTCTGGGATGTGGGACACCAGGCCTATCCCCACAAATTACTGACCGGTCGCTACAGCACTTTCCATACCCTGCGCCAAAAGGGCGGCGTGGCCGGCTATTTGAAGCGCAGCGAAAGCCCCTTCGACCATTTCGGGGCAGGCCATGCCTCCACCAGCATCTCGGCGGCCTTGGGCATGGCCCTGGCCCGGGATCGACGCGGTGAAAGCTTCCGTTGTGTGGCCGTCATCGGTGATGGCGCCCTCACCGGGGGCATGGCTCTTGAAGCCATCAACCATGCCGGGCACCTGCCCAACACCCGCATTCTTGTCGTCCTCAACGACAACGACATGTCGATCTCCCCGCCGGTGGGAGCCTTGTCCACCCACCTGAATCGCATGCGGTTGAGCAAGCCGGTGCAGTTCCTCTCGGGCAACGCGGAGGAGGCGATTCGGCACCTGCCTTTCCTGCACGGGGAGTTGCCCGCCGAGTTGCGCAACCTCAAAGAGAGCATGCGCCGTCTGGCCGTGCCCAAGCTGGGCGCGGTGTTTGAAGAATTGGGCTTCACCTACGTGGGCCCGGTCGATGGCCACGACATCGCCGAGATGGTGCGCACCTTCCAGGCCGCCCACCGGGTGGATGGGCCGGTATTGGTGCATGTGGCCACCACCAAGGGCAAGGGTTATCCCTATGCCGAAGCGGACCAGGTGGGCTACCACGCCCAATCCGCCTTCGACCTGGCCTCGGGCAAGGCCTACCCCTCCACAAAACCGAAGCCGGCCAGCTATAGCAAGGTTTTTGGCCAGACCCTGGTGAAGATCTGTGAGCACAATCCGCGGGTGGTAGGCATCACGGCTGCCATGGCAACGGGCACGGGCCTGGATCTGCTGGAGAAGGCCCTGCCGAATCAATACTTCGATGTCGGCATCGCCGAACAGCACGCCGTAACGATGGCCGCCGGCATGGCTTGTGAGGGGCTGCGGCCGGTGGTGGCGATCTACAGCACCTTCCTGCAGCGGGCCTTCGACCAGCTCATCCACGATGTGGGCATTCAGAAGCTGCCGGTCACCTTCGTCCTTGATCGGGCCGGCATCGTCGGCGCCGATGGACCCACCCACCAGGGTCAGTACGACATCAGCTATCTGCGGGCGGTGCCCAACTTCACCGTGATGGCCCCCAAGGACGAGGCCGAACTGCAGCGCATGCTGGTGACATCCATCGCCCACGACGGCCCCTGCGCGATCCGTTTCCCCCGGGGCGAAGGCGAGGGCGTGCCCCTGATGGAAGAGGGTTGGCAACCCCTGGAGATTGGCCGCGCCGAGCTGCTCACCAATGGCGATGACCTGCTGATCGTGGCCTATGGCTCGATGGTGGCGCCGGCGATGGCCACGGCCGGGCTGCTGCAGGAGAAGGGAGTACGGGCCACGGTGGTTAATGCCCGCTTTGTCCGTCCTTTGGATACGGACCTGATCCTGCCCCTGGCCCGCCGCATCGGTCGGGTTGTCACCATGGAGGAAGGCTGCCTGGCCGGTGGTTTTGGCGCCGCCGTCATGGAGGCCTGCAACGACGCCCAGGTGCTGGTGCCGATTTTCCGCATCGGCATCCCCGACATGCTTGTTGACCATGCCAGCCCGGAGGAAAGCAAGCAGAGCCTGGGGTTGACCCCAGCCCAGATGGCCGATCGCATTCTGGAGCGATTCGGGGTGCCCCTGGAAGCCGACCGCCTAGCGGGGCGTCAGCCGTTACCGGCTTGAATTGTTGATTGCCTCGAAGCCTTCTCGGGGGTGGTCGGCACTCCCATCAAAAAGCCGGGCCCTTGGGCCCGGCTTTTTTAACGATGGCCCTGGCGTTTTCAGAGCAGGCGTTTTCAGAGCACGCCGCGGGAGGCGAGGCCCTGGATGGCACCCATGCCAAGGATGTGACCCAGGCTGATGGTGCCGAGCATGGCGCCGTGGCTGAGGCCCCCGAACAGGGACGAGCTGGGTAGCTGCAGGCCCACGTTGGGTTGCTTGATGGTGGCCTTGCCGATGGCAATGGCAATGATGTTGGCGACGATCATCACCAGGGCCACCTTGGGGGACCAGGAGATGGTGGCGGGAGCCAGGGCCAGAAGGGGGGTGATCATGATTCAGAAGCCGGCATCCCATCTTCCGGGGGACGGGGTCCCTGGGGGTCCGGCCGTAAGACTTGTTCACCAGAGCGCCACTGGATGAAGCCCAGCACCACCAGCAGATTGCTGAGGGTCAAGAAAGCCTCAGCGCCGCCGTGGAGGCCATCGACATCGGCCAGCAACTTGCCGTAGCGCACCTGGGCGACGATGGCCGCCGCGATCGTGACTGCTACGAAGACCAGGGTCATGCGGAAGCCCTGCAGGGCAAGCTTAGGAAAGCCCCGCACCTTGGCCGCCCAATAGAGAAAAGCGAGATAGGGAACCAGGGAAAGCACAAAAAAGGGAGCTGGATCCACGGCCTCCAGCCAGGTGAGCAAGCGGGGAATTTCAGGAGACATCGCTGGAGACGCCGCTGGCCATCTGACGCCGTTGCAGGCGCAGCAGGTTGAAGGCGGCCGCCGCAAGGGCCAGGTTGCCCAAGGCCGTCAGGCCGGCCTGAAAGACCACCAGCCCCTTGAGGGCGCTGCTGTTGTCAAAGAGATGCCAGGTGCAGGCCGCCATGGCGCTGACCAGGGCGGGCAGCATGGCCAGGGACAGCCAGCGCCAGCCCGTTTCCTGGCGGCGGCGGCCAAAGGACTCCACAGCAATGATCGCCAGGATCCATTCCAGCACCGAGGTGACGTGGATCCACCAGGTGCCCAGGGACAGGGCATGCATCGGCCACGGGCAAGAGTCAGCAATTTAGGCGGTTGCAAAAGGGCAACGCCGTTTGCTGGCCAAAGACCCGCCTTAACGGGCATATCCCGATCGCAACTGGCAACGATTAGCGCAGATGAGCGCAGTCGAATTGAGGATGGTGGACGTTGCAATTCAGCGGGGAAAGAGGAACTGGAACTGCGCCCGCAGGGTCCAATCGCCAGCTAAATCTGGTTTGACCACGTTCACGAAGGCTTGCAGCGAGGCATTCACCTTCTGGTCGCCGATTGCGAACACCCGGCCAAAGCCACCGCCGAGGGGTAAGGTCCATTGTTCATCGCCGCTGGCAGCTTCCCAGTTGGAGGTGATGATCGGCGATGTCGTTAGATACCACCCCTTGGAAAAGTTGTAATTAAAGAATGGCTGCAGCAAGAACTGGTTAACTGACTGACGATCGCTAGAACCAGCAAAGGACCAGACATTATTCGCCAAAGCGCCGAACACCATGCGCTTGGTGGTGACCAGGACGACACCGGTTGGGCCAGCGCTCCATTTGCCCTGGCCGGTGAATTTCTGGGTGGCCGTGGGCAAAACAACAGTGGGACCTAAGCCCCAAGTGATGTTGCTTTTCGTTCGTGGCACAAAAAAGAACGATGGATTGATGTCGCCGAAGCCAAAGTCACCCTCATTGCCAGTGGCAGATGTGGGCTGATAGATGTAGGGAACAATTGTGCGGGTGACCAGCAGCAGATTCTTGCTAAGGGGCGCCGGTATCACAGGTTGAATATTGAGCACATTCTGAGTTCGCTGGTCCTGGGGGCCGAGGCCGAAGTTGGTATTGTTCTGAAAGGGCAGGCTGATCAGATTGGCGATCGGGTTCTGGGCCTCCTTTGCGAGGTCTGCTGTCTGCCGAGATTCGCTGGGAACGTCACTCGGCGCTGCCGGCATCGCTGGATTGTCCTGGGGCTTTGCCTGGACTAAGTGCCCAGGAATGGAATCCGCCGCGAGGGTTATGGGCTGAAGCCAGTCCGTTGGAAGGCTCGCCGGTTTAGCTGCCTTGATGGAGCTCGCGGCATTGGGGCTGGCGATCGCCGCTGGCGCCAGGCCGAAAGCCAGCAGCAGAATGTAAAGCTTCTTCAAATCTAAAGAAAATTTTTGACACGATAATGGGCGATGCTTAATCTGTCTTGATGCATTAAACCGGTCTTCCAGGTGGCAGCAGATGGGAATCGAGATGTTGACAGCTGAGTGAATAGTATCGTAAATCATCCATAAATTTCTTGGTTCAACCAATGGCACCCCTTCTACGGCGGCAAAAACTTACCGGCTGCGCCTCCCCCCAAATATCCCGGTGAAGGATTTCTGGTCGGTAATTGTGTATGACAATCAGATCCGCTCGATGCTGCAGACCGATCAGAAAGCGCCCAGTGTGAGCAGCCAAAACAATGGCATCAAAACCAATGCCGATGGTTCGGTGGATGGGTGGTTTGGCCCCAAGGCCCCGGCTGGATTTGAAAATAACTGGGTGCAGACGATTCCCGGCAAGGGCTGGTTCATGATTCTGCGGCTCTATGGCCCGCTGGAGCCCTGGTTCAACAAAACCTGGCGGCCTGGGGAAATTGAACTGCAGCCTTAAGAGTTGGCTGGTGTGGACTGAGGTGGCTGGCCGTTCCCTGGATTAACAAGCAGGCAGGCAATAAAGGCCAGCTCGAACATTGTGATGGCATCATTTCGCAATAAACATTGGGAGGGGTCGCCAGGTGCAGACACCCAAAATCCGCAGCCATCAAGGCTGGGTTTTGTGCAGGGTTTTAAGCGGCAAACAGCGTTAACCCAGCGTTAACCCTAGTGTTGCAAACATATCTCAATGAGTATTTATACTCATATTCACGCCAGAATCAAGCATAATTAGCAATTTTTGACCGCCTTAATGATACGTTCAAGATTGAGTGCGATTCGGAGGCAAGCTGCGGCAGCTGGATGGAAATGGGCTCTTAGTCAATCGGGTTTTGTTAATTAATTCCTGGTTAGCTGGCAATCAATCTCTGGCTTTCGGTTAGGGGCTGGCTGGCGATCGCCGGCTTAACGCGATTTGAAGCCTTATTCAGTGCCAATGCCATCCAAGCAGTTCCCGCAATCCAAACTCCTGCCTTTTCACTACAACAGATCACAGCAATGCCTGATTTCTCAATCACGTTTGATGAAATTGACCCTGCTTCAATTAAATGGAATGGCGACAAGGGAGAGGTAGAACTCGTGGCTCGAGCCACGGGGGCTACTTTGGTGTCTACTGGCGGCAATGGTGGTAGTTCAGGCTCAGGCTCTGATGATGACGACGATGGCCCAGGGAGCTCTAATGATCAGGGCCCCAACTCCTCCAATCCCACTTATCGGGCCTGGGTTTCCCTATATGCCTCCACCGACAATCGCTTCGATGCCAGCGATATTTTGCTCGGCCGCAGCCAGCTGCGCATCAAGAGCAACCAAACTAAGAATCTCGAACTCGAATACTCAACAGCCGGCCTTGCCCTAGCGGAGGGTTCTTACAACCTGATCGCCCGGATCGATCCCCTGGCCGGGGTGATTGACAGCAATACGGCCAACAACCAAAGCGTGGCACTGGTCAATGCTGCTGGCAGTGATGCGATCCTCACCTGGACCAGCTGTGCCCTCAACGCCATCAAATCGGCCGGCAGTAACGGCAAGCCCGGGATTCCCCCCACCACCGGCACCCGGTTGATGGCCCTTCTATCAACCACTTTGTTAGACACCGTGGCAGCCTTTGGCAATTCGGTGGCCCCTTATCGCATCGATGTCGCCGCCGCTGCCGGCGTATCCCGGCAGGCGGCGATCGTGGGCGCGGCCCAGCAAATCCTCAGCCAGCTGCTGCCAGGCGAAACCGAACTGATTACGGCCCAGGTCAACAAATCCCTCGACGAGATTGGTGGTTCAGCCCAAAGAATTAATGCCGGCCTTGCCTTTGGTGCCCAGCTAGCCAACCAGGCCCTGGCCCTGCGCGCCAATGACGGCTCCAGCAACAACACTCCCTATAGCCCCCCCGCCGGGATGCCTGGCTACGTCTGGATGCCGGCAACATCAGGCCCCACCGCTGGCGCCGCCATTGGTTGCAACTGGGGCTCGGTTACCCCCTGGGTGATCAGCAGCGCCAGCGCCTACCAGCCCGATGGCCTGCAGGCCCGGCCCGATGTCAATCTCGATCTTTACGCCCAGCAGCTCAACGAAGTGCGCCAATACGGTGGCCTGGCCAGCACCGCAATCACCACCTCGCTGCGCACCGCTGAGCAAACCGAAATCGCCCTGTTCTGGGCCTACGACCGCTCCGACACCTTCCGGCCCTACGGCCAGCTGATCGACATTGCCATGGACGTGGCGGCCAAGCAGGGCATCTCTATGAATCAGAACGCCAAATTATTGGCCTGCTTGAACACAGCCCTGGCCGATGCTGTGATCTGTGCCTGGAAAGCCAAGTACGAGGTGGTGCAACCCCGTCCTTACGACCTGATCACCGGCGCCTTCTCAGATCTTGATGGCGTGGCCTCCACGGTGCGTGATACCGAGTGGCACTCGCTTCTGTCTTCGATTAACGGCGTCGATTCCCCGCCCTTTCCTGATTACATCTCGGGCCATTCGGCCATGGGAGGTGCCTTTGCCGGTGTGATGACGGGTTTCTTTGGCAACAATGTGAACTTCTCAGCCGCATCCCAGGAGCTGCCGGGAGTAACCCGCTATTTCGATGGCTTCAACGATAACGGCATCCAACGCAACAGCTTCTATGAGGCTGGTTTTGAAGATGCGATCAGCCGGGTGTATGGAGGGGTGCACATCCGCGAGGCCTGCACCGATTCCTTTGATGTAGGCCTCCGGGTGGGCATCGCCGTGGCCAACAGCTTCCTGGCCTGAGCTGGCTCGCCAGAGCTGGCTCGATTGGGCATGTGGCACCTTGATGCCACATGCCTGGCTGGGCGCGGCGGCAACAGCTAAGCCCCGGCCCGCTCCAGCACACCCTTGCTACTTGGCACCGAGCCGGCGCGGCGGGGATCGATTTCCACCGCCAGCCGCAGGGCGCGGGCAAAGGCCTTGAAGCAGGCCTCGACGATGTGGTGGGAATTGACGCCATCGAGCTGGCGGATGTGCAGGGTGAGACCGCTGTTGTTGACGACGGCCACAAAAAATTCCTTGACCAGTTCGGTGTCGTAGCTGCCAATCCTCTGGGCTGGAATTTTCAGGCCGTAGGAAAGGTGGGGCCGACCGGAGCAATCCAGGGCCACCTGCACCAGCGCCTCATCGAGGGGCGCCACGAAATGGCCGAAGCGCTGGATACCACGGCGATCGCCGAGGGCCTGGGCCAGGGCCTGGCCGACGGCGATGCCCACGTCCTCGTTGCTGTGGTGGTCATCGATATGGGTGTCGCCGCTGGCAGTGATCTCCAGGTCGAGTAGCCCGTGGCTGGCGAGCTGGTGCAACATGTGATCCAGGAAGGGCACACCGGTAGCCACCTGGCAGCGGCCGCTGCCATCGAGGTTGAGGGCCACCCGCACATCGGTTTCGCCGGTAACGCGGTGGATCTCGCCGATGCGATCTGAAACACTCACGACGGCAGGGGGTATGGGGAGGGAGTAATCATGGCGGATGGGGGGGTGTGGGGCAGGCCCGGAGGGTTGTTTGTCCACTCCACCCCCCGCTGGCTGGATGGGGGCATTGGCAAAGGGTCGCTGAACCTGAGATGCCAAGGGCGTAGGCGTGAGGTTTGAGGGCGGTGGCTAATGACCATCCTTGAGTGACAGGCAGCGAACGCGGGGTGGCGCAGCAGAGGATCTTTGGTGGCTATTTTACTATGGTTAAGTTAAAGATGTAGATGTCAAAATCCGAAAAAGAACGGGCAAAAAATTGATTGAATCGCCGGTACGGCGTAAAATTTGAAAAGCTTTGGCAAACTTACCTGCAAATCTCTCAGTCAGCTCGCCATTATCAAATCGCTAAGCCATGACAAACCTTCGTCAAGCAGCCGGGTTCACTATGTGCAATCTCCCAGAACTGTTAAGAAATTCCTAATCTCCTTGATCCTTCTTCATGGCGTCATAGGGTCTGATGAGTATCAAAAACTTTCCTGAAACATCGCTATGTTGAGCGCCATCATCAAGACCCCGGGATTCGCTCTCGCAACTGGACTAGCCTTGATCACTCTGTCCAGCCCTGCTCAGGCCTATACCGTCTACACCGATTTGCCATCCTGGCAGTCAGCCCTTTTTAACTACATCATCTCGACAGATACCTTCAGTACGCCCATACCCTCTGCCCAGTCGATCACACTCGCATCGGGCATCATCTCCACCAATTCCGGTCCGATCACCCTTCCCAACTCATTTTACAACAACAGCGTTGGCATTTTGACCGCCGGCCTGTATGACAACGCCGTCCAGGCCGGAGCAGCGGCTACAGCCTCAAATAGCATCAGCTGGGCTTTCCCCGTTCCCGTGATTGCCTTTGGTGCCGACTTCATCGGCGCAGGTTCCAATCGCCTCAGCCTAGGCGGTGATTTTGATGGCACGGGCCTGCAGACCCTGACTGTCAACACTGCGCTCGGCGGACAAAATGGCTTTTTGGGAGTGATCGGCACGGTTCCTTTCTCCAACGTAATTTTCGGCAATCCCTTGCAAACAGTTGACGCATTCTCGATCGATAACGCCTACTTCGCCCCAGTGCCCGTGCCTGGCCCCTTGCCCGTGATTGGTGCATCGGTAGCCTTTGGCTGGTCGCGGTGTCTGAGGCGTCGGCTGGCTGTTCGCCGCGGCAAACACACCCAGCAGAACCTCTGATGACACCAGGTGCCAAGCAAACCCTGCAGCGGGCCGCAGCCGTAGCGAACCGCAGCGTCACTGACTTCGTGCTGGAGAGCGCCCTGGCCAGTGCGGCCGCAACGCTGGCCGATCGGCAGAGCTTCCATTTGGATCCAGAGCAGTGGGAAGCGTTTGTGGCCGCCCTTGATGCACCATCGATGTGCCATGGGGTCCGTTGGATTCGGCAAGTAGGGCGTTGGCCCCCTCAAACGGTTTAAGCCAACACAGGTTGTCGTGTTTGAGCGGCCATTTCAATTATATCGGCGACCCGATCGACTCCACCTGATGCCTGAATAGTCTTTTGTAGTTGCTGAGCTTTGATGCGGTAGCTGGAATCAGAAAGAACTTTTGTAATCGCTGTGCGAAGTGTTATTTCATTAAGCTTGCTGAGTTGCAACATTTTCCCGGCTTTTGTTCGTGCCAACCGTGAGGCAATCCCTGGTTGCTCATTCGTGATGGGGATTGCCACAAGCGGCACACCACAACCGAGGGCAGTCAAGACGGTGTTCATCCCTGCATGGGTAACGACAACTTTTGAACGCTCAATTAGTTTTTGATGGGGCGCAAATGGCACAACGATGGGATTGCCAGGAAGATCAATTGGTGGCGCTTGCGGATTGCCTAGGGAGATAACAAGCTGAACATCCAATGACAAACAGGATTTTGCAATACATTCAAAGATTTCTGGGCGTTGGTTTTGCAGTGTGCCCAAGGAGGCATAGATGAGAGGTTGGCCAGTAAGTCGCTCAAAAGGAAAGTCGGTATTATCAAAACTAATCGGTTCTGTCCCCGATGGATCCTGGAAGCGCCCGATATAATGAAAATGAGCCGGGAGGCGTTCACGAGGAAAGTCAAAAGCTTCTGGAAGTTGACACACCTGGGCCAACGGCGAATAGGCATCCTCTCGCCTTTGGTATGGAGGCAAGTTCCAATCGCGGCGCTGCTCAACAATTACTTGCCGCAAATCGCGGATGAGCAAATCGACCAATGCGTTCCCTAATCGATTACGCAAACGAGCCCAAGGTGTTGTTGAATAAGCCCAATGAGTAGAGTAGGGCGGCACGCCTGGCTCACGGTTGATCAGCATTGCATTGCACACCGTGACGAAAGGCAAACCAAGGTAATCGGCAACGGTTGCTATTGATGAGGAAATTTGATCGATGATGAGTACATCAATATTGGCTTGACGTATTGCTTGTGGTGCCTCGCGAAAAAACATTTGTGTTTCTCGCTTAAAAAAATCAATCGTAAATTTCAGACCTGGCTTCCCTGTTAACTTTCCTAGGGTTCGATAGGCAGAATCGACGCTCCCCTTGGGATAATCAAATGTTCCAATTTCCACGGTTGCGAGGTTAAGTCCTGATACTTTATCCAAAGCATCAGGCACTCCAAATAGGATAACTATGTGACCACGCCGCTGGAGTTCGAGGGCGATAGCGCACATCGGGTTGAGGTGTCCGACGGCGGATGGACAGAAAATGCCAAATCGTGTCATTGAGTAAACTCTTGATGGATTGATCTAAAGGTAAGTTGTTAGGTATATGAACTGCTGTTGAATCGTCTAAGATCCCTTGGCGCCTAGACTTTAGCCTGGAGACTTCGATGCCAAGCTGTTCATGAAGCGTCAATGCTTAAATTGTATTACTCGTAAAATTTTACGCCAAGATGAGAAGCGGGGCATAGCTTCTGCATAGAAAGCAACCTCCGTACCCGTCTTCTGTATCTTGATGTTGGACAGCATGCAGCTCAAAATGTGCGAAGCGGATAGATTAGAAGTTTTTGTATTCACAAGATCAAATTGTCGTTCTGCCATTTCTGAAAGAGGGATGGAGCAGCGGATCCTACGAATGTTGACATTACGGGATCAATCTCTGCGCATTTGGTTCGCGCTAACCAGGCGATAAATGCCCCAATGACCGGAAGAAAAACACTGTTAACGATATAGAAAAGCCTGCCTTTATCAACCCGTTGGCTCTTTGGGACTTTGCTGGCTTGTATTAATGGATAGACCCCAGCGAGGGTGCCACCTGCGAAGCCCAAAGCGACAATCGTAACAATAGGTGGAATTCCGCTCACGAGATCCAGACTAGCCAACGACTCTATTCACGAGCACAGATTTAATCTTGCCAATGGGACTAACTTCTCTGTTGTAAGTCACTCTAGATGCATAGACGGGCTCGCTGTTAACGGCTTCTAGATTTGCAGCTCGGACAAATGCAGGATCATTTTCCAATACCTCTGAAACTGTTTCGACAGGAAGGTGAGCTTCTTGAGAAATCTGCCTGACAGTAAACCATATATTTTCAGGAGAGAATCTGGGCTTCATTCTCCTACCCATCCTTGTGGTCCATGACACGGTTCTGCGCGGGGAAGGTTTATTAGTGACCTGGAAAACCTTAAAAGATGGACTTGTTTTGTTGGTGGATTCTGAGCTGCTCATCGCTGATGCACAAGTCTGATCATCAATTTTAGCAGCTTTTCCCTGCTGGCCTAGAGGTGCGTTCGAAGAGAGCCTGGCCAACGTTTGAGTTCAGCGGCCGCCGGAGGCGGTCCGCTGGAACGATGGGTTGGGCGTTGCCCCGCTAGCGACTCGCATCGTTCTTGTTGTTGACATTAATTCTCTCCGATATCAAGGGATTAATTTCTTCAAATATCAGTTTCGCACGAGAGTCGCAGACGTCCATAATTGACTTGTACCAATTATTTGGAGCACCAGAGAAAAAGCACCTTTCGATAGCCTTTGTCTCTTCAATCCAGTTTGGTAGTGGTTCATGTATGCTATCTATGGAAGCGTTGGATGATCGCTTCTCGTGATAGAGAGTCTCGACAATAAAGCGAAGCTCAGCCACCAATTCCAGCCAATATCCGTACCAGTCTGAAAGTGCACGTCTTAGTATTTCTTCGTCAACGAGTTCGGCGTCGATCATCGTGTGGACGTTACCCCAGTACTCCAGCCAGCATGTCAAGGCCTGGTGTTCCGAAAGAACCGACTGAATGTACGCAGGCTCGCGTCTTGAGCGCAATTTCGGAGGCACATAGTCGGCTGGGTGATAGTGATCAACAAAACGAACGAAGTTGTGGCCGAAAGGAGACCTTTCTGCCTCCGATTGAAAATCCAGTTGCTGGTAGTGAACAAAGCCTGTAACTACAGAAAATCGATACTGAGTGCCATCCGGCCCTTTCCAATGGCGCCACTTAACAAAAATTTCCCAAACCGGTGCTGAAACCTCTTTGTAAAATTGAAGGTTCTGGAATCTATCTATCAATTGAACTGTATTTTTCCGGCGCTCGGCAGCTTTTCGCTCTCTTTCATCAAGTTGTTGTCGTCGCGCCGCCTCTTTTTCGCGCTCGGATTCAAGCCGATTTATTGTGAATCCAACATATATGACAGCTGCTGCATTTATGAGTGCAAACAGTGGATTTAGGATGCCGCCAATATAATCACCAAATTCCCCCCAAGGTCCTGGGTCGTTGGTAGAAAACCGCAAGTGACCAAAGGTTCCAACATAGGCGCCGATAGCGGCAGCTATGGACAGAGCCACCGATGCAACAACCAGTCTAATGATCGTCCGAGGTCTCATGGCTATCTGTATGACGCCCAACTATGTATTGGGAGGTTCCGAGAACCACGCCGAGAGCACCCCTCCTTTTCCGCAAACCACACTGCAGCATCGGGCTGGATTCTCGAAAACCATTGCAGTGCAGGGTTCCTTGACGACGTTCAGCCAAGTGTAGGGGTGGTTTGCGGGTCCGATAACCACATGTTCGCCACGATACACAGTCCGGATCGGATGACCAGATCAGCCACAAACATCATTTTAGGCCAAGGTGCGCAATCTGACTAATCTGATCCTTCGAACGCCCATCATCACCCGCCCGAGAAAGCCAATTGGCAAGATATTGCTTTTCGGCCGGGTCGGGTGAATGATGATGTTAGCCCTCATCTTTCAAACTGTGAAGCCAATTCAAGCTTGCTTACAACATATTGTAATTGAGGCCGATTTTGAACCTGAATACCCTTAATTATGGACAGAAGCTTGGTCGCTCGCTCTATTACCTCGGTTGAGCTATCAGAATCTTCGACAGTTGCAATATACTCTCTCATCTCAGCCGGATCTTCATGATAGGAGCTTTTGGCCAGGATCAAAAAGGCCTCAATAACTATCCCAAAGTGCTGATTAAGCAGATCGGATCCACCTGGCTGGTCTGAGACAAATGACAATAGTTCTCGCGTCGTGGCCGATCCAAAAGCATAAGCATGGTACATCTGTGGATGCACAATCTTCAAAATTGTCAGAGTCGAAATCAAAATTGGATACAATAAGTGATTCTCCTCAGTCATCAGAAGCGCGATTCTAATTCTTGAAAAACATTGCTCACGTGCTCTGAGGCTCAGATCGAATAATTTGCTGAAGGCATTAAAAGAGTCTACAAGTTGTTGCTTTTCATACCTTAGCTCTGAATTCGTTCTTGATGTAAAGAATTCATCAAATCCAAATCTTTCGTAAAGGCATTTTGTAAACTCAATTGGATCTACACTAGGCAATGAATACTCAAGATCGAAAAAGCGCCTGAGATACTCATTTGCATCTATTCCTGCACCATATACGGCTCCTAGGCTAATGCCAAGTTGCTGCTTGTCCAGAGCAACGACAAATATTACATTCTCAAGATCAAACAGATGCTTTATGCGTTCAAGGAGCTGAATTGCATATGTTGGCTTGCACCTATCAAGCTCATCAA
>JBIKMU010000058.1:0-21596 GCA_044359075.1 Cyanobium sp. | reverse complement strand
CCAGCTCCCAGAGCAGCAGCTCGCCGTCCTGGCCGGCGGCCATCAGGAACTGGCCATCGCTGCTGAAGCCCACCACATCGAGGCTGCTGTCGCGCTCGCCCCGCAGGAGTTCCTCACAACCGGCGCGGAAATCGAGCAGCAGCAGTTCACCACCGGCGCTGGCGATCGCCAGAAACTCGCCATCCGCCGACCAGGCCAGGGCCGAGATCGGCTGCTGCAGATCGCCGCAGAGCCGTTCGCTCACCAGGGGTGCTGCCGGTGCCATCGCGAATTCAGGCCACGCAGGCGTGGAAGCCGGCGCGCAGGCCAGCGGCATCGAGATCGCGGCCGATGATCACGAATTCGGTGCGGCGCCGCTCACCCGGCTTCCAGGGGCGATCGAAATCGCCGTCGATCAGCATGTGCACCGACTGCAGCACGTAGCGCTCGTCCTTGCCGGCCAGCTGGATGATGCCCTTCATCCGGAACAGATCCGGACCACGGCTGGCCACCAGATCGGAGATCCAGCGACCCAGCTTCTCGAGGTCCATGGGGCGCTCCTCCACCAGGGCCAGCGAACCGACGGCATCGTCATGCTCATGGTCGTGCTCCTCGGCCAGAAAGCCCGGATCGAGGCTCAGGGCACGCTCCAGCTCAAAGGCTTCCACCCCCAGCAGCTCCTGCATCGGCACATCCGCCTTCTCACTGGTGAGCAGACGCGCCACGGGGTTGATGGCGCGCACCCGCCGCTCGATCGCCGCACGATCGGCATCGCTCACCAGATCGGCCTTGTTGAGCACCAGCACATCGGCAAAGGCCAGCTGCTCCTGCATCTCTTCTGTGTCCCAGTGCTGCTCGACGTGTTTGAGATCCACGAGCGTCACCACGGCATCAAGCCGCAGTTCGTCGCGCAGATCCTCATCCACAAAAAACGTCTGAATCACCGGTGCCGGATCGGCCAGGCCGGTGGTTTCGATCACCAGATGGTCGAAGCGGTCGCGCCGCTTCATCAGGTTGCCGATGATCCGGATGAGATCGCCGCGCACGGTGCAGCAGATGCAGCCGTTGTTCATCTCGAAGATCTCCTCATCGGCATCCACCACCAGCTGGTTGTCGATGCCCACCTCCCCGAATTCATTCACGATCACCGCCACCTTGAGGCCGTGCTCATGGGTGAGGATCCGGTTGAGCAAGGTGGTCTTGCCGGCACCGAGGTAACCGGTGAGCACGGTCACCGGCAGGCGCTCGGCGGCGGGAACAGGGCTGGAGAAGGCCATGGCCAGAGGGGAGCCGAAGCCCCATATGCTGAGAATGGTTCTCGTTTTAGCAGGTTGCGCAGCTGGGCCAACGCTCCAGCGAGCGGGACTTCTGGCTCTGGGTGCCAGCAGGCACCAGCCACAACCAAGCCAGCCCCTGGAGCTCACCTCTGACCCTGAGCCACTGGCGGGAATGCAACGAGCTGCACTTCATCAGCAGCCTGCCCCCGCAAGGCATCCAGCTGATCACCGGCACGGCGGACTTCATCCGCCCCATCCCCCCCATGAGCTCCATGGGCGCCCGTCAGCACCCCCAGCAGGGACCGCTGCTCTCAGGCTCCGGCGGTGGGGGAGGAGGTACCGGAGGAGGAAGTGGTGGTGGGGGAACGGGAGGCGGACCGACGCGACCCGCAACCGGGCTGCCCTGGCCGCGGGGGATGTGAGGCCGGGTTCAGCGCCCCAGGGTGCGGCGGATGTCCTTGAGCAGCAGCAGCAGGTGCAAGGGATCGGTGGGTGAGGGCTCAAAGTCCGGGATCAGGTGCTCGTAGAAGCTGCGGGCCTGCTCGGATTCGGCATGGGCCAGCAAGCCGCGGCAGCCGATGGCCTCGCTGAGGCTGGCCTCGCTGAGGCTGGCCTCGCTGAGGCTGGCCTCGCTGAGGCTGGCCTCCCTGAGGCTGGCGACCCGGGTGATGACATCCAGCAGCAGGGCCGCACCGAGGCCCTGACCTTCATGGCGTTGGTCCACCCCCAGGCGGGCCAGCAGAGCCACGAGCTGGGGGTAGCAGCCGGCGCCACAGCGCAGCCGCTCGGGCAGATCAGCGATCGCGATGCTCGCCATGCACCAGGCGTAATAAGCAACGACGTGGGGCTAATCCACCTCGGTGACCACAAACACCCGGGTGGTGCCGGTGCCATGGGCCTGCTTGGCCACGTCCACCAGCCAGGCGGTCTGCTCCACGGAGCGGCAGCGAAAGCCTGCGAGCTGGTGACGGCCCGCCAACAGCTATGGCGTTTGGTAGCGGCTCATGCCTGGGGCTGATCTGCCGCTGGGGTGAGGAAGGGCGAAGGCCGCTCCAGCAGCCGCGCCAGCCCCGGCAGGCTGCGGGCCGGGCGGCTGTTGATCCGCTCCCACTCCTGCTGGGCGTCGGCATCAAGGACGAACTGCTCGCGGTCGGCCAGCACCCGCTGGGCCGCCAGGCGCCCCTGGGCCAGCAGGAAAGAACTGCGGTCGGTGCCGAGGGCCGCCGCGGCCCTATCCAACAGGTCGTGGTCGTCTTCTGTGGCCCGCAGCTCGATCCGGCTGGTCTTGGCCGGTCGGTGGCCCTGCGGCTTGGTGCTGGTCAAGGCAACAACCACCCGGAACGTACGGCCACAGTAGGGCGCCCATCTTGAAAGGGGGCAGGGCCCCGGGCTGTGGCCCCCGGGCTGTAGCCCCCGGGCTGTGGCACCCGGGCTGTAGCCCTCAGGCCGTCTGCAGCCACAGCTCAGAGCGTGCTTCCCGATCGGCCTCCAGCTGGCAGCGGTGCATCAGCTCCTGCTCGGCAAGCAGCCGCTCATCCAGCTCATCAATTCGCTTGAGGCACCGCTGGATCGCCGGGATCACCTCCTTTTCCAGCAGGGTGATCTCTTACTCGCCATAGGGCTGGTCGATTCAGGTGCGGCGCAGCGGCAGCCTCCGACGCAGCTGCAGGATCCTCTAGATTTTTTGAGCCTTGAATCGAGCAGCAGAAAAGTATCCTCCTCAGGTTTGCAGAACGCACCTTTCGGTGCGATCTGGCAGAACGGCGAGGCAGCATCAGAAAGCATGGCCATGACAATCGGCGCCGAGAGCGGCGCCGAGAGCGGCGCAGCGACGGGAACGATCCCAGTGGGGGCCTTAAGTCAGGAAGGCCCCAAAATGGAGAGGCCCATTAGGCACCACGAGCCTGATTGTCCCGAGAACTCATTTGGGCAAGGCGACCCCCACCGACCGCGGGATGCTGCAGCTGGGTCGGGGATCCACCTACCGGGACGTGTGTCTGGGGGTGCCCACTGGTACCAGGCAAAGCAAAGCCAGCCCTTGGAACTCGGCCCTGGGCAAGAGCCAGCCAGTGGAAGGAGAGCGAGGAGCCCAAGTTGATGGTGAGCGGCACAGCCGGTGACACCCAGTTTCTGCCGGTGTCGACAGATTTGATCCACCACCTCCTACACATGAGCACGATTGGCGCCCGTCAGCATCCGCAACAGGGCCCATTGCTTTACCAGCAAGTCAGCCTTTCCGATGGAGATCAATAGCCTTGTAGTAATTCACTGGCGGGAATTCTGCCATCGATCACGAAAGACCGCTATAGGCGCAAACGTCGCCAGGCTACTGTGCAACAGATTGCAACAACGCCAGCGCCGCAACCTGTAGACGTGTTAATAACAACACAAATCCACCCGCCGGAAAACTGATAACTGTAAAGCCCGGCCACGGATCACAGGAATAGCAAGCCCTGGAGACAATGGATTCTCTACTGATAACTTTCGATGCCTAGAACCGAGACCGTGAAAAAATGGCAGAATCAAGAAACACGCAGCAAATAGGGTCAATGATCGCAATACTGAACATTAGTCTAGACAGAAAGAAGACCACATTCTCACATCTTATTATATGTCTTCTTGGTAGCCTTGCCGTCGTACTCATTGGATCCAAGGCTCTTGGCAGGGCACCTTGGATTGACGAGATGATGCTTTACAGCAACTATCCATTAGAATCGATTTTGACCGCTCTTGCCCCGCTGGGTCTTTATGATCAAGCGGCAACGCCGGCGTATTCCATACTGTTTGGCTGGACCGCAGGCCTGCCCACCCCAATAATCAGAGCTTTTCACCTCCTGGCTATATCTTTTTCTGCGATTGCAATTCTTAGCCATAAGGAGAAATCGATTAAGTCTGTCCTTCTAGCCTCGATAGTTATAACTTGTCTTTGGCAGCCTTTGTATTACATGATGGAGGCGAAACATTACGGACTGGAAGCCATAGGTACACTTGGCGTTATTGCATGGTTTACGACTGGAAAGCTAGATGAGAGAATTAACCCAGCAAGCGCATTATTGCTTATCATTTGCACCCTTCTAGGGATCTCAACTCTGCCACTTAGTGGCTTGATTACCGGAATTCTTCTAGTCCTACTCGCCCTACAAGGGAAAAGGCTAGCAATTAGACAGATCTTGTCGATAATAGCAATAGCATTATTCCTGGCACTTTACTATACAACAATTAAGAATATCACAGTTTTTCAATTATCAAATTACCCAAATGCTTATTCATCGTTGGGATTTTTTGGCAACTCCAAAAGATTCCTTAGTCTTGTGGGCGAGATAGTGCCAGCAGGAAAAGCAGGGAAACTAGCAATGGTTGGATGTTTTTCGATATTAGTAGTATTGGGCAGAGAAAATATCCCCCAGAGACGCCTAGTGATAGCCATAATTGCTACGCTTTTAACTTTTACGGGGCTTTCCGGGATTGGATTGTATCCTGTATTCTCCAGCCGACATGTAATTTGGATATCAGGACTTATATGGATGATGATATACGAATCAACAATGCCATTTATCTCCGGTAACTCTCCGTACAAGAGATCTTCGGCCGCTAGTCTCCAGAGTAGTGTTCTCAGTGAAGTGCAAATCCAAGCTATCGTAGATAGGCGCATAATGCAACTAACAGCAACCGCCGTTGTTGCATTCTTATTATTTCAATCCCTGTCAAACGCGATCAGAGTTTACAGGAACGTCCAAAAGGATGACGCATATCGCGCCATAGAATACATACGTAATAACCCAAATATGAACATTGGACTTTTTGGCGCAGGGCAGGCGATCATAGATTATTACTCTAAGCAGTATAAGGACATAAGAAATAGGGTTTTATTCGGGAGCATCAACACTAATTCTGCGCTTGCCCTCCAAGAACACAATGGTAAACCAGGTATGATTCAAATTGATAGAAACATGCCAGGGGCTTGGGCTCAATTATGGCAAAAAAATTCAGATTATAACAAAGTTCTTATTCAGACTCTTAAGGAAGCTCCGATAGGTAAAGAATTTATACTGCTAACTTATTGGACAGGGGGGCTCGGGCATCCTGATATATTCAAAGGTCATGGCTTAAGCGCAGAACAGTTATCTATAGTCTCTCGGAATAACTGCACTATACTCGAGCATATTGATCTCAATTCGGCAGAAATATTCAAGATTAAGTGTAGATAGCCTAATATGGCACTGGGCTTATTCTGGATCGTAAACTCTTAAGCAGGCTTTTATTAAGACGAGCAGAATCTTCATGTTTCCTCGGAATGAGGAAATCTTAGTTGGAACTATTCCTTTAGGATATTTTCTTGAAGTTGGCATCTCAGTGCACCGAAAGCCTGCTCTTGGCGAGATCGCAGAAAGGTAAAAGAGCAATTCATATTCATTGAATATCGATCTAAATATATTAATCGCAGGCGAACCAAGCAGCCTAGAACTGTAGGCTCGAAAACCCTGTGTAGTATCACTCCAAGAAAAGCCAGAGGCAATACTTAGAAGAGGAGCATGTACAAGTCGAATTCCACAGTATCTTAGCAAAGGAGTATTCTGCGCTAAACCTCCAGGAATGAATCTTGATGCTTGGATGAAGTCAAAGCCCTGGCTTAGCCCTAGTATAAAGTTGGCAATAGGCGATGAATCATCTTTATTGTTTCCATCGATTGTAATGACACCAATAAAGCCTAGTGTCAGTGCGTATGCATAGGCGATCCTAAGTTGAGCGCCAAGCCTGCCCACATCTGTTTTGGTCAGGAGCCCTCGAACCCCATGTGATCGCAAAAACCGATAATCTAGCGATCCATCTGTGCTGCCGCCATCAACAATAATAATATCGGCAATCGAATTAATCTTGTTCTCTTCTAGTCGCTTTACGAACTCTCGTATCCGCTCTCCCTCGTTGATGACTGGAACGATGACGCAGTAGTCACTGGTCATGCCATCCCAGAAGTCGATACGGAACTCAGGAACCTCCCAATCAGAGGTAAACTGGCTACGTATTTCCTTTAGCTGTGCTTCTTCAATGGAGCCCATGTCACCGCGTACCGATTGTCAGAAGAATAACCCCCAGAACGATGAAACCAAGGCCTGCCAGCATGGCTGGACGCAGTGCCTCACCAAGCACAACAACTGACAAGATTGCCACACACGCAATAGCTCCTGATGTTAGGACTGGATGTGCAACATTCAAAGGAAAAAACTTAAGTGCGACTGCGTAGAGAATGAAGGCAGACCCATACAGAATAAGACCTGCCAGCAGGGGCCAGTTCTGAAAGATCGCCCAGGGAGCTTGTAGCGATGGCAGCCGATGAGGTGGCTGCAACGCCAGCTTGATCAGCAGGCTCGCCGAGGCATTGGAGGCTATCCCCAGCAGCAGAACGAGCCACCTCATGAGCTCTTGGTGCCGCTGCTATTGCCATAGCATTCAGACACATATCGGACAGATTGCTCAACTGCGGTCAGGGAGTCCTCAACCGATCTCTTCAGCATCTCGATGGTGACGGAAGCATCGGGCAGATACTCCCTCAGTGCCGCGGCCGCCTGATAGTGGTCAGTCGCTCCAGTTCCCACCGGCACCAACTGAGGGTCACTCGCGTGGACGTGACCGATGAGATGCTGAAATTCGGCACAGACACTGGCCGGGCTTTCGCCATTGATGCAGAGTGCCCCAGTGTCAAACTGCATCTTCAGTGCTGGGTGACCAACTGCCTTGACGACCGACGCAGTCTCCTGGCTGCTGGTCATGAAGTTAGATCCATAGCACTCAGGATTGGGCTCTAGGCAAATGGTGACGTCGTGCTGCTGTGCAACGTCTGCCAAACACTTGAAGAACAATGCCGCTATCTCAAGCGCCTGATCATCCGAGAGGCCTCTGCGATCACGATTGCGTGGCGACCCGAAAACTAACCGCCTTGCATTCAATCCATTGCCAATCCGGCAGACATCGCTGAGATGAGACAGCATCCTTTGTTGGACCTCGGGGGCATCAAAGAGATTCAGGCCCTGTGTCCCATGGAGCAAGGATTGCATGCCGATGATTTCGATCCCTCGCTCAGCCCACCAATCGCGCACCTTTTTGATCTGGTCGGCCGTTGCCGTGGCGACATCGACAAAGTACTTCCCAGGGGCAATATCAATAGCATCCACATGATGTCGCTGGAGGATTGAGCACACTGCCTCGTCATCTTTTGTATCCCAGGCAATGTTGGAGATTGAGATTCTCATGCTCACTCGTCAGCTCACTTGTTCTGCATGGGGTTCAGTCTGGGCATAGGCACGAACTGCCTGCAAGGACTCACGCTTGCTATAGGTGTATCGACCTTTGCCACCCATCTGGGTGGCGAAAGTGGTCTGGAAGTCGTAGCTTGAAGGGGTATCAGTGATTGGGTTATCAAAGGGAATCCCAAATCCATCCTCGCTGACCTGTTGAACACTAAGAGGCTCTGCCGTCAGATGAACAAGACTGATGCCCAGCCTTAGCGCCGTTTGCAGATCAGCCCACAAATTCACCATGGGATAGAACTGGAAAACGCTCCTGCTGTCAATCTTCTTGACACCATTATTGTTATGAATGTCATAAATAATGTTCTTTCTAAGACCAGGCCCTACCAGGCCCGGCAAACGCAAGATCAGACTGGAACTAAACCGCTGCTCAACAAACACCTCGATCTCACGCCTGTGTAAGCCGTAGGGGTGAAGACCAACGGTATCAACGACTGACGATTCATCGACCCCGTTGGGATTACAGAAAACATCAACCGTGCTGATCAGCACAAATCTCTTGCACCGGACATTGGCGAGTGCAGTAATGAGTTTTTCAATGCTCTCGCGATCTTCTACGGGCCGTTGATTGGCTAACCACTTCTTGGCAGGCGATCCTGCGCAAACCAAAAGTTCGAATTCACGATTGGCGATCGTATGTATATCAGTTGAGCGGAAAAAATAATCGAACTGATGTTGTTTTTTCAGGGTTGATCCAACAAAACCTGTGTGCCCAATCAACGCCTGCTCACCGCTGTTCAGCATGCTCATCACTCTCCACCAACCAGCTCGTCAATGGATTCGAGTATATCGTAGATATTGTCAATCTTTCCGCCAAGGACCGAATACAAGTGCGGGGTATGGAGTGACTCTCGCACCAAAATTGGACGACCATCGTCAGATTCGTTCTTTTCAAGGACTGTCTTGACCTCAAAGAGAGACTCTTTGTATCGAGACTTTGAAATCAAGGGAAAATAGCGAGACGCATCTCGCAACATCCGATCAACTCTAGTCTCCAGCTTCGCTTTCTCGATGACATCATATGGAGAGATACCAGGTCGATCGATCCAGTGCGAATGAGGTGTGTATCTGACGTGTGAAAGGCTGTGGCATCCCTTTGCAGGAAAGGGCATTGCAGAGAAAAACGGACCATCCATCACTGTCACCCCAATATCCTCAAGCTCTGGCGGAGGAGTGATGAGTGCCAACTCAGCAATCTCGTGCTTCAAGCTTAGGCCAGATGACTGGCGATGCGCTTCGACCTGCGTGAGACCGCTGTAGGTACAATTAAATACGAATGCATAGCTTTGATTTCTAAGGCCACTTGAACCGTCTCTTGCAACGATCTCTATTCCGTTGTGTTCAGACGGCTTGGCGTCAACGACTGTGTGATTAAAGCAGCACTGAATCCCCGATCTGGCTAACTCGGAGTACGCCCACTCTCGCAGCTTGACAGCGTCAAACGCGCATTCTTCTACTCTATAAACGGCTTCTATTAAGGAGGGGTTGAACAAGTTGTAAATCTCAGGTTCGGCCTTCTCAAGAGGCGCACCGACCTGTCCACAGAATCGGGTGAACTGCAGTGGAGTTACCTTGGAATTACGCCTAGCGAGTGCATAATATTTATGGAAGTCACGTTTGACGCATGAACTCCAGTCTGAGGCGAAGCGGTGGAAGTTTTCTCTGCTTCGGAACGCTGTCGTAAAGCTGCGGGGGTAATGATAGCCACTGTGTACCCGCGCTTGATTTGCAAATGATGCCCTGGACAGAAGCGTTGGCTCCCGCTCGTAGATATCAACTGACTGCACTCCCTTTACTCTTTTTAGATAGAGCGCAATGACGACTCCATAGAAACCACCGCCAACGATGCAGGCACTTTCAGGGATAACCATTGGCTACCTTCCTATGACCTAAAAAGCGACTTACTGGACTTTTGATTCAGCCCACTATCAACTTCGACATTAAGCCGTTCTTTCCTTGTGAGCTTGGCAGAGGTCAACTCATTAGCAATGTAATACGCTGGACCAGAATTGGCTTTCCTAGAGATCTCCAAAACATATTCGGAGAGGACAAGGAGCACCAGCGAAATCAGGAAGAACATTCCTGACTGCTGCATAGAAAGGCTGACCCAGCCAGGAGCCACATCCTCCTTGAAGGCCCAAATCAGAACAACATAGACGGAGTATGCAAAACTCGCAAAAGCTCCGAAGGCTGACAATGAGGTTGTCAGACGAAGAGGATGCTCGCTAGATGAAGTGACGAGCTGGATCCCTCTAGACAGGCTTTCTCTCAGCTTGATATCTCTACCATTGGAGCGCCATTGGGGGATGGTAATCGAGGTGCGCCTAAAGCCAGTGGTTGATGGAAGATTTCGGAACTTGATTTGGGGGTCTGGGAACTGAAGCATATAGTTAACGACTTTTCTGCTGATTGCAATCAGGCTTGTGGAATATGAATCGAGATCCAAGCCTGTAGATACCTTAGTCGCGACCCCAAATGCTTTGTAGACAAGGGTTCTTGGCAAGATCCTGCGACCACGTGGAAAGGTGCGCCGAGTAAACACGATGTCATTTCCATTAGCCGCTTCTCGTGCCAAGAGCTCTAGATGATCTATGTCGCCATGACGAGGATCAATAGAGATAACGATGTCGCCAAGGGCATTTTCAACACCAACCCATCTGGCGGTCAAGTCATCAACTCGATCAGCCAGTGTATAGACTTGAAGGTTCGCCTCTCCGCTTTCAGATGTCAACTGTTGAAGAATAGTTGATGTCTGATCAGTGGACCCATTATCTACGATAATGATTTCATAATCACTCGCGAGACTCGAAGTGATGCGTTCAATGCGTGCAATGATGTCAGGGATAATGCCTGCTTCGTTCTGCACTGAAAAAACAACGCTCAGCAGGGCTGGGATTTCCGCCGAAGTCATGACATGCGATCGCCATGGTGAGAAGACAAGCCGCAAATCGCATTGATTTTCATCGCCACATCTAGAAATGCCAACAAACTATAGCAGATTATCCTTTGAGGCGCTCGATTGAAGCTATATCTCTTTTGAGATTGTGATGTGCCTGCTGCCTGGTGGCAATTTGCCCGCCAATTGATCTTGTGTGAACTGCGGCTGAGTAAGCCGCTTTGTGGATGCCAGCGATTCAGTAATGGCGGCTCTTATCTTGCATTTTCTTCAATCTCTTGATCGATCTCATCCACCCGCGCCAGGCACTGCTCGATCGCCGGGATCACCTCCTGTTCCAGGATCGTGATCTCTTACTCGCCATAGGGCTGCTCGATCCAGGTGCGGCGCAGCGGCAGCCCCCGCCGCAGCTGCAGGATCCTCTCGATCGCCTTGAGGCTGGATTCGAGCAGCAGAAAAGGATCCTCCTCAGGTTTGCAGAACGCACCTTTCGGTGCGATCCGGCTGAACGGAGAAGCAGCAGCAGTGCGACAGGCCATGACAATCGGCGCCGAGAGCGGCGCAGCGACGGGACCGATCCCAACCGGGGCCTAACGCAGGAAGGCCCCAGAATGGAGAGGCCCGGAGCAAGACCCAGAGGGTCAAGCCCAGAGGGTCAAGCCCAGAGGGTCAAGCCCAGAGGGGTGGGCAAGCCCGCTTAGCTGTAGTGGGCCGCCGCCGCAGCTGATGCACTGCACCTTGGGGCCGCTGCGACTGGCGGGGCAAGCCACGAACCGCACGCCCTCGTGGTGGAACATCGCCGGCACAGCGGGCGGCTCCACCCAGACCGCCGGGATGCCCTGCCGCACCAACGCCGCTGCGACAGAGCGGGACTCCGTGGAGGCATTGACCACCAGCCCCTTGGCCGCTGCCAACCGCAGGGTGGCCTGATTGGCGGGCCCCATCGGGAAGTGGGTGAACGACCAGGTGGCCCGCAGATGCCGGGTGGCCCGCGCCAGCTGGAGCAACTGGGCCTGATTGATGCGCAGCGGATCGGCCGGATCAGGCCACTGATCGCCGGCGACGCAATGGCGGAAGACGATGCCCGCCGGCAGTGCCATCACCTGGCGGAGGAAGGCTGCTGCCGGGAAGCCGCACTCGCCGCAGCTGAGCCGATCCCAGTGGAGCCGGGTGTGGAAGCCAGCCTCGGCGTAACAGCCCTGATCGCCAGCGAGCGGGCAGCTGGAGGGGCAGGTTTGACGGCTGGTGCTAAAGACTGCGATCGGGCCAGTTTTGCCGTTGTCCGATGGGAAGGACAGGCAGGCACGGTGGGACTCGGCAGCTGCCACAGGAGGGGTGACGCAGGACCCGCCCTGCAGCCGCGCCGACAGGCAAGGGACAGCCCCGCCTCGATGGCGGAGCGCAGCGAAGCCCAACGTCCAGCCCGGCTGGCTGGTGAAACCCTTGCCGAGGCGCGGAGCATGGAAGGGCCTGCGGCACCGACCCCACAACGCAGCCGCTTGTTCTGAGATACGCCTCAGCGCACCCCTCAGCGGATGCTGTCCACCACCACCTGGGTGGGGGTGTGGCCAATGACGATCAGCCAGTGGCCCGAGCCGGTGGGCCGATCGACCGGAGCGCGGTGGAGATAGCCGCACGGGACGGGGTTGCCGCGGTTGATCTGCTGCTCAAGCACACGGAAGCCAGCGCTCTGCACCTGTCAACCTACTAGAGCTATATACGCTAAACTTGGCAGCAATCAGCTGATTGGACATTGACAAATGAATTGGCCTGCTGCTGTTTTTGCCGTGGCTCTGTTGGGGTTCATAGCTCCTCCAACGAAAGCAGCCCAACCCCATATATGCCGTGCCGTCACTGGCCTGTGCGCCCAGCGACACCTCAACTCGCTGGAGGAGCTGCGCCGAAGTGTTAGCCCCACGCTGTGGAAGCAGTTGATGGCAACCCAAGCGCTGGCCGACCAAACCCCACCTCTTTGGGCGAGAACTGGCGATCCGGCATTGCGGGGTATGGCGGGTACTGGCGCTGATTCCGTGCGGCGGGGCACTTCGGTGGATGGTGCAGGCAAAGACAGTTCCGCTGGCAATGCGGGTCTGATCACCAGCGTTTTCGGCCCGCGGGCTCGGCAGGGAGAAGACGCCTTTTTGAATGCCAATCAGCAACGAGCGACACAGCCTAATCGCATCACAGGCTCGGCCGGATCAATCAGCAATTCGCTCCAGCAAAACTCCAGGTCCTTACCAGGAAGAAGTGGTTGGGCTGCGGGAGATGGAGAGTTGCCGGGTGAAAATAAGCAGCCCAGAAAAGATGATCGCGGGGTTGACATCAGCTCGCCTAATACCCACGGTGGAACTACCCGTTTGACGATCTCAGGTGGATCCACCAAGGTTGTTGAGACAAGGACAAGTCCTAACGGAGCGAGTAGTGTTACGGTTACGGTAGTTAATGCAGATGGTTCAACTTCAATCACCTTTAGTCATGCGGGGCCTCCGATGAGGGAGGATGGTCAATATTTATCCGTCTTACACGCCGAGCGTCCGGGGCCGATTGGTTTTTATGAGTACCGCGAACATGAGTCTACGGATGGTGGTGATACCTGGCGAGAGATCAGCAGAGGTAGAACAGTGGAGTTGCCGGCCCTCGGGTTCGGGGGAGAATCACCTGCACGAAATGTTGATCCAGATGCTCCAGCCTCCCGCAGTAAATATCCTCCCGTTTGCGCTATTGCAAACCCTGATTGCGACTTGCCCCTCTTGGTTCGTTTTGTTCGCGATCGCCCCGGTGTTCGCTCGCGTCCCGATGAAAGCCCCATTGGTGATGTTCCCCGCCTGCGAACTGATCTGCACGGCACTGTGGTCAACCCAGGCTTTGAGCCCGCTGCCGGAGGCTCGCTGGGCTCTCCCGGCCGATCTTCGCGCAGCTTTGATGGCGGCGCCTTGGTTAATCCAGCCGGCGAGCGCCCTGGTACCAGCACCAACAAGCCATAGGCAGGGAGAAGTCTGGGAGGTTGCTGCGCCACTTCCATGTCGGGGGACGAAAGTCCCTCGTGTGATTTTGTCCTGAGGGTATGCAAAGGATGAATGCAATCTGCAAACCATGGCGGTTGCTCTCGCACTGAGACCCTTCAGAGACACTCGCAGATCCTTGAGAAACACAAACAGATGCAGAGGTTCGGTGGTGGATGGTGAGAAGCCGAATGTAGATAAAAGTCTCTGGTATTTAGGCACTGAGCCTGCAGCAGCCTGATGGGCAGTCCAGAGCCTGCGCAGGGTGCCGCCTTCCTCCAGGGTGTCCGGCGATAATGAATTTTGTCCGGTGACAATGAGGTTGGGGGGAGCCGGGCCTGCGGTCTTGCGGCACTCCAGCCGCAGGATGCGTTGGGCATGCAGGTCGATCTGGGGCATGGCGAGAAGGGATCAGGCGTCAGTGAGCACAGCCTCAGCCCCTCGGCCCCGTTCTGGATCAATTCTCCTGCGAAAGAGCAGAGGCCGCAGGCCTCCCTGACGCTGTGTGCTCCGGGCTGAGCAGGCCCCCGGCCCCGGGGGCCGGGAGCGAGCCTGTGGCCTTGTGCGGACTGATTCCGCTTTGTTCGGACGATTTCGGCGAGATTATGAAGATTGCCGCGGCTCTGCAG
Organism: Cyanobium sp.; assembly: GCA_044359075.1. Lineage (GTDB taxonomy): Bacteria > Cyanobacteriota > Cyanobacteriia > PCC-6307 > Cyanobiaceae > Cyanobium. Next base: position 7,508 of record JBIKMU010000058.1, on the reverse strand, counting down.
CTCCTTACGCACTCCTCTCGCCTCAGTCGCCACGCGGGGCTACGCCAGAACTATTCACCACACGCATAGATCCAGCCTCTGCAACATCGGCGCTGATTGTAGCTGCATTCGCAAGATGGAAGTCGATGTGCTGCATGGCATGGTCTTCCTGCCCCCAACCTCTGATTTCCCGCCAGATCCCGAACCGCTTGAGCGCGATGTGCTCAATAGCACCTACCTGAAACTGAGGAATTGCTACTCCAGCTTAATGTGCAGCCGCGCCCAGCATCGGCGCCTGGCCAACAAGGCCAAGATCGCTGGGGTCGCACCAAAGACCGGCTCGGCGATCTCAAGCAGAAGCAGCAGGAGCTGATCAACAAGTCCCAGGATCTTCTCCCGCCACCGCCACCCCCCAGCGGCAATGGCAACGGCCCTGCGAGCCAACCCGCTGATTGCCATGGGCTTCCGTCTCCGCCGCTCCGCCCGCCTGTGGCCCCTGCGCTTCAACTTCTCCAGCAGGGGACTGAGCTCGATCTCCGTCGGCCACTGATGCACTCGGAAGACCTGGCGGTGCAGGAGGCGGCGCTGCCGCTCTTTGAGCGGTTCACCGATCCCCGCATCACCGATTTCGCCCGCCGGCACCGAGATGTGGTCGCCCGCTTTGGCCGCCTTCTGAGCCGTCGGGCCCCTGGACGGCTGGCAGGTGGCCGGTCTTGACCCAGATCGTGCAGCCCGCCTCACTCCAGGGCCGGTGCACGCTGCCGGGTGGATTGCGCAGCCAGCTGCCGGCCGGGTAGCTGCCGTGCTCGTCCTGGAAGACGCCATCGAGCACAAAGATCTCCTCGCCGCCGGGATGGCCGTGGGGCTGAAACACCGTGCCCGGCGCCCAGCGCACCAGGGCCACGTGCTCCGACCCAAAGGCATGCAGGGGCAGCACCTCCAGCCCGCGCACCAGCCCGGGCAGCCAGGTGCTGTTGGTGGTGTCGATCACCAGGCGCTGTTGATCAGCCGGGTGCATCTGCTGCAGCTTCACCAGGATCGTGCAGCCCTGCTCACTTGATGGTGCGTGGTTGGAGCCAACCGGATTGCGCAGATAGGTGCCGGCTGGGTAGTCGCCCTGCTCATCGGAGAAGGTGCCCTCCAGCACCAGGATCTCTTCGCCACCGCCATGGCTGTGGCGCTCAAAGCGACTGCCGGGGGCGTAGCGCACGAGTGAGGTGGCCCGGGCCACTTCCTCGCCGCGGCGATCAAGCATCCGCCGCTCCACCCCTGCCATTGGCGCTGGGGTCCAGGCCAGGGCGTTGGTGTCGAGCAGGGCGCGCTGGCTGAGGTCGGCATGGATCTCCATGGGCTCGATTCTGATCATCCGAAGGCTGCGCCTAGAGCAGCGGCGGCTCGCCGCTGGCCATCACCTCCCCGAAGGTCACCTCCAAGCTCTGGCTCCAGCGGTCGTAGCGCCTTGGCCTGAAGTGCAGCACCTGGCGGCCATCGCTCAGCCAGCCTTCCTGGGGGGAGAGCGGCGGTCGCTTGCGGTCACCGACGTGCATGGGCCGCTCAGGCCACCTCAGGCGCCCAGCCCCGCTGGCGGTGCAGGTCCTCTGACCAGCCGCTGCAGCGGTGGGTGAGGTGCTCACCGTGGGCGATCAAGCCCTGATGCAGCTGGCAGGTAAGGACTGGGATGCAGTTCACCCCAGCGTGGTGGCGGAACCAGTGGCAGGTCATGCAGACCTTGCGGCTGCGGGTCTTGAGCAGGGCACCCTCATCGAGGTATGGCCACTCTTCGATCGGGGTCTCAAACCGGGCGGCCAGGGCCGCAGGCCGGGGGAGAGGGACGCCCATAAGCCACTCCAGATGCGTACACCTGTACTAGCACGGGTTCGGCCTTCTGGCTGCCGCGGTTGCGCTGAGCCGACCTCGCGACGGTTGATCCGCCTGCTACCTTTCCAGCAGCAACACCCCCCGGGCCTCTGCCGGTCTCCGGCATGCCCAAACAGGGGGGTCACTCTTTCCAGCGGACGATTGTTGAGGTACTTCAAGCCTCCGCTGAACATTCCAGACCAGCTCCAGCAGTTACGCGATTGAGGTCTGCTGGTTGGGTCAGATGATCTGGCGCTGAACGCTCTTGGTCTGATCGGCTACTACCGATTAAGCGCCTATTGGAGGCCGTGCCTGCTTCACCGGGAAAGGCGATCACCAGCACCGAGACGCGGATCAGCTCTCAGCCCCAACCAGCACCGGCTCAGCCCGGTAAGGACGGGGGCATTTGTATTCCCACGCCGTCCCATAGCAGTCGATCCCGTTCGCTGCACATGGACACCCTCTCCGTTTTCATCGGCAGCAGCAGTTGAATCACCTACGGCTTCGGCGCCAGGAAGGAAATGGGTGCGGCCGGCCTGAGCTGGGCGTTCACGTTGCCCTGCACGGCATCGTTGCCTTCGATCTGGATGGCGCGGATGCCGCTACCGGGGCGGAAGTCGATCTGATTGAGGTTCACCCACACCATCTGGGGTGAGAGGGCCGAATCGAAGTAATACACCTTGTTCTTCTGATCGATCAGGCTGCGCCACCAGGTGGGCGAGATGTTGGGGTGTTCGGGGTCGGGCATGCCCCAGGGCACCGAGACATTGCGCATCACGCTCATCACCCCGGCCAGGGCCTGGCGGGTGTCGGTTGTGGGCGGAAGCTGCTGGTTGTAATAGGAGCCGCGCACGAAGCGGTCTGGCGATTGGATTGAACCCGGCAGCTCCTGGTTGCGGTTGCGGGTGCTCCAGTAGGCGTTGAGCTTGAGCTGCTCGCTGTAGATGGGGCTGTTGGTCATCACCTTGAACTGGGGGCCGTGATGGATCACCGGCTTGCCCTGGAGGTATTCGATCACCGCCGAATCGCCACTGGCATCGGAAACGGCCATGTGCACGGTGGCCTTGGCCTTGCCGCCGGGGCCGAAGGGAATCGGCACGATCTGGATGCGGTCGGCCCGCACCGCCTGCACCAGCTCCTTCACCGAGCCGTATTCGCTGAGCAGATAGAGAGTCCAGGCGGCGAAGGAGAGCCGGGGGCGGCTGGTGCCTGCTGTGGCCAGCCCGAAATCGTTCTCGGCCAGGTAGAGCAGGTTGGCGGCCAGACCCTTCTCGTTGATGCCATCAAACACGGCATCCACCGGGCCGCCGGGAGCGGTGCTGCCGCTGAGCAGCACGGCGCCGTAGCGGCTGGTCCAGGAGAGGGAGTTCAGGCCACCGGCGCCATTGATGCGCTCACCGCGGGGAAACACGTAGAAGTGGGAATTGAAGCCATAGGGCCAGTCCATCGAGCGGCCGGTGATCACCTGTTGGTCGGGGCCGGTCCAGGTGACGCGGGAGCAGGCCAGGGCAGCGGAGCCACCGCTGGCCAGACCAATGGTGGCGGCGGCGGCGAGGGCCTTGAGGCGGATGGAAATGGGCATGCCAAGGCTGGATATTTACCCGTATTGTCTTAATGGATACACGGCTTTGCAAGAAGAGTGTTGTTGCATGTCGCCTATGGGCCTGCCGAGCCGATGAGTGCGGCTGAGTGCGGCCGGCACCCGCAGCAGGAGCCGCTGCTCAGCGGTTCCGGGGGTGTTGGCAGTGGCGGTGGAGACCCAGACGTGAACGCTGGGCCGAGCTCAGGGCTGCGGTGGACGAGGGGTGTGAGGCCTGGTTCAGCGCCCCAGCGTGCGGCGGATGTTCTTGAGCAGCAGCAGCCGATCAGCCGCAGTCTTCAAAGCAGCGATGGGGATCGCAGCGCCGCGCAAGCCGGGGTAGGCCGGATGGCGTGATCGCCAGAGCCCCCATGGCGTCGACAAGTGCCGCTTCGTCCAGGCTGCGACAGGCTTCAACCAACCGTCTTCTGGCGGATGACGCCAGAGAAGCCCATCACCACTGGCGGCTGATAGGGCCTGAGCTGCTGGGCCGTGGCCTCCAGGAAGGCCACCAGGATCGTGATCAGCAGGATGTAGTCCCGCAGTGCGGGCTCCAGGGGGCCGTGGGCCGAGGGTGGCTGGGCGGCCAGCACCGTCTCCAGGGGAGCCCAGAGGGGGTTGGTGCGGGCTTCGGCATAGATCTCGGCCAGGCGGGCGCTGTGGGCAGGATCAGCCAGCGACGCCGATTCAGCGGAATGGGCAAAGGCATTACGCAGCTTGCGCAGGGCAGAGAGAGCCCGCTCCACCGGGGCCTCGATCAGGCCCAGACGGCGAGCGAGGGCGACCTTGGCACCGATGGAACCCAAGGGCCGATCAGGCAGAAATAAACCATCGCCGCGGGCTGATGCCTGAGCCATCACCGCCTGCAGCAGATGCTCCAGGGCCGCATCCACCCGGGCCACACCCACGAGAACAGCCCCCCGGCCGCGCTCCTCAAGCATCTGCAGGGCGATGGTGCGGGCTGCGTTAGCTGCAGCGGTGTCAGGCGCAGGCGGAGGCATCGATCCGCTGGGTCAACTGGGAGGCTGTTGGCGGACGTAGCGCACCGGCTTGGAAAGTTTGCGGACTCTGACTTGCTCCATCAATGGCAGACACCAGCGCCTCACCTCAATTTTGGAGAAATCAAGGAGCACGATCAATTCGTCAATGCTATGCGGCTCGTGGAGACAACTGAGAACCAGCTCAAGGGCAGGCCAAGGACGGCGGCCAGCTGGGCCGCAAAGGCCGGCACCAATTCTGGATGGCGCCGCGAGGGGGATGCAGGAGACCCATTCGGGCGGGGGAGCCGGCCGACGCGGCGGTAGTCGGGGCGTAAGTCTTGGCCTCAGTCGAAGATGCAGTGGGCCTCATCGATCACCACCAGGCTGGGGTTGAGCTGGGCGAGGGGACCTCGCACAAATTCAGGTGCGTTGAGCCGTTCGGGCGAAATCAGCAGGGCTGGTCCTTGCCCGGCATTCCGCAGCAGCTTGGTGACGATGAAGTAGACGAAGCTCTTTCCCCAGCCGGTCTTCTGGTCGACAATGACCCTGCTGCCCTGTTCGCAGACGGCCTGAATCGCCTCGAGTTGTCGATCGCGGAAGTCGGCGATTGGGTTTTCGGAACCTGCTCTCAGCAGCTCCAGAGCGCGATCGTGGTTGAAAACAGTGCTCATGGTCATGACCCGCGGAGCGTCAGCAAGATCGTGTCGGCCTCGTGGAGGAACGAACGGATCGAAACTCCTCGCTGAGGTGAGGTCCTGCTTCGGCGGCCTGCGCCTGCCTGCCAGCTCAGCTAAGACAGTTGGGCCTCGTCATCCCCTGTGGCAGGTGGCCTGATGCTGTTTCCGCCGCGATTTGATCCGTTGTCTTGGCGGGGGCCGCGGGCTGTGGCCCATCGGGACAACCGGGCGGATGCGTTTCAGCAGCTGGTGGGGGATGGGCTGCGAGAGGGATGGGGCTTGCGCGTCAGCGTGGCTCCCACCAAAGGGCGCGATGGCGCCATTGATGCCTTTGTGGAAGAGGGGGACGGCTCAACTGCGCTGGCAGACCTGACGGCACCGCAAATCATTGAATGCAAATACCACGATGATCACCTCCCTGGCGTGCAGGCCAATGTGGGGGCCGGCTGGAGCCGTGTGGCCGAAAAACTGACGCGGCAGGCGGGGCTGGGATGGCCCGGAGCGTTTCAGCCCTGGAGGCGCGCCCGCAGCTATGTGTATTGCGTCAGTGCCGTTCTGGCCAGCCAGCAGGTACGCGACAAACTACAAAGTGCCATCAGCACCTGTTTCGAGGCTCTGCCGGCCGACCAGCGACCGCCGATCGAAGCCATCCGCATACTCGATTGGGGCGACTTGAGGCATTGGCTGGACACGCTGCCGAGGGTCGCCGATGGCTGGCTGGGTACCAGCCTGCCCCTGGTGCTGAGCCACGGCGAATACTGCGCCAGTCTCACCGGGTTTCGTCGCTACCTGCGGCCGGACGTGTTGCCGTTCATCGCTCCTGAGGAGGGCGCCAACACCCAGCCCGAGGCGATCCTGTCGCGGCTGGAGGCCCTGGCCGGCAGCGGTGGCGTGTTGCTCAAAGGGGTGGGCGGAGTCGGCAAGACGCGCACGGCCCTGGAGGTGGGGCATCGGGCCGAGGCGAAGGGTTGGCGGGTGCTGCATGCCCTACCCGGCGAGCCGGGGGTGACGGTGGAGGAGATCGGGGAGGTGTTGCTGAGTGGAAGCGTGCCCACTTTGTTGGTGTTTGACTATCTCGACCAGATGCCCAATCTGGATCTGAGCAGCCTGCTCGGGCGTCTGTTGCCGGAAGCGCAACGCAGGGGCATCCGCCTGGCGCTGCTCGCCAACATGCGGCCCGCTGCCCTGCGGCAGGGCAATGGCGCCCGGGATACGCTCTTCAAAAAAGAAAACTGGCTATCGCTGGAGCCCTCAGCTCAGCAAAAACTACAAATCAACGACATCGTGCTCGACCGCCTTGCCCCGCGGGCTGTCGGTCTGCTGGGCAAGGAGAGGGTGAGGGAGCTGTGCGGCACCCGGCCAATCCTGGCGCTGTTCATCGCCGTGGAACTGGAGCGTCGGGCCCTGGCCGGAACCCTGGCCTGGGCCATTGGGGCAAACATGCGCGGTGGCGACCTGCTCGGGTGGCTGCGGCGGCGCCTGGTGGAAGACAAGCTGGTGGTGGAGGAGGGCATGGATTTCCTGCCACCGGAGCCGTCGCCCCAGCTGATCGCTGCGGCGGCCATGCTCGCGGCGGCGCCCCTGGTGCGGGAGGCCATGGTGGAGGTGGGCCGGACGGCCAGCCGGGAAGCGGGGGGGACTGAGGCTCGCCTGGCCGAGAAAACCCTGGCGGGGCTCCTCCAACTGGGCTGGCTGGAGGACATCGGGCAGGAGCTGGTGGCGGCGCACGATGTGGTGGCCGACGAGGTGTTGGCCCAGGTGTTGTGGGATCAGGTGGACGACAACCTGCGCGAGGAGGTGTTGCCCAGGTGCCTCGCTCCAGCCCGCGGCTGTGCTCGGGTGTTGGGGCGGTATGCCACCGCATTGAGCCGGCTGCTGGGGGCGGAGGAAACGAAGGCGGATGCCGCGCTGGGTGCGGGGGCGAACCAGTGGTTGAGAAAGGAGGCCGCTGGGTTGGGGCAGGCGTTGGCGGCGGCGGAAGCCAGCGAATCGGCCTATGCGCTGGGGGCATTGGTGAGTCTGCCCATCTGGGCGGGCGAATCGGTGGCCAACTGGCACCCGCTGGTCGCCCCCTGGCTGGCCAGCCAGGGCCTCCACCCGGCGGCCCGTCACCTTCTCTACAAGGGGCTGAGGTCGATTCCAACCAACGCCGCGCCCGACCTGCTCGATGCCGCGATGGCCTGGTGCGCGAGATACCTCGACCTGTCCCTCGCCAGCTACGGGCTGGGGCCTCTGCTGGGACGGGATGATCTGGAAGGGCATGCGGCCAAGGCGATCGATCTGGCGCTCGGGTGGCTGGAGCGCTTCCACCAGGCTGAGGAGGCGCGGTACGTGATCCCATCCCTGCTGGGCCGCACCGAACTCGGTGACCGTGAACCCGAGGCGATCGATTTCGCCCTGAGCTGGTTGGAGTGCTTCCAGCAGGCCCCGGAGGCG
>JBIKMU010000057.1:0-22049 GCA_044359075.1 Cyanobium sp. | reverse complement strand
TCAGGGGAGCCTGGAGATTCGGGAGAGATTGGCGAAGGCGGAGCCGGATCGAGCGGATTATCAGCGCGACCTGTCGGTGTCGTATGAGCGGATGGGAGATTTATATGTAGCGCTGGGGCAGGGGGAAGCGGCGCGGCAGGCGTATCAGGGGAGCCTGGAGATAGCTGAGAGATTGGCGAAGGCGGAGCCGGATCGAGCGGATTATCAGCTGGATCTGGTGATTTCTCTGGTGAAGATCGGCACGGTTGTGGAGCCGGCTGATCGGGCACCGCTGCAGCAAGCCCTGGCGATCCTGTTGCGGTTGGAACAGCAGGGCCGCCTCGCCCCGGCCGACCAGCCCAAGATCGAGGCCCTCCGCCAGATGCTGGGAGGATGAACCGGCTGCCATCGCCCCGCCGCCATGCCGCCCGACATCCGCTGGCAGCAGCGCTTCGCCAACTTCTGCCAGGCGCTTGATCAGCTGGAGACCTTCTTTCAGCCCCCCGCGCTCAACGAGCGCGAACGGCAGGGCCTGATCAAGGCCTTTGAATATTGTTTCGAGCTCGGCTGGAACACCCTGCGGGATCTGCTGTTGGCGGAGGGCAACGCCGGTCTGATCGGCTCGCGCGACACCCTGAGGCTGGCCTTTCGGGTGGGCCTGATCCGCGATGGCGAGGCCTGGCTGGCCATGGTGCAGGACCGCAATCTCACCAGTCACACGTACAACCGCAGCACCGCTGAGCAGGTGAGCGAGCAAGTGGGCACTCGCTATCTGCCCTGTTTCCGGGAGCTGCGCCTGGTGCTGAGCGAGCGCGTTCAGGCCACTGCCGCTGGCGAGGGGCATGGCTGAGATTCCAGGCGCTGCGGCCGCTACCCCCGCCGCGATCCCCGGCGTCCCGCCGGAGGGCTCAGCTCGCCTGCTGGCCCTGTTCAGCGCCGAACCTGCGGTGCAGGAGGTGTGGCTCTACGGCTCCCGGGCCATGGGCCGCCATCGTCCCGGTTCCGACATCGACCTCACCCTGGTGGCGCCGAACCTCAGCCATCACGACCGCCTGCGGCTGATGGGCGCCCTCGATGACCTGCTGCTTCCCTGGAGCATCGACCTCTCCCTGCAGCACGAACTGCCCGAACCCCTGCGCCAGCACGTGGCCCGGGTGGGGCGGCGTTTGCTGCCCTGCGGCCCCCTGCCAACTCCTTAGTCTCCAAAACCACGGCCTTCGGCTGGAGCCGGCGCCTGCATCGCCGTCTGGTTGGCGGCTGCCCCGGTTGCTGAACGCGATCGGGCGGCTCTGCTGGCGGTTTTTTGGTGATGGCCCGTGGGGGAGTGAACCCACTGACTTGGTTAAACTAAGTCGACTCCGCCGTCTCTCCCTTGCGCCAGGTCAACCTGCACGAGGCCAAGACCCATCTCTCCCGGCTCGTGGCGGAGGCGGTGGCGGGCGAAAGCTTTGTGATCTGCAAAGCCGGCAAGCCGCTGGTGCAGGTCACCCGCCTGGCCGGGGCCGACGACCCCGCCAATCCCCCCCGGCGCAGCCTCGGATTGCTGGCTGGGCAGTGCTCCGTGCCCGACGACTTCGATCAAATCGCCATTGGGGAGATTGCCGATCTGTTTGAGGGCCTGCCGGCTGCCGCGCCCAGTTCCGGTGGCCTGTGAAGCTGCTGCTCGACACCCACATCCTCATCTGGGCCATGGGCGAACCGGCCCGGCTCGGCCCCGCCCTGAGGGAACTGCTGGAGGATCCGCGCCACTGCCTGTGCTTCAGCGTTGCCTCCCTCTGGGAGCTGGTGATCAAGGCGGCCCCGGGGCGCGATGGTTTCCAGGTGCAACCTTCGTTGCTGCGGCGCACCCTGCTGGATGGGGGTTTTGAGGAGATTCCGATTGAGGCCGCCCACGTGTTGGCGGTGGCCCAGCTACCGCCGCTGCACCGCGATCCCTTTGATCGGCTGCTGCTGGCCCAGGCGGAGCGGGAAGGGCTGTTGTTGATCACTGCCGATTTAGTGCTGGCCCGCTATCCCGGCCCTGTGCGCCATCAGGGCAGCTTCTGAGCCGCTTTTGACCAGCAGCGCATAGGCCTGCGTAGTCGTCTGCCGTTCATTCCGCTTGCAGAAGCGATTCCTCTGGGGAGGCCAGCAAAGAACCACTGGCGCCCTGCCACAGCCACCTCAGCGGAAGTGGCTGTAACCGCTGGCGGCCGCGCTCCCTCTATCGCCTTGGCCCCAAGGGGCGCCATCGCTCCAGCCCAGGGCCCCCGCCTGCCCCGCCACCAGCTCGCCGATCCGCGTTGCGCCCGGCAGGGCCGCGATCAGGGCCTCGGCCCAGGACGGCTCCAGGGCCAGCACCAGCTCGAAATCTTCGCCGCCCCCCAGGCACCAGGCTGCGGCCTGGGGCAGGCCGGCCATGGCCGGATCAAGGGGCAAAACGTCGCGATTCAGCTGGGCCGCACAGCCGCTGCTGGCCGCAATCGCCGCCGCCGCCGCCGCCAGCCCATCGCTGCTGTCGCAACCCCCCACCCGCCAGCCCAACGGGGCCGGCCGACTGGCGATCAGGGCCCGCACGGCGTCAAAGCGGGGCCGGGGGCGGCGGTGGGCCTGGATGGCCCGTACCCGCAAGCTTCGATCCATCAAAGCTGCCAGCGGCACGACAGGGGATCTGGCTGCCGCCGGGTTGGCCCCCTGAGAAGGTGCCCCATCGGCTGCCGATCCCCTTGGAAACTCTCCCTGCAGCAGGGCCAGCCCCAGCCGGCTCAAGCCATGGGGGCCGGTGGATATCAGCCAGTCGCCCGGAAGTCCGTCTCTACGGCGGATTGGTCCGGAGCTGACGCTGTCGCCCGGCTGGCTGGTGGCGGTTGCCGCCCCGGGGGCCGCCGCTGCCCAGGTTCCCAGTGCCGTGATCGCCAGCAACCGCTGGCTGCCGCCACTGCAATCGCCCCCCAGAAGCACGCCGCCGTAGGCCTGCAGCGCCTCCTTGATCCCGCCATAGACCCCTTTCACCCAGGGCCAGGGGGTGGCGGCCGGAGCCACCAGCGCCACCGTGATCCCCACCACGGCCGTGCAGCCCATGGCCGCCAGGTCCGAGAGATTGGCTGCGGTGGCCCGCCAACCCACATCCGCCGCAGACGTGGTGGCATCACTGAAGTGGATGCCTTCCACCAGCACGTCGGTGTTCACCACCAACGGACTGTCCCCTGTGGCGGGCAACAGGGCAGCATCATCGGCGAACTGATCATGGGGGGCGAAGGCCCCCAGCCGCCGGATCAGCTCCCATTCGCCCAGGTCGGCCAGGGTTTCCTGGCTGGTGGCTGGGTTGGGCTGGTTGACCAAAGCCCTTAGGCGTGCTCGTGCAGATTCTGGGCTCCTTCCAGTACCTTGGCGCTGACAATGCCGTCTTCGGCGGTGAGATTGTCGAGCACTTCAAAGCCATCGACCACATAACCGAAGGCCGCATAACGGCCGTCGATCAGGTTGAGGCCCGCCGGGGTCAGTTCAGGTTCAGACAGGAACAGGAAGAACTGGGAGGAGCCATCGGCCAGATCCTGGTCGGAGTGGGCCCAGCCCAGGGTGCCCTTGGCGTTGAAGGGCAGCACCGGCTCGGCCTTGAACAGCCCCAGCTCTTCGAAGGTCTGGTTGTAGTAGGGCTCTGCCTGGCCCGGCACCCGGATCTCCAGGGGCACCCGTCGCTCGGCCTTGGTGCGCGGGTCGATGAAGCCATCGCTTGGCCCTTGCGGATCGCCGGTCTGCAGCACGTAGAAATCTTCGGCCCGGTTGAAAGGCAGGCCGTCATAGAAACCGCGTTGCACCAGATCAACAAAGGCGCCGGCGGTGAGAGGTGCGTTAAAGCCATCCACCACGGTGATCAGATCTCCCTTGGTGGTAGTCAGTCGCACCGTGGCCCGGCCCAGCAGGCGCGGCAGGGCGTCGTATTCCGGCGGGATCGCAAAGGGAAAGTCTCTTACCAACAAATCTTCCGCACTGCCGATGGCCCCCAGGGCCCGGCGGCGCGCTTCCAGATAGGCATCCCGGTCTTGGCTTGAGGCCGCTTCAGCCAGCTTCTGGAGCTGGTTGCTGACCCCGTCAAGCAACTCTTCGACGTGGGCGCGCTGATCGGGTTCAAAGCGATCCAGAATCGCCGCTCGCTTGGAGCCAAGCAGGGACTGGCTGCGCTGGGCGACCTGGCCCAGGGCACTCCAGCGCTTGGCCCGCAGATCAACGCTGGTGGCTTCCAGGCGATGCTGCAGATCCTGGAGATCACCGGGTTCGACCGGCAGGGCGTTGCGCAGCAGGGCCGAGGGGTCGGTGATGGCGTTGCCCCGAGGTAAGGCGGCCCAGCTGGGCGGTGCCCAGGTCAGCAGCAACAACAACGCCAGGCCCAGTGCTTTGGTGCAGACCCTTTGCCAGCGGAAGGCAGGGGCGGGGCAAAGGACGGTGGGGGATGGCGACGCAGGCCTCTGGCTCATGGATGGCCACTCTTTGATCGGACTCTGGCACGTCTGCGATGCCCCTGGGCCTGGTCCAAGAGGGTGTCAGTTGCCAGACGTACAATCCCGAGCGACTTGAAACGCCGGGATGATTTCCAGCAACGACTTCCGAACCGGCACCACGATTCTTCTGGATGGCCAGGTCTGGCGAGTCGTGGAGTTTCTACATGTCAAGCCTGGTAAAGGTTCAGCTTTCGTGCGTACCAAGCTCAAAGCTGTCCAAAGTGGCAACGTGGTTGAGAAAACTTTCCGGGCCGGCGAAACGATGCCCCAGGCCCAGTTGGAAAAGTCAACCCTGCAGCACACCTATATGGAGGGCGACGATTACGTGTTCATGAACATGGATTCCTTTGAGGAAAGTCGCCTAACGGCGGCCCAGATCGGCGATGGCCGTAAATATCTCAAGGAGGGCATGGCCGTTAGTGTCATTACATTTGATGGCAAGCCCCTCGAGGTTGAGCTTCCCAACTCCGTTGTTTTGGAAGTCACCCAGACCGATCCCGGCGTCAAGGGCGACACGGCCACCGGCGGCACCAAGCCCGCCATCGTCGAAACCGGAGCCCAAGTGATGGTGCCGCTGTTCATCACGATCGGCGAGAAAATCAAGATCGACACCCGCAACGACAGCTATCTCGGCAGGGAGTCCTGATTCCATGCAGCTCGACCACGACCAGCTCCGGGAACTCCTGACCTTCCTGGGCGAGAGCGATATTCAGGAGTTGCGTCTCGAGGGCGAAGACTTTCGCCTGGTCGTGCGTCGCAACCTGCCCGCGGCGGCGCCCACTGCCCAGGCGGCTCCGCCCCTGCCTGTTGTTGCCGCAGCTCCCCCAACCCCTCCGGTCCCGGTCGCCGCCCCCGTCCCTTCGCCGCCGCCCCCCTCCAGCCGCAGCGACCTCCAGCCCCTCACGGCGCCCATGGTGGGCACCTTCTATCGATCTCCAGCGCCGGGTGAGCCTGCCTTTGTGGAGCTGGGCAGCCGCATTCAGGCCGGCCAACCCGTCTGCATCCTGGAGGCGATGAAGTTGATGAACGAACTGGAAGCCGATATCAGCGGCGAGGTGGTGGAAATCCTGGTAGAGAGCGGAACCCCCGTTGAATTTGGCCAGGTGTTGATGCGCATTCGCCCCGCTTGAGGCAGTTCCTGCTGCCTTGGGGTCAGCCCAGCTGCCAGGCGGCCTCAAGGGCGGCCACCATGCTTGCGGGTCTGGCAACTCCCCTACCGGCGATCGCAAAGGCGGTGCCGTGGTCTGGGGAGGTGCGCAGGAACGGCAGCCCCAAGGTGGTGTTCACCGCCGCATCGAAGGCCAGCAGCTTCACTGGGATCAGGCCTTGGTCGTGGTACAAAGCCAGATAACCGTCTGCCGCCGGTCTGCCGCCTCGCCAGGCGGTCGCTGCTTCAAGCCAGCAGGTGTCGGGGGGTAGGGGCCCCTCCAGACGCACCTCAGGGTGCTTGTGGCTCCAGCCCACCAGGCAATCCCGTAACCAGTCTTCCTCTTCTCGCCCCAGCCGGCCGGCCTCACCGGCATGGGGGTTGAGGCCCGCCACCACCAGATGGGGCCTCTCGCTGAAGCGCCGGCAGAACGCCAGGAGCCGCTCCAGTTGGGTCCTTATCAGCTCCGGGTTGAGTTGCTGGGGCACTTGGGCCAGGGGGATATGGGTGGTGGCCAGCAAGGTGTTGAGCCGCCAGCCCCCCATGGGCGAGAGGGCGGTGAACAGCATCGAGGCCCGGGGAACACCGCATAGCTCAGCCAGCCGTTCGGTTTGTCCCGGATAGTCATGGCCGGCCAAGTGCCAGCTCGCCTTGGCGATCGGTGCCGTCACCAGAGCATCCGCCGCACCTGCCAGGACCATTTCGGCGGCCCGCGTCAGCCACCGATAGCTGGCCGCGCCCGTCGCCGCGTCGCTGTGGCCGCATCGCACCGCTTCTTCCAGGGGCAGGTTCACGACCTTGAGCTCGGCCGGGTCGGCCAGGGGAGCTGCCCCCTGGCGCTTGAGCTGGTCATAGGACTGTTCCAGCCACTGGCGACAACCCACCAGTGTGATTTCAGCGCCGGGGGGCCAGGGCCGGGCCAGGGCCTTGAGGGTTACTTCGGCGCCGATGCCGGCGGGATCCCCGAGGGGCAGCACCAATCGGGGTGGATTTACGCTTGGATCGACTTGATGGGCAGGGGAGGAATCCATGGTGAGATGGTTTTTGCTGGCATGTTTGCTGTTGTGGTTGGGGAGGGGCTTTCAGCAGGGCTGGCTAATAGTCCGTTGGGACAAGATGGCCGAGGATCTCCACATACCCGTTGAAAAGTTGGATCCTGAGCAATACCTCAAATGAGATTCATGCTGGCGCGCAGTCCTTCCCGATAGGAGGGATAGCGCAAGCGGTAGCCCAGGCTGTCGCAGAGGAGTTTGCTGCTGGCACGCCGGTTCTCACTCCAGAAACTGCGGGCCATGGGACCCATTGTGGCGCTGACGTCCTGCCAGCGTTGCCAGGGTGGCAGCTTGCAGCCCAACAGGTGGGCGGCGAAGCCCAGGGTTTCACTGGAGGGGCAGGGCTCCCGGTCCGCCACGATCACCGTCTGCGGCCGCTCTCCTGCCGGCATCGCCAGGCAGTGCATCAAGGCTCCGACGATGTCATCCACATGCACTCTGGAGAACACCTGGCCGGGTTTATGAATCAGGCGGGCCGTGCCGTTGCGAAGGTTGTCAAAGGGTGACCGCCCCGGCCCGTAGATGGCCGGCAGCCGAAACACTTGGACCGGCAGGCCGCTGCTGCGCCAGGCCTGTTCGCAGGCCAGGCGGGCCTGGCTGCGCTCCAGTCGGGGACGCAGGGCACTGTCTTCGTACACCCAATCGCCGCCGTGGTCGCCGTACACCCCCGTGGTGGAGAGGTAGCCGACCCATTGCAAAGGCAGGCTTGCCAGGGTGCCGGCCAGGGTCGCCAGCACTGGATCAGCTCCCTGGGGGTCGGGGGGGATCGTCACCAGCACATGGGTTACCCCTGCCAAGAGGTGCCTCTCCGGAAGGACGCCCTCTTGCGGATCAAAGCGGAGCCAATCGCCGGTCTGCTCCTCTGGTTGGGGGCCGCGGCGGTCCGTCAAACGGACCCGTTGCCCGCGGTTGCGCAGGGCTTGGGCGAAGCGGCGGCCGGTGTAGCCAGCGCCCAACACCAGCCCCTGTAGAGGCAGCCCATCACCCGGGTTGACAGCCCCTTGGGAATGCAGTACATCTGTATCAGTCCCTGAGGATTCCACCGTGACCGTGTTCCTTGGTTCCGCTCCGATCTCTACTGCATCCGCCCCCGCCCCCGCCTGCGGTGGAGCCCGCAGTGGAACCCGCAGTGGCGCTGAGGGTCCCAGCGCCCCCGCCATCCGCTCTCGCCGTTTGGGTCATGGGGCTCGGTTGCAGTCTGCCCGCAGTCGCCAGGGGTCAGGGCCCTGCCCATCCCGTTTGGGGGTGGTGGCGGAATCCTGGAAAGACGCCAGCCCCATGGGCGCCCCCCTTCTCTTGGTGGCTTTTCTTGTGTCAGTCGCCCTGACGCTGGCACCGGAGCACCCTGAGGCTCAGGAGGCCATCTGCAAGCGCCATGCGGGTGTTGAGGCTTGTCGGGTCTGGTGAACGCTGGGGGAGGGCTGGGCGGTCGGTCGGACCCACTCCAAGAGCCGAAGCGCCAGTTTCATGTCTCCTTCACCCCAGGCTCTCAGGGCCATGGCCCGGCGTGGGTCGTAGAAGGACTGGCTGCGATACCAGATAAAAATTTCCGTATCTCCCTTCTGGCCATTGCAGGACAGGCAGGCGGGCACGCAGTTTTCGGTGACGCTGGACCCGCCGCGACTGCGGGGATGCATGTGATCAATGGATTCCGACCGTTGCCCGCAATAGACGCAGCAATGGTCCGTCAGTTCATGCAGGGATTGGCGCCATCGACGCACTCGCAACTTCGGACAGAGGTCTTCAAGAAACACCCCATCCCTCAGCGGCATGCCTGCTGTGCGATTGAACAAACTCTGCCAGTGATTTCCCGCTGTCATTGTGTCCTGGACTGCACTTCCGTGGCTTGGCCGAGGCGGCGATCCAGATGCGGCTGGGCCCCACCGGCCTGATTGAGGTGGTCAGCCCCTTCGATGCGGTCACCCAGTCCCAGCTCCGCGCCCTGCGCCCCAGCGGTCGTTGGCTGCCGGCCCGGGGGTGTTGGGAGTTTCCCTTGGAGGCTGCCGTTGCCCTGGAGAACCAGCTGGCGGGGCGCTTCCCGATCACCGACGAGCTGGCCCAATGGCTGCTCTGGCTGCACCAGCCCCTTCCACCCCTGCCACCGCACCGCCAGCTGGTGCAGGCAGCTGGTTTGGCGGATTCCCTGGCGGACGGGCGGTGGCTACTGGGGCACCAGCGGCTGGCGGTGCGGTGGTTGTTGGCGCGACGCGGCGCCGTCCTTGCCGATGCCATGGGTTTGGGCAAAACGCTCACGGCCCTGGCGGCGGCTCGCGCCATGGTGCGGCTGGCGGACTGCCGGCTGGTGGTGCTGGCCCCGGCGGGACTCCATCTGCATTGGCGTCAGGAGGCTGCGGCCCTGGGGCTGCGGTTGGAGTTGCACAGCTGGGGGCGGATTCCAGCCGCCCTGCCTGGGGCTGGCACGGTGCTGATCGTGGATGAGGCCCATTTTGCCCAGTCCCTGCGGGCTAGGCGTACCCAGGCTTTTCTGCGTCTGGCACGCCATCCCCGCTTGCGGGCCCTGTGGTTGCTTACCGGCACCCCGATGAAAAATGGCCGCCCTGTCCAGCTCTTCCCCCTGCTTGCCGCCATCGGCCATCCCCTTGGCCGTGATCAGCGGGCCTACGAGGAGCGTTATTGCCAAGGACACTGGCGTGAACAAGGGGGAAGGCGCATCTGGCAGGCCCAAGGGGCCAGCCAGCTCGACGAACTGCGCCAGCTGGTGAGGCCCCTGGTGTTGCACCGCACCAAGGCCCAGTGCCTTGATCTCCCCCCCAAGGAGCGTCTTCACCATGACGTTGACCTGGGGGAGCGTGCCGCCAATCGTTTTGATGCCCAGCTGCAGTCCGTGGTGCAGGCCTATCGGCTGCGGGCGTCCCGGGGCGAAGTGCGCCGTGACGCCGAGGCCCTGGCGGTGTTTACGGCGATGCGGCGCCTTGGCTCCGGCGCCAAGGAAGGGGCCACCATCACCCTGGTGGCCGATTTGTTGCGTCGGGGGGAGTCGGTGGTGGTGTTCAGTGCTTTTGTGGCTACGGCCCAGCGGCTTCAAGCCGGCCTTGCCAGCGCCAGTCCCGGGGGGGCCGCCCTGTTGATCGGCGCAGTGCCGCCGGCTCTGCGCCAGGGCCTGGTCGATGGCTTCCAGGGCGGGGCCCAGGGGTTGTTGGTCGCCACCTTCGGCACCGGAGGTCTGGGTTTCACCCTGCACCGGGCCCGCCATGTGGTGCTGGTCGAACGCCCCTGGACCCCCGGCGATGCCGAGCAGGCGGAGGATCGCTGCCACCGTCTGGGGATGGCAGCCAGCCTGAGCTGCCACTGGATGCGGTTGGGGGCCACTGACCGCTTGGTGGATGACTTGATCGAGAGCAAGGCCGAGCGCATCAATGCCCTGCTGCGCCCTTCCCAGGAGCGGCAGCGCCGTCAGGCCTTCCCGGCTTTGGTGCGCCAGTGGCTTGAGGACTGGTGAGGCCCCCTGGGGCAGTGGGGCAGTCGGCCAGCCTCAGGGCCAGATCATGGCTCAGCTGCTGGTCCATTTTGCCGGCGGGCAGGGCCCGGGCCAGGGCTGCGGCCTTACGGATGTCCTGGCAGGCGGCGGCATCCTTATCGGCCAGGGTGAGCAGCAGGAAGCGGTCGTTGAGGGGCCCCGGATCCTTGGGGAAAGCGGCCACCACGGCATCGCAGCGCCGTAGGGCTTCAGGCAGATGGTCCATGTCGATCGTGCCCAGACAATCCGACCGGTTGATGCGGCGCTGGGGGAGGGGTTCTTCGGCGCAGCCCGTCAGCAGGGAGGCGATGACAAGCACCACCAGGGCGGGGAAGCTTTGGGGCTGGCGGCGCTGCGGTGCCCCGTTGGCACGGTTGTTCAACGGGGGTAGGGCATCGCGGCACCGGGAGTGGCTGCCCCAGCAGGCGCTCCCGGTGAGCCAGTGCTATCCGGGGTGCCCATGGCGCCCCTATTCACACGGCGGGAATAGAGGTCGCCCAGGTAACGGGCACAGTCGGGGAAGGAGGCGGGGTTGTAGACCACGGCTTCTGTGATCAACACGGCCGCCCGTTCCGGGGGTGGCTTGAACAATCCGCTGGTCTGCTTGACCACACCGTAGGCAGCGGCCCAGCTGACTTCATGGTTATTGCCATTGCCGCGCATGAAGCAATACACCTGGGCGGCTTTGGCGCCTGGGGAATCGATCGCCTGGGCGGGGTCTGCCAGGCTGGCGGCAGCCCCGGCCGAGAGCGCCAGGCCGAGCATTCCTGGCAGCAGGCGGCGGAGTTGGGTGGGGTGGACGCGCATCGGCGGGGCGGGATGGACCGGCACAAGCTATCCAGCCAGGCCCATCTGTCCAGCCACCTGGCGGCTGCGAAGGTCTGGATTTCAGCCGCCAGGTGGAGCCGCACTCGCCGGCAACACCAACCGCACGAGCAGCGGCAGCACCAGCAGGACCGTGATCAAGCGCACCGCATGCAGGGCAGCCACGGCGGCCCCCACGCCGAACTCGGCCCCCACCAGGCTCATGCCACTGATGCCCCCCGGCGCCGCCCCCAGCAAGGCCACCACCGGATCAATGCCCAATAGGCGGCTGCACCACAGACCGACGACCACTCCGGTCAGTACCAGGGTCACGGTGATCAAAAGAGCCGGTTTCCACAACACTTTCAATTCGGCCACGGCAGCGCCGGTGAGACTGGTGCCGATGACGGTTCCAATCGCGATTTCCAGAATGGTGCGGGTGCCCGAGGGCCATTGGGCCGTTTCGACACGGCCACTCATGCTCAGCAGGGCCGCTCCGATTAGGGCTCCCGCCAGGGGGGCTGCAGGGATGCCCGTTCGCAGTGCCACCAGTCCCCCGGCAATGCCGGCAAGGCCATAGAGCCCAAGTAGCCAGGGAGCCATGGGCTCAGCTATGCAACTAACAGTCAGTCTGGAAGATTCGTTGCCAGCTTGAGCAACTTGCCTTTTTGTGTTGTGATGCGAGTCAGTGTTGACGCGGCGCAACGCCGTTTGGTCATGGCTTCTGCTTCAGTTCCTTCGGTGTCTTTCCGCATCAGCCGCCATACAGAAGACTTGGCGATCACCCTGCATGCCCTTTCCCAGCGCCTGGTGGCCTTGGAACAGCGGCTGGATTGCCTGGATTCCGAGTTGCATCAAGAGCGCGCCAAGGGGGCGGACGCGGAGGATCTGGCCCGGCTCGACAAGGCCGAGTCCCTTTTGCGGGATTGCCGGCAATTGTTGGCAACTGAATCGGCCGATGGCCTGGCAGCTGGAGGCAGTCCAGGCTTGGCATCGCTCAAGGCCGGGGCCCTTGAGCCTGGTTCGGCTGACGCCAGGGAGGCCAAGGAGAACATTCGCCAATGGGATGCCGCCTGATTGGCTTCCGGGGCGGCGCCAAGGAGGTTGTGTTGCCACCACTCTTGCTTGAACCGTGCCAACATAAGCAGAAAGTACCATGGCATTCCCCTCTTCCCATTCCGTTGCTTCAGGAGCAAGTTCTCTCCCTCCTGTGCGCCATCCAACGGGAAACCCCCGTTGCTCTCTCCAGGCTGAGCGTGATCATCAACTAGAAAAGTTGGAGTTTGCCTTGGCCGTTGCCCTCACCCGCGGAGACAGTGAAAAATCTCTTGCCCTTCGCCAAGCGATTGAAGCCCTCGGCGGCAATGATGAAGAACCAGGCACCTGAAAGGCCTGGTCTGGGTTTGTATTGCGCAAACCTTCTGTTAATGGGCCCATGATCCCAAGGATGAGTTTTGTTGACTAATCTGTGCCATGAGACAGTCGCTCGCTTCCCTGGTTTCCTAAGGTGCTTAACCTTTCTTATAATCGTGACTTGATCGTTCACGCTTTGGTATCAGCGGCTTGATCGTTTCTCCTTACCCCTAGAAATTCTTGACACCACTTACCCTTTCTCGCCCAGTTTCTGCCGTTCCTTCCCGACCGGAAGTTTCTGTTCAGGCCGGCAAGCAACCAGCATCCCGCAGTTGTGACGAGCGGGGAGATCATCGCCGTCAATTTCTTGAGCAGGCGAATAGCTTTAATCAGCAGGCCCGTCAAGCGGCTGATGAGGGAGATGTTTCCGGCGCTGCCCGTCTGATTTTGATGGCCCTTGATTGTGAACGTCGTGCCGGCGGTCTTGGTCTGCAGGTGATGCAAGTGATTAAGCCCCGCTAGGCAAGCTGCTCGATTTTCTCCAAACGAGAGTGGTGGTCTCTTTGCTTAAACCGAAAAGCTGCTGAAGTTGCCGCTGGACTTGCTGGGCGCCCCCAGGACTTCTCGGGCAAGGTCGGGCACGGGCTGATCGGGACTGGAAACCTCAGGCCTGGCTGACTCCAACGAGTGGGTAGCCCTCCGCAGCCCAGCGGCTGAGGCCGCCGCGGAGGTTGGCCACCTGTGTGCGGCCGGCTTTGAGCAGTTGCTGGGTGGCCAGGGCCGAGCGGCTGCCTGAATGGCAGACCACCACCAGCGGGCGACCTGTGGGGATCTCGCTGGAGCGGCTCTCGAGTTCCGGCAGGGGGATCAGCAGACTGCCGGCCACGCGGCCGTCGGGTCCGTTGAACTCCTCGGCCGAGCGCACATCGAGCACAGTGACCTCGCCCTGATGGGCCGCCACCCAGGCGGGTGTGAGTTCGGGCAGGCCGGCATAGCTGCGGGCCAGGGGGGCCCAGGCGTGAACGGTGGCCGCTTCGCGGGGCTTGCCGGAGCGCATGTTGCCGGGCAGGGCCTCGGCGATCTTGTGGGGATGGGGGAGCTTCAGGTTCTCCATGTGGCCCACGAAATCCCGCTCGCTGGCGTAACCACCCAGGCGTGGGTTGAAGGCCTTCTCCTCGGCCACGGAGGTAACGCCGCGGCCGGTGTAATCGTGACCGGGGCAGAGCAGGCAGGAATCTGGCAGCGTCAGCAGTTGCTCGGTGATCGAGGCCCAGAGGGTGTGGGCATTGCCCTGCTGAAAGTCGCAGCGGCCGCAACCACGCACCAGCAGGGCATCACCGCTGAAGGCCATTGATTGGTCATCGAGCACGAAGCTGAGGCAGCCATTGGTGTGACCGGGGGTGGCCCGCACCTGCAGGGCTCGGCCGCCAAAGACAATCGAATCCCCATGGGCCAAGGGCTGGCTGACGTTCTCGGCGCCGGTGGCGGCGGCCAGGCCGATGGCACAGCCGGTGGCCTCGTGCATCAGCCAGCTGCCGGTCACGTGGTCGGCATGGGCATGGGTGTCGATCGAGGCCACCAGCACGATGCCCAGTTCGCGGATCAGGGCGAGATCGCGGCCGTGCTGCTCGAAGACCGTGTCGATGATCACCCCCTTGCGGCTGGGCACATCGGCCAGCAGATAGGTGAAGGTGCCGGTGTCGCCGTCGAACAGTTGGCGAAAGAGCAGGCAGCCACCACCGGCGGCGGCCGAGAGCGATAGGGCGGGAGCGGCAGCCACGGCCATGGGCGGTCTTTCACCAACTTTTATGAGCATAGCCGCATTATGGGCGTTAAGGCGATGTCGGTTGTCAATGGCGCTGCGAGCTTCAGTCCCACGTCCTGCGCACTTTGTGCATAATGCGTGTATCGACATAAGCCCGTCCATGCACCGGACCCCGCCCCAGTCCCTGCCCCAGTCCCTGCCCAGTCCCCAACTCCTCGATGAACTCAGCGCCTTCTTCCGGCTGCTGAGCGAGCCCGCCCGCCTGCAGATGCTCTGCCAGCTCAAGCATGGCGGGGCCATGGATGTGAACTCCCTGATAGAGGCCACCGGCTTCAGCCAGTCCCACATCAGCCGCCAGCTGGGCCAGCTACAGCGGGCGGGGCTGGTGAGTTGTGAGCGGGACGGTACGCGGCTGATCTATGCGGTGGCCGACCCCCTGGTGGATGATCTCTGCAATTTGGTTCAGCGTCGTCTCAAGCAGCGGCTGGAGCAACAGCTGGAACAACTGCAGGGCGTTTGATCCGCTGATTACGGCGTCTTCTGGGTCAGCCAGCACTGCCGGGGTGCAGCACAAAGTCGGTGCAGGCGAGACCGGTGACGGCGCGATCGATCAGCTCCTGGTACTCGGACGTTACCCTCAGACTTCCGGATCCTGTACCGACGTCTGATCGAGCAGCGTCACTAAGAACTGGAGCCGGTCTCGATTGGTGGGATTGGGGTCGAGTTGGACTCGGGCGGAAAGCAGTGCTGATCGACGTAGGAGAGCAAGGTCTTCGTTTTGGCGTTCAGCATCCTGAGCCTGGCGTTCTCGCGCCTCAGCTGCTCGGTCTCTTTCTTGATCTGCTCGATTTCGATCGACTTCGCGTTCATTCGCAGCTCGTAACCGGGATCGCGTCGCCAATTGAGCATCGATAAAAACTGTCGCCACCGAGGCAAAGATGAAAGGGATTCCCCATTGCTGCTGGAGGGGGATGCTGCGGCCGGCGAATGTGATGTGGTCATAGGACGAAAACAAGGCGATCAGGCCGAGAACGAGGCCGCCGATGGACTGGGTTAGACCAAGCTGGTCCAGGCCGAGCCGGTCGAGGCCAAGGGGATCAAGGCTGGACCAGGGGAGAGGCGTTGCCGGAAATTCTGGCGGAACCAGGGGCTCCTTGCTGCCGGCAGGCGGCGGGCCGGGATCTGGGGTGGTTGGGGACACACCGGGGGGAGGGAGGCCTAGGAAGCAGAAAAGACCTCCATCCATTAGTGCCACCCCTGTAATCCAATGGGGCCGCTTCCAGCCTCTTCCATCGACTTCCATCGGCTTACATCTGACGATCATTGACCTAGATCAGATGGTCGCAGAAGAATGGTGTTGTCCAGATCGCCGCCGGCCCCCCTGGGTTTAACGCCATGTTCTTCGACCTTCAATACCTCGTTCTGACCATCCCAGCCCTGCTCTTCAGCCTCTGGGCTCAGTGGAAGGTTCACAGTACGTTCAATCGTTTCGCCAAAGTAGGTGTGCAATCCGGATACAGCGGCGCTCAGGCTGCCCAGGCGGTCCTGCAGAGCGCCGGGGTGCGGGGTGTGCGGATCGAGCGCCATCAAGGCTTCCTCAGCGACCACTACGACCCCCTCGCCAAGGTCCTGCGTCTTTCACCGCACGTCTACGACGGCCAGTCCATTGCTTCGGTTGCCGTGGCGGCCCATGAGGCCGGTCATGCCATTCAAGACAAGGTGGGCTACTTGCCCCTGGTGTGGCGCTCGGCCCTGGTGCCCCTGTGCAATTTGGGCAACATGCTTTGGTTTATTCCCTTCATGGCTGGTCTGTTGCTGCGCCAGCTCTCCTTTTCACCCCTGCTGATTTGGACAGGAATTGGCCTGTTTGCAGCCGTGGTGGTGTTTCAGCTCATCACCCTGCCCACGGAATTCAATGCCTCCAACCGGGCGAAGGCGGTGTTGGCGAGCACGGGAATTGTGTCCACCCAGCAGGAGGCCGATGGTGTCAAGCGGGTGCTGGATGCCGCCGCCCTCACCTACGTGGCGGCCGCGGCGGCATCCCTGCTGCAGCTGATCGATCTGGTGCTGCGTCAACGCAGGTAACGCTCCAGATCAGAAGCGGGTAGAAGCCCAATGCATTCACCACACAATTTAGACCCCCGCCGCTGGATCTTGATGTTAGGCGGTGCTTTCACTCGCCGACTGGCGTACAGAGTTCAATCAGACATCCATCCGGCGCTCGAACATACGAGACGATCTGTCCCCAGGGTTTCTCGACAGGCGCGCTCAATTCAATGGCGCCTTCTTTTATTGCATGCGAATGAGCAGACGCGACGTCAGGTGTCACCAAACCGATCTCCATCCCTAGGGGTGTTGTTGATTCACTTGCTCGAATATGGCCACCTGGGAAATTTTCATCACCAAGTTCGTGTGCAGCAAAGGAAAGCGTTGTCTCTCCAGTCTCAAGTTCTCCATATGTTCCTGATTCATGAAGGAAGCGTCGCTTAAGTCCAAATGCACGCTCAAAGAAACTCAAAGATGCAGCAACATCGGCAACGTAGAGAATCGTGTATCCGAGTTTCATTGTAAAAATCTAAGACTGTGATTTTTTAGATTAGCCCGACTGACACTCGGAGGTCAAGGCCTCGGCTTGGCCATGCGCCCAACGCTGCCAATCGCCCGCTGCAGATAATTTCGAAATCCAACCGACAACCTCTCGGCGGACTGAGTGCATTGGGGTTGTTATGCAGAATTAATGAGACTTTCATCAAAAGTTCTTTATCTAAGCTCGCATCAGTGCCGTTTTGATTTTCATAGCTCGTCCTGCAACCGATTTCCTGGGATCGCGAGCTAATCTCTCTAAATGCGGCAACAACCACTCTTTCAATGCCGAGTCATTCATTGCCCATTTGCTTAAGGTATCCATTGTATTATTTAAGACGATCCAGTCTGTGTAGTTTTCAAGATTATCTTGAAGAATCTTCTTTGCACTGGCTTTCTGCGTCTCTGACATAAAGACCGATAGAGTCTGAAATAAGTTTGCTAAGGTCCATTGCGCCGAGGGTTGATTAATTATAGATATTTCAGAAATAAGTTTATCGATATATGGAACAAGCCATTCAGGATTTTCTAAAGATATTCTCTTCATGGCATTAGATGTGCGAAGTCGAACAATTTCATCGACACTGAAATAACAATTGTATAAATCAGAAAGCCTTGCGGAATTGGATAATACTATATCAACCACCTCAATTGTTCTGCCAAGAGAGTTGGGATGCCCTCCTGTAAGCATTTCCTCAAATGATTCACTGGTCATAACCGTCTGTCCACGCGAGGGACTTGTTAGCAGTGTCGCGGATTCATAAAGCAAGTGCAACAGGCAATGTATGCGGACCATCGCTGCAACATTGACTCTTTGTTGGATTCAAGGAGGAGGAATCTTTGACGAGCTTTACCCGATGTTGCGAGCAAGGTCAATGCTTGGCCTGAGCCAGAACTTTGCCTCATCATCTTGGAGTGCAAGGCAGAGCTACTCCGGGGTGTCGGCGGATGGGGGCACCGAATCAGGGCGTGCTGCACGGCAGCGCTGGCGGAGGGTGCGGCTCCAGCCGAAAACAACCACCGCACCACCGATCGGCAGGGGGCCAGGAACGGCTATCGCCTGGGCCATTCCCTGCGCGAACAGGGCGTGGCCGTGTGTGGTGGGATGCAGGCGATCCCAATAGAGATACTCCGAAGGATTGGCGCACACGACTCCATTCGCAAAACACGCTTCCTCCACGTTGGTGAAGCCATAGGCGCCGGGGTTGGCGAGGACCTTATTCAGCAGGCTGTTGGTGTCAAAGGTGGCGATGGAAAGCTGCGGATTGGCCGCCGCCAATCCTGCCATTTCCTGCTGCAATAACGTATTGAACGACAGGCTCACAGTCGCCATCTCCGCTGCAATCGGCGTGTTGCGGTAGGCGGGTGTCTTGCTGAGATCAGGCGAGTTCACCACCAGGAAGTTCAGCGCCCCGTCGGCTATTAGTGTATTAATCGTGCCAACGATGTTGTTAACACCGATCGCGGGCAGATCGTTGAAGGCGACGGGGCCGCCAGCTCCACCGAAGTAGGTGCCTACACTGAGCCCAGCGGTGGCGGCATTGGTGTAATAAAAGACATCATTAGGGAAGACGCGAACCACAAATAATGTCGTACTCGGATCGTAGACGGGATCGGCTGTTTGGAACGATGCGAGCTGCCAGGCCATGCCCTTGTCGTTGTACGGGGCCAGCTCCACGCTGTTCACCAGGCCCGAGGAGGAACCGCCAATGGCGTAATTCGTGCCTCCCAGCAGGGAAGCGGTGAACGAGGAACTGCCTGGATGGAGCAATTCCCACAGATACTCCACCGCCACCTTGCCGTTGCTGAAACGGAAGTTGGAATAGGGTGGTGCCGGGAAGGTGTTGCCCGACACCACACCACTATTGCCACTATCGGAGAGGCTGTCGCCGAACACAAACATCGTTTGCGTCGAGGCCAAAGCCGCACGGGCATATCCCGCCTGGACCACCGAGAGCACCGCCGCCGCCGCCAGGCCGGCACGGGCCAGCCGCCGCGCGAGCCGCAACGTAATCGATGGCAACAGCATGACGATGAGCGCACATTTCGCAGACCATAGCGACGGAGCCAGGGTTCGTCTGGGCTGGATTAAGAACCCTGCCGCACCCGGCCGCGAGGGCGGCGGCTCAGGCTCAACGCGGCAAAGCTGGGACCGTAGAAGCCCGCAAAGCAGTTCTCATCCGTCTCGGGAAAGACGAGGGAAGCGGGTGAGGCTGCGCCTTTAGAGGTGAAATGGGAGCGTCAGCAGAGAATTTGTGCTCGCTCCTCTCGATCCTTAGGCCACAGCTGCACAAGCAACACTCATGCAATCTCAGCTACATCGTCAACACTTGCCCCCTCCTTCACAGATGCGCTCAATTGGAGACCCAAAGCCGAGATAACCTTCAAGATAGTATCAAAACTAGGGCTACGATTACCGGAGAGTGCTTTGTAAAGACTTTCCCGAGACAGTCCTGACTTGCGTGCGACCTGGGTCATCCCCTTGGCACGAGCAATATCGCCCAAAGCCTTTGCAATGAAGGCAGCATCCCCGTCTGATTCCTGAACACAGGCCTCCAGGTAGGCAGCCATCTCTTCCGGAGTCTCCAGGAACTCGGCAACGTCATAAGGTGCCGTCTTCGTCTCCATCATTGATCCTCCTTGAAGTTACGAGCGAGATCATGCGTAGATTTAATATCTTTTGCCTGGGTGCTTTTGTCAGCACCGGCAAGAAGAATGACCAGCAGCGAACCCCGCTATTGAAAACAGACCCTGTAACAAGGGCCATAGTGGATCGGCAGCTCAGAGACTCCTGCCCCAACGGGCCGAACATCGCCTGGATTGCCGCAGATGAAGCGTTCAATTCTGGCCTGAATGAATGCTTTAGCCCTGAGGTCCCGAAGGCCTCTGAGCCAACGCACAGACTCTTCTGTACGACGAACTGAAACCACATTTGTAGTGTAGTCTCGTGGCTACGAGCAGGCAAGGGGCCTGCACGGCATTCTCAAGGCGGCTGCATGGTTTTTCGAACGCTCCAGATCAGAAGCGGGTAGGCATGCATCGCCATGGCAGACAACGTCGGCCCCCGTCTTCTGCATCTGGACGTTCGGTGGGCCATGTAAATTATGACACTATCTTAAGATCTTGGCTTTTCTCGTTGAAGCCGTGTTGCCAACGTCCACATCGCGTCACTGCCGTTGCTTTCAGCCGCTAGGATGGTCCGAGCCTTGTAGCCTCATAAGTGAGCACCAGCACCCCATTGGCTCGGCTCTATCGGAGGCATCGATACTTGCTTGCGCTGCTCGAAGCAATAGGAGGCCGGGCATCAAATATTGATTTTCAGAAGCTGCTTTTTCTTTTTTCCAAAGAGACAGCCGATCCCCCTCTATACGAGTTTGTACCGTATAAGTATGGCGCCTTCTCATTTACCTCCTACGCTGATCGCCTTAAGCTCATCGAGAAAGGGCTGTTGATCCGTTCGAGTGATAATTGGGAACTTGCTGCTGATGGTGAAGCCGCAATCTATCCAGAAGCTAGCTATAGAACAGATGCGGCATCGTTTGTCAGCCGTCTTGGCTGGATGAGAGGCAAGGAGCTTATTGCCTACACCTACAAGCATTTCCCGTACTACGCAAGTCATAGCGAGATTGCCAGCGATATTCTATCCAGCGACTCTTCGGCCTTAGATGCCATACGAAAAAGCAAGCCAAGTACAAAAAATCCTGGATTGGCGACTATCGGCTACGAAGGGAAATCAATTGAAGCATATCTGAATCTTCTTCTACATGACGGCGTTACCCTTTTGTGTGATGTAAGGCGTAACCCGATCAGCCGAAAGTATGGCTTTTCGAAACGAGTACTTGCCGCTGGATGCTCGCGAGTTGGAATTAGATATGAGCACATGCCGCAACTTGGAATTGAATCAAGCAAACGTCATAATCTTAGCTCACAAGAAGACTACGATGAATTATTCGCCAGATATTCAGTCGAATATCTCCCAAGGCAAGAAAGGGAATTGACGATCATTTCCTCATGGATTGAATCAGGAGAGAGGGTCGCACTAACCTGCTACGAGGAAGACGTAAAGCAGTGCCATCGAGGTTGTGTAGCCAAGATCATTCAGTCTTGCTCTGTAAATCTTCAGATTAAGCATCTATAATTTCAAGATGAAACAAGAAAGGCTGCTTATTCTTGTTAAGACCTATCCTACGCTTTCAACTAAGTACGGCGAGACAGTCTGTACAGCAGCTATGAGGGATGATGCGTCATGGGTGCGCCTGTATCCAGTCCCATTTCGTCGTTTAGGAGAGACTGAGCAATACAGAAAGTACGATTGGCTTGAATGCCGAATTGTACGAAACACCCAAGACCGAAGACCTGAGAGCTATAGGCCTGTAGATGAATCTGAATTGCAAGCAGTCGCTCACATTGGAACCCAGGACCAATGGCATGAAAGACGCCAATTGGTGCTTGGCAAAGCAAAAGTCTCTGATAAACTTGATGAGCTAATTCTTGGCGCCAAGCAGAATGAGATATCTCTAGCGGTATTCAAGCCGGCCAAGGTTATCGACTTTATTGTTGAAAAAGAAGAATCGCGAGACTGGGATCCCAAGAAGCTCAATGCAATGCGGGCACACATTGATCAGCTCTCACTTTTTGATGACAACGAATGGAGAAAGACCTTTAGGGTGATTCCCAAGCTACCTTACAAATTCTCATATCGTTTCGATGATGCAAATGGCCAGCGAAGCCAGCTGCAGATTCTTGATTGGGAAATAGGTGCGCTATTCTGGAATTGCTTATGGCGAGATCAACGCCAGAACGAGCAAGCAGCGATTGAAAAAGTCAGGGCAAAGTACTTTGATGAATTTGTAGGTAAAGATCTTCACTTCTTTCTGGGAACAACTCTCCAGTTTCATTCTATTTCCCCTAACCCTTGGCTGATTATTGGCGTCTTTCCTGCGCCGTACCAGACCCAGTTGTCCCTTCTTTTCTAGAGGTAATAGATCCTGTCTTGACGCTCCACCGAACGCCGCCCCTGAGTGGCAGGCAATGAGCTTGAGGTGGCGAAGCTGAGAGGTGAAGGCGGCCTGTCCACTCGAAGGGTTTGTTCGGCAAATTACAGATCCATTCAAGTGTATTTAGTGAACGCCTTGCTCAATCACAGACTCAATTCTCCATAGAGTATAAGCTGGATCAATACGACCAGACCTTCTCTCGCAGGATTGCTTGCAATTGGCGGTAGGCTGATGCGGCGCAAGGATAACCTTGCCTTGGCCAGGGTAGAGTAGGCCCCGAGGGACCCGTACCCGTTCAGAGGACGGGATAGCTCGAACTGAACATCGCCCCCTCCCCTGAGCACTTGACGGCAGCTCGATTCCCGCTTGCATCTCAAGCAGAGGCTGCATGTCATGGTCGCCCCTCCGGCCGG
>JBIKMU010000002.1:0-224221 GCA_044359075.1 Cyanobium sp. | reverse complement strand
GAACTGACGCAGCATGAAGCCGATCAGGGCGAAGGCGCCGTGCAGGGCCACGAAGGGCCAGAGGCCGCCGAGCTGGACCCAGCGCACGAAATCGCCCTGGGCTTCAGGGCCCCAGAGCAGCAGGAGACTGTGGCCCATGGCGTCAGCGGGAGTGCTGACGGCGGCGGTGAGGAAGTTGCAGCCCTCCAGATAGGAGCTGGCAATGCCGTGGGTGTACCAGGAAGTGGCGAAGGTGGTGCCGGTCAGCCAGCCCCCCAGTGCCAAGTAGGCGCAGGGGAAAAGCAGCAGACCGGACCACCCCACGAAAACGAAGCGGTCGCGCTTCAGCCAGTCATCGAGGACGTCGAACCATCCCCGGGCCGATGGCGCCCGCCCTACAGCAATCGTCATGGGAAGAACGGTGCGGGAAACCCGCTGGGCTGTGGGATACCTGGCGATCGTAACAACCCTGCCTGGAACGACGCGGCCGCTCGACATCGGCTGAAATTAGAAGGGGCTGCGGTGGCCCAGTCCGACTCGGCCAGGGCATTTCGCTGTTCCAGGCCCGACATGATCGCCCCCACGGCAGGATGGGAACTCCTTGTGCCCTGATCCTTCTTTATGGCCTCCAGCAGCGTCCCCCCTGCGACTGTTACAGGTTTGGCTGATCCTGCCCAGGTTTTGGAGCAGCCGGTGCTTGGCTCCAGGCGACTTTCCAACCTGCTGGTGGCCACCGCGGTCAGCATTGGCGGGCTTGGTTTCTTGCTGACCAGTGCCTCCAGTCGTTTTCAACGCAATTTCCTGCCGATCGGCCATCCGGCGGAGCTCGTCTGGGTGCCCCAGGGTTTGGTGATGGGTCTTTACGGACTGGCAGCCCTGGCGCTCGCGAGCTATCTGTGGTCCGTGATTTTGATTGACGTCGGTTCAGGCAGCAACCGCTTCGATCGCACGGCAGGTCAAGCGCGCATCACCCGTCGGGGCTTTCGTCGTCGCATCGAACTGGATATCCCCCTCAGGGATATTCAGGCCGTCAAGGTCGATGTGCGTGAGGGCATCAGTCCCCGGCGCCGGCTGGCACTGCGACTCCAGGGTCGCCGCGATTTGCCCCTGACCCAGGTGGGTGAGCCCCAGCCATTGGCCGATCTTGAACTCTCCGGAGCCCAATTAGCACGATTTCTTGGTGTACCCCTGGAGGGCCTTTGATGCCGATGGCGATCCAGTACACCCCCCCGCTTCAGTCGCCCTGGCGGCTCAAGCTGGCCCTTTTCTTGCTCAGCTTGGTTCTCCCTTTGACTATGTCGGCCTGCGCTGCCGAACCGGCCACGCCTCCCCTCGGTTGTGCCGTGGCCACGACCCCATGTCTGAGTGGCTCCGCCAAAGTGGCCCTGCAGACCAGTCGGGGCGAAGTCATCCTGGGATTAGACGGTAAGGCTGCCCCTTTGACGGCAGGCAATTTCGTGGATCTTGTCAAACGCGGGGTCTACGACGGCACCGTCTTCCACCGCGTCGTTAGGGAACCGATGCCGTTTGTGGTGCAGGGGGGCGATCCGATCAGCGCCGATCCCAAGGTGGCTGCCAGTGAATACGGCACCGGCAGCTATATCGACCCCACGAGCCGCGAAGCCCGTTTGATCCCCCTTGAAGTAGGCCTTAAGTCCGAGGTCCGGCCCCGCTATGGCCAGCCCCTGACCACCCCAGGCATTACCCGGGAGTTGCGACTCAGCCACGAACGGGGTGCCTTGGCTATGGCCCGTTCCGGGGATGCCAATTCCGCCAGTGCCCAGTTTTATGTGGCCTTGGAGGCCTTGCCCGAGCTGGATGGCCGCTACGCCGTTTTTGGCAGGGTGACCAAGGGGATGGACGTCGTCGACCAGATTCAGCAGGGCGACAAAATTTTGCGTGCGACCGTGATTGAAGGCGGCACCCTGGTGAAGGGTGAACCCTGAACCGGCGGCGGTCCCCGTCAGCCATTGGGGCGTGGATTGGGGTGATCACGGCCTCTGGCACTGGCAGGGCCACGGCTGTCACTGGCGCCGCATCGGCGATCCAGCCCATCCCCCCCTTGTCCTGATCCATGGATTTGGGGCCGGCAGTGGCCATTGGCGCCACAACGCCGGTGCCTTCGCTGCGGCAGGTTGGCAGGTCTACGCCATGGACCTGCTTGGATTTGGAGATTCAAGCCAGCCATGGCTGCGGCTCGATAATCGTCTCTGGGCTCGGCAGCTCGGGGCTTTTTTAGATGAGGTGGTTCAAGGGCCGGCGGTGCTGGTGGGCCACTCCCTCGGCGGACTGGTCGCGCTCACTTGCGCCGTGCATTTTCCCGATCGGGTGCAGGCTATAGCAGCGGTTCCCCTGCCGGATCCGGCCCTGTTGATGGCGAGGATGGGCGGCCTTGGGGCGGCCCCCCGCCAAGCCCCGTGGCGCCGCAGGTTGAAGCGACTGATTGTGAATCTGCTTTGTCGGTTGCTGCCCTTGGAGTTGATTGTGCCACTCCTGGTCCATTCGCCCCTTTTGGACCTGGGTCTTCAGTCGGCTTATGACAACCCGATCATCGGCGATCGGGAGTTGCGACGGGTGATTTCCAGGCCGGCCCGGCGTCCTGGGGCGGTCAGGGCCCTGCGGGCCATGAGCATCGCCATGCCGTTGCGCCCCCATCACGCCACGGCCCCAGCCTTGCTGACCCGGCTGAAACAGCCCCTGCTGCTGATCTGGGGTCGTCAAGATGGCCTGGTGCCCCTGGAGGTGGGCCTGCAATGCAGGCGCTGGCGGCCCCATACCCCCCTGGTGGTCTTGGATCAGGCCGGCCATTGTCCCCATGACGAGCGGCCGCCCATCTTTAATCAGACCCTGCTGGAATGGCTCGAATCCCTCTCCCCATCGCTCGCCTGAGACGGGCTGGTGGGATTTATTTCGGGGGGTGGGTCCCCGGCACCACCTAGGTTTGGAATGGGCGACCCGGTCTTGGAGCGATGAAGCACACCCTTTCGGTGCTGGTGGAAGATGAATCCGGCGCCCTGAGCCGCATTTCAGGCCTGTTTGCCCGCCGTGGGTTCAATATCGAGAGCCTGGCGGTCGGGCCGGCCGAAAGCCGCGGTGTTTCGCGGTTGACCATGGTGGTTGAGGGAGATGACGGCACCCTGGAGCAGATGAGCAAACAACTCAACAAGCTTGTCAATGTGCTGGGTGTAATTGATCTCTCCACCATTCCGGCCGTGGAGCGTGAACTGATGTTGTTAAAGGTGTCAGCTCCGCCTCAAAACCGCAGTGCGATTTTTGATCTGGTTCAGGTGTTTCGCGCCAAGGTGGTGGATGTGGCCGACGATGCCATGACCTTGGAGGTCGTCGGTGATCCGGGCAAGCTTGTGGCATTGGAGCGCCTGCTTGAGACCTATGGCATCCTCGAGATCGCCCGTACCGGCAAAGTTGCCCTGGAGCGGGCCTCTGGGGTGAATACGGAATGGCTAAAGGCGGTCACCTTGGAGAAGCGGGTGCCGGCCTGATCCAGCTCAGTCCTGAAGATAGGTGGTCTGGCCAAGGCTGGTGCGTAGGTGGGCCATTAACCTGCGGGCATCACTGATGACGAGCTGGCCCTTGCTGATGGCCTCCTCGCTGGCCACCCTCAGGCGTTCGAGCAGGAGATCGGGGTCGTGCTCCATGGCTTCGAGTACCTCAGCATTGGTATTGCCTCTAACAACATGATCAACCCGATAGCCGCCACCATCAGAGAGGCGAATGTGGACGGCATTCGTGCTGCCGAAAAGGTTGTGCAGATTGCCCATCACCTCTTGGTAGGCGCCGCCCAAAAAGAGGCCAATCCAATAGGGTTCGCCAGCTTTAAGAGTGTGGAGTTCGAGCAGGGATTTCACCTGGCCGCGATCGATGAACCGGGAAATTTTGCCATCTGAATCGCAAGTGAGATCGGCGAAGCTGCCTAAGCGGGTGGGACGTTCATCCAAGCGATGCAGGGGCATCACCGGGAACAACTGATCGATCGCCCAGGTGTCGGGGGCCGAACGAAAGACAGATAGATTGGCGTAATAAGTGCCGGCGAGAGCCGCCGGCAGCCCCCGTAATTCTGCCGGTATGGGTGTTTCGTTTGCCATGGCCTCCAGCCGCTCGGCAATGGCCTGACAGCAGGCCCAGGTCAGTTGTTCGGCCTTGGCCCGATCGGGCAAGCTCAAGTAGCCAAGCCGGAAGGCGGCAAGGGCGTCGTCTTTGAATTTGAGGGCATCGTTCCAAGCTTCCTGGAGACGCTCGGGATCGGCGGCATTGTCCCTGGCGCCATCGGGATTCACCGCTGTCAGGACGCGCTCGCTTTCCGCTCTGATGCCGTTGAAGGTGTCGCGCAGATTGCGTAGCACCAGGGGCTCCCGCTCCTCGGCCTCCGGCACATCCCCCGGCACGGAGCCCGCTCCCAGGACATCAAATACCAGCACGCTGAAGTGACTTGCGATGGCCCGGCCGCTTTCACTCACCAAGGTGGGCACTGGTACGTCATGGGGTTCGCAACATTCGCGCACGGTGGCGACCACGTCGTTGGCGTAGTTCTGCAGGGAGTAGTTGGTGGACGCGGCCGTGGCGGTACGGCTGCCGTCGTAGTCGATGCCCAGGCCCCCGCCGACATCGAGAAAGCCCATGGGCGCCCCGAGCCGCGTCAGTTCGACATAGATCTGCCCCGCTTCCTGCAGCGCGTCTTTGAGAACAGCGATGTCGTTGATCTGGCTGCCGATATGGAAGTGCAGCAGGCGCAGATCGGCCAGCAGGCCCGCCTGGCGCAGGGTGGCAACGGTGCTGAGGACATCGGGAATCGAGAGGCCGAACTTGGCCCGTTCGCCCACCGAACTGCCCCAACGGCCGGTGCTGCGGGTTGAGAGTTTGGCGCGAATGCCCAGGAAAGGGGCGGCGCCCAGGTCTTGGCTGGCCGCGATGATGCGGTCCACCTCATCGGCTTGCTCGATGACGACCACCGGCTGGCGTCCCAGCCGGCGCGCCAGGATCGCGGTTTCGATGTAGCGACGATCTTTGTAGCCATTGCAGATCAGCAGCGCATCTGGATCTTCTAAAAGCGAGAGCGCGATCAGCAGTTCGGCTTTACTGCCAGCCTCGAGGCCGAAGTGCCAACGCCGGCCGGTTTCGACCAGCTGCTCGACGACATGGCGCTGCTGGTTGCATTTGACCGGAAACACCCCTTGGTAGCGGCCGCTGTAGCCGTACTGGGCGATGGCCCGCTCGAAGGCGGCATGCAGGCGCTCCAGCCGGTCTTCGAGGATGTCATCGAAGCGGATCAACAGCGGCAGGGAGAGATCGCGCCCCTGCAGCTCCTGCACCAGGTCCACCAGATCCAGGGAGCCGCCCCGATCGCCGCGGGGCTGGACCATCACATGGCCGCGGCCGCTAACGGAGAAATAGGGGTCCCCCCAGCGGTCGAGACCATAAAGGGCGGCCCCATCGGCGGCGCTCCAGCTGGGCGAGGTGAGGGGGGCGGCCGGGGTGCCGTTGGCGTTGGCGAGCACCATCAGGCCCTGGGATGGGTGGAATTTAGATGCGCCGAATCTAGTCAGCGGTGGTCCAGGTACGGGCCTGGAGGTTGGGCTGGTGAGACCGGGCCAATGCCCAGCGCCCGGCCCCATCCCCCGGCTCGCCTTGATGGTGACAAGCTGGCGCAGGTGCTTGAGATTGTGGGGCAGACCCTGGGGCTTTTGCCGTAGCCGCTGGGCTATGCATTTACTAATGGCATGGTTGCATTCAGGTGGGCAGCAGAGGCACGCCCTCCGCTCGGGCCGCCGCCTGCAGAGCCTTGTCGCGGCTGGCCAGGGGCAGTCCGCGGCGCAGCGCCAGCTCCAGATAGGCGGCGTCATAACTGGTGAGGCGGTGGCTGCGGGCCAGGGCCAGGGTGTCGTGCCAGGCGCTGGCTGTGGTGGGTTGTTGGTCCACGCTGATCGGCAGACCCTCCAGCAGGCCGAGGAAGGTGCGGCTGGCGGCAGGACTGATGCGGCCGCGCCGTTCGGCCTGCAACAGCACGTTTGCCGTTTCCCATAGCCAGAGGGCCGGCACCTGGGCCCGACTCGTCTGTAGCCGCTCAAGGATCGCCCAGGCCCCATCGCTGGCCTCATCGGCAAAGCACCAGGCACAGCTCAGCGAGACATCGAGCACGAGATCGCCGGCCGTTGCCACAGCGTTTGGGGACGAATCCAGGGCGCTCATCTGCGCCCCTGATCACGTAACTCGGCGATGCTGATGCCGCCGAGGTTCTGCCCCTGGTTGAACTGGCGCAGGCGCGCGATTGTTTCAGCCACGCCGCTGTGGGGCTGGGCAGCGTGAGGTACCAACCGCGCCACGGGATGGCCGTGGCGGGTGATCGTGATCTGTTCGCCAGCGCTGACGGCATCGAGCAGGGCCGCCAGATGGGTTTTGGCCTCGAAAGCACCGACGCTGCGCATGGGGGCAACTTCAACTAGTTGACAACCAGTTTAAGGGGTCTCCGTCTTTTCCGGCCGCCTGCCTTGGGCCGCCGCCTAGGTTCTGCGGCCCGTCCTGGCCAGGTTTATAGAAGATCGGCGCCTGCGCGGCGAGCAGAACGCGCCACTTTGATCAACGAGCATTGGCAACGCCAGCAGCAGTGCGACGCCAAGGCAGATCTGGAGCAGGACTTACCACGCATTCAGCCCCCACCAGCCCGACACCCCCACGCCCAAGTGCCCAGGGCACCGGCTGGATCATGCCAGCTGCCGCACCATCACCGGCCCCAGACTTTGGTTGCGACCAAAACGTGCCTGCCGATACCGACAAGCGGGGGGGCGGGGGCTGTATAATTTCTTCGGTTTTATTTGAAAACTTTTAAATGTTTCGTTTTTCTGCCTCTTTCCCCAGGCTGGCCCTCGGTGCCACTGCGGCCCTAGCTGCCATCAGCCTCAGCCCGGGCTCGGCCCAGGCCTTTGTGGTGAATGTAGGTGGTATGCAGTACGACGTGACCACGTTCACGGGGACTTACGACGCCAACACCAGCAAATTTGCAACTCCGGCCAATGGTGGCGTGATGCCCTGGTGGACTGGGGATGGGGACGGTAACAAAACCCTGGCTTCTGAGTTCGCTACCCAAGTAGGCTTATTCTTTGGTCTGCCCAATAGTGGTTTAGCTGTGAGCCCTTCAGGCCCAGCTTTTGGATATCGTCAGTTTAGTCAAGCCCAAAGTATTCAAGTTGACGGCGCAAATAACCCCATCGACCAGGGTGTGAATAATAGCCAAATCTTCACCTTCGCCCAGGCCACGCTTTACACCGCCACCCCCGCCCCCGCCCCCCTGCCGCTGTTCGGCGCCGCTGCCGCCTTCGGCTTCAGCCGCAAGCTGAGGAAGCGGATCAAGTTGGCGCCAGGTGCTCTCGGCTCCGCCCTTCCCCAGGCCTGAAGGCGGGCGGTGGAAAGCTTCCATTTCTGAGGGCGAGGGCCAGCGGTTGACGGGCCTCGCCTCCGCCACGGCCAATGGGCTGCTGGTGATGTTTGTGCTGGCTGTGGCCTTGCCGCTGCTGCCGACCAAGCTTGCCGGTCCCTTCTGGCTGCTGGCTTCTACCGGGGTCTTCAATACCAATGGCTTCCTGGCGTTGCTGTCGGTGCTGCTGCTGCTGCCGATGGCGGCAGCGATCAAACCCCAATCGGTGTGGCATCAGTCCCGCCGCCTGCTGGTGCGCCGCTGCACCAGGGCGGTGATCGTGGGCTTTCTGCTACTGCTTCCGCTCCAGGGTCTGGCCGCCTGGCGAGGGCTGGAGGTGGCTTAGTCGCTGGCCTATCGCGCTGGGCGGGTGCAGCAGGCCCGCCTGGCCCAGTTCCGCTAGGCGGTGGGGCGCTCCGCCACCATCGCCGAGCTCCAGAACCAGCTCGCCGCCATCCAGGTTCCGCCCCTTTCGGCGGCGGATCAGCGCCAGGGCTTGCCGGCCCTCGCGTGCCCGCCGACGTGCTGATGAAGAAGAGCCTGCGGGTGCTGCTGCTGGCGATGGGCTTTGCGGTGAGCGCCCGGCGCAGCACACCGCCGCCCCGACCGGATCCGGTGCTGCCGTAGGGGGGCCTCCCTATCCATCAGCCCGCCCAGATCTCCTCCAGATCGATCACCAGCCCCGGAAACAGGGGCGCCCCATCCAAACGGTCGGCGGGCTCGATCCGGCGGGGGCTCTCGGCAGGGCCTGCCAGCGGCTCCCAGATTTCCACCGCCCGCTGCTCGGGGATCAGCAGCCAGCCCAGGCGGGCCCCATTGGCTTGGTAGGCCGTCAGCTTGCGGCGCAGGGCCGTGAGTCCGCGGGGTGTCCCATCGCTCGGGCTTGCCAGCTCCACCACCAGGTCCGGGCAGAGGGGCGGGAAGCTCCGCCGTTCCACTTCATCGAGAGCCTGCCAGCGGTCCAGGTTCACTAGGGCCGCATCGGGGCTCAGCACGGAGCCATCGCCCAGCCGGAAACCGGTGGAGCTGTCGAACAGCTTCAGGGGCAGGCCACTGCTCCTGATGGCCAGCTGCAGCAAAAACGCCAGGGTGCTGTTGCGAGCACCCGTGTCGCCACCGGTGGGGGTCATGGTGATCAGGGAGCCATCGGCGGCCAGCTCCAGCACCGCGTCCGGATTGGCGCTGCAGAACTCGGCGAATTGCTCGGGCGTGAGCCGCAAGCTGCCGGTGAGCGTTTCCGGCAGGCTGAGAGGGCTGAGGGGGGCGAGCATGGGCCCGGCAACGGGGCTTCCCTCAGCTTAAGGCGGTGTTTGGCTGGATCTGAACGGGTCTGTCGCTTCGGCGCTGGGGAAACGCCCTTGGTGTGCGGCTGCCGGCCGCTATTTGCCGCGAGGCAGGTCTCCAGGACAACCAGACCGTGGAGCTGAGGGTGGTGGCTGAGGGGGTGCTGATCCGGTCGCTGGAGCCGCGCCTCACCCTGGCGGAGCGCCTGGCGGCCTGGGTTCCCGATCGGGGCGATGGGATCGGGATCGACGCCGCCCTGGCCCATTGACTGCAGGTGCCGCTGTTGTTCGTGGCCAACGTTTTCAGCCGCACCGATCTGCGGGCGGCACTGTGAACGGCCGGCCCTGGCAATCGAAGTCAGCCCTGCTGCCAGGGATTGACCAACGCCACCCCGGTGGCCTCGAAGTCGGCCAGGTTGCGGGTCACCATCGCCAGGCTATGCACCAGGGCCGTGGCGGCGATCAGGCCATCGCGAAAGCGGGCAGCACCCCCAGTTCCAGTTCGTGGAGGGTGATCGCGGAGATGAACAGCGCCGTGGCCTCCGCCCGGTCGCCCCAGGCCGCCACCCCGGCATTCGCTTTGCCGCAGCGCACTTTGCCCAGCTCCGCAACCAGGTTGGTACCTAGCAGGAACATCAGCAGAGATCGGCCGCCCGGGCCAGATCCGATGGCTGGATCAGGGGCAGCTCCAGATCCTCCCCACCGGGCAGGGCCAGCAGATCAGTGATCGAGCGCAACACATGGGCGGGGCGGCCCCGGTCGGTGATGAACACCGGTCCCTGACTGGCAGCACGCTTGGCGTCGGCGGCGTCTTGGTTGAAGACGAGCTGGTGATTGTGACGACCATGCTAATTCGGACTGATCCGAGGCACGTATTACCAATGATGTGCACCGCATCCGCGCAGCCCCATTGCGCTAACTGCCGCACAAACCCCTGCAGCGGATGACCACCGCCAGCCGTCATCCGGATGGCGATGAGGCTCCGGTGGATCTTTTCGATGCAAGGGATGGGGCCCTGGCCCTGGCGGCGGCGCGGGCCGTGGTGGACACCGATCGGCATGGTCATCAGGGGCGGGGGCCTGCTGACCCCAGCGCTTCCGCCAGGGACAGCACCTTCGTGCGCTCATTGAGCCGGTAGCTGCGCTCGCCCGGCGTGATCACCAGCAGACGGTCCAGATCCAGATCCGCCAAGGCCTGCCGCATCGAAGCGCTCAGCCGGGGGGCATCCGCCCGTTTGATCTCCACACCGATGCGCAGACCGTTCTGAAGCACCAGCAGATCGAGTTCGGCGCCGCCATGGGTGGCCCAGAACCAGGAGCTTTCGGGTCGCCAGGCCGCCAGCAGTTGCTCGATTACATAGCCCTCCCAGGAGGCGCCGAGCCGCGGATGGCAGAGCAGGGCCTCGTGGCTTTGAATCTGCAGCAGCTGGTGCAACAGGCCCGTGTCGCGGAAATAGATCTTCGGGGCCTTCACCTGGCGTTTGAGCAGGTTGGCGTGCCATGGCTGCAGCAACCGCACCATGAACACACCTTCGAGCAGATCGAGATAACGCCGGCAGGTGGTTTGATTCACCCCGAGCGAGCGGCCCAGTTCGGCGCCGTTCCAAAGCTGGCCGTGAAAATGCGCCAGCATGGCCCAGAAGCGCTGCAGGGTGGCTGCCGGCACGCGCACCCCCAGTTGGGGGATGTCGCTTTCCAGCAGGGTGCGGATGAAGTCGCGTCGCCAGATCAGGCTGGCTTCCTCCGAATCCGCCAGAAAGGAGCGAGGAAAACCACCGCGCAGCCACAGGCTTGTGGCGGCTTCCTCCCCCACCTCCGCCAGCGAGAAACCCGCCATCTCCACAATCTCGAGGCGGCCAGCCAGCGATTCCGATGACTGGCGCAGCAGCGCCGGCGAGGCGGAGCCGAGGATCAGAAAGCGCGCCGGGACATCAGCTCTGTCGGCCAGCACCCGCAGGATCGGGAACAGCTCCGGTCGCCGCTGCACCTCGTCGATCACCACCGTGCCGCGCAGCTCAGCCAGGGCCGTGAGCGGCTCCTCCAGCCGCGCCAGGCTGATCGGATCCTCGAGATCGAAATAGTTGGCCGAGGCCACGGGCACCAGCTGGCGGGCCAAGGTGGTCTTGCCGCACTGGCGCGGACCAAGCAGCGCCACCACCGGCGCTCGCGCGAGGGCGGTCTGCAGTGAGGCGAAAAGCGAGGGCCTGGGAAGCATGGCGCCACCCTAGGCAGTGCCTTGAAAATCCTGCAACTGGCACACGAATTTCAGGGTGCTGATTTCGCTTCTCGCCAGCGCCGTTCCCCAACCCCCTTGGGGGAGGAAGCTCTGATGACAGCCAGGGTGTCTCAGCCCTCGCCCTGCCAGGGATCAAGGGTGGCCACACCGGTGGGGGTGAAGTGGCGCAGGTTCCGGGTCACCACGGTGAGGCCATGCTCCAGGGCGGTGGCGGCGATCAGCATGTCGGCGCTGTCGTGGCCCAGGGCGGCCGAGAGTTGTCCCCAGCGGCGGGCGACGGCCAGATCCACCGCCAGCAGCCGTTCACTGTGCGTGCGCAGCAGGCGTTTCAGCCAGGTCGCCAGCTCTTCGGCAAAGGCCGCATCCATGCTGCGCTGCCGGGCGATACCCCGTTCGATCTCGCCGATGCTCACCACACTGAGAAACAGGTCGTCGTGCTGCTGCCGGGAGAGCCAGGCCACCACTCCAGGATCGCGCTGGCTTCGGCGCAGCTCCGAGAGCACCATCGTGTCGATCAGGTACACGGAAATTCCCGCGGCGTCAGCCCGATCCGCTCGAAGGGTTCGTCGTCCTGAGGCAGCGCCAGCAGCAGCTCCGGCAGTGAGGGCGCGCTCGCCTGATCCAGCCGTTGCAGTCGCTCATATTCCGCCGCGGAGATCACCACACCCACCCAGCGCCCGCGGCGGGTCACCCTCTGCGGCTCACCAGCCAGGGCTGCCTCCACCACGGCGCTGAAGCGGTTCTTGGCGTCCTGCAACGTCCACTGGGCGACCATGGGGAATCAGCTAGCTGATCTGGCTAGCTTAGTAAAATGGAGTCGCCGCTGCCTGGCTCGATTCACGGCACCAGCACCTTTGAGCATCTGGCGGCGCTGGGGCGCGACTGGACAGCTTGGGCCCAGCCTGCCGGAGCTGCTCCAAACTTCAACTCATCGCGGCGAGGCGAGCATGGCGAGCGTGCAGGAGATCCGCCAGCGGCTGCGCGGCCAACGGATCGAAACCTTGCGCAGCAGCATCGAGCCCCTGCTGGCCGGACGGGCTGGAGCCGAGGTGTGGCTGTTCGGCTACCTGGCCCGTGGCGACTGGGATGCACGCGCGACCTCGCCATGGCGGCCTATGCCAGCCAGGGAGGTTTCCACCCCCAGGCTTGCAACCACTGCTGCCAGGCAGCCTCTGCCGGGGGTCAGGGCAGCAGCAACCTCTCCAGGCCTTCAAACCGTTCGAAATCGCGATCGAAACTCACCAGTCGCCAGCCATTGGCGATCGCCAGGGCCGCCAGATGGACATCGGTGCAGAGCCGGGCCGGCAGCTCAGCACCACGCAGCAGCTGGTGAAACACCTCCCAGCCGTTGTGCTCCGGCGCGGCCAGCTGCACGCCCGGCTGCTGGCACAGGGCTTCAAGCAGGGCGGAGGCTTCTGCGACGTTTCTAACGGCCGTGCCCATCAGCTTCAGCTGGCACACCAGGCGGATCAGCCCCAGAGCGGTGACTGTGCAGAACAGCACCTGGTCTGCGGCCTGCTGTTCCCAGTACCGAACGGCGTGCTGGTGATGGCTGTGTTCGGGCCAGGCCAACGCCAGCCAGACGTTCAGATCCGGCAGGTCGGCGCTGGATCTCACGGGTCGAGCAGCTCGAACAGGGCGGCGTTGCTGAGCTGGTGCTCCTCCAGGGCCAGCGGCCCGTCCAAGCGCGGCAGCGTGGCCGCGGATCGAGTCAGCCCGGCTCGCTCGGGTTCGGCGCTGAGCCCTTGCTCCACATAGCTGCGCAGCAGCTGCTTGAGGGTCACGCGTTCGCTGGCCGCTCGGGCTCTTAGCCGAGCGAAAAGCGGGTCAGGTAGCTCCAGGGTGGTGCGCATTCGCCAGGACCGTTTATGTGCGCATATTAGTGCGCATCTTTCTGGCTGGGATGCGCTGTTGCCGGGACCAGCGGGTTGCAGCGCAGCTCGGCATGCCGTGGCGGCCTCAGTCCGCCAGCGCCCATTGCCAATGGGTTTCCGTTAGCGGCACGGTGGTGATGTCGGCCGCTGCCGCTCGATCAGGAGCCGGGTTTCTAGCAGTGTGGCGGTGGACAGTCGCCTGGGACCAGCCTGGCTGAGCCTGGCGATCGGAGCCTCGGCCTCCGGCTCCACCTTCCAGATCGCCAGCAGGGCGGAGGTGTCGATCACCATGGCGAATCAGTTGGAAAGGCCGCTTAGGCGGGCAGGCCCGTTTCGTCGTAGAGCTGCGCCTGGAGTTCGGCGCAGTTGGCTTGTCGCACGGCTACCTCAAGACCCGCATCCAACTGATCAG
This sequence comes from Cyanobium sp., assembly GCA_044359075.1. Lineage (GTDB taxonomy): Bacteria > Cyanobacteriota > Cyanobacteriia > PCC-6307 > Cyanobiaceae > Cyanobium. Next base: position 211,012 of record JBIKMU010000002.1, on the reverse strand, counting down.
CGCCTTGCTGGGGCAGACGCCGCAGACGAGCCGCTGACGCCTCCGGGTGCCTGTTTCCCTTGCCAAGCGGCCACCCCAGCGCAGACGATGGCCATTAAACCCATCTGCACCCGAAACCATGGCCGCCGAACGCTCCTTCATCGCCATCAAGCCCGACGGGGTGCAGCGGGGGCTGGTGGGGGAGATCTTGGGCCGCTTCGAGCGCAAGGGCTTCAAGTTGGTGGGTCTCAAGCAGCTCACCCCCAGCCGCGAACTGGCCGAAAGCCACTACGGCGTCCACCGGGAGCGCCCCTTCTTTGCCGGATTGGTGGATTTCATCACCAGCGGTCCGGTGGTGGCGATGGTCTGGGAAGGGGACGGCGTCATCGCCAGCGCCCGCAAGTTGATCGGCGCCACCAAGCCCCTTGAGGCCGAGCCCGGCACCATCCGCGGTGACCTGGCCGTGAACATCGGCCGCAATGTGATCCACGGTTCAGACGCCCCGGAAACCGCCGAATTTGAAATTGGGCTGTGGTTCAGCCCCGCCGAGCTCAGCGACTGGACTCCGGCCGATCAGGTTTGGCGCTCGGAGGGCTGAGGGGACCATGGCGTCCCCTCTCACTGCGGCCGATCTCCAAACCGTTTCCCTGTTCGCCCACCTGCCGGCGGCCCAGGTTGAAGCGTTGCTCGCCGGTCAGATCCCCCTGGCGGCTGACGCTGATCAACTTCTGCTCATCCAGCAGGACGAGGGAGAAGCCGTGCTGGTGATTCAGGACGGGCTGGCCAAGGTGAGATCGTTCTCGGCCGATGGCCAAGAGGTGGTGATTGCCCTGCTCGGTCCTGGTGACTTGATGGGGGAGATGGCGGTTCTGACGCATGGTCTACGCAACGCCGATGTGGTGGCGCTGACGCCTCTGGTGGCCGTGAAATTGCGGGCCGGTCTGTTCAGGGAGTTGGTGCTACATGATGCCCAGGTTTCCCTGGAACTGGCCCGTCTGCTGGCGGTGCGGCTGAGAGCCAGCCATGCCCGCCTGTTGTTGCAAAGGGCAGACGCCACCACCCGTTTGCTGGCGGTTTTGCAGGACCTTGCCCTGACCGCGTCGCGAGGGAATGATCCCCTCGCCCCGATCCCCCCCCTGCCCCAGCGGGAGCTGGCGGTCATGGCTGGTCTGGCACGGCCAACCACTTCCAGCACATTGGCCAATTTGCGCGAGCGCGGCATCGTCAAGATTGACCCCCAGGGGATGAGGATTGCCGATCCCCAGGCCCTGCGCAAGCGTGGACTGCTGGTTTAAGCCCAGGGCGGTTTCGGTGATCGAACCTGTTTTTTGAGCCTGGCTTATTCCTTCAGCACCCTTGTTGCGACACCATTTGGGTGTTCAAGCAGGAGGGGATTTCAGGTTGGCGTCTGCTCGAATCGACTCCAGTGAAATGACTCCAGTTCGGGTTCGAACCGATTAAACCCGTTCTCGATTGCCCCCACGAGCAGCTCCACCGTGACGGCAGCCAGCAGCACCCCGTTGCGGTGGTGGCCCGTCGCCAGCCAGAGCCCTTGAATCGGACTGGTGCCCAGCAATGGCGCCGCGTCGGTTGTGCAGGGGCGAAACCCCCACCAGCGCTCCATCGGCGGCCAGCTTGAGGCTTCAGGCAACAAGTTAACCAGCCCTTCCTGCAGTTGCCGTTGACCACTGGGCGTCAGCCCTGCGCTGAAGCCTGCCTCCGGTTCGCTGGTGGCACCCACCACCAGCAGCCCATCCTGACGCGGCACGATGTAGGTGCCAGGGCCGAACAGCACCCGCGTCAAGGCGTGGCGCGGCCCTTGAATGGAAAGCATCTGGCCTTTGACCGGAAACAAGGGCAGTTGGGGCAGCAGGCGAGCGCTCCAGGCTCCGCAGGCCAGTACGGCCCGCTGGCATGCCAGTTCGTGTTCCTGGTCGTCGGCACGCCTGAGGCTCACCCCAGCCAGTCGCCTCTTGCCCTGCCCTGCCGACCCCCCTGGCCCCTCGCACTCCGAGAGCAGTTCCAGAACTTCGCTGCCTTCCTCAAAGGTCACACCCCGGGCGACACAGGCGGCCTCCAGGGCGCGCATCAGTTCGCGGCGGTTGTCGATCTGGCCGTCCTGGGCAAACAGCAGGCCGGCCGGCCAGTGGGGGGCAATGCCAGGCACCTCCCGCTCCAGCCCCGAGCGATCCAGGGGCAAGCCCCAGGGCGCAGTGGCGAAGCCATCCCGTTCGGCTTTGCTGGCAAAGGGCACCACAATGCCGCAGGGGTGGAGACCGCAACCCAGACCGCTGTCTGCCTCGATGGTCGCGACCCAGGCGGGGATCAGCTCCAAGCTGCGTTGTCCCAGGGCCAACAATGGACCTTGCAACCCCTCGGCGTGGGGGGCAAGCATGCCGGCTGCGACAAAGCCCGCCGCCTCGCTGCGGCGGCGACTCAGCACGTGAACCGACTCTCCACGGCGAGCCAGCCCATGGGCGATGGCCAGCCCCAGCAGGCCTCCGCCCAGAACCAAGATGGTTTCTTGAGCTTGGCTGGCCATTGGTCTGGGATTAGCGATTGCCAGGTACCAAGCCCTTGCGGGGAGCCAAAAGCAGGGCTCTACCTGCCGGATCAGCCACAGCTGAGTCTGTCTTCAAGCTTTTGCCTTGGGCCCAGTACAGCAGCAGGGCGCGGAGCGGCCCGCCATCGCTGCTGGCAGGGGCGGGCAGGTTGAAATGGGTGCCACCCTCGACCAACACCAGCTGGCTGCGGTCCAGGGGATAGAGATGAAAAGGATCAAGGGCCTCCGGGTGGAGGGGCACCACGATGTCACTGCTGCCAGAAATCAACAACACCGGTTTTTGCAGATCTACCAGGCCAGCGGCAAAGATCAGGGCTTGGGGGGGACTCACGGCGACGACACGCACGATGCGGGAATCGGCCAGCGAAGCGTCCGTTGCTGCGGGCAGGAAGGTGCACTGCAGCACCCAGCTCAGATTGCGTTCGGGATGGTTGGTGTTCTTGCAAGCCTGCCATAGAGTGGCTTGGAGGCTGCGGGCGCCGGCCAGTTGGAGGGCGGTGGTGCCACCCCAGGAATGGCCGATGAAGGTGAGGTCCCGGGCCGGGAGGCCTTCAGCCCCGGGAATCTGACCGTTTTCCAGGGCGTCCAGCACCGCCTTGACATCCCTGGGGCGGCGCAGGAACTCGCGGGGATCGGGTGGCGGCGCATTGCCGGCCAGCATCTGGGCTTGTTGGCTGATGTCACTGCCGGGATGGCGGGGTAGTAAAACCGGCGCCCCATGGCTGGCGAGATGTTGCGCCCAACCGAGAAAACTGGTCGGCGAATCCCATAGTCCATGGGAGATGACGACGGCGGGCAAGCTGGGCGGGCCTACCGGACGCACAAGGGTGACATCCAGTGATTCCTTCCCGTTAACGGGGGGCAGCTTCACCACTCGGGTCGTGATGGCGAAAGGGCCTCGCCCCAAAGGCTCCGAGGGCGCCGCCGGCAGGCGGGGAAGCGTTTTCAGCAGCGCGGTGATCTTTTCGTCATTCTGATTGATTTGCCTGAGGAAAATGGCGGCACGGTCCAGGCGGATCGAGACTTTGTTGCCAGGGATGGCCTGCAGCAGGCTCAGCAGCGTTGCTTGCCGGCCTTCGGCCATAAGTTTGCGGAGGCCCGCCTGGACTGGCTCGGAGTCCAACACTTTGGCTTCCTTGCCATCGACATCAATCAGCCGTTTCAAGATCAGCTCGACCTGGCGGACCATCGGGGCGTCGAGATCGTTCTGCATCGGCAGGGGGTGGTTCAGCAACTCCTGCAGCCGGCGTGCATAGGTGCCATTGGTGGCCCGGTTCAGCTCCGCCAGATCGCTATTTCCCGCCCAGAGGGCATCGGGGCTCGCCAACTCGGCGATCCGAACCGAAAAATCTTCTTGGAGTATCGGCAGGCGGATCTGCACAACATCTATGGCCCTGGCTGCTCCCTGGCTCAACAGCAGAACACCGCCCAGGGCGGTGGCTACCGCAGGCGAGCGCAAGGGCTGCGATAGCCCCTGGCGGCAGCGCCGGCGCAGCTGGCGTAGAAGAAAAGCCATGGCAGGCCAAAAATTCATTGCCACCAGTGTCTCGCAGCAGCTGGACTCGTGGAGCGCACGGCGCCCACCGGCTGCATCGCGCCAGGCTCACCCCGCCCCCTGGAGATGCCGTCTGGACAGCAAGGGTGCGCCGGGCTGCCCTAGTCGTCCAATCTGCCGGTCCCGCTCAGAGCTGGCGCAACAGCCCTCGCCCTGGCCCGCGAACACGACGACGGCGTGCCTTGGTTGCAGGTCAAGCCGCCCAAATCCGTCAATATGGCGATGATAAAAAGTGGTCAAATCCTCGCCTGTTGCGTAAGTTCGCTAATCTTATGGCCAAGGATTAGGATTTGTGCGCAGTTGGGAGAGCTTGAAATTATCTTGCCGGCTGCTCATTCTAGCATGATTTTTATCTCGCCGTCTTCGATTAGCCGCATTTCTGGCTGTTGGTTTGCACAGCGCTGTGAAATGCTAATACGTCTTGAATAGTTTGGGCTTGAAAGTGCGAAAAAGCTGAAAAAAAGCCGGTGACTGGATTTGAACCTGCGACCTACTGATTACGAATCAGTTGCTCTACCACTGAGCTACACCGGCAACCTAAAGAAATTAGCATTCGCCCCCCTCCCTGCGTTGCCATGGTTTTGCCACCCCGTCCTGATCTGGATCCCGATTTGCGTCGCCGCCTCCTGCTCGAGGCCCGCACCCCATGGAGAGGTCTGCGCAGGGCCCTCTGGTTTGCCTTGTTGGCCTCGGCCGGTCTTGGGCTGGCAACGATGGCATTGAGACTCTCTGCGGGCTCCGAGGTGGCCTCAACCGATCTCTTGATCCAGGGCCTCGCCGTTCTCGTTTGCGGCGGGCTCCTCTGGTGGGATCGCAACCGGGAACTCGGGGATGGCCCCCCCGGCGATATCCCCCCCGGGGATTGATGAAGCCTCAGGCTCGACGCCTGAGTCGGCGATGGCGGTCGGCGGGGCGGTTCGGCGGGGGGAAGGCGGACGGGTTTCGACTTCCCCTTGAAAAGGGGTGAAAAGCAGCAGCGGCAGACCCAGGCTGAGACGTTGAGCGGCCATGGCTTCGGTGGTCATGGCCGGCACCATGGACAAGGAATCGCTGGGCCGGCTGAGCAACCAGAGGGATTGAAGCAGTTGTTGCCATTGCCACAGCATCACAGCCATAACGGCGGCTGAGAGCAGGAGGGCCACCAGTCGGGGACTCTCCGATAGGGGTGAATAGGGATGGGCCAATGCCGCGTGGTTGTCGATCCACCAGAGCATGGGCAGCAAGAGCACCACGCCAAGCGCCAAACCGAGGCGAAGTGCCAAGCCCTCCTGGAGGCGACTGAGGCGCTGTTGGACGGGCCGGCGTCCCCGCAGGGGGGTCTGCAGCAACAGCAGCGACCAGACATCGGCAGGACGCCGCCACAGCAGCAAGGCTGGCGCCAGGGCGCCGAGCATCCAGCACAAAAGCCGCTCAAGACCTGGCCAGGGTCCGGGGTCCTGGCCTGCGAGCAGCAGCAGCAGCAAAAGGGCCTCAAGGGGCAGGACCCCAAGGGAGACCAGTTGCAACCACAACAACGGCTCAGTGCGCGGGTTCACGCGCCTTAGCCGGCCAGGGTGCGGCGTTGGGTGACCAGGCGGTAGGCCTCGACGCGATCTCCGTCCTGCCAGGACGAGAAACGGTCGCAGCCGATGCCGCATTCAAAGCCGGTGGCCACCTCCTTGACATCATCCTTGTTGCGACGCAGGGAGTCGAGGTCACCTTCGTAGACCAGCTCCTTGCCCCGTCGGATACGCACCTTGCAATTGCGCTGCAGCTTGCCGCTGGTGACATAGCAACCAGCCACGGCACTTTTGCCGATGCTGAACACCGCTCGAACCTCGGCCTCGCCCAGGGACTCTTCCACCAACTCGGGTTCCAGCAGACCTTCCATGGCTAGCTGGATGTCCTCCAGCAGTTTGTAGATGACGTCGTAGTCCCGTACATCAACGCCCGTCAGGTCGGCAGCCCGTTTAGCACCGGAGGCCATGGAGGTATTGAATCCAACGATCACGGCTCCGGACGCTGCGGCTAGGTCGACATCGGTTTCGGTGATCTCGCCAGGGGCCGAGAGCAGAACCCGGACTTGGACCTCTTCCTGGGGCAACTGCTCAAGGGCTCCCAGAATGGCTTCCACACTCCCCTGCACATCCGCTTTCAAGATCAGGTTGAGCTCCTTGAGCTCGCCCTCGCTGACCTGGCTTGACATCGAGGCCAAGGAGACCCGTCGGGAGGCCATCTGCTGGGCCAGTCGGGTGGCGCGGGCTTCATTGGCCCTGTCCCCAACCACGGCCCGGGCAGACTTCTCGTCGAGATAAACCTCAAACTCGTCGCCGGCGGTGGGCACCTCACTGAAGCCAAGCGCTTCGACAGCACTGGAGGGACCGGCCTGTTTGACCCGCTTGCCGGTGTCATCCACCATGGCTCGCACCTTGCCGAGCACAGGGCCGGCGGCCAAAACATCGCCAGCGCGGAGGGTGCCGTTCTGGATCAGCAAGGTGGCTACGGGGCCCTTGGCCTTATCCAGGTGGGCCTCAATCACGGTGCCACGTGCCAGGCGGTCGGGATTGGCCTGAAGGTCTTCGACATCGGAGACCAACAGGATCATTTCCAGCAGTTTGTCGATGTTCTCGCCCTTGATGGCGCTCACAGGCACCATCACGGTGTTGCCACCCCAATCCTCCGCCACGAGGTCGTGGCCGGAGAGTTCCTGCTTGACCCGATCGGGGGAGGCCCCCTCCTTATCGATCTTGTTGATGGCCACCACGATTGGGACCTCGGCGGCCCTGGCGTGGCTGATGGCCTCCAGGGTTTGGGGCCGCACACCATCGTCGGCGGCAACGACCAGTACGGCGATGTCGGTGACCTTGGTGCCACGGGCCCGCATGGCGGTGAAGGCCTCGTGTCCCGGGGTATCGAGGAAGGTGATGCGGTGTTCTTCGCCGCCTTGGGACACCTCAACCTGGTACGCACCGATGTGCTGGGTAATCCCGCCGGCTTCGCCGGCCGCCACCCGGGTCTTGCGGATGGCGTCCAGCAGGCTGGTCTTGCCGTGGTCGACGTGACCCATCACCGTGACCACCGGCGGACGCCGGATCAGGTGGGCCAGATCGCTGGCCTCGATCATTTCCACGGTTTTCTTGGCCGCGGATTCGACGTCGTCTTCAAGCACTGGGACGCCGAATTCGTCCGAAACAGTCTCGATCGTTGGCAGATCGAGGGTCTGGGTGACTGTGGCGATGATGCCCTTGAAGAACAAGGACTTGATGATTTCGGAGCTTTCGACTCCCAAACGGTCCGCCAATTCCTGCACCGTGAGGTTGCCCTCCGGCACAATCAGCATTTCGGGCCGCTGGGACTTGGCTTCCCGGGCCGCCCGCAGCTCCATGGCACGGCGGCGCTGACGTTGGCGGGTGGTTTCTTTCTTGCGTTTGCGAACGGCCACCGTTGGCTTGATCGCTGCCGCAGCGCTGCTGCGGGGCTTGGCGGGTCTGGCCAGGCTCGCCTGGAGCACCAGTGCCTCCTGTTCGCCTGCGTAGCCACCGGTTTCGGCCGTGAGCGCATCATCGTTTTCGCCGATGATGTGGACTTTTTGGCGCTGTTTCTGGGGCGAACGGCTGCGCAATGCCTCCAGTTTTGCACTGTCATCCCAGTCAGGACGCCGGGCCCGGGTGGCGGGTGTTCCCGCCACTGGCGGACGGAAACCGGGTCGTTTTGGCGGCGCCGCCGTGGGAGCGGCTGTGGGGCGGATCAGCTCGGTATCGCCGCTGGCGCTTTCAGATCCCTGGCGCCGGGGGGCGGCAGGCGCAGGACGACCAGTGGGCGTCTGCAGCTGCATCAGCTCGCCAGGTGCCATTGGCTTGCGCATGCCAGCCGGCATTCCAGGCCGACCAGGGGCCGCCGGCCGACCGCTGCTGGGGGTGCCTGGGCCGGCACTGTCCCGCCGGATCGGCTTGCCCACCAATTCCAATGGAGTGACCCCTGGCCTTCCGGGCCCTGGGGAGGGACGTGAACCCGGTGCCGCTGGCCGGCTGCCGCCCGTGCCCGCACGCACCGGAGCTGGAGCCCCAGGCCTTTGGGGTCGGGAGGAGGGGGGTGCCGGTCGAGGCGCTGGTGGGGCAGGCCGCACCGAAGGGGGTGGCGGCGGTTTGATGGAGGGTGCTGCCGCCTTGATTACGGGTGCAGTTGGCTTGTTACCAGGTGCCGCAGGGCCCGTGCCCGCTGGTTGGGGACGGCCTACCAGCTGGGGTCGACCTCCGCCACTCACCGAGGGCGTGCGCACCGGGGCGCCTGAGGCACGGGGGCCAGGGCTCGGCGGAGCGGGGCGCTGACTACCTTCTGGGCGAGGTGAGGGTATGACCGGTGGCCGGGTTGGCTGTGTTGGTGCGGTCGGTTTGGCTGACTCGGGTCTACGGATCTCCTGGACCGGCCGGGGGGGGGGTGCTGCGGGTCGAGCTGGGGCGGCTGGTGCTGGTGCTGGTGCGGCGGCGGCTGGGGATCCAGCCGCCGATAGGGCATCAGGCTTGGCCGGTGCCGCCGGGTGGGTGTCGCCCTGGCCTATGGATGCTCCCGGCCGGGGCGTGGGCATATTTGCCGCAGCGCGCACCGGTTGGGGTCTGGGAGCTGCGCTGGCGGCTGGCTTGGCAGGCAGGGGCCGGACGGCGGGAGGACTGATTATTTCGGCCGGTCGACTGGGTGGACTTGCAGGTGCTGAAGCGGCCCGGGCCGGGGCTGGGGCTGGTCGCGTGGGGGCTGCGGTGGCTGCCGGTGGGGCCGGTGCCACAGGACGGGCCGGGGGCTCTGCAGAATCAGCCCCTGGGGTGGCCCCGGTTTCCTGGTTCGCCTTTTTCAAGGCCAGGATGGTGTTGGGGGCTGGTGCAGGTGCAGATCCCCCGCCGTTGCTCTTGGTGCGGATCAGTGCCCTAATGCGGCCCGCCTCATCTTCGCTGATTGAGCTGCTATGGCTGCGTGCCGGGATGGAAAGGGTCTCGGCGGCGTCGAGCACGTCCTTGTTGTCCAGGCCCAGGTCCTTGGACAACTCATAAATTCTCATTTTGCCGCTGGTGGTCATTCAGGTCTCTGATTCGGTCGGGGGTAACCGGGGTGTCCAGGCCACAGTCGGACGCGGGCCATACCTCATCTTGCCTCAGGGGCTGCTGGAGGCGAGCCTGCAGGCTTTCCAAGATAGATGCGGGCACCTGACAGCGCAGGGCCCTCTGCAGGCGCCGCCGCCGTTGAGTGTCCTGCAAACAATCATGGCTGGGGCAGACGTAGGCCGAGCGGCCCATGCCCCGGTCCAGGGCTAACCCGCCGCCCGCCAGACGTATGACCCGCCAAAGTTTGCGTCGGTCCGCCAAGGTCCTGCAGGCCACGCAGCGGCGCAACACCGGGCGATCGCCCCTCACCTTCCCTTATCCATGTCGGTTGCTGCGGCCGCGGCGTCTGGCGCCAGATCGCTGATTGTCGCCACGTCAGTTGTGGGCGCCACGTCGGCACTCTCTTGCGCTTCGTTCTCGTCCTCGTTCTCGTCCTCGTCCTCGGGCAAGGGGTACAGCTCCCTGAGACGGGCGTCCTCCTCGGCTCTGATGGCTTGTTCTGCGGCCAACCTGGCCTCAGCTTCCGCTTGCAGGCTTTCTTCTTCCTGCCTTTGGCTGATAAGCACGGCGACGCTTTCGTCTTCTGAGGTTTGGTTGTATTCCTGGGAATTCTTGATGTCGATTTTCCAACCCGTCAACCTTGCGGCGAGGCGCACATTCTGACCTTCGCGACCAATTGCCAGACTCAGTTGGTCGGGAGGTACTAGCACATGGGCATGGTGCCCCTCAGGATCTACGAGCCGCACCCTATCGACTCGGGCCGGACTGAGGGAGTGGGCGATGTATTCAACCGGGTCAGGGGACCAACGAATGACATCAATTTTCTCACCACGCAACTCATTGACCACCTGTTGAATACGAGAGCCCCTGGCCCCAATACAGGCGCCGACGGGATCGACCTCCCTTTCGACACTATCGACGGCCACCTTGGTGCGGGGTCCTACGGAGCGGGAGGGAGGGTTTGCTTCCCGGGCAACGGCGACGATGCGCACCGAGCCCTCTTGAATTTCGGGAACTTCGTTTTCAAAAAGATATACAACTAGGCCAGCATTGGAGCGTGAGATGAACAGTTGTGGCCCCCGGCGCGGCACCTCGCTCACCTCTTTCAAGAAAACCTTGAATGTGGCATTGGCGCGGTAATTGTCATTCGGCAATTGGTCTCGACGCGGCAGTTCGGCTTCCACCTCAGGGCGGCCCAGGCCAGAACTGACTCCCATGATCACCGACTGTCTTTCGAAGCGAATCACTCGCGCCGTGAGGACGGGATCCTCAAGGTCGGCGAATTCTTCCTGAATCATGCGCCGCTGCTGATCCCGTAGTTTCTGGGCCAGCACCTGCTTGGTTGTGGCGGCAGCCATGCGACCAAAGTCATCTTTTTCCGGGGTGACATCAAGCACAACGGTGTCGCCAGTTTGGGCGTCATCGGCGACTTGCCTGACTTCCTCGATCGAGATCTGGTGATCTTCGCTCTCGACATCTTCAACAATAATTTTACTTGCTAAAACTCGATAACCTTCTTCTTCGAGATCCAGGGCCACGTCGAAATTGCTGAAATAATCCTCCTCAAAGGGATCTTCGCTGATGCCCAGATAAAGGGTTCTGCGATAGCGCTCGTAGCCTTTCAGTAATGCTTCCCGCAGGGCCGCCTCCACCACTTGCGGGGGCAGCTTTTTCTCTTCACTTATGTCCTCGATCAAGTTGTTTAGACCGGGCAGCAGAACCAGGGCCATGGGGGGAAGGGAAACAAGGGAGGGTTGGAAGACTTGGTGGCGGGCTGCCTTGGGCGAAAGGCTCTGCCGGATCAGGGGCCATCGCGGGGGCTGACCAGGCGCACATGGGTCACGGAGGCGCGATTCAGGCGCAGGGTGCGGCCACGCACATTGAGCCGAACCTCAAGCGCGTCACGCCCGAGGAGCAGACCTTCGCGGATCTGTTCAGCCCCTTGCCCATCGTCCAGGGTGACCGCCACCGGAAAACCACGAAAGCTGGTGAAATCACGATCGCTCGATAGCTCCTCAGCGATGCCGGGGCTGCTCACCTCCAACACGTACGGGCTTTCCAGCAGGTCTGCACTCTCAAGGGCCTCACCAAGGGGGCCGCTGAAGGCCGCGCAGGCGTCAAGACTGACATCGCCGCCATCGGATCGCCGCACCATCACCTGCACCGTCATGGGAATCCGGTGACTGTGGAGATGGACGGCTACGACTTGAAGATCCGCAGCCAAGGCCTCAGCGGTAGCCAGGCGCTCGAGATCAGAAACAAGCGGGTGGGCCAAGGGAAGACAAGAGCTGGGGCGGACCGCCGCAGCTGCAGTTGTCAAACTGCCCCCTCATGACGCTGACCGGTAGACCGGCGCAGGGGCGGAGAGGGTGTTGCCCGGCGGGCGTTGTACCACCTTAGGTGACCGGGGGGTGGAGGAATTGGCCCCGATTCAGAGGGAGCTGGGCATGTCCAGAACCGGTGGTTCGGCGTAGTAATCGCTGTTGCTGACCTCGCCCCGCAGGCTCGGGTCCTGGTTAAGGCACTGGCCACACTGTTCGGGGGTGCGCAGGTACTGACAGACCCTGGCCCAGAGTTTGGATCGGGTGCCAGGTGCCCCCAAGCTGAAATGGACAAGATCCTGGCCACCGGCCAAGGATTGGATCTCTACTTCGCAGAGGGTGCAGCGTCGCCGGCTGCCAGAAGAACTTGTGACCATGACCGGCGCAAGGTTCGAGGCAACTTAGGCGGCCCCATCCCATTGGAGCTGGCCAACCCTGGCTAGAGGGCCGCGAAAATGAGGATTCTTCATGGCTTCGCTGGTGATTGCGACTGATGGGCATCCGGGTGCTTGGCCGAAGGGACTCGTGTTGCGGGGGAAATCCGGCCTGAAAGGCAGCCTCTGGCATGGCAGGAATGCCCCTAGTTTCTGTTTCCAGACATGTTTGGGAGTTCCTGCCCTGATCCAGCTTTATCGCCAACTGGTTCGTCCAGTGTTGACCGTTTTGCTGGCCGCCCTGGTGATGCTGTCCCCATGGAGACCTGCGCCGGTCCTGGCCCTCAGCCCCACTACCTCCGCTCCTGATTTGTCCCAGGCTGGGGCCAAGTCCACCCATAGCTTCGTGGCCGAAGCGGCCCGTCGGGTGTCGCCGGCCGTGGTCCGCATCGATACGGAGCGCCAGGTGGCCAGGCCCGCCTTTGATCCGACCATGCTGGATCCGTTGCTGCGGGATTTGATGGGAGACCCATCGACCTCAATGAGGGAGCGGGGTCAGGGTTCTGGGGTTGTGATTGATGCGGCCCAGGGTCTGATCCTGACCAATGCCCATGTGGTCGATCAAGTCGATGGGGTGGCTATCACCTTTGCCGATGGTCATCAAGTTGATGCCACGGTGGTCGGGGCTGATCCGGTGACTGACCTAGCGGTCGTGCGGTTGCCCTCCCGAGGGGCGGACCTCAAAGCTGCCCCGCTCGGAGACTCCGAAGCCCTTGAAGTAGGTGACTGGGCCATTGCCCTGGGTAGTCCCTATGGCCTAGAAAGGACAGTTACCTTAGGCATTGTCAGTAGCCTGCACCGGGATATCAACAGCCTCGGGTTCGCTGACAAACGACTGGATCTCATCCAGACAGATGCCGCCATCAACCCCGGCAATTCCGGCGGGCCTTTGATCAATGCCAGTGGCGAGGTGATTGGCATCAATACTCTTGTGCGATCAGGACCTGGAGCGGGCCTGGGTTTCGCCATCCCGATCAACCTGGCCAAACGGGTGGCGGATCAATTGGCCTCCGGTGGCAAGGTGATTCATCCGTACCTGGGGCTCCAGCTAGTGCCCCTAACGGCAAGGGTGGCCCGCGAGAACAATCAGGATCCCAATTCCCTGTTACAACTTCCCGAGCGCGATGGCGCCCTGGTCCAGAAGGTGCTTCCCCAAAGCCCGGCTGAGGTTTCGGGACTCAAGCGCGGGGACCTGGTGGTTTCGATTGCCGAGAACCGGGTGGTCACCCCCGCCGATTTGCTTAAGAGAGTCGAACAGGCCAATGTGGGCGATCCCCTCCCCCTCAAGGTGGTGAGGGGTCAGCGGGAGATTCAGATCTCGATCCGGCCGGCTGCTTTACCCCAGCAAGGTCAGTCTCCCCATCGCCAATCGCCTGACTAATTGGCTAATCGGAGCCGTGCACGGGTTTGCCGGCTCTGGTTGGCTACCGCTGGGGTTTGTTGGACATCGGCCAGCGGCTTCCCGTAGCCAGTCGCTTGGCCATCACTAGAATTCCCGTGCACAGGCGGTCGCTCCCCAGGGTGGTGTCGCTGCCGAAGACGTTTATGAGTTCCCTTTCCAGTCGCTCCTTGACTTAACGGGCGCGGATGACCCTTTGGCGCAACCATTCCCGGCTGAAGACCTTGCGGCCCAGCTTTTGGTACTTCTCAAGCACCTCCCCCACGGCCATGCCCAGGGCAAGGCAGGCGGCAATGATGGCCTTTGTCGAAGTGCCGGCAATCAGATCGAAATAATCGCTAAGGCGGAAGTCAGGATCGTTGCCGTGGCGCTGCCCCAGTCGCCGCTAATGGCCTCCAGATACCCGAGTGTCAGGATTCCCTTAAGGGCACCGCCATCCAGCGGCAAGATTCGCTTGGCACAGGAGCCCATGAGGTGGAGATCCTTCGAGAGCTGGCGGTATCGGGGGGCATGGGGTACCGGATCGGGCCATTGCAACCCATCTTGGCCCCAGCACATTGTCTATGAAGCTGCAGTTGGGGGGACAGGAAAGGGGCATTGTAGGATCCGCCTTTGTTGAATTCGCTGCGAACCCGCTTTGGCCAATAACAAGTCTTCCAAGAAGCGCATCGAAATCGCCGAGCGCAACCGTCTGCGCAACCGCACCTACAAGTCGGCCCTGCGCACCTTGATGAAGCGCTGCTTTGTCGCTTGCAGCAGCTACGGCCAGAATCCTGGGCCTGATGCCAAGGCTGCACTTGAGTCCTCCCTAAACGCCGCCTTCAGCAAGATCGACAAGGCTGTGAAGGTGGGAGTGATGCATCGCAATACTGGTTCCAACCAAAAATCCAGGCTCAGTGCGGCGGTCAAGCAGGTTCTTGAGCCGGGCACGGGCGCTGGCGCTGTGGCGGCCTGATGGCGCCCTGGACTGGTTCAGCCCCCTTGCTACCGTCACGCCGCTCGGTTTGAGAGGTAACACTTGGCTAAAGACGATCTTCAGCAACGTATGAAGCAAACCGTGGCTGCGGCTGCGGTTGAGCAAATCAAGGACGGCATGGTGGTTGGCCTGGGTTCCGGCTCAACGGCGGCGCTGATGATTGAGGGCTTGGCGGAGAAGCTCCGCAGTGGCGATTTACGCGACATCACTGGCGTTACAACCTCTTTTCAAGGGGAAGTCCTGGCAGCCGAACTTGGCATTCCCCTCAAGAGCCTGAACGCAATCAATCACATCGACTTGGCCATTGATGGCGCAGACGAGGTCGATCCGGCTTTTCAGCTCATCAAGGGGGGAGGAGCCTGTCATGTCCAAGAGAAGCTGGTGGCTCGACGGGCCAAGCGCTTCGTTGTGGTCGTTGATGCCGGCAAGTTGGTGGAACGACTCAACCTTTCCTTTCTGTTACCAGTTGAGGTATTGCCTGGGGCCTGGCGTCAGGTGAAAGCGGAACTAGCCGACCTGGGTGGCGAATCCGAGCTGCGCATGGCCGTTCGCAAGGCCGGGCCAGTGGTGACGGATCAGGGAAACCTAGTACTGGATGTCAGGTTTGCCGGGGGTATCGCCGACCCGGTCACCCTTGAGTCAACCATTAACAATCTCCCTGGTGTGCTCGAAAACGGACTGTTCGTGAATCTCGCCGACCAGGTGCTTGTCGGCGAGATCGTTGCTGGCGAAGCTCGGGTCCGCGATCTGATCCGTCGCTGATGCTGACTGGGCTTGCGGCTCTGACCAAACGCTTCCTCTTGGTTAGGCCCTTTCCCTGGCCACCCAGGCTGGGCAACCCCGCAGGGGCCTCAGGGAGCAGCCAACCGTTGCCGGACAGACTCGGCGTGGCTATGGAGCCCTTCGCTTTCGGCCAGGGTGATCACGGCGGGGCCGGTGGCCTCAAGCGCGGTTTTGTTGAAACCGATCAAGCTTGTATGGCGCAGGAAGGTTTCGACGCTCAAGGCTCCACTGAAACGGGCGGTGCCGCTGGTGGGGAGAGTGTGGTTGGGCCCGGCCAGGTAATCACCTACGGCCTCTGGAGTCCAGGGCCCAAGAAAGATGGCCCCTGCGTTGCGGATGTGCTCGGCCAGGGGTTCGGGATGCTCCACCAGCAGCTCAAGGTGCTCGGGGGCGAAGCGGTCACTGAGGCGGGCCGCAGCTTCAAGATCTGCGCAGACCACGATCAGGCCCCAATCTTCCAAGGCTGAACGGGTGATGGCCGCCCGTGGGTGGTTGGCCAGTTGGTTGTCGATGGCCCTGGGGACAGCCGCCGCCAGTTCGGCGCTGGTGGTGATCAGGATCGCCGCCGCCAGGGGATCGTGTTCGGCCTGGGCCATCAGGTCGGCAGCGACATGCTCCGCCCTGGCGGTGTGGTCAGCAATGACCAGGATTTCGCTGGGGCCCGCCAGGGAGTCGATGCCCACCTGGCCGTAAACCGCTTTTTTGGCCAACGTTACCCAGATGTTTCCCGGCCCGCTGATCACATCCACTCGGGGCACGGTTTCGGTACCCCAGGCCAGGGCTGCGATCGCCTGGGCTCCGCCGACCTGGATCACTTCGTTGATGCCGCATAGATGGGCTGCGGCCATGACCGTTGGGTTAGGCAGCCCGCCCTGACCCGGTGGGGTGACCATGACGATGCGTTCGACGCCAGCAACCCGTGCCGGAATGGCGTTCATCAAAACAGTGCTGGGGTAGGCCGCCCGACCGCCTGGAACGTAAAGCCCAGCCCTCTGTACTGGTCGCCAGCGGCGTCCAAGCTTCTCCCCATGGGGACCGACCACGGCCAGGTCAGCCGGCAGTTGGCGGCGATGAAAATCGAGAATGCGGCGATGGGCCAGTTCCAGGGCTTGGCGCAGCTCGATGGTTGTGGATTCCCAGGCAGCCTGCAGTTGGCTGCTGTCTAGCCGAAGGGGCTGGGGTCGCACGCCGTCGAAACGTTCACTGAGGTCGAGCAGGGCGACGTCACCCTCGAGGCGCACCTGTTCCAGGATGGCGGCAACTGTTTCCTCTTCTTGGCGCCGTCGGCCACCGCCAGTGCGGTTGGCAATCGCCTCCAATCTGGCGCTGGCGGCCTCACCATCCGGGAGGCAGGTCAGGGCCACGGGATTAGGGGCGGCCATGGATTGGGAAGCGGAAGCAATCAAGCTCTCATTTCGCATCTTTGCTTGAGGCTAGGGTCCGGGGCTCAGCTCGGCAGTGCGATGCAGGCCCCGGCCACAATGGCTAAATCTCGGGCCCACCCGCCTCCATGGCCTCTTTGCCTGTCGTTGATCCCCCCACTAGTGCAGGGGCCGCGCCAGCCCCATTAGTGGATTCCCACTGCCACATTGTTTTTCGACAGTTCGACACCGATATTGATGGGGTTGCAGCCCGCTGGCGCCAGGCCGGGGTGCGGGCCCTGGTCCATGCCTGTGTCGAGCCGGGCGAGATTGCGGCTATCCGCGCCCTGGCGGATCGCTTCCCCGAAATGCGCTACTCGGTGGGTGTCCACCCCCTGGACACCGAGCACTGGCAGGCTGATACGGCGAAGGTGCTGCGGGAGGCGGCCCTGGCCGACGATCGGGTCGTTGCCATCGGTGAACTGGGGTTGGATCTCTTTCGCCAGAAGAATCTTGAAGAGCAGCTGGCCATGTTGAGGCCCCAGCTTGATCTGGCCCACGAGCTGAACCTCCCCGTGATCATCCATTGCCGGGATGCCGCCGAGCCCATGCTGGCCGAACTGCGGCAACGGCATCGCCAGGGCGCAGGCCTGAAGGGGGTCATGCACTGCTGGGGGGGCACCCCTGCCGAAATGGAGGCCTTTTTGGAACTGGGCCTTTTCATCAGCTTCAGCGGTACGGTGACCTTCCCCAAGGCGCTCGATACCCATGAATGCGCACGCCGCGTACCGGCAGAGCGCCTCCTGGTTGAAACCGATTGCCCCTTCCTGGCCCCTGTTCCCCGCCGGGGTCAGCGCAATGAGCCAGCCCATGTGGCCCTGGTGGCTGAGCGGGTGGCAGAGCTGCGGGGCGAAAGCCTGGCCAGCCTGGCCCGTAGCAGCTCCGCCAACGCCATGACACTGTTTGGCTTGAAGCTTGACATGGTATGATTTGAGATTGGCCTGGCAGCGGAAACGCTTCCAATTCCATCCTGGTTATTCAAGCTCTGGTGTCCCCAGCCCCTTCCTCCGCCTCGGCAACCGCCGAATTGGCTCTTTTCCGGTCCATCCGGTGAGAGAGGTTGTTGGTAACAGCCGTTCCCCCTCGGGGGGACGGCTGTTCGCGTCAGCATCCTCCTTGGGACTCCCCTAGGAATCTATGCGGATCTGACACCAGGGACTCTTCCAGTCCGTCCCTTCTTTTTCGTTCCTGCAGGTCCACCGCATGAGCAGCGCGATCCAGGTCGCCAAGACCGTCACTTATCTTCCCGATCTCGTGGAGGTACAGCGGGCGAGCTTCAAATGGTTCCTGGAAAAGGGCCTGATTGAGGAACTTGACAGCTTTTCGCCGATCACCGATTACACCGGCAAGCTTGAACTACATTTTATTGGCAATGAATATCGCCTCAAGCGGCCCCGTCACGATGTGGAGGAGGCAAAGCGCCGCGACGCCACATTTGCCTCTCAGATGTATGTAACTTGCCGACTTGTCAATAAGGAAACTGGGGAAATCAAAGAGCAAGAAGTCTTTATTGGTGAACTGCCGCTGATGACAGAGCGCGGCACTTTCATCATCAATGGTGCCGAAAGGGTCATTGTTAATCAGATTGTTCGCAGTCCTGGAGTATATTTTAAAGATGAACAGGACAAGAATGGGCGAAAAACATTTAATGCAAGCCTCATCCCCAACCGGGGTGCCTGGCTGAAGTTTGAGACAGATAAGAATGATCTGCTTCACGTACGCGTTGATAAGACTCGTAAGATCAATGCCCACGTCTTGATGAGGGCCATCGGCCTTTCAGATAATGATGTTTTAGATAAGCTTCGCCATCCTGAGTATTATCAAAAGTCGATTGAGGCCGCCAATGATGAGGGCATAAGTTCCGAAGATCAGGCTCTCCTAGAGCTTTACAAAAAACTTCGCCCAGGCGAACCCCCCTCAGTGAGTGGTGGTCAGCAGTTGCTTCATAGCCGGTTCTTTGATCCTAAGAGGTATGACCTCGGTCGCGTCGGGCGCTACAAAATTAACAAAAAACTCCGCCTTACAATTCCCGACGCCGTGCGTACCCTCACACCTGAGGATGTGCTTTCTACCATCGATTACCTGATAAATCTTGAGCTCGATGTTGGAGGAGCTTCGCTTGACGATATTGACCACCTCGGTAACCGTCGGGTGCGCTCCGTTGGCGAATTGCTTCAGAACCAGGTGCGTGTTGGCCTGAATCGCCTCGAAAGGATCATTAAGGAGCGCATGACTGTAGGTGAAACCGATTCACTCACTCCAGCTCAGTTGGTTAATCCCAAACCCTTGGTGGCGGCGATCAAGGAGTTCTTTGGCTCTAGCCAACTGAGTCAGTTCATGGATCAGACGAATCCTTTGGCTGAACTCACGCACAAACGTCGCATCAGTGCCCTCGGTCCTGGAGGCCTGACCAGGGAACGGGCAGGATTTGCCGTTCGCGATATCCATCCCTCCCATTACGGACGTATTTGCCCCATCGAGACCCCGGAAGGTCCTAATGCCGGCCTGATTGGATCCCTGGCCACCCACGCCCGAGTTAACGAATATGGCTTCATTGAAACGCCGTTCTGGAAGGTGGAGAACGGGGTCGTTATCAAGCAGGGGGCCCCTATTTATCTCTCGGCTGACCTGGAAGACGAATGCCGCATCGCCCCTGGTGATGTAGCCACCGACTCCGAGGGGAACATAACGGTTGATCTTGTGCCGGTGCGCTATCGCCAGGATTTCGAAAAGGTGCCCCCCCAGCAGGTCGATTACGTGCAGCTTTCACCGGTGCAGGTGATCTCCGTGGCAACGTCGCTGATTCCCTTCTTAGAGCATGACGACGCCAACCGGGCTCTGATGGGCTCTAACATGCAGCGTCAGGCAGTGCCCCTGCTCCGTCCTGAAAGGCCTCTGGTGGGTACCGGACTGGAAACCCAGGTTGCTCGTGACTCAGGCATGGTGCCAATAACCCGGGTCAACGGTACTGTTACCTTCGTGGATGCCACCGCCATCGTGATTCGCGATGATGAAGGCTACGAACATGTGCATCATCTGCAGAAGTATCAACGCTCCAATCAGGACACTTGCCTTAATCAGCGTCCGATCGTCAAGCTTGGCGATCAGGTGATAGCTGGCCAAGTGTTAGCAAATGGTTCTGCTTGTGAAGGCGGTGAGATCGCGTTAGGACAGAATGTCTTGATTGCCTATATGCCCTGGGAAGGATATAATTATGAGGACGCTATTCTTGTGAGTGAACGTCTTGTTCAGGACGATCTTTATACTTCTGTTCATATTGAAAAGTATGAGATAGAAGCCCGTCAGACTAAGCTTGGTCCCGAGGAAATCACCCGTGAAATCCCCAACGTTGCCGAGGAGAGTCTTGGGAATTTGGATGAAATGGGTATCATCCGTATTGGTGCTTATGTGGAATCAGGTGATATTTTGGTCGGCAAAGTTACACCTAAGGGTGAATCTGACCAGCCCCCCGAAGAGAAATTGTTACGGGCGATCTTCGGTGAAAAAGCCCGAGATGTTCGCGACAATTCCCTTCGGGTTCCAAGTACGGAACGTGGCCGCGTTGTAGACGTTCGCATCTATACCCGTGAACAGGGCGACGAACTACCTCCTGGGGCCAACATGGTAGTCAGGGTATATGTAGCACAAAGACGCAAAATTCAGGTGGGGGATAAGATGGCTGGCCGTCACGGCAACAAGGGAATCATTAGTCGCATCCTTCCGCGGCAAGACATGCCCTATCTGCCAGATGGTACCCCTATTGATATTGTGCTCAACCCCCTAGGCGTCCCATCGCGGATGAACGTGGGTCAGGTTTTCGAGTGTTTGATGGGCTGGGCTTCCTCCCACCTCGGCTGCCGGGTAAAGGTCGTGCCGTTCGATGAAATGCACGGGGCCGAGAAGTCCAAACAGACAGTCCAGGCCTACCTCGAAGAGGCGGCAAAGCAACCGGGTAAGGAATGGGTCTATGACCCTGAAAACCCTGGCAAGATTCAGCTAATTGATGGTCGTACTGGTGAAGCCTTCGATCAACCGGTGACTGTTGGTTATGCTCACATCCTGAAACTGGTCCACCTTGTTGACGACAAGATCCACGCCCGCTCAACGGGTCCTTACTCCCTAGTCACCCAGCAACCCTTGGGCGGTAAAGCCCAGCAGGGCGGCCAGCGATTGGGAGAAATGGAAGTCTGGGCTCTCGAAGCCTATGGCGCTGCTTACACCTTGCAGGAATTGTTAACGGTCAAGTCTGATGACATGCAAGGCAGGAACGAAGCTCTCAATGCCATTGTCAAGGGCAAACCCATACCGCGTCCAGGGACACCAGAATCTTTTAAGGTTTTGATGCGTGAGCTCCAATCCCTCGGTCTAGATATTGCCGTCTATACCGATAGCGGCGAAGAAGTAGATCTCATGCAGGATGTCAACCCCCGTCGCAGTACCCCTAGCCGTCCAACCTATGAGTCCCTGGGGGTCGCGGATTATGACGACGACTGATTTTCTGATCGCCAACTGGTCCGAATGACTGTTCGTTCCTTTCCCCTGTCTGCCTTCATTCCTTGAGTTAGCGAGCGCTCTCCACACCCCAATGTCCAACAGCAACCTTCGCACCGAAAACCACTTTGACTACGTCAAGATCACGCTCGCTTCTCCCGAGCGGATCATGCAGTGGGGGCAGCGCACACTACCCAATGGTCAGGTGGTTGGTGAGGTGACCAAACCAGAAACGATCAATTACCGCACTCTCAAGCCCGAGATGGATGGGCTTTTCTGTGAGAAAATTTTTGGCCCTTCTAAGGACTGGGAATGCCATTGTGGTAAATATAAACGTGTTCGCCACCGTGGCATTGTCTGTGAGCGCTGCGGAGTAGAGGTGACCGAAAGCCGGGTCCGTAGGCACCGCATGGGATTTATCAAGCTGGCGGCTCCGGTTTCCCATGTCTGGTATCTCAAGGGTATCCCTAGTTATGTAGCAATACTTTTGGATATGCCGCTCAGGGATGTGGAGCAAATAGTTTACTTTAATTGCTATGTTGTGTTGGATCCTGGCGATCACAAAGATCTCACTTATAAGCAGCTTTTGACAGAAGATGAGTGGTTGGAGATAGAAGATCAGATTTTTGCCGAAGATTCAGAGATTGAGAATGAACCAATTGTCGGCATCGGTGCTGAAGCCCTCAAGCAACTGCTTGAGGATCTTCAACTCAATGAGATCGCCGAACAGCTGCGCGAAGAGATTAGTGCAAGTAAGGGACAAAAACGGGCCAAATTGATCAAGCGGCTTCGGGTGATCGATAATTTCATCGCCACCAATGCCCGTCCCGATTGGATGGTTCTGGATGTTATCCCGGTGATTCCTCCGGATCTGCGCCCTATGGTGCAGCTCGATGGTGGCCGTTTTGCCACAAGTGATCTCAATGATCTCTACCGCAGGGTGATTAACCGAAATAATCGCTTAGCCCGACTCCAGGAAATTCTCGCTCCCGAAATCATTGTGCGCAACGAAAAGCGCATGTTGCAAGAGGCTGTTGATGCCTTGATTGACAATGGCAGACGTGGACGAACTGTGGTTGGGGCTAATAATCGTGCCCTCAAGTCATTGAGCGATATTATTGAAGGCAAGCAGGGGCGTTTCCGCCAAAATCTCCTTGGTAAACGGGTCGATTATTCAGGCCGTTCCGTAATTGTGGTTGGTCCCAAGCTCAAGATGCATCAGTGCGGCCTGCCCAAGGAAATGGCGATCGAGCTGTTCCAACCCTTCGTTATTCATCGCCTCATCCGTCAAAATATAGTCAATAATATCAAGGCCGCCAAGAAGTTGATTCAGCGTGCCGATGATGAGGTTATGCAAGTACTACAAGAGGTAATCGAAGGCCATCCGATTCTCCTCAACCGTGCCCCCACCCTGCACCGTCTGGGCATCCAGGCATTTGAGCCCAAGCTTGTCGATGGCCGCGCGATTCAGCTGCATCCACTGGTCTGCCCAGCATTCAACGCTGACTTTGATGGAGACCAGATGGCCGTCCATGTGCCCCTGGCTATTGAAGCCCAGACCGAGGCGCGTATGTTGATGCTCGCCAGCAACAACATTCTGTCCCCAGCAACCGGCGAACCGATTATTACACCTTCCCAAGATATGGTGCTTGGTGCCTATTATTTGACGGCTGTCGATAGGGCGCGCGTACGGCCTGAATTTGGGGATCGCTCAAGAACTTTCTCTGATCTCAGTGATGTCATTGCCGCCTTTGAGGAAAAGCATCTCCATCTCCATGACTGGGTCTGGGTGCGTTTCAACGGTCAAGTCGATGACGATGATGAGGCCGAAACTCCACTCAAGGAGGAAATTCTCAGTGATGGTACCCGTATCGAACAATGGCGCCAACGCCGAGATCGTTTCGATGACGAAGGGGCCTTGATTAGTCGTTACCTCCTCACCACCGTCGGCCGTGTTGTGATCAATCAGACCATCCTCGGTGCAGTCGCTGCCAACTGACCCCCCGGTTTTCCAGTCCCTTCCCGTTTACTTCGCTCCCCTTTCTCCGCGCGCCGCCATGACCGCCACTCCCGCCAAGAAAACGAGTAAAAAATCTGCCAAAACGGCCAAATCGGGCTTACCCGCAGAGGTCAGGCGTCCTACTCCTAACCAGGCACCTCCGTTTCGCAATCGGATCATAGATAAAAAAGCCCTGCGTAATCTGGTGGCTTGGGCCTACAAGCACCATGGCACTGCGGCAACGGCGGCAATGGCCGACGAACTCAAGGATCTCGGCTTTCATTACGCCACCCAGGCGGCTGTGTCAATATCTGTAGATGATTTGCGCATCCCTGGAGACAAAGCGGCACTCCTGGCTGAGGCGGAACAGCAAATCACCGAAACCGAAGAGCGTTATCGGCTAGGAGAGATTACCGAGGTGGAGCGTCATACCAAGGTGATCGACACCTGGACCGAAACCAATGAGCGTCTCGTCGCAGCTGTACGTCGCAACTTCAATGACAACGATCCCCTTAATTCTGTATGGATGATGGCCAACTCCGGTGCCCGCGGCAATATGTCACAGGTTCGCCAGTTGGTGGGCATGCGCGGTCTGATGGCCAACCCTCAGGGGGAGATTATCGATTTGCCGATTCGTACCAATTTCCGCGAGGGTCTAACAGTCACAGAGTACGTGATTTCGTCCTATGGAGCCCGTAAGGGTCTCGTTGATACGGCTTTGCGTACGGCAGACTCTGGCTATCTCACTAGGCGTCTGGTGGATGTTGCCCAAGATGTCATCGTGCGTGAAGAGGATTGCGGCACAACTCGTGGCATCCTGATTGAGGCGGACGAGAAAGGACGTTTCGCTAGCAAATTGGTTGGCCGCCTCGCCGCCGAACCTGTCGTTGCTGCCGATGGCACCGTGATGGTGGAAAGGGATGGCCAGATGGATCCCCCATTGAGCCGGGCTATTGAGGCCGCAGGCATCACCACCGTGATGGTCCGCTCACCGTTGACTTGCGAGGCGTCCCGCTCGGTTTGTCGCAAGTGCTACGGCTGGGCCTTGGCCCACAACCAGTTGGTTGATTTGGGCGAGGCTGTTGGCATCATTGCAGCCCAGTCCATTGGTGAGCCTGGAACCCAGCTCACCATGCGTACGTTCCACACTGGGGGTGTTTCTACCGCAGAGACCGGTGTGGTGCGCTCCCTGGTGGAAGGAGAGGTGGAATTTGATGGTCGGGCCCGTGTACGGCCCCACCGCACACCCCATGGGGTTGAGGCCCAGTTGGCTGAGACCGACTTCGGCCTCAGCGTCAAGCCGAACGGCAAGGGCAAGTTGCAGAAACTGGATATCACTTCTGGTTCAATCCTGTTCGTAGCCAATGGTCAGATGGTTCCATCTGATACCATTCTCGCCCAGATTTCTTCTGGTGCTGCTGTCAAGAAAAGTGTCGAAAAGGCCACCAAAGATGTGATTTGTGACCTGGCCGGCCAGGTTCGTTTCGAAGAGGTGATTCAACCCCGGGAGGTGACCGATCGACAAGGTAATATCACCCATAAGGCCCAGCGTTTGGGTAGGCTTTGGGTATTTAGTGGTGACGTCTATAATCTCCCCCCCAACGCCCAACCTGTGGTCGAGGGTAATAAACCTGTTCATACCGGTGATGTTTTAGCGGAAAGCCGTCTTGTCAGTGAATATGGCGGTGCTGTGCGTTTGCGTGAGTCCGCAGGTGATTCGCGTGAGGTGCAGATTGTCACTGCAAGTGTAATCCTTAAAGACTGTAAATTGCTGGGAGAATCAACTCATTCGGGTGAGATATGGCATCTAGAGGATAAAGATAATTCTCGTTATCTATTGAAAACAGCTCCGGGCAGCAAGATCGGTGCCGGAGAGGTAATCGCTGAGTTGGCCGACGATCGTTTTCGCACCCAGACCGGTGGCATTGTTCGTTTTGCTCCTGGTCTTTCGATCAAGAAAGCCCGTTCGGCCAAGCATGGGTATGAGGTGAGTAAGGGGGGGACTTTGTTGTGGATTCCCCAGGAAACCCACGAGATTAACAAAGACATTTCTTTGTTAATGATTGAAGACGGTCAATGGATTGAGGCCGGCACCGAAGTCGTCAAAGATATCTTCAGCCAGACCGCCGGGATTGTGACGGTTACCCAGAAGAATGACATTCTGCGCGAAATCATTGTTCGCTCAGGATCTGTCCATTTGATTGCTGACAGCAAAGTGCTTGCCCTATATAGCGGCGAAGGCCGCATGGTGAATCCAGGCGAAGAGATTGCCCCAGGTCATACGGCTGAAGCAATGGTTTTTGTTGAAGCTGTCGATACTCCTGAAGGAGGCGCAGTATTGTTGCGTCCTGTCGAGGAGTATTCCATCCCTGATGAGGCCCACCTGCCCGAGTTGGCTATGGTCAAGCAGACTGGAGGGCCATCGCTTTCCCTTAAAGCCAGTCAACGCTTGACTTTCAAGGATGGGGAATTGATCAAATCGGTTGAAGGTGTTGAGCTTCTGCGTACCCAGTTGATCCTGGAAACCTTTGATACAACTCCCCAAATGACTGTGGATGTTGAGGCTATTGCTGATAAACGTTCCAAAACGATTGAGCGCCTCCAGCTAGTGATTCTGGAAACCTTGCTTGTGCGCCGTGACACGCTTTCCGACGCCAGCCATGGTTCCACCCATACTGAACTTCAAGTCGAAGACAACACTTCCGTCAAGCGCGGTGATGTGGTGGCCACAACCCAGATTCTTTGTAAGGACGATGGCGTGGTGCAGTTGCCTGAAGCGATCCCCGGAGAACCGATTCGTCGCTTGATTGTGGAGCGTGTCGGTGACACTCGCACGCTTGATTTAGGCTCATCCGCTCCTGTTGTCGCCCTCGGTCAGCGCCTGGTGGATGGTGATCTTCTCGCCGAGGACTTCAAGGCTCCTTGTTGCGGCCAGGTAGAAGCCATTGATGGTTCCATCCTGACTATTCGTTTGGGACGGCCCTACATGGTTTCTCCTGATTCCGTGTTGCATGTGCGCGATGGCGAGCTGGTCCAACGGGGCGATGGGCTGGCACTTTTAGTTTTTGAGCGCCAGAAGACTGGTGACATTGTTCAGGGTCTACCGCGCATTGAAGAGTTGCTTGAGGCCCGTCGGCCCCGGGAATCAGCGGTGCTTTGCCGCAAGGCGGGCACGGTGCAGATCAAGCAGGTTGATGAGGATGACTCAATCACCGTGACGGTGATTGAGGGAGATGACGCGATCACCGAGTATCCGATTCTGTTGGGACGCACCGTGATGGTCAGCGATGGCCAACAGGTTCGGGCCGGTGAAATGCTGACAGATGGTCCGATCAATCCCCACGAGCTGCTTGAGTGTCACTTTGAGGATTTGCGCAGCCGCAAACCCACGATGGAAGCGGCCCAGGAGGCGATCTCCCATCTCCAGTTCCGCATGGTGACCGAGGTGCAGAACGTCTACAAATCCCAGGGGGTTTCCATTGATGACAAGCACATTGAGGTGATCGTCCGCCAGATGACCAGCAAGGTGCGCATTGAGGATGCCGGTGATACCACCCTGCTGCCTGGGGAGCTGATTGAGTTGCGTCAGGTGGAGCAGGTTAATTCGGCCATGGCGATCACCGGCGGCGCACCTGCGGAGTTCACGCCCGTGCTGTTGGGCATCACCAAGGCCTCCCTCAATACCGATAGCTTCATTTCGGCGGCCAGCTTCCAGGAAACGACCCGGGTGTTGACAGAGGCTGCCATCGAAGGCAAGAGCGATTGGCTCCGGGGCCTCAAGGAGAACGTGATTATCGGTCGCCTGATCCCAGCCGGTACCGGCTTCAGCGGTTTTGAGGAAGAACTGCGCGCTGAGGCGGGACCCCATCCCGACATCCTTGCCGAGGAGGGCGGCGGGTTCCGTCGGATGCAGAATCTGCGCCCCGATTACACGGTGGAGATGCCTTCACCGCCCTTGACCACCGCCGTCCTCGACGACCCTTCCGATGAAGATCTGGAAGCTACCCGCAGTCGCCATGGGATTGAGGCCACCACCAGTGGCTTTGCCGCCTTTGCCCGTCCTGGTTTCGACGACGATGCGTTGCAGGAGGATCTGATCCCGGACCCCGATGCTCTTGAGGGTCTCCAGGAGGAGGGTTTACTGAGCGATGACTGACGCCACTTTGAAGCAAAACACCCAACGAACGGCTCTCGGCACACCAGTCCCGCAGCGGGCCTTGCCCCGCTGGGGCTTCCATGGCCACAACGAGCTCTTGCACGGGCGCATCGCGATGCTGGGGTTTATCGCCCTGGTGTTGGTGGAATGGAAGCTTGGACATGGAATCTTGATACAGCCGTGAGTGCCGCAGGGCCTGCTGCCAATTCCGTCCCTGTTCCCGCCACACCTCTACTGGGCCTGGACCAGGCCCAACTGGAGGCCTGGGTCCAGGCCGAAGGTCAGCCGGCTTACCGTGGCCGCCAGCTGCACCAATGGATTTATTCCCGATCGGTCCGCAGTGTGGAAGCCATCACCGTGCTGCCCAAGGCCTGGCGACAGCGCTGGCCCCAGCCCGGCCCCGATCCAATCGGACGCCTCGCGGAGCTTCACCGTTCCACGGCCCGGGATGGCACAGTCAAGCTTTTGTTGGCCACAGCTGATGGACTTAGCCTGGAGACGGTCGGTATCCCCAGTCCTGACCGTCTAACTGTGTGTGTCAGCAGCCAGGTGGGCTGCCCGATGGCCTGTCGCTTCTGTGCCACGGGTAAGCAGGGCTTGCAGCGCTCGTTGCAACTCCACGAAATCGTCGACCAGGTGCTGAGTCTGGGCGAAGTGATGCAGCGTCGGCCCACCCATGTGGTGTTCATGGGCATGGGGGAACCGTTGCTAAACATTGACACCGTGCTGGCGGCGATCGATTGCTTCTGTCGCGAACTGGGCATGGCCCAGCGGCAGATCACCGTGAGCACGGTGGGAGTCGCCTCCAGCCTGCCGGGTTTTGCCGAACGGGCTCTCAATCGCCTGGGTCGCGCCCAGTTCACCCTGGCGGTCAGCCTCCATGCCCCAGATCAGGCACTGCGGGAGCAGCTGATTCCAACGGCCCGTTCCTATCCCATTGAGGATTTGCTCGGGGATTGTCGTGAATATGTAGCCCTCACCGGCCGCAGGGTCAGCTTTGAATACATCCTGCTGGGCGGGCTCAATGATCAACGGCGTCACGCCGAGGCCTTGGCCCAGTTGTTGCGGGGTTTCCAGAGCCACGTCAATTTAATTCCATACAACCCCATCGAAGAGGAGGAGTTCCAGCGGCCCACAACCCAGCAGGTGGAAGCCTTTCGACGCATCCTGCAAGATCGCCAAATCGCTGTGAGTATCCGCGCTAGCCGCGGCCTCGACCAGGACGCTGCCTGCGGGCAGCTAAGACGCCGATTCGGTGATCCGGCTCAGTCTGAAAGGATCGATTTTCAAAGATAGAGTAGGGCCTATAGCTTGTTTATATGCCCTGGTTCATCAAGACAGAAACCTTGCGGGTGCCTGCGGCCGAGGCCAGGCCCCATCTGGCGGCCCATCGCGATTGGGTGCTTGACCTGCGCTCCCAGGGTATTCGTCTCAGCAGTGGCTATTTAGTGGATTGGCAGGGCCGTCCGGGCGGGGGCGGTTTACTGGTGCTGGAAGCGGCCGATTACGAAGCGGCCGAGACCTTGATCCGCCAGGACCCGATGTTGCTTGGTGAGTGTGTGGAGTGGAGGCTGCACCAGTGGGTTGGGGCTGCGGGAGATTTGGGTGTGACTTAAAGATTGGCTGCCTAAGTGCTATGGAGATGCTAAAGAAACATCTGCTTGTACTAGGGTATCTCCAGTTTTTACAAGGAAGGGGGTTGAAATTGTGGAAGGTTCTAAGATTGCTTCAAGGTATATAATTATACATGCAAAAAAGTGGGGCCGAAGCCCCACCTGTGAGTGATCTAGGTCTTTAGATCCAGAGAATTGGATCGGGTAAAAGATCAATAATCGAAATCACCACCCATGCCGCCGCCAGGGCCACCTGCAGGAGCGGCCTCCTTCTTCTCGGGAAGATCGGCGACGATGCATTCGGTGGTTAGCACCATGCCGGCAATCGAAGCTGCATTCTGCAGGCCGGAGCGGGTAACCTTGGCAGGATCAACAATACCGGCGGCCAGCATGTCGACGTATTCGCCGGTGGCGGCATTGTAGCCCTCGTTGAAGGGCTTGTTTCGCACATGCTCTGCGACAACGGCGCCATTTGCTCCGCCATTTTGGGCAATGCGCATCAGGGGTGCCGTCAGGGATGAGGCCACAATCTGGGCACCAATCAGCTCCTCACCGGAGAGATTGAGAGCGGCCCATTCTTCGAGAACAGGGGCTAGGTGGGCAAGGGTCGTACCACCACCAGGAACAATGCCTTCTTCAACGGCCGCCTTGGTGGCGTTGATGGCATCTTCCAGGCGCAGCTTCTTGTCCTTCATCTCGGTCTCGGTGGCGGCACCCACCTTGACGACGGCCACACCACCGCTCAGTTTGGCCAGACGTTCCTGCAGCTTCTCTTTGTCATAGGAGGAGTCGGTTTCGTCCATCTGCTTGCGAATTTGCTCACAGCGGGCCTTTACCGCCGCCTCATTGCCTTCGGCAACGATGGTGGTGGTGTCTTTGTTGATGGTGATGCGACGGGCTGTGCCGAGCATCTCGACCTTGGCGTTCTCCAGCTTGAGGCCGGCATCTTCGGTGATCAGCTGGCCATTGGTCAGCACCGCGATGTCTTCGAGCATGGCCTTGCGGCGATCGCCGAAACCAGGGGCCTTGACTGCGGCCACGTTAAGTACACCGCGCAGGCGATTGACCACCAGGGTGGCCAAGGCTTCTTTCTCGATGTCCTCAGCAATGATCAGCAGGGGCTTGCCGGTACGGGCGATCTGCTCAAGAACGGGGACCAGATCTTGAACCAGAGCGATTTTCTTGTCGGTGATCAGGATGTAGGGATCATCCAGCACCGCCTCCATACGCTCGGTATCGGTGGCGAAGTAAGGGGAGATGTAGCCCTTGTCGAAGCGCATCCCTTCGGTGACTTCGAGTTCGGTGGTCATCGATTTGCCTTCTTCGAGGGAGATGACGCCCTCTTTGCCCACCTTGTCCATGGCGTCGGCAATCATCCGACCGACTTCTTCATCGTTGCCGGCGGAAATGGTGCCCACCTGGGCAATGGCGATACTGTCGCTAATTGGCTTGGCGTGCTCTTGAATCTTGCCCACCAGGAATTCGGAAGCCTTGTCGATTCCACGCTTCAAGGTGATGGCATTGGCCCCGGCAGCCACGTTACGCAGACCTGCCTTGACCATGGCGTGGGCTAGGACCGTGGCGGTGGTGGTGCCGTCACCAGCGGCATCATTGGTTTTGCTGGCGGCCTGGCGGATCAGGGCAACACCAGTATTTTCGATATGGTCTTCGAGTTCGATCTCCTTGGCGATGGTGACACCATCATTAATGATCTGGGGAGCGCCAAATTTCTTCTCGAGTACCACATTGCGTCCCTTGGGACCAAGGGTGACGGCAACTGCCTCGGCCAAGATGTCGATGCCCCTTTCAAGGGCGCGGCGAGCCTGTTCGTTGTAAATAATGCGTTTTGCCATTTTGAGAAAAGCGTGGGGAAAGGGAAAAGGGGGTTAAACAGTTCTAAAAATTGAGTTTAATGCTCAGTTGACTATGGCCAGGATGTCCTTCTCGGATAGCAGAACGAATTCATCTGTGCCGAGCTTGATATCAGTGCCGGCGTACTTGCTGTAGAGGACTTTGTCGCCAATACTCACTTCTGGAGCCTGGCGGGAGCCGTCTTCATTGCGTTTGCCGGGGCCCACCTGAACCACCTCACCCACTTGGGGCTTTTCCTTGGCGGTATCAGGCAGAAGGATGCCTCCAGATGTGCGCTCTTCGGATTCCGAAACCTTGATGAAAATCCGATCTCCGAGAGGTTTAACTGTCGAGACGCTGAGAGAAACAGCAGCCATGGAGTTCGTAAAACGTAGGACGCGGGAGTTCAGGTGGTGAAGCACCCCAGCGACGGCGGGGGCCGACGTCACGGGCTGGGATCGGCCCCGGGAGCAGCAAAAGCTGGCACTCGAAACTCCCGATTGCCAACCTATGGCAGCGGCCCTCTGCCACGGGCCTTTCAGGTAGTTCGGTTGACCGAACTGCCATCCCTGGGCGGCTCCAGCGGCCAACGGGCCAGTGGGGCATGGCCGGTGGTAAGGTTGCGCCGCTTTGGACGGGTCTGGAGATCTGCCAACAGCGTCCCGCGTCCCCACCCTTTTCTCCTTATGGCAGCTGCTGCTTCCGCCGCTTCCGGCACCAAAGGCATCGTCAAGCAGGTGATTGGTCCGGTGCTTGATGTGGAGTTCCCTGCCGGCAAGCTGCCCAGGATCTACAACGCCCTGCGCATTGAAGGCAAGAATTCAGCGGGCCAAGATATCGCCTTGACTGCCGAGGTTCAGCAGCTGCTTGGGGACCACAGGGTTCGGGCGGTGGCCATGAGCACCACCGATGGGCTTGTGCGTGGCATGGACGCCATTGATACGGGGTCCCCGATCTGCGTTCCAGTGGGAGAAGCCACCCTGGGGCGCATTTTCAACGTGCTTGGTGAACCCGTAGACGAAAAGGGCCCCGTCAGCACGACTACCACTGCCCCCATCCACCGCGAAGCTCCCAAACTTACCGACTTGGAAACCAAGCCCAAGGTGTTTGAAACGGGTATCAAGGTAATCGACCTACTCGCTCCCTATCGCCAAGGTGGCAAGGTTGGCCTTTTTGGTGGTGCCGGCGTTGGCAAGACGGTGCTTATTCAGGAACTGATCAATAACATCGCCAAAGAGCATGGTGGTGTTTCGGTATTTGGAGGCGTCGGCGAACGCACCCGCGAAGGCAATGATCTCTACGAGGAATTCAAGGAATCGGGAGTTATCAATGCCGATGACCTCACCAAATCTAAAGTGGCCCTCTGTTACGGCCAGATGAATGAACCCCCTGGCGCCCGCATGCGGGTTGGCCTTTCGGCTTTGACTATGGCCGAGCATTTTCGCGACGTAAACAAGCAAGATGTGTTGCTATTTATTGATAACATCTTTCGCTTTGTTCAAGCTGGCTCAGAAGTGAGTGCCCTCTTGGGACGCATGCCTTCGGCCGTGGGATACCAGCCGACTCTAGGTACGGACGTGGGCCAATTGCAAGAACGAATTACCTCTACTCTTGAAGGCTCCATTACTTCCATTCAGGCCGTCTATGTACCTGCCGACGACCTCACCGACCCGGCCCCAGCCACCACTTTTGCCCACCTTGATGCCACCACCGTGTTAAGTCGCGGTCTTGCTTCGAAGGGCATTTATCCGGCGGTTGATCCCCTCGATTCCACCAGCACCATGCTGCAACCTGCGGTGGTTGGTGATGAGCATTACCGCACTGCCAGGGCAGTGCAATCTACCCTGCAGCGCTATAAAGAACTCCAGGACATCATTGCAATTTTGGGACTAGATGAACTTTCCGAAGACGACCGGCGCACGGTCG
Source organism: Cyanobium sp. (assembly GCA_044359075.1). GTDB lineage: Bacteria > Cyanobacteriota > Cyanobacteriia > PCC-6307 > Cyanobiaceae > Cyanobium. The sequence continues at coordinate 178,473 of JBIKMU010000002.1, read as the reverse complement.
ATCGTGCTCGCAAGATCGAGAAATTCCTTTCCCAGCCTTTCTTTGTCGCTGAAATATTTACCGGTCAATCCGGTGAATATGTCAAACTCGAAGACACCATCAAGGGTTTCAACATGATTCTCTCCGGAGAACTGGATGATCTTCCCGAGGCTGCCTTCTACCTAGTCGGCAATATTGATCAAGTCAAGGCAAAAGCTCAAAAAATCCTCGCCGACGCCAAGGCTTGATCATGACTTTTAACTTAAGGGTTCTTTCTCCCGACAAAAGTGTGTTTGATGGTGTCGCCGATGAGGTGATCCTTCCCAGCATCAGTGGTCAGATGGGTATTCTGACCGGTCATGTTTCCATGCTCACCGCTTTAGATGATGGGGTTTTGCGGGTGCGTGAGGGCAACGCTTGGCAGTCCATCGCCCTGATGGGTGGCTTCGCCGAAGTTGATGCTAATGAAGTTACGGTGCTTGTTAATGGCGCCGAATTGGCCAGTGACATCGACTCCGCCAAGGCCGAAAAGGAGCTTGAAGCGGCGATCCAAGCCGCAGCTGCATTTGAGAACCAGCCGACCAGCACCGCCAAGGTAAAAGCCCTGCAAACTCTCTCTCAGGCCCGTGCCCGTGTAGCTGCCACCAAGGCAAATTGACAGACTAAAATCAACCAAGCCAAGATTTACTGAGGCGCTTGGCTGAATACAAATCTGCATATAAAAAAAGCCGGCCATAAGCCGGCTTTTTGATTGAATCCCTGGAAAAATCCGGGGACTTATGTAGGGCTCAGGCGGTTCCGCAGAAGGTGACGTCAGGGAATTTGAGCTTGGCCTCTTCCAGGGATTTACCCCGACCCTCTTCCTGCCAGTAGTTGATCACCTCGGTGGCCTTGTTAAGGATCTCAACTCGCTCATTATCGGTGATCCAGCTCTTGCGCTCCAATTCGGTCTTGAGTGTTTCCCAGGCGTCTTCACGGGGCCAGAAAAAATAGGCCGTCAGGGGGCTGGGTCCGCCACCGACGATCTGATCGACAGCCAGGGCCACGTTGTCCGGCAACCAAAGGATCTTGAGGAGGAAGCGTCCCTCATCGGCCTTAGGGGTGTAGCCAGAGGGCACACCATCTTCATCAATGGTGGCGGTGGCTAAGGCGGCACTGCCGCCACGCAGCACCGGGCGGCCTTGGGTCACCTCGCTGGCGGCCGTCGGATCGGCGACGTCATCGAATGCGGCAGCGAACACCGCCTCGTCACTGATCGTCTCGGCTGCTGTCATGGTTGGTGAGCTCAAGGCAGAAACATAATCACCTAACCTATCAGTTCTGCTGCTATTGGTCCCTGAGTCCCCGCGCCCTGGTTCTCTTCGACATTGATGGCGTCATCCGGGATGTTGGCGGTAGTTACCGCCGCGCCCTCAGTGAAACCGTTTATCACTACAGCGGTTATCGCCCCACAGCCGCTGAAATCGATGACCTCAAGGGCGAAGGCCTTTGGAACAACGACTGGGAAGCCTCCCTCGAACTGCTGCGTCGCCGAGGCACCAGCTCCCCTCTACCGACTTTTGATGAAATTGTCACGGTTTTCAGCGAGGCCTACTTCGGCGGCGACCCCCATGGGGATCCCGCCAGCTGGAAGGGCTTCATCGGCAACGAAACCTTGTTGGTGTCTCCAGAATTCTTCAACCGCCTCAACGACGCAGGGTTTGCCTGGGGCTTCGTCAGTGGCGCCGAACCCCCATCCTGCCGCTTCGTGCTGGAGCAACGCCTTGGGCTGTTCGACCCACCCTTGATCGCCATGGGGGATGCCCCCGACAAACCCAATCCCCAAGGGCTTCTCAGGCTCACGGCTTTGTTGCTGGGCCGCCACGAGGCTCCAAGCCTTGGCCCCCTGGCCCCACCGGTGGCCTATCTGGGAGACACGGTTACAGATGTGTTCACCCTGCAGCGGGCCCGCCAGGAGGTGCCAGAACAACGCTGGCGTGCCTTGGCAGTGGCTCCGCCCCACTTGCACGCTGCCGAAGCGCAAACGGCCCGGGGGGATTATGAACAGCAGCTTTTACGGGCCGGGGCCGAGGCGATTCTGGCCACTACAGCCGCAGTAATCGAAGCCATGGAGGTCTGGCTGGGCGAGATCGGCCAGGAGTGAACCTCTTTGAACTTCAGCGAGCCATGATGACGCGCGCCTGGGACCGCACCCAGTCCAGATACCTGAACCCGGGCGGCAGGTTAGGGACGCAGCAGTTCGCTGGCGACCAATTCAACCGCCTCTGGCCGGGCCATTAATTCGTGGTGGGCCAGGTGGAGCGGGAAGGCCAGTCGACGGCCGACCGGCAAGACGGCGGTCCAGCCGGGCACGACCATCACATCGGCAACGCAATAAATGCTGCAGCAATCGATGGCCGCCAGGGGGCCCGGATCCCCATTCAATCGACGCAACAAGTCGCTCCCCAGCTTCATGTCGGCCACCGAGGCCAGGGGCCAGCGGGGCCACACCTGGGCCGCCAGGGTGCCCTGCTGGGGGCTGGCCACACTGGTGAAGCGCCTCACCCGCTGGTGGCCCCCCTGCAATTGGATCCAGGTGCGGCTGATCAGCCCCCCCATCGAGAAGCCCATCACATCCACGATCTGATCGGGCCCAAACGCGGCCTCAATTGCCTGATTCAGTTGGATCGCCAGCTCATCCAGGGGGACCACTCCCAAGCCATGGGGCAGATGGGGAGTGAAGGGGGTGCCTCGGCGGCCGGCCAGGGTGCGCTTGAGGGTGTTGAAGAGGTCAGGCGTGTCCCAGAGGCCATGGACCAGCACCAAGGGAGGGTAGACAACATCAAGAAGCGGTGATTCAGTTGACTGCAAGGGCGGAGGGCCAATTTACTCATCCTGGCCACGCCGAGCCGCCCGCTGCAAAACCTCCGCGACCGCTTGGCAACCGGCCCATAGGCGGACAAAATAATCCGCGAAATTTGTCTTAATCCATGGTATCAACGATTCTGGGATGATCCATTCGCCTTGACCTTGATGAGCGCCCTTGGATTGCGGCCTGGCCATGGTGAAAAGCACAATGCAAGCCGGGTCGGTTGGTTAAGGGCCGTGGTTCTGGGGGCTAATGACGGGGCCATCTCCGTCGCCAGCCTGGTGGTGGGAATCTCCGCCTCAGGTGCCCCCCGCAGCCAGATCCTGCTCTCTGGACTGGCAGCTACCGTCGCAGGCGCCGCCTCGATGGCTGCAGGAGAATTCGTTTCGGTGCAATCCCAGGCCGATACCGAAAGGGCTGACCTGGCTAAAGAGCGTCTGGAACTGCAGCTCGACCCCTCTGGCGAACTCGCCGAACTGACGAGCATCTACATCTCCCGGGGTCTTGATCCAGAGCTGGCCCGGCGGGTGGCCGAACGATTGAGTCAGCACGATGCTCTGGCAGCCCACGCCCGCGATGAACTGGGTTTGAGTGAAATTTTGCGGGCCCGGCCGATTCAAGCCGCCGGGGCCTCCGCCACCAGTTTTTTGATCGGAGCGCTGCTCCCCTTGATCACGATCGTGTTCAGCCCCGCCAATCGCATCACCGAGGTCACTACCGCTGCCGCCCTGGTGGCCTTGGGGGCCCTGGGGGCCCTTTCAGCCCATGCGGGCGGATCATCCAGGCGTCGCAGTGCCCTGCGCATGCTCTTTTGGGGAGCCCTGGCCATGGGGCTGACGGCCCTGGTGGGTCACTTGTTTGGGGCCGTGGTTTGAGGTCCAAAAGCTGCACCCATCGTCTTGCAGACACTGATCCCTCGCAAGCCATCCCGCAGCATCGCCGGGCGCTTTTGGGCTTTTTCCCTGACGAGGCCCATGGGCCCAGAGATACTGATCTCAGCGCGGCATCCAAGGCGCAGTGCCGATCGACCGGAGCGTGGCCTTGAAGCAAGTCAAGGGCGCTCAGTCGTCTGGATACAGCAGGGAAGCCAGTTCCTCCGGATCAACGTCGTAAACACGAGCCAGGGTGGTCTCAATGGCACTGGTGACCACATCGGGCAAAAACCGCATGGCGTTGAGGGCATCGTCGGCGATGTCCTCGGTCAGCAGGGGTTCACCGCCGAGCTTCTCATCGTTGATAACGGCCATCACCCAGCTCTGGTAGGCCGTCACCAGATCGGCGAACTCAAGCTCGGGATCATTGAAATCGATGGCCATGGGTCCTCTCCTGGAGGTCGCTCCATGCAGTTTGCCCGCTGACGGTGAAGATGGCTCGATGTCATCCTGGCCCCCTCACCCACGACCATGGTCGGCTAGGGGGACTCCCCTGGCCTTGCGACCGCGCTGCCTTTTTTGTGAGCCCATACCAGGGACCCAGGGACTTGCAGCCATTTTCTGGAACTGAGGGGATCATTTCCACCTGCTGCATGAAGAATTGGCAACGACTGCCCTTTGCACCATGGCGGCGTCACTGCGGTTGAGCATCATCGGGAGGTCTTGCTCTGATGCGTTGCCCCATCCGCAGCGACGGCCTCTCGCCCTGGCGGGAGGAACCCTCCTCTCCCTCCTCGCCCTGATCACTGGCCTGGGAGCGCCCAGCCCCGCCCGTGCCGAAACCGTGGTGGAGCGGGTGGCCCGCACCGGCGTGCTCACCCTGGGCGGTCGTACCGACCTGATCCCGGGCTCCTACGTGGATGCCAACGGTCAACTCGTCGGCGTCTCCCTGGATGTGGCGACCCGCATCGCCGCTGAGCTGGCCCGGTATCTCAACAAACCCATCCGGGTTGATTTTCGCAGCGTCGAGAGCCCCGACGCCCTGTTCAAGCTGGTGAGCCAAGGGGAGGTGGACCTGGCTTGTGGGGTGCAGTTCACCTGGGAGCGGGAAATGTATGCGGACTACACCCTGCCTTACAGCCTTTCCGGCATCCGCTTGCTGACACGCAACGCTTCCCTCAATGGCAGTCCGGAGGGATTGGTGGGCAAGCGAATTGGGGTGCTGAGCGGCAGCCTCGGCGAAGCGCGGATCAAGGATCTGCAACCGAAGGCCAACCTGGTTCCCCTGAATGACCTGCAAAGTGGTGTGCGCTCCCTGCTGGCCGGCCGCCTCGATGCGGTGGCTGGAGATTCCCTCACCCTGGCGGGGACCTTGACGGCTTTTACGGCCGGCTTGCCCAAGGGCACCACCCTCGATCTGGTCCCCCGGGAGCCCTTGGGCCGCTACGGGGTCGGTTGCATCCTTCCCGAGAACAATTCCACCTTCCGCAACCTGGCCAACCTGGCGGTGGCGGGATTGCTGCAGGGCTATCTCGATGGGGAACCCGCGGCTGCGGCCACGGTGAATCGCTGGTTCGGTCCCAGCGGCATCCTGCAACTACCACCGGAACTGATCCGCAGTTTCTTTGAGTCGGTACTGTTCTCTGTGGAGCGGGTGGGAGCCCCCGTAAGGATGGCCCCGGCGGCGCAGCCGAATCCCCAATCCCCCTCCGCCCCTCGCTAGAGCCATGTCCCTTCCTTCCCGCTCCGGCCTGCTCGGCTTTCTGCTGGCGCTGCCGGCCCTGGGCTTGCCAGCCTCCAAGGCTGCCCTGAATCAGGTCCCTGATCCGGCCGTGCCCCCTGATGCAACGACGGAGATCGAACGGGCCGCAGCACCTCCCCCCACGTCGGTGGAAGCGCGGTTGCAACGGCTGGCGGCGGTGATCCGCCTCCAAGAGCAAGACTTGGCCGCTGACGATCGCCCCGCTGAGGAAATGCTGACTGCGGTTGCCTGGGGCAATGGCAACGGCCGCAGGGCCTTTATCAATGGTCACCCTTACTATGGCCGGCCTGGTTTCCTCAATGGCGGCGGCGGCTGGCGCAATGGCGGGGCGGCCTGGAGGAATGGGGGGGGTGGCAGTGCCTGGCGCAACGGCGGCGGGGGCTTCCGCAATTGGTGAGCAGCAAGCTCCACCTCCCCCTTGCTTCCGGGTCCGAACCCAACCCGTTCGGGCCCTTGGCCCTGTTGGTCATCCAACCAACCCCCTATTGCAATCTGGACTGCGATTACTGCTATCTGCCGGACCGGAACAACCGCAGCCGCCTCGACCTCGAGCTACTGGATCCGATTCTGGAAAAGGTGCTTTCCAGTCCGTTCATCGGCCGGGATTTCACTTTGCTTTGGCATGCGGGCGAACCTCTGGCGGTGCCCCCAGATTTTTACGACGCCGCCACCGATCGCATCCGTGCTGCGGTGGCGCGCCATACCCCAGGCCTGAGCATCGACCAGTCGATTCAGACCAACGGCATTTTGATTGACTCGAAGTGGTGTGAGTGCTTTCGCCGCAACGACATCAGCGTGGGCGTCAGCCTGGATGGCCCCGCCTTCCTCCACGATGCCCACCGCCGCACCCGCAGTGGCCTGGGCAGCCACGCAGCCACCCTGCGGGGTATTCAACATTTACAGCGGGAAAACCTGCCCTTCCATGTCATTTCCGTTCTGACGGACGAATCCCTGGATCACGCCGAGGCCATCTTTCGGTTTTTCGTGGATCACGGCATCCGCGAAGTGGGCTTCAACATGGAGGAAACCGAAGGGGTCAACCTCCAGTCCAGCTTGGATCGCCCAGATAGTGAAGCCCGATACAAACGTTTTCTCTACGAATTCTGGGACCTGGTGGCCTCTGAACCGGGTGCCCTTAATCTGCGGGAGTTTGAAACCACCTGTAGTTTGATTTACAGCGAAGAGCGCTTGCAAGACACCGATATGAACCGTGCTTTCGTCATTATCAATGTGGATCATCAAGGTAATTTCTCTACCTTTGACCCGGAGCTGCTGGCGGTTTCAACCGAAGAATACGGTGACTTTGTGCTTGGCAACGTGCGACACGACAGTCTCGAAAGTGTGATCAGCACCGAGAAGTTTCAGCGCATGCAGCGCGATATGGCCGCCGGAGTTGAGCTGTGCCGATCTAGTTGTGACTACTTCGGCCTTTGCGGTGGAGGCGCCGGCAGCAATAAGTATTGGGAAACGGGTAGCTTCCGCACGAGCGAAACCCAGGCCTGCCGCTACCGGGTCAAAACCGTAGCCGATGTGGTGATGGCAGGACTGGAGCGTTCCCTCGGGGTTGCCACAACGGTGGCCACCCCTGGTCCCACCCCCAGCCCATGCGCCTGATCGGCATCTTCCAGGATCCGGGCTACCTGGCCCTGGCCGATGCGGTGCTTGGCTTTTATGCCCGTCGCAGCGATCTGCGGCGGCGGGGTGTGGCCTTCGGCGAGGGCCCAGGGAGCCATCCCCCGGCCAAGGTGTCAACCGATATCAGCCTGGTGGCCCTGGACCGCCAAGATGCCGAAGCCCATGGCCTCTCTGAAGTGGTGATGAGGGGCGTGTCGGCGGGGCTCAGGCGCTGGCTGGCGGAGCGGCCCCAGTTTCTTGAGTGCTGCCCGGAACGGTCCCTGTTCGTCAACCCCCTGTTCAATCTGCAGCACTACGGGCCAGGCGAGGGCTTCGCTGCCTGGCACTGCGACTGGAACACCAGCGACGAAGCCACCGAACCGATTCGCCGGGTGCTGGCCTGGATTCTCTACTGCGACACAGTTCCTGGCGGTGGCACTGAATTTCTCTGGCAGCAGTATTGCCTTCCCGCCGAAAAAGGTACCTTGGCTATCTTCCCGGCGGGCCTCTCCCATATTCATCGCGGTCAGATCAGCCATGACCACAGCAAGACAATCGCCACCGGCTGGATCAACGCCGGCAGCCTTGAGGCTTACAAACAGCGACTGCAGCAAGCGGCATGATTCGTTACTGCCTTGACCGGCTCCCAGATCCCCGATGATGGGGGATAGGCTTGGGAGAGGTGGTATCAATTTCAGATAACTGGCAATATCACTTTAACGTCGGCGTTAATCTATTTGGCTCCTCCATCAGGCCAAGCCACTCCAGTTGGTGCAGGTTTAAACCTTGGCCTGGGTTGATGGCCTTGGTGGAATGCCTGGGTCGATCGTCCTGTCGATAGCCTGACTTGATGCATCCCACCAGTCCCCTGCCCGACCCCAGCGAAAGCTTCGACTTGATCGTGGTCGGTGGTGGCCATGCCGGCTGCGAGGCGGCGCTCACCGCTGCCCGACTCGGTGTGCGTACAGCCCTGTTCAGCCTCAACCTCGACCGCATCGCTTGGCAGCCCTGTAATCCGGCGGTCGGGGGGCCGGCCAAAAGCCAGCTGGTGCATGAGGTGGATGCCTTGGGTGGCGTCATTGGTCGCCTTGCCGACGCCACCGCCCTGCAAAAGCGGGTGCTCAACGCCAGCCGCGGTCCTGCGGTCTGGGCCCTGCGGGCCCAGACAGACAAGCGGCAATACGCCCGCCAGATGCTGCAACTGTTGCAACACACCCCCAACCTGCACCTGCGGGAGGCGATGGTCACCGGGCTTGTCGTCGAGGGAGATCCAACAGCCAGCCCTGGCTCCAGGGCGCCAGCCGCCCGCGTCGTGGGGGTACGCACCTATTTCGGCAGCGCCTATGCCGCTGGCGCTGTGATTCTCACCACGGGCACCTTCCTGGGGGGCCGCATCTGGGTGGGCGACCGCTCGATGCCGGCGGGGCGCGCCGGCGAACAAGCCTCAGAAGGACTGACCGAAGCCCTGCGGCAGTTGGGTTTCGTCACCGATCGCCTCAAGACCGGCACTCCGGCCCGGGTCGATCGCCGCAGCCTGGACCTGGACCGACTGGAGGAGCAACCCAGCGACGCCCACCACCGCTTCTTCTCCTTCGATCCCAGTGCCTGGGTCAGCGGCGCCCCCATGAGCTGCCACATCACCCGCACCACCGCAGCCACCCATCAATTGATCCGGGACAACCTGCACCTGACACCGATCTACGGAGGCTTCATCGACAGCAAGGGCCCGCGCTATTGCCCCTCGATTGAAGACAAGATTGTGCGCTTTGCCGATAAGGACAGTCACCAGATCTTCCTGGAACCAGAAGGCCGAGACACCCCTGAGATCTACGTGCAGGGCTTCTCCACAGGCCTGCCCGAACGGCTGCAACTAAGCCTGCTGCGCACCCTGCCCGGGCTGGAGAACTGTGTGATGTTGCGCCCGGCCTATGCCGTCGAATACGACTACCTGCCTGCCACCCAACTCTGGCCCACCCTGGAGAGCAAACGCGTCGGCGGCCTGTTTACGGCCGGTCAGCTCAATGGCACCACGGGCTATGAAGAGGCCGCCGCCCAGGGGCTGGTGGCTGGCCTTAACGCCGCCCGCCACCTGGGCAACCAGGATCCGCTGACCCTGGCCCGTGAAGAAAGCTATATCGGCACCATGATCGACGACCTGGTGACCAAAGACCTCAAGGAGCCCTACCGGGTGCTGACCAGCCGCAGCGAGTACCGCCTGGTGCTGCGGGGAGACAATGCTGATCGGCGCCTGACACCCTTGGGCCGCAGCCTGGGCCTGATCGACGATCGGCGCTGGGAGCTTTTTGAGGCCAAGCTGGCGGCGATTGAATCCGAAAAGCAGCGGCTGCAAAGCGTCCGACTACGTATGGCCGATGGGGCCGCCGACGCAATCGGCGCTGAAACAGGGGCCCCGATCAAGGGCTCGATCACCCTGGCCGACCTGCTGCGGCGTCCAGGGTTCCATGCCACCGACTTGCAGCGCCATGGCCTCAGTCCCACCTCCCTCCCCGATGAGGTGCGTGACGGGGCCGAGATCGACATCAAGTACAGCGGCTACCTGGCCCGTCAGGAACAACAGATTTCCCGGGCCAGAAGGCAGGAGGGCCGTGTGCTGAGCCCCAACCTGGCCTACCACCGCATCACCAATCTTTCTTCCGAAGCGAGGGAGAAGCTGGCCGCCCTCAAGCCCCTCACCCTGGGCCAGGCCGGCAGGGTGCCAGGGGTCAGCCCTGCTGACGTGACTGCCCTGCTGCTATGGCTTGAATTGGAACGACGCCAGACAAATTCCGATAAGGTTTCTTACCAGCCGTTAGGAAATCAGCGGTGAGCGATCTCAAGCGTCTTCCCATCTCGCGTGCCTACTGGGAACTCAAGGCCGAACAAATGATGAACCGGGTCTTCGATCCGGATCAGACCATTGATCTGCAGGTGGATCCGGAGGTTGCCCCCAGTCCGCACCGCCCTCCCGCCGGCGGTCCGACCCCTTGGACTGGACGGGGCCAACGATCCCTAGCCGACCAGGCGACCGCGAACGATCCCCCCCAGGAGGCTGTCCGCCCCCCCCTCCACCCCAGCCCAAGCGGCCACCCGCCCACCCCTTGGCTCTTGCTGGCCCTTGCGGGCATGGGGCTGGTCAGCACGATCGCGGCCCTCCTTTTTGTTCAGCAATGGACCCAGCTGCAACGGAGTCTCAGCCAGGAGCGCAATCTGCTCATGGTCGAGCGCTTGCGCTCCCTGGGACCGGCCAACCCCGAACCGATGCCCACTCAGGTCCAGGTGCTGACCACACCACCGGCCCCCAGTCTGGAAGCCATTCCCCGCGGCCAGCCGTTGGTCGCCCCTGGGGCCCAAGTCGCCGAGAGCGTTGCCCCGCCACCACCTCCAGAAGAGCCTTGGATGCAGCAGCTCTCCGAACTCCCCCTGGCAGCCCCCGCCACGGCACCCTTGCTGAAGGTGCCCATGAGCCCCAAGCTTGCACGGGCCATACCCGCTACCAGTTCAGCAATTGCCGGTCCGATACCCCAACTGGTGGGCCTGGTGGCAGCCCCGGGTAAACCTGGCTCGGCCATCTTCCAGATCGGCGCCAGCTCCACCAGTGTCAACGTTGGTGAAACCATTGGTGGTACAGGCTGGCGGTTGCGGTCCACCGACGCCGAAAGCGCCCTGGTCGAACGGGAGGGGGTGGCCCGCAGGTTGGCGATAGTGGGGGGCGGGTGATCCCCCTACCGCCACACCAACCGCTGCAAGGTTCGCCGCAGGTGCTTTGGCAGGCCTCCGCAGACGAAGTCCTGAGCGGAAGGGCCACAAGCCAATTGGGCGGTGGTTGGAAACTGCTGCTGCTTGGGGATGGCAGTCCCACCCGGCATCTGGAACTCCTCACGGGTCAGGCCGTCGAGGTCGAATTGATTGCCATGGCTCCAGATCCCAATCCCGCCCTGGAGGCGCCTCTCCAGGTCGGCGAGCTGGTTTCCCCACTACTGCGGCGCCAGGTGTGGCTTTGCTGCGGCACCGAAACCTTGGGCTGGGCGGAAAGCTGGTGGACCTTGGACGAGGCCCAGCACCACCTCCCGGACCATCGCCAGCCGATTTGGCGCAATCTCACGGCGGGCAGGACCGAACTTTTCCGCGAGGTGGATGGACTGGCCCAGGTGAACAGTCCCTGGCTGCAGGACCGATTTGGCAATCCCGGTCCCTATTGGAGCCGCCACTACCGATTTTTTCGTCAGGGCAAGGCGCTCACGGTGATTCGGGAAGTGTTTTCACCGGCCCTGGAGCGGTGGCTGGGGCCCGCAGTTACCAAGGAACCCAGCACGAATGCCCGGCAAGACCCAAGCTCAGCGACGCCGGCTGGAGCGAGGTAAGGGACGAGCTGAAAAGGAAGCCCGCTCCGGTGGAGCAAGATCTGGGACGGGCCCCGAACCCTGTCGAGTTTGACGCTGCCAGCGATCCAACTTGAACACGTCATCCTCAGGCCAGGCCTCAGATGGGGCCTGGGGAGGGCTGGCCGGATCCTGTTCCTCAAGGTCAGGGTAGCCTCCTTGCGGCACTTGGCGGCGCCCGCTCCACGCCGCGGGGTTGGTTGAAAGCTGGCCGCGCCCCCGCAGCGAGACGGCTTCAAGGCGCCGCCGGGCAAGGGGCGGGTCCCCAGCCAGCTCCGATTGCCTAAGGACGGGATCCTCAACCCAACCACCCTTGGCAGCCTGTGGTGGCGGCCCAGGGGCCACGAGCCTGCCCTGGCGTGGCGAATCAGCCTCCTGCCAGGGCTCGCGCCAATCTTCGCCATCGTCCAGCAGCCAATCGAAACGATTTCCCATCCAGCGGCCCAGGCCCTCAATCCCAGCTCCCCTTCCCCCAGGACGATTCTGGCTTGGGGCTGGAGCTTGCCTTGATCCCGGTCTGGCACCGGAGACCCCTTCAACCAACTGACGGCCGCGGTGAACCCAGCGATCCAACCGTTGATCAAGCGGATCCTCCCCCCAGGGGCGATCACGGGGCGGCATGGGCCTTTGGCCAACCTGGTGCTCCCGATCCAACTCCCGATCCAAACCCCTGTCTCGAGTCTTTCTTTTCGCGTAGGCAGGGTCGGGATCAGTGGTAGATCCGTAGGGGGTGTAGTCCATCAGTCCACCTTAACGAGCCCGGGCCTGGCTCCATGCCGGTTTCCCAAGGCGCACCGGGAGACCCTTGACCCAACCTGGTAAAAAAGGGAGATAGAACCTTGAAGAAATTGGAAAAGAATTGAAAGGCTTTCTAAAGAGAATTGGCATTTGGAAGAGAGTCGGTAATTATTTCAGTTGGAGCCAAAACCGCGAGATAATACTCTCAAAGAATGATTTTTCCATGGTCGTTTCTTACCTGACTTCGATGATGTCTTCGGGCAGTCCCTTGGCGGTAATCCAATCCCGCAGTGAGCTCGCCGAGAGGCTGGGCGCTGCTGCAGGCCTTGGCGATTTCTATTGCGACGCATATGGCACTTGGTTGCGCCAAGCCAATGGCCATTGGCAGTTGATTGCTCCTGCCCTGACCTCCCTGGCGATGGTTTGAAGTCCTGAAATGGCTATGGGCGCTTTAAGTGATTGAGTTGGGGTTCGAAGACCAACAGGCAGTTACTGTCCCAGCGCCCACCATGGAAAGTCTCACAACAAGGGCGGCAGGCCAGTCCCTTGCGCCTGCTTCGGTAGGGGGTCTTGAGGCCACAGTGAGGGCAACAGGCCAACCAGCGAGCCCCCTGCACCGGCACTGGGAAGGAATGCCTAAGGCTCACTTCAAACTCGTCTTGGGCCTGGTTGATTCGGGTCATGCACGCTTTGAAGTGGGGGCCATGGCCCTCCCGCACCCCAAGGATTTGGTCGACCCAGGCATGGATCATCTCGTGGGCCAGGGTGCTCAAGGTGGCTTCCCTGGGTAAGGGTTCCAGCAGGGGCCGCGAAAGGACGATCTCGCGGAAGCCCAGCCCATCGATTCGTCGCCCCCGTCGGTACAGGCCCGCCGTACGGGTCAACCTGCCGTCACTCCAGCGCAGGTCGGCCACGGGCTTGCCCGAACGCACAAGGGCTCCCGCGAAATGTTCGCGGTTCAACCGGTGGAACAGGGGCAACAGGGGCTCCAGGGGCACGGGATTCGGTGCGCGGCACCGCCTCAAGGCAAGACCAGTCTGGGCCCAGGGCCAGGAAGGCGGGGTCGTCGGTCAGACTCAAGCCGCTGTACGCCAATGTTGACGTCATGGATTGGGGATTGGCCAGGGACTACGGCTCCAAGGGCCTGTTAGCCGGCGCGGGAGCCCTCCTCCTCTACTGGACGATCTCGGCGGTGAAACTGGTGCTCAGCGCCCGTGGCATCAACCCCCTGATCAAACAGTTCTTTACCCAGGTGGCATCAGGTCAAATTGATGGGGCTTACCTGCTCACTACCAAGAACTATCGCTCCCACGTCAATCGGCAACAATTCATCCGATTCCTGGCGGGCCTCAAACTCAACAACTATCGCAATCTCAAATCTGGACGACCGCGTATGCAAGAAGACCAGGTGATCCTTACTGTCAAGCTCAAGGCTGATGGCAGCAAGGACGAGTTGCCCCTTGACTTCACCTTCGTAAAGGTGGAGGACGCCTGGCGGATTGACCGCATCCAAGCAACTGCGGCGAGCTGAGCTGCTGCGCAGCTGTTGCCCCCTTCCGCCATTGAACCGTGAGCGAATCTCCCCAATCGACGCGAGGGCGGGCTGTTGAAGCAGCCTCGCAGCCAGTGCTCCAAGAGCGGGTTGCTGAGCTGCGTAGCCTTCTGCAGCAGGCAGCTCATGCGTACTACGTCAAGGATGCTCCGCTCATGCGGGATGCGGTCTACGACCAACTCTTCCGAGAGCTACAGGAGCTTGAGCGCAGCTATCCAGAGCTGATCAGTCCGGATAGCCCCACGCAGCGCGTCGGTGGCGAGCCTGTCGAAGGTTTCAGGAGCGTCGCCCACAGGGTGCCTCTCTACAGCCTTAAAAATGCTTTCAACTTGGCTGAGCTTGAAGCCTGGTACGACCGACTAGTCAAGGTCCTCAACAGCGTCCCCATGGTCGCAGGACCTGCCTTGGCCATGGTGGGGGAACTCAAAATTGATGGCAATGCACTCGCATTGAGCTACGAGCACGGTCTGCTAGTACGAGCCGCCACCCGCGGCGACGGCGAGCGCGGCGAGGAGATCACCGCAAATGTCCGCACGATTGCCTCGGTACCGCTGCGTCTGCACTTGGAGCAGCCGCCCGCCTGGGTAGAGGTGCGTGGGGAGGCCCTGATCCCGGACGAGAGCTTCGCAACGATCAACGCCGAACGACAGGCCCGGGGCGAGAGCCTGTTTGCCAATCCCCGCAACGCCTGTGCGGGCACCTTGCGCCAGCTTGATTCCAGGGTTGTGGCAGCAAGGCGGCTCAGCTTTTTTGCGTACACCCTCCATCTGCCCGATGATGGGCAAGGTAATCCGGGCAAACCAGCCACTCAGTGGTCATCCTTGGAATGGCTTGAGTCAGCGGGTTTTCAGGTCAACCCCTACCGAGAGCGTTTCAGCGACCTGGCTGGAGTGGAATCATTCTTCAACCGGTGGGAAGGGGATCGGAAAGCGTTGCCCTATGCAACTGATGGCGTTGTAGTTAAACTTGACGATCTCAAACTTCAAGAAATAGCCGGTTTTACGGATACTCATCCCCGCTGGGCCGTTGCCCTGAAGTACCCGGCAGAAGAGGCTCCCAGCCGCCTGCTTCGGATCATCTGCCAAGTTGGGCGAACGGGAGCTGTGACACCAGTTGCAGAATTTGAACCAGTGCACCTTGCTGGCACAATCGTCAGCCGAGCCTCTCTCCACAACGCCAACCGAGTTGCTGAGCTCGACTTGCATAGTGGCGACAGCATCGTGGTTCGCAAAGCAGGTGAGATCATCCCGGAGGTTGTTGGGGTATTGCCAGAGTTACGGAAATTAGAAGCGATCAGCCTGGTTTTACCTGATTGCTGCCCAGAGTGTGGCTCCCGACTGGTGCGGGAGGAAGGTGAAACGGCCACTCGTTGCATAAACAGCAGTTGCCCGGCCATTCTTTTGGCTTCGTTGTGTCACTGGGTTAGTAAGAAGGCCGTAGATATTGATGGTTTAGGCACCAAGTCCATCGAGCAGATGGTTGAATCTGGATTGGTTAAATCTATCGCAGATTTATATCGCATTGAGGTCTCAGTGCTTGCTAGCTTAGAGCGTATGGGAGAAAAGTCAGCTAACAATGTCGTTGACGAACTCTCCAAGTCAAAGGCGAAGCCCTGGCATCGCAAGCTATATGGACTGGGAATTAATCATATAGGCGAAGTCAATGCAAAAGCACTCTCTAGAGCTTATCCAAGTGCTGAACTGCTCAAGCAAGCATCAATTCAGAATACCGATGAAATAACCAGGCTGGCAGGTTTCGGACCAGAGATGAGCAGGTCTCTGCAGCAATGGTTCTCCAATGCCGCAAATCAACACTTAATTGATGAATTGATGTCAATGGGTGTAGAGATGGGAAGCGGAGAAGAAGATATCGCCCGGCAACTTGCAGTGGATTCAATTACAATAAAAAATTCTCTTGACGGCAAAAAATTTGTCTTGACAGGTAAGCTTCCATCTCTTTCACGAGCAGAAGCCCAGTCTTTAATTGAAGCAGCTGGTGGCAAAGTGATTGACAGCGTCAGCAAGCAAACAGACTATGTTGTGGCCGGAGATAAAGCTGGAACCAAGCTGGATAAAGCTGTCGCCTTAGGAGTATCAGTGCTTAGCGAGACTGACCTACATGAACTATTAAAGATTTAGATTAACCGCAGGCAACTTACATCGTTTATTGAGTGAAATTGGATGTCCTAAATTTTTTTTGGCCTTGATGTCGCTCCATGAATCAAGAAAGCGATTGAACATATGGACTAGCTTGGTGATTTTCCTGAGATCGCAAACCGTACAAATTCATCTTGTGTTGTAGTGACTTCTCTTATGCATATTGATTTCAGGCCAGACTCAGGATCTGGGACATAAATCTTGAATGTCACCTGACCCGGATCTCGATGGGTCTTCACCAAGTCTGTAGAGTCTTCGTTGAAAGTTCTTAAGGAGACAGGTCTTGTTTTGCCGATAACTACGTAGGACTCAATGGCTGCAAGCTTTTCTCCCCATGTATTAAGTCTACAAACATCAGTATCATAAATGATTGACCCTTCATTGAAGGCAAAGTTTCCACTCTGGACCCATTCTTTCCATCGCTCGGCAACTTGCCTATTAGTAACTTTTTGTTTGTACGAAAACTTCAAGCCAAGTGCTGAATTGAAATGGGGAGGGAGACACAAATGCCAACTCGAAGGAGTTGGGGCAGTGGGGCACTTAAGCAGATTTTTTCCGCCCTTCCTGGAGCCAGATATCAGCAAATCAAGCGCCGCTTCTGCCCCCGCAGCATCGTCTGCATAGTGAGCAGTCTGGGTCGGGCAAGACACGATGTAGAGTTCATTGGTTATTCGTGTCAATTTATCATTGCCTCTGCAATCTTGCCGGCGTGGCTGGAGAAAGAAAAACTATTTAACGGGCCCAACTGAAACCTGAGGACATCTCCGCAGTTCGCCACCGAGGCCATGGGCGGGCTGCTCGTTGCTGGCCAATTTTTGCTTATAACTGGCCTCTGCCGCGCCGGAGGACTCTCCAGCAGGCGACCCTGTGCCACCCGCGCTGGGGTTGGACGACGGCTGGCTTCAAGATGGCCCAGTCAGAGCATCCGCGACTCAAGGTGGTCGATTAAACGGGGCTCCAGAGTCTCCTGCAAGGGGTCAGCGGCGTAAGCAATCCATCCTCTGGGCAGCTGGACAAGCCATTTGTGCTGCTGGACGAACTCTGCCCGAGGAATGGGCGGCAACCCAGCAATATGGATGAGCTCGTCTGACTCGTGGGACAGGCCTCGCGACATAGCTCCCTACCATCCATGGCTCTCGATACCCAGCCCGATACCGACGTGACCCTTTCGGTCCATGGCCCCAGTGCAGGCCGAAGCTGGTTAAAGCCCGACGATGACGTCCCAGATGCGAATCCGGCCTCGTTGCCAAGCTGGGCCGAAAGCATCCAACCAAGCCTGTGGCGCCAGCTGGCCCGCCATCAGCTACTGCTGCCCCTGTTGCGCCAGGAGGTGATCAGCCGCGCCGTCTCGCAAGTGCAGCTCCCGGTTGAGCGCCAACAGCAAGCAATGCAGGAATGGGCCGCCCGCAAGGGCATTCGCACTCCTGAGCAGCTGGCGGCGGTCTGCAGATCAGAAGCGATCAGTGAAGAGGATGTGAAGATTCAGGCCCAGCTACCTCTGCGTGTCGCCCTCCATTGCCGGGAACATTTCATGCATCGGGCCGAGCAGCGTTTTCTGGCCCGCAAGCAGCAGTTAGATCTTGTGGTTTACAGCCTGTTGAGGGTCGAGAGCGGCCCCCTGGCCCAGGAGCTCTACCTGCGCATAGCTGAGGGCGAGGCCGATTTCGCCGAACTCGCGGCCCATTATTCCAAGGGTCCGGAACGCACCACCCGCGGCGTCGTTGGGCCCGTACCCATTCTCCAGGCCCACCCAGCCTTGGCCGAACGGCTGAGAACCTCCAGGCCTGGCCAGCTCAGCCCACCGATCATGATCGAGCAGTGGTGGCTAGTGGTGCGCCTGGAGGTGATGAGGCCCGCTTCCTTTGATGAGGCCATGCAAGAGCGCATGTCCCGAGAACTTTTTGAGGAATGGGTCGAAGAGCAGGTGAGCCAACTGGTGACGTTGAGGCAGAAGGCATGACCACCTCCTATCCCGTCCAGATCGAAGCTTTGGGGCAGCTGGCTCCCTTCAACCTCCTCTCGCCCCCTGAGCAAGCTCGCCTGCTGGAGGCCGCCAGCCTGCAGCGCTTTGAGGAGGGCGATCCGCTCAGCACGGAGCTGGCCATCGGCGAGAGGGTGCTGGTGGTGCTGGAAGGCGAAGCGAGGCTTCTGGGCCAGAGGGGTGATCGACCGTTCACCTTGGAACGCCTCGGTGCCGGTTCCCTGGTGGGCTTGGTGTCGCTGCTGCGGGTCGAAGCCTGCGAATATGTAACGGCTGCTACCTCGGTTCTGGCCGCTGCCCTGCCGGATTCCTTGGTGCTGGAGTGGCTGAAGCAGAACCCAGGCTTCAGTGACTGGGCCAGCGGCCAGCTATGGACCGCCGAATTGAACAATCTGCTGCTCAAGCGAGAAGCGGCCGCCAGTTCCGCCCAGCTGTTTGACCATGCCCACTGGCGCCAGCGCCTCAACCAGCTCAGGGACCAAATCCGACCCCTGCAACCCAACCGGGGCATCGTTTCCCAATTAAAGGCGGGCGAAACCCTGGTTCTTGGCAGCGCCAATGTGGCAAACCAACCGATCGGGACGACCCTCAACCCAGAGGCCCCCTTACCCCAACCCCGTCCACCGCTCCCCCTGCGGTTGTTCGCCCTGGCCCCCGGCGCCCTTGATTTCGCACCTGCAACGCCTGAGGTGCCTTTCTCCGCAACGGCGCAGCTCCAGGAAGCCCCAGGAGCTGCGGCCGTCGCTCCAGCCCGGGGCGAACACCCCTTGCCCACCGGCCTTGATCTGGGTCAGAGCGACCCCACCCGGGGGTTGCAGCTTGTGCGAGCTCGGGGTGTGGCGGAAGAGACGCTGGCCTGCTTCCAGATGCTGGGCAAGTTGATGGATCTGCCCTATCGCCGCGACGCCATCGACAAGGTGTTGCAGGAAAAGCTGCGGCGCGGCCAGAAACCCGATCTGCAATTCTGTGGCCAGATTGCCGCCATGCTCGGCCTGCTGGTCAGTGGTGCCCAGGTAAAACCTGGTTCCGCCACCCGCCTGATCACCCCGTGCCTGGTGGCCTGGAAGGACAGCTTTGCCTTGGTTACCCGCAGCAATGGTCGCGGCCTGCGCCTGGCTTCGCCGGCCGATGGCTGGGTCGAGCTGAGCCCAGCTGAGATCCAGGAGCGTTTTCCGGATGGGCTCGAATTGTTGCTGCTGGAGCGCAGCACCGCCACCCCCGAGCGCCGCTTTGGACCGGGTTGGTTCTGGCCGGCCCTGCGCCGCTATCGGGGCATGTTGCTGCAGGTGCTGCTGGCCTCCTTCGTGGTGCAGCTGTTCAGCCTGGCCAACCCCTTGCTTATCCAGGTGATCATCGACAAGGTGATCGCCCAGCGCAGCATGGACACGCTGCAGATCCTGGGGCTGGCCCTGGTGGTGGTCACGCTGATGGAGGGCGTGATTGGCAGTCTGCGCACTTTCCTGTTTGCCGATACCACCAACCGCATCGATTTGCGGCTGGGATCCGAGGTGATTGACCACCTTTTACGTCTGCCACTGGGCTATTTCGACCGTCGGCCCGTGGGCGAACTGGGCACCCGGATTGCCGAGCTGGAGAAGATCCGCAACTTCCTCACCGGTCAGGCCTTGATCACGGTGCTCGATGCCCTGTTCTCGGTCATCTATGTCGCCGTGATGCTCGTTTACAGCGTCACGCTCACCGCTGTGGCCCTAGCGGTTTTGCCTATTCAGATAGCTATTACGGCGCTGGGAGCGCCCTTGTTCAGGAAGCAGTACCGCCAGGCGGCCGAAGAAAATGCCCGTACCCAAAGTCACCTCGTCGAGGTGATCACCGGTATCCAGACAGTTAAGGCCCAGAACGTGGAGATGGTGAGTCGCTGGCGCTGGCAAGATTTCTATTCTCGATATATCGCCCGCACCTTTGAGAAAACAATCACGGGGACATTCCTTAATGAATCCAGTCAGGTACTGCAGAAACTCTCCCAGCTACTTGTGCTTTGGGTGGGGGCTTCGATGGTGCTCAAGGGAGAACTCACCCTCGGCCAGTTGATTGCTTTCCGCATCATCAGTGGCTATGTCACCCAACCAATCCTGCGTCTTTCCTCCATCTGGCAGTCGGTGCAGGAACTGCGGGTGTCCTTTGAACGGCTGGCCGACGTTGTGGATACGCCGGAAGAATCCAGTGAAGCGGACAAGGCCAACATCCCCCTCCCCCCGATCGAAGGGGATGTGCTTTTTGAAAATGTCAGCTTTGCCTTCGCCCCTGGCACGCCACCGGTACTCAGCCACATCGATCTGCACGTGCCAGCGGGCACCTTTATCGGCATCGTGGGCCAAAGCGGTAGCGGCAAGAGCACGCTGATGAAATTGTTGCCACGCCTCTATTCCCCCAATAGTGGTCGCATCCTGATCGACCGCTATGACATCGACAAGGTCGAGTTGTACTCCCTGCGCCGCCAGGTGGGCATCGTGCCCCAGGACCCTCTGTTGTTTTCAGGCACGATCAGCGACAACATTGCGCTTACCAACCCTGATGCTTCCAGCGATGCCATTGTGCAGGCGGCCAAAGTCGCCGCTGCCCACGATTTCATCATGACCCTGCCCTCTGGCTACAGCACGCCGGTGGGGGAAAGGGGAGCGTCCCTCTCCGGTGGCCAACGCCAGCGCATCGCCATCGCCCGCAGTCTGCTTAGCAGTCCGCGCCTGCTGGTGATGGATGAGGCCACCAGCGCCCTCGACTACGACACCGAGCGCCAGGTTTGCGACAACCTGCAGCAAGCGATGCAGGGTTGCACTGTTTTCGTGATCACCCACCGCCTCAACACAATCAAACGGGCCGACCGCATCGTGTTCATGCACCAGGGATCGATCGTCGAAACCGGCACCCACGACGAGCTGATGGCCCTGCGGGGCCGCTACTACGCCCTCTTCCGGCAACAGGACAACAACTGATGGCCCTTCCCGTCCTTCCCAGCGCCCCCGCCCAGGAGCCCAAGCCCGATTCGGATTCACGCTCGTTGCGATTTAACGAGAGTGAAGATCTTGTGCTGCAACAATCACGGGCTTGGGCCAGAGCCATCACCTGGTGCCTGATGGGGGTTACAGCCTTCGGGCTGGCCTGGTTGGCCCTGGCCAAAACCGAAGAGATCGTCACCGCCCCGGGCAAACTTGAGCCCCTGGGGGCCGTCAAAGAAGTGCAGATGCCCGTTGGTGGGGTGGTGGAACAAGTGCTGGTAAAGGAAGGCCAGCAAGTGAGCAAGGGGCAAACACTGTTGAGGCTGGATACGGAAACAACCCGTGATCGGCAGCAAAGCATGGTAAAAAGTATTGCCTATAAGGAGCAACAAGTGCTTCTCAAACGCGAAGAACTGTTCCGTTACCTTGATACCAATAGCACTGAACAACGGGTTCTCGCCGAAAGCTTGGTGCTCGAGAGCGAAATCCTCTCCAGGCTAGATGTTTTGAATAAGGAGGGAGCTACCGCCGAACTTCAGTACCTGGGTCAGCGCCAGAAGGTTCAGGAGGTGCGGGGCAAGCTTGAGGAGTCGCGGATGGATCGGCTTCGTCAACAGGCCCTCCTGATGCAGGGAATCCGGCAGCTACAGAGCGAGCTGACAGATTTACGCAGTAAATTGATCGAACTTAACGTCAATATCCGCTACCAGGAAATCAAGGCGCCTGAATCAGGGGTGGTATTCGAACTCAAGTCAAAGGCCAAGGGATTCGTCGCCCAGACTAGTGAACCGGTGATGAAGATTGTGCCATTTGATCGTCTCGAAGCACGGGTGGAAGTATCCAGTCGCGAGATTGGTTTTGTCTCCTTAAACAAGCCAGCTGATATCAGCATTGATTCTTTCCCTGCCTCTGATTTCGGCGTCCTGCGTGGCACCGTGCGTCGCATCGGCTCCGATGCCCTGCCACCGGACCAGATGAAGACGTTTTATCGCTTCCCCGTGGACATCAAGCTGGATGCTGAAAGCCTGGTGCCCTGCCCAGCAAGTACAAACTCCGATCAGAAAGTCTGCTTCAAGCCCAGCAAAGGCCCTGCCCTGCCCCTGCAAGTGGGTATGTCCTTGACGGCCAATATCAAGTTACGCAAGGTGACATATTTGCAATTGTTGATGCAAAATTTCCGCGACAAAGCGGAGTCCCTGCGACGGATCTGATGATAAAGCCTGCGCCAACCCTGCCTGCCAACATCGCTCGCTGGATCAAGACCGACTGCGGCCGATCCCAATACTTGGAACTGGCCGCACGACCGGGGCCACTGGCCAGGCTACGGCTGGCTTGGTTCGTTTTGATCGCCGGGCTGCGCGACTGGCGTCTGGCGGATAGGCCCTAGGTCGAACCAAGCCCTCAATCATCCGCGAGGGCCCGCCTTGCCGCCCGGTTCACGAGCCAAACCGAGGCGATGGTGGCTCCAATCCCAGCCAGTCGCAATCCCCAGGTTGCTGGATCGGCACGGCCCGCAAGCACAGTGCCAAAACGGGCAATGTCGCCGGCCAGGGCCCCGAGGGCACAAAACAACACGGTGCCCGGCAGGATGCCGATCAATCCCAGGCAGTAATCCCGCAAACTCACTTCGCTGAGGCCGTAGGCGAGATTGAGCAGGCTGAAGGGAAAGGCAGGTGAAAGCCGAGTCAGCAACACCAATTTGAGACCTTCACGGCTGACCGCCTGCTCCACAACAAGCCATTTGGGGGCGGCGGCCAAACGGCGGCGTGCCCACTCCCGCAACCAGCTGCGACCGAGCAAAAAGACGGCAATGGCCCCCAGGCTCGCCCCAACGAAGACCACCAAGCTGCCTAGCAGGGTTCCGTAAAGGGCCCCGGCCAGCATCGAAGCCCATACTCCTGGCAGCAACAGGGTGACCCAAAGGGCATAGAAGGGAACGAACAGGGCGGCACCGGCGGGGCTTTGCAGCAGGGGCAACCAGGGGGCAAGCAGTTCCGACATCACATAATCATTGCAGTTCACTGTCCTAGCTTGCGTTCAGTTGGAAACGCTGGTGTATGGCCCGAATGCGGCAGCGAGCGGCTTCCCCCCGCGGCAAAGCCAACCCGCCTAGGCGGCGACGCAGCCGGGCTAGCAGCAGCTTTAAACAACCAGGCACGCCGGTCTTTATCGGGGACCAGCGGCTGGAAAATGCCATTCTTGATATTATTGTCTATAGCAGCGAAACCAGTCGGGAAACACGGGGAGTGCCCCTGCAGGAGTGCCTGCCTTCACTCGATCTTGCCCACGATGGGGCGAGTATTACCTGGGTCAATGTCAACGGCATCCACGATGTCGGATTGATTGAAGCCCTTGGGGAACACTTCGCACTGCATCCGATGACGATCGAAGATATTGTCAATACAGCCCAGAGGCCCAAGTGGGATGTAATTTCAAACTACGGGATGTTGGCCCTGAAGATGCTGGATATGGATGCCAATAAAGAAAGCGTGCGCATCGAACATGTCAGCCTGATTCTGGGTTCAAGTTGGGTGATCTCCTTTCTGGAAGACGAGGGTGATGTTTTCGAATCAGTGCGCCAGGCCATCCGAACCAATGCTGGTCGCATTCGACGCATGGGCGCTGATTATCTACTGTTTTGCCTGGTCGATGCAGTTGTCGACCATTATTTTCTTGTCGTCGAGCACATCGGCGACAAGGTAGAAATCCTCGATGAAAGACTCCTGGTCGACCCCCGTCAAAATGACATTCAGGTTCTGCATCGATTCAAGCGGGATCTGCTCAGTTTGCGGCGAGCCGTCTGGCCTTTGCGGGAGGTTTTGAGTGCGGTGTCGAAGGAAGAATCGCCATTGTTACACAGTGAGACGAAGGTGTTCTGGCGTGATCTGTATGACCATTGTATCCAGGTCATTGATATTGTCGAAACCGCAAGGGACACCCTGTCCAGCATGCATGATACCTATCTTTCAACTATTAGCAACCGCATGAATGAAGTTATGAAGGTATTGACAATTTTTTCAACAATCTTTATGCCGATTACTTTTATTGCTGGGGTTTATGGCATGAATTTTCAATACATGCCAGAGCTGGCCTGGAAGCCGGCCTATTTCATCACCCTGGCGGTCATGGCCTTGATTGCCATCAGCATGGCCTTGTATTTTCGCCATCGCCGTTGGATCTAGTCCAAAGCCATGGCCCATCGCATCGCAGGCGCCATCGAACCCTCAAGTCTGCTGGGGATCAGTTGTTAGAAACAAACGCAAGACACGCTCTGCCGCATCGGCCAGCAGGGCCGGACTGGCGGCCATCGCCGCCTCCAGGGTCATGGGGCCCGGCACCAGGGACATCATGCTGCTGACCCCCAATTCGTAGAGGGCCCCTGTGTCCTCCCCCAGGGCACCGGCAATCACGACCAGGGGCACGCCTGCCTGGCTGCAGCGACGCGCCACGGCGGCGATGGTCTTGCCGTGCAGGGTCTGGCCATCCAGGCGCCCCTCACCGCTCAGCACCAGGGACGCGCCCGCCAGGTGGGTCTCGAAAGCCCAGGCCTCCAGCACCAGGTCAATGCCGCTACCCGGCGTGGCCCCCAGCAAGCCGATCAGGGTGGCGCCCAGTCCACCGGCTGCCCCGGCCCCGGGGAGATCTCTGAGGCTGCGGCCGCAGGCGGTCTCGATTGGCCCGATCGCGATCGCCGTTCCCGCTTCCAGCTCGGCGACGATGGCGGCCGTGGCACCTTTTTGGGGCCCGTACACGGCGGCGGCGCCGCTGGGACCCAGCAAGGGGTTGTCCACATCGGCGGCCAGGGCAAATGAGCAGCCCGCCAATGCCGGCAGCAGGCCCCCAAGATCCACGCTCGCCACCTCAGCCAGGGCTGCGCCTGTCATCATCTGAGTGATCAAGGAGCCATCGGCGCGCCGAAAGCGCACCCCCAGGGCCTGGGCCAATCCGGTGCCCAGGTCGTGGCTGGCCGAACCGCCGACCCCAATGATGAGATGGCGTGCCCCGCTGGCCAGGGCGGCGGCCACCAGTTCACCTGTGCCGTAGCTGGTGGTGTGGCGGGGATCGCGCTGCTCTGGAGGCAAAAGGGGCAACCCGGAGGCCGCCGCCATCTCGATGACGGCGGTATGGCCGCCAGCAAGCAGCCCAAAGCAGGCCTGCACCTTGGCTCCCCCGGGCAACGGGCCGCTCACCCAGTGGCGCAGCAGGCGGCCGCCGCTGGCTGCCACCAGGGCTGCGGTGGTGCCCTCACCGCCGTCGGCCAGGGGCAAGGCCACACAGTTGGCGTCGGGCAGGACCCGCTTCACCCCAACCTGCAGGGCCGTGCAGACCTGTTCAGCGCTGAGGGAACCCTTGAAGGAATCGGGAGCCAGCAGGATTTTCATGGGCTGCTGGGACTGACAGAAAGGGGCTGGGACGCCAGGAATTATGTATCTGTTATCACCATCGACGCCGAACCGGCGCCCGTAAGGTCCGCGCGCCGCTGTCCACCTCCGCATGACCCTATCCCCCATCAGTGCCGCCTTGATCGCGGCCAAACGCCGCCAGGGATTGAGCTTTGCGGAGCTGGGCGAACGCCTCGGCCGGGATGAAGTCTGGGTGGCCAGCCTGCTGCATGGCCAAGCCACCGCCTCAGAGCAGGAGGCGGCGGTGTTGATCGAGGCACTGGGGCTGGAGCCCGAAGTGGCCCAGACCCTGACGGCATACCCCTTGAAGGGGGCCCTGGATCCGTTGATTCCGACCGACCCGCTGCTATATCGCTTCTACGAAATTCTGCAGGTGTACGGACTGCCCCTCAAGGACGTGATCCAGGAAAAGTTTGGTGATGGCATCATGTCGGCGATTGATTTCACACTCACGGTGGATAAAGAAGCGGCAGCGGCTGGGGACCGTGTCGTTGTAACTATGAATGGTAAATTCCTTCCCTATAAGAAATGGTGAGTTTATAAATTCCTTCCCTATAAGAAATGGTGAGTTTATAAATTCACTAGCCCTGACGATCGGCTCGCCAGAGGCCAAGGCTGCCACTCCTTGCTTGACGGGCATGATCCTTGACCGGGGATGCGATCGCATCGGCCGACCCCACCTTACCGGTGACAATTTAACTATTCAGATTTTATCTATTGAGATTTTAGCTATCGAGAATATTAATGGCGCGGGCGGCGATCACCGCAAGGGTGATCAATGAAACGGCGCTCTCGGCCATCATCAGCACCATGGCGCGGCCCCTGAGGGGCACGGCGCCGGTGGGGCTGAAGGCGGTGGCATTGCAATAGGCCAAAAAGAGATAGTCCAGAAAGCCAGGCCGCCAGGAGTCGCCCCCCGCTTCCGGCAAATCCTGCTGGGGAAAATGCCAGTCCGCTTGCGGCGCATGTTCCTGGCGCCTTAACTCGGGTCCGCCCTGGTCGCCATGCCAGTAGGCGACAGCAAAGAGGATGACATTGCTGACCCAAAGGGCCAGGCCGGAGGCCAGCAGTTCCCGGGCGCCCAATTGATCGCCGCCGAACAACAGGGTCATGACCAACTTGAACAGGTTGGCGCTTTCCATTGCCATCGAGGCGATCAGAAAGGCCGAAACCAGCTTCCTTTCCCAGGTCAACGAGCGCCGCGCTCCGCCCGTAAGGGCCACCGCCAGGATGGGCAGCACGCCAACCAGCATGAAGGCCGCATCCACCCCCACCGGCACGAGCCGAAAGCGGTTGGGCAAGGCCATCAGCAGGCCCCCCATGACCAGCACCGCCAGAATGGCCGGCCAACGGGGCTCTATGGCTGCCGTGGGCTGCTGACCAGGCCGCAGGAGTGGGCTTGAGATGGAGCCAGAGCCTGGCGTGGATGGGGGCACGGTGAAGAGACGAGGGATCCCAGGCAAGGATTAAAGGATGGGCTGGCCCGAGGCCCCCCTTACCCTGGGGCCCCAATCGCCGAAGCAGCCATCGGCCGCCGCAGCAGCAACTCGGGCCAAACCAATGCCCAGCGCCAGGCAGCCCGCCAGGCGAACCAGGGTTTTGGCGGCTCCGCTGGCCCCCAAGCCAGCCGCAACATCTCGCCAGGCCCGGAGGAGCAGCTGGTGGAGAAGCTGCGGCGGATAGAGGCGTTGTTCGCCCGGGCCGGCAGCGAGGGCGAGCGGTTGGCCGCCGAACGGGCCCGGGAGCGGATCAAGGCCCGGCTTGAGCAGTTGGCTGGCGAGGAGCCACCGGTCGAATTTCGCTTCACGCTGACGGATCAATGGTCGCGGCATTTGTTTGTGGCCCTGATGCGTCGCTATGGCATCCAGCCCTACCGCTATCGCGGCCAGCGGCGCACCACCGTGATGGCCCGCCTGAGCCGCAGCTTCGTCAACGACACCCTCTGGCCGGAATTCCAGGAACTGCAGAGCACCTTGGCCGCTTATTTCGATGCCCTCACCGATCGGGTGATCGAGCAGGCCCTGGAGGTGAAGGCTGGCGAAGCCGAGGAGCAGCAGCAGGCCGCGCCCCAGCTGCCGCCGCAGGAGCATCAGGGGACGTTGCTTTAGGTCGGGGCTGGAGCTTCTGGCTTGGATACCATCTCTGCCTGGTTCTTCGGCTTTACACCAAACGACTCGACTAGGTCAGCATTGACAGCCTCCAAGTCAAAGCGTTGCGGGTCGAAGGGGCCGATCCAGGTGAGCAGCTCCTGGTGCTCGGGGTGGGCTGGATCGGCCAGAATCTCCAGGGCTTGCTCATAGCCTGGTACACCACCACTATCTTCCGGTGGGCAGGCCCGCTTACCGGCGACACAACGAGGTAATCGGGCTAATTTGAGGGGCTGGACATGGATATCTTCCAGGGTGAGGCGATGAATCCAGCCGTCGCCGAAATCGTATTCGTAGCGAATCCAGTCTTTGCGGTTCACCAGCAGGTGATCGATCGGTACATTCAGATCGTTGATGAAAACGCCCTCCGCCTGCTGCATCAGGTCGATATCCAGCGGATCAGGATCACCATAGAATCGCAGCCCTTCCGATCGGTTGCCAACCATAAAGTGATAGAGATGGCAGGCGTGCCAGCCCATCGCAAGCTGGACCACCCCATGAAGATCGGGAAGCCGAAGATTGGCGGGGATCAGCACCCGCCGCCAAATGGGCGGCTTGCTGCCCTCCAGCACGATCTTGACCTGAAACACCTCCCGCTGTCCGCGGGGCAACTCCGCCTGCACCTGGGCCCGGCCAGACAGCCTGGCAGCCTGCTCATGGCGTCGGGCTTGGGTGCACCAGTAGCGGATTTCGGCTTCGGTGGGGGGATGGAAAGGCATGGGGTTGGGTGTGGATGGGAACTGGGCGTTATGGGGTTAATGATGATGTGTGGGTGGTGGGACCAGGGGTAGCGGATGTGATTTCAGGATGCGATTCTGGTTGGCTCAACTGACAGAGAAAAGCTGTAAGCAAGCAATTGCGGTGTGTTGCATCCTTATTGGGGTCAGGAATAGGCCACGAATTAGGTAAGGCTTGAGACCCATGGCTATCTTGCGGATTTTCATTGCTCTGAATTAGCACTCCAACCGGCTCTTGGCAGACTTGATCTTGAATGGGATATTGTCTTACGATAAACTTCTTAAATTCCTTCAAATCACCCTCTGCATCTGTGTCGTGATTGCAACTGGCGATGTGGGAGTAGAGGAGTACACAGAGCCAAATTAAATCCTGAGTGAAGTAGTCGGGCAGATCAGTCGCTTGGATGGTTTCGCCAGTATTGGCCGGATTTCTAGCTAGATCGATCTGTTCAGGCTGTAGTGGGCTGGATTCGGGGTTGATTGCCTCGCGAATAAGCGACGGAATCCCTTCTAATTCACTTCTCCAACGAGTTTTATATGTGGATGGTAATGTGCCAGCATCATTAGTTTCTCCAGATTTATTCAGATATTTTGGGATATTGTTATCTTTGCCAAGATAGGCGCCGACTCCCTTTTCTGATCGGGCATAGCCATCATAGGCTAATGTATCGACCACGTCTGGGTCAACACTCCCTTTCCTAGGCTTAGTGTGATCATCGTGTATCTGCTGCTTCATTAGCGTCACTGGGATCAAGTTCTCAATCTCCTTACCCGGCAGACAGATAAAACGCTCCTTGAGCTCTTCTTCTAACCATGTCGATCGATCTCCCTTTTCACGGACATCACCGTCTGCGATAACGATTGCTGTGGCGCAGAGATCTGGAACACTTATCTGCCTACCTGATTCGGCTTCAGCCTGACCATCATCGTATTCATTGCTCTCAAAAGAAAAATGTACGAGGTTAGAGCCGTTGTACTCAATAAAAGCATAGTGGCGATCTTCCTTGTACTGTTCTAGGCGCTGGGCAAGCCTTTTGCCCCAATCGTTGCCTCGGATTTTGAGATAATGAATAAACGCCTCCATATATGCCCTTAGGTAGGCGCAATCGCTCACTCCTTCCACCCAGATCGTGGCATTGGCAAGGAAGGTGGCCGATGGCCGCACTCCCAGTTCCAGCAGGGTCTGGCGATCTCTTAAAGTTGAAGGGCGAATCCGGAAGCTCGGCTTAGGCTTGATTGATTGGGAACTGTTAGCGTTATCTGGTTGGTATGAATCAGCAGGATCTGGCGCCCGGTCGGCGATTTCAGAAAAGCTGAAGATGCTCACCAGCTCGTTGTCTTCCAATAAGTCCAATAAATGATTGGAATGAGTGGTGATAAAGAATTGGTGCCCCATCTTGCGGTGGTAAGTCTTGAGCACCTCCAGAAAAGTGCGCTGCAGGGAGGGATGCATGCAAAGATCGGGTTCCTCCAGAAAAAACAGGCTGCCTGGTTCGGTTTCGGTGACGATGGGATAGGTGCAGATGATTAGGCTTTGCATGCCATCGCCGAGATCATAAATCGGTCTCTCATCTTTATCGCCGATCCTGATATGAACCACATCGTTATTACCTTCCTCGACAGGTATCAGGGTTACGTTTTGGCCCGGGAAAAAGTGTTCGGATAAGAAGCATTCATAATCGCGCACGGTTTTTCTTTCCGATTGTGTGCGAGCCAGTAAACGCTTTCGTATGTTTTGGTAAAGGCCTAGGCCAGTAACAATAAAGGTTCTTGGGTTTCCCTCATCGCGGAAGGACCTCTTACTTATTATATCTCTAAAATAATCATGAACTGTGCGCTGTACATATAGATCCTTACTGCTCACATGCTCTTCTCCCTGTGAGGGTATATTCAATGGTGGGCGCATACCACGCAATACAGGTACATAGCAACGCTTCGCCTCCTGCAACCCACGGATTTTACCTTTGAGGCCGCAGGCTGATAACTCTAGCTTTAGCTCGTGAGCATCTTGCGGATGACTGTTTTTGGCTCCGGAAATAATATCAGCTGCTGAATCGATGTACTCGTTTAAATCGCTCCTTAGCTTTTCAACGACCCAACTATTTATAAATAGATTATGCAAAGGTGCCCTGTCTAGAATTTTCCTGCTGGCTTTGATCTTCTTCCCAACATCCACTTCAGCCCCCTCAGCGTCTCTGGACATCAGCTTGATCCTTAATGGCTGTTGCGTCTTGAACAACTCCCGCATCATCCGCGACTTACCCGAATTGTTAGCTCCCACAAAAATCGTGATTGGTCCCAAACCATCCAGCGCCAACGCCCCGGGACCCCCTTTGCCCTCATGCTCCTGCGGGCTAGCCGCGCGATCCATCTCGTACTGCTCCGCAACCTCCCCATCCAGGCAAAGGCCACTGAACCACGGCTCATGCACGTACTGCCCATTGCTCTCAACCACAGCCCATCGCCATCACGGCCTCCAGTCTGCCCCCAATTAATCCCCTGGCGTCTTAGCCACGAACTGGGTACCGCAATCCAACTATTTCATTAAGCTGATCCGGAGGCCATAGACACACAACAGCTCATTGATGTAGCTGTTGTGATCGGGAGTCGTGCCCAAGTTAGCGATCGCACCGCCCAGACGGCGGCAGCTGGCCAGGTGATGCACGGCGTGGCACGAGCGGTTGGAGCGGGTCGCTTCCTAAATCGGCGCAATCAAGAACAGCAGCCAAAATATGTCCGCCAGGGCCCGCAGCAGGCAGGCCCCGGTTCGCTGCAGGTGCCTTGCGGGCCAGCCAATGGCGAACGGCTGCCCCAGCCAGGCCAGGCCAGCGTGCGGATGCTCGCCGATTTAGGCAAAAAAATCCCGCTACACGGTGGCTCCAGCCTGCCCCCTAACGTCTCGAAGGCAAACGGCCGACCCGTCGCCTGCCCCTTGCCCTGCCACCGACCCGTTGAGCCGTTCCAAACTTCTGCAGCAGCCTGCCCCAGCTGCCGCAGCCGCACCGTTTCCCCCCTATCCCAGCAAGGCCGAACTGCTGGCCTGTCTTCCCGCTGATCTGTTGCAGCACAAGCCGGCCAAGGCCTGGGGCAGCCTCGCCCTCTCCCTCGGGTTGTCGCTGCTGGTCTACGGCCTCGGCACCCGCATCCCGCTCACGGCCGCTGCAGCGCCGCTCTGGCTGCTCTATGGGCTGATTACGGGCACGGTGGCGATGGGCTGCTGGGTGCTGGCCCACGAATGCGGCCACGGTGCCTTTCATCCCAATCGGCGCTTGGAGGCGACGGTTGGCTTTGTGCTGCACAGCTTGCTGCTGGTGCCCTACTTCAGCTGGCAGCGCAGTCATGCGGTGCACCACGCCAACTGCAACCAGCTTGAGGGCGGTGAAACCCATGTGCCCTCCCGGATTGAATCAGCCACCGGCCGGTGGTTGGCAGCCCTGGTCCAGCGGATCGGGCCGGTCCTGTTTGGCCTCCAGGCCCTGTTCATCCACCTGGTGGTGGGCTGGCCGCTTTATCTGGTTTTCGGCCTTGCCGGCGGTGAAAACTACGGCGCCCCCACCTCCCACTTCTGGAACGGCAAGCCTTTCCGCAACGGCCGGCGGCCCCTGTTCCCCGCAGGCTTCCGCCCCTTGATGCTGCAGTCGAACATCGGCCTGCTGGCGGTGCTGCTGGCCCTGGTCCTGGCCGCCGCCCACTTCTCCGTGGCCCGGGTGCTGTGTGTCTACGGACTGCCCTATTTGGTGGTCAATGCCTGGCTGGTGAACTACACCTGGCTGCAGCACACCGACACCAACATCCCCCACTACGCCGCCGACCAGTGGACCTGGGCCAAGGGCGCTCTGCAGACCGTCGATCGCCCCTACGGCCCCCTGCTCAACCTGCTCCACCACGGCCTCGGTTCCACCCATGTGTGCCATCACGTCAATTCGGCCATCCCCCACTACAACGCTTGGCGCGGCTCGGCCCTGCTCAAGCGGCAGTTCCCGGATCTGGTGCGCTACGACCCCACTCCCATCCATCGAGCCCTTTGGCGCGTCGCCAGCCGCTGTGCGGTGGTGCGTCAGGAAGGGTTGGGGGGAGGGTTCTTCTACGAGCCGCAGCTGAAGGCGCAAGCCGTTGGACACGATCAGTCCCGCTCCAGCTGATCCCCTGGCGACTCAGACAGCAACAGGTTGTCGGGATCGAGCTGGTTGATGAAGCCGACGCGGTGGCCATAGGCATACAACAGCTCGTTGATGTAGCTGTTGTGATCGGGAATCGTGCCCCAGGCAGCAATCGCGCCGGCCAGGCGGCGGCAGCTGGCCAGGTGGCGCACGCCGTGGCGGTAGCGATTGGAGCGGGCCTGCTCCAAAATCGATTCGATCAAGACCCGCAGGCATAGCGTGGCCGCCAGGGGTTGCTCGGCTTCCAGGGCCTCAGCCACTGCGGCCAGCAGCTTTTCATCGGCGCGGTCGAGTTCGGCGGGTCGGGCCAAGATCAAACTGGCGCAGCGGCGGCGGTCGGGCCATTGGTGCAGAAACTCCAGGGCCGGACCGAGATAGGGGTGCTGCAGCACTAGATCCAGCGCCCGCTCCTGGGACTCGCCATCTTCAAAGGCCGGCAGGCGCTTGAGGTATTGGCGCAGGTGTTGGCTCGATAGGCGCAACAGGGCAAACCTCCAGCGCAGCTGCTGGGCCTCATCTCCCCGCTGCAGCTGGTCCAAGGCGGCGATGCGGGCATCGATCCAGGGCCCGGGGCCCGGCGGGGTTTGCTGCGGCAATGGCTGCGCCCCATCGAGCAGGGCCAGCGCCTCAGCGGCGCGGCCGCCAGCCGTGAGTCGCTGGGCGACGCGGGCCGCCACCAGCGGCTGCTTCAGGGCGGCGGGCTGGTGGTCGCGATATTCGGCCAGGTAGGCCTCCGCATCCCCCAGGGCATCGGCGATGGCCAGCATCGCCAGGCGCACCGTTTGGTCGAGGTCGGTGGGGTCGGGATCTAGGTCGTAATCATCATCGTAGTCATCTTCATAACCTGATTCGCTTTCAGCACCGTAATCTGACTCGAAGTCAATATCAAATTCAACGTCGAATTTAACCGCGAAGTCTTCATCGTCATCGGGTTCGTAATCCGAATTGAAAATTGGGGCATAGATATAGCCATTCCTGTCATCTTCTGCTTCGTCTTCGGCCCCGCTGGGAGGGCGGTGAGACTCCATAAGCTGGCGCAACTGCCCCAAGCCTTCCGGCTTCAATGCCTCTTTGAGGTGCTCGATCAGGTGGTCGTACTGGCCGAGATCGTTCTCCAATAGCGCCGCTGCCACCTGCTCCGCCAAGGCCGCCGTCGACCCCTGGGCGCGGCAGGCCACCTGCCCCAGGTCGGCGCTGGCCTGGTGAAACAGCGGCAGCTCGCCCTTGTCGGTGCAGTCACAGCGATCGCCCACGGATTTGGCCAGATCCAGGAACCGCCACAGCAACTCCAGCGCCAGATCGGGATCGTGGCTGGCAATCGGCCCCGCAATCGCCTGGCGCTGCCGATCGAGATCCGCCAGCAAGGCATCGCGCCGCTTCTGATCCAGCCAACTGCTGGAACGCTCCACCGCCGCCAGCCGCTTGCGCACCTCCTGCGCCATCTCCAGCGGCCCCTGCTGCTCTGCCAATGCCAATCGCAATGCCCGCCTTGCCGCCGTATTGCCCTCGGTGTGCTGCAACAGCAGGGCCGCCAACCGGGCCGGCCCCAGCGCTTCCAGGTTCTTGGCATTGAGGCTGGCGCGGCCGGCCATGGTGAAGAAAAGGGGGGAGGGGACGGGCTTGGATGATTATCAAACAGGCTGCCCACAATCCCGTACGCTGTATCAGGCTGCTCGGATGTCCTTGTCAAGAACTTCAATACCTTGTCATGACCATTGATAATCAGTATTTCTCGATGATAAATAACTGTACAGGGTGAATCAGAGGAAATCCACAAAGTTTGCGGTATTTAGCATATAGTTTTGCAAAAATATAATTGCATCGCTATCTGCCTGGAAGCCTGCACGTCCATCGTTCATGGCGATGAAGGAACCCGTTCGGCCATTAGCCGTGAAAGCTGCAACAGAATTTGTGGTAAACGTGCTGGGGTTCAACAAGCCTGCTATTGATTGGGCTGAAAGGGAAGTAACGTTTCCATTAGCGCTGCTAAGCCGAGTTGTGGTTACCACCGAGGGTGGTCGCACAATGCGGTCCTTACTGTTAAAATCGGTAATCACATCAAATGAACTGCCAGTACCCAGTATCGATTCGTTTAGAGAGTTATAAACAAACAGATCACTGTCTGCGGTGCCGCCACCAGTAAGGCTATCCGCACCAAGCAGGCCAACAAGCCTATTGTTATTGCTATTGCCGGTGATTGTATTGCCGAGATCATTGCCTATGCCATTGATCTGATCAGTGCCTAATAGAAGCAAGCTCGATTGTCCTGTCCCAAGTGTGTAGCTGGTCAGGGACGATATATCGTCATTTAGGATCCTGCCAACTACAGGAGCTGTGGTATCGATTTTGTAGCCGATGCCTGCGGCTAGGCTGAGGGAAACGGTTTCATCAGCCTCAAGCGTGCTATCAGGAGTTGGATCAATCGTGAGGTTGGCCGAGGCAGTCCCTGCCGCAAAGCTGATCGTTTTGCTGGATCCAGGTGTGGCGCCTGTGTAATCCGTGGCATCTGCAGTGCCGCTGATGCCGTAGTTAACGGTTAAGGCGCTGGTGGTGGGGCCAGTGCGTGTAAAGGTATAAATCAGATTGGCGGTGCCATCTTCAATCACTGTGGCCGGGGTAACGGCCAAGGTGATGGAGGGGAAATCGTCATTGTTGATGGTGCCGGTTACAGCAGCCGTGGTGCCGATGTTGTAACCGCTGCCTGCGGCGAGGGTGAGGGCAACGGTTTCATCGGGCTCGATCGTGGTATCAGCTGTTGGATCCACCGTGACAGTGGCGGTGGCAGAATTGGCCGCAAAGCTCACGCTTCTGGTTACTGGAGTGGCGGCAATGCCGCTGTAATCGGTGCCAAGCGTGGCAGTACCGCCCAGGGTGTAGTTCACTGTCAAGGCACTGGTGGTGGGCCCAGTTCGCGAGAAGGTGTAAACAAGATTGGTGCTGCCATCTTCTATGACGCCAGCGGGCGGTGCCACCGCCAGGGTGATCACCGGCAAGTCGTCATTGAGGATCGTGGCCACAACTGCAGCCGTGGTGCCGATGCTGTATCCGCTGCCTGCGGCGAGGGTGAGGGCAACGGTTTCATCGGGCTCGATCGTGGTATCAGCTGTTGGATCCACCGTGACAGTGGCGGTGGCAGAATTGGCCGCAAAGCTCACGGTTCTGGTGACTGGAGTGGCGGCAATGCCGCTGTAATCGGTGCCAAGCACGGCAGTACCGCCCACGGTGTAGTTCACTGTCAAGGCACTGGTGGTGTGCCCAGTTCGCGAGAAGGTGTAAACAAGATTGGTGCTGCCATCTTCTGTGGCGCCAGCGGGCGGTGCCACCGCCAGGGTGATCACCGGCAAGTCGTCATTGAGGATCGTGGCCACAACTGCAGCCGTGGTGCCGATGCTGTACCCGCTGCCTGCGGCGAGGGTGACGACAACGGTTTCATCGGGCTCGATCGTGGTATCAGCCTTTGGATCCACCGTGACAGTGGCGGTGGCGGAATTAGCCGCAAAGCTCACGGTCTTGGTGACTGGAGTGGCGGCAATGCCGCTGTAATCGGTGCCGAGCGTGGCGGTGCCACCCACGTTGTAGTTCACCGTCAGGGCACTGGTGGTGGGCCCAGTTCGCGAGAAGGTGTAAACAAGATTGGCCGTGCCATCTTCTATGACGCTTGCGGGGGAGACGGCCAGGGTAATGACAGGAAAGTCGTCATTTTTGATGGTGCCGATTACAGCAGTTGTGGTGCCAATGCTGTAACCGCTGCCGGCGGCGAGAGTGAGGGCAACGGTTTCATCGGCCTCGATTGTGCTATCAGCGGTTGGATCAATGATGAGGTTGGCATTGGCAGAGCCTGCAGCAAAGGAGATGGTTTTGCCAATTCCAGGCGTGGCACCGGTGTAGTCAGCCACATCGGCACTACCGCTGATGACGTAGTTAACGGTTAAGGCGCTGGTGGTGGGACCAGTGCGTGTAAAGATGTAGACGAGGTTGCTGCTGCCATCTTCAATCACTGTGGCCGGGGTAACGGCCAAGGTGATGGAGGGGAAATCGTCATTGTTTATGGTTCCGGTTACAGCAGCAGTGGTACCGATCCTGTAGCCGCTCCCCGCGGCGAGGGTGAGGGCAACGGTTTCATCCGCTTCGATATCGGTATCGGCAGTGGGATCCACCGTTACGATGGCGGTGGCGGCGCCAGCTGCGAAGCTCACCGTCTTAGTGGTTGGAATGGGGACAATGCCGCTGTAATCGGTGCCAAGGGAGGCGGTGCCGCCCACGGTGTAGTTCACCGCCAGAGCACTGGTGGTGGCACCGGTTCGCGAGAAGGTGTAGACCAGATTGGCTGTGCCATCTTCTGTGACGCTTGCGGGCGAAACGGCCAGGGAAATGACAGGCAAGTCGTCATTGGTGATGGTGCCGGTTACAGCAGTTGTGGTGCCAACGGTGTAACCGCTACCTGCAGCCAGGGTTAGGGCGACGGTTTCATCGACCTCGATGGTGGTATCAACCGTTGGATCAATCGTGAGGGTGGCTGTGGCAGACCCTGCTGCAAAGGTGATCGTTTTGCCGGCTCCAGGAGTGGCACCGGTGTAATCAGATGAATCAGCAGTGCCGCTGATGCCGTAGTTAACAGTTAAGGCGCTGGTGGTGGGGCCACTGCGTGTAAAGGTATAGATGAGATTGGCGGCACCATCCTCTGCCACTGAAGCGGGCGAAACGGCCAGAGTGATTACTGGGAAGTCATCATTGTTGATGGTGCCCACCACTGCAGTCGTGGTGCTAAGGGTGTAACCCGTGCCTGCAGCGAGGGTAAGGGAAACAGTTTCACTGGTCTCGATCGCTAAATCAGCCGTTGGATCAATGGTGAGGGTGGCTGTGGCATAACCAGCAGCGAAAGTGATCGTTTTGCCAGTTCCAGGTGTGGCGCCGATGTAGTCAGAGCTATCGGCAGTGCCACTGATGCCGTAGTTAACGGTTAAGGCGCTGGTGGTGGGACCAGTACGTGTAAAGGTGTAGACGAGATTGCTGCTGCCATCCTCAATCACTGTGGCCGGGGTAACGGCCAAGGTGATGGAGGGGAAATCGTCATTGTTTATGGTTCCGGTTACAGCAGCAGTGGTACCGATCCTGTAGCCGCTACCTGCGGCAAGGGTGAGGGCAACGGTTTCATCCGCTTCGAAATTGTTATCGGCAGTGGGATCCACCGTGACGATGGCGGTGGCGGCGCCAGCTGCGAAGCTCACCGTCTTAGTGGTTGGAATGGGGACAATGCCGCTGTAATCGGTGCCAAGGGTGGCAGTGCCGCCCACGCTGTAGCTCACCGTCAGAGCACTGGTGGTGGCACCGGTTCGCGAGAAGGTGTAAACCAGATTGGCCGTGCCATCTTCTGTCACCCCAGCGAGCGAAACCGCCAGGGAAATGACAGGCAAGTCGTCATTGGTGATGGTGCCGGTTACAGCAGTTGTGGTGCCAACGGTGTAACCGGTGCCTGCAGCCAGGGTGAGGGCAACGGTTTCATCGACCTCGATGGTGGTATCAACCGTTGGATCAATCGTGAGGGTGGCTGTAGCAGACCCTGCTGCAAAGGTGATTGTTTTGCCGGCTCCAGGAGTGGCGCCGGTGTAATCAGATGAATCAGCAGTGCCGCTGATGCCGTAGTTAACAGTTAAGGTGCTGGTGGTGGGGCCACTGCGTGTAAAGGTATAGATGAGATTGGCGGTGCCATCCTCTGCCACTGAAGCGGGCGAAACGGCCAGAGTGATTACTGGGAAGTCATCATTGTTGATGGTGCCCACCACCGCAGTTGTGGTGCTAACGGTGTAACCCGTGCCTGCAGCGAGGGTAAGGGAAACAGTTTCACCGGTCTCGATCGCTAAATCAGCCGTTGGATCAATGGTGAGGGTGGCTGTGGCAGAACCAGCAGCGAAAGTGATCGTTTTTCCAGTTCCAGGTGTGGCGCCTATGTAGTCCGTTGCGTCGGCAGTGCCATTGATGCCGTAACTAACGGTTAAGGAGTTGGTGGTAGGGCCAGAGCGTGTAAAGGTATAGATCAGAGTGGCGGTGCCATCTTCTGTGACGCCAGCGGTGGGTGCCACCGCCAGAGTAATTACTGGCAAGTCGTCGTTGAGGATAGTTCCAACAACCGCAGTAGTTGTACCGATGCTGTAACCGCTGCCAGGGGCGAGTACGAGAGCAACAGTTTCACTGGTCTCGATGCTGGTATCAGCGGTTGGATCAATGATGAGGGTGGCAGTGGCAGAGCCTGCCGCAAAGGAGATGGTTTTGCCGGCTCCCGGCGTGGCGCCTGTGTAGTCAGCTGAATCGGCACTACCGCTGATGCCGTAGTTAATAGTTAAGGCGCTGGTGGAGGGGCCGGTGCGTGTAAAGGTGTAGACGAGGTTGCTGCTGCCATCTTCTGAGACGCTTGCGGGCGACACGGCAAGTGTGATTACGGGGAAGTCGTCATTGCTGATGGTGCCGATTACAGCAGATGTGGTGCCAATGCTGTAACCGCTGCCTGCAGCGAGAGTGAGGGCAACAGTTTCATCCGCCTCGATTGTGCTATCAGCGGTTGGATCAATGATGAGGGTGGCAGTGGCAGAGCCTGCGGCAAAGGAGATGGATTTGCCAACTCCCGGCGTGGCACCGGTGTAGTCAGCTGAATCGGCACTACCGCTGATGCCGTAGTTAACGGTTAAGGCGCTGGTGGTGGGGCCAGTGCGTGTAAAGGTGTAGACGAGATTGGTTGTGCCATCTTCTGTGACGGAAACAGGAGAGACGGCAAGTGTGATGACGGGGAAGTCGTCATTGAGAATCGTGCCCACAACTGCAGCGGTGGTGCCGATGCTGTACCCGCTGCCTGCGGCGAGGGTGACGGCAACGGTTTCATCGGGCTCGATCGTGGTATCAGCTGTGGGATCCACCGTGACAGTGGCGGTGGCAGAATTGGCCGCAAAGCTCACGGTCTTGGTTACTGGAGTGGCGGCAATGCCGCTGTAATCGGTGCCGAGCGTGGCGGTGCCGCCCACGGTGTAGTTCACCGTCAGAGCACTAGTGGTGGCACCGGTTCGCGAGAAGGTGTAAACCAGATTGGCGGTGCCATCTTCTGTTACCCCAGCGGGGGAAACGGCCAGGGTAATGACGGGCAGGTCGTCATTGCTGATGGTGCCAACCACCTCAGCACTGCTGCCAATGGTATAACCGGTGCCTGCGGCAATGGTGAGGGCAACGGTTTCATTGGGCTCGATGGAGGTGTCAGCGATTGGATCAACTGTGAGGGTGGCTGTAGCAGAGCCTGCCGCAAAGGTGATGGTTTTGCCTGTTCCCGCTATGGCGCCGGTGTAGTCAGTGGCGTCGGCAGTACCGCTGATGGCGTAGTTAACGGTTAAGGCTCTGCTGGTGGGACCCGTGCGCGAGAAGGTATAGAACAGATTGGTGATGCCATCTTCTGCTACAGAGGCTGGCGCGACAGCCAGGGTGATGACGGGTAAGACGTCATTGCCGATCTGCGCATTGCTCAAAGACGAGCCGTCGGCAAAGCGCAGAGCAGCGAGTTGATAGTTAATTCCATTGAACCAATTGCCGATTGTGATCTGATCACCATTAACGCCGACCTTGAAAATGAGATCATAATCTTTGCGCTCAATCCTGATCTCCTTGGCTGTGATACCAGGTCCAAGTTGCAAGACGTCATTTGGTTTAGCACTTGACTCATACGTGTAGACCAAATCTGCACCATCGCCAATCATATAGAAGTAGGTGTCCACAGAGCCAGGAATGCTATTAAAAATATCATCGCCTTCTCCACCGTACAGTGCATTGATTCCATCATTACCGTTGAGAATAACGGATCCAATACCACCATTTAGCGAGTCATTGCCTTCGCCGCCGTAAAGAATATCATTGCCATCTCCTCCATATAGTTCGTCGTTGCCGCTATTACCATTGAGGGTGTCTCCGCCTTCTTGCCCGTTAAGAATGTCGTCACCAGTCCCACCATTGAGTGTGTCAGCTCCTTGGTTGCCATCTAAGGTATCATTGCCATCCGAACCGTCTATATAATCATTGCCTAAATTGCCATGAAGTCGATCGCTACCCTCGCCTCCTATCAGTTCATCATGACCTGATCCACCTTTAATGACGTCGTCGCCTCCTCCTCCATCAATGGTGATATCGACTGTGCTTGTATTTGTGAAAGTATCACTACCGTTGTTGCCCAGCGCCATTTCAAGACTACTGAGGCCTAGATCGAGAGTGATAGCTTGTACGGTGGTAACGATGGCAACATCCTGCCCATCTCCACCATTGATAACTGTATCTTGAGCATCTATGTACAAGATGTCGTTACCTGAGTTGCCAATGAGTTGATCTGCACCCGAATCACCAATAATCCAATCATTCTTGGGTCCTCCTTTGAGAATATCTTCACCATCGCCCCCTGCGAGGATTATATTTTCTGTTCCAGTGGTGTAAAGAGTGTCATTGCCGGAACCACCGATCGCCATTTGGACCTTAGCTTCGATGAGGTTGAGTGTTTGTTTGGTGTCGTCATTCAAGATAAGAAGAGAAGTTACGCTGTCGTTTTCAGCAATAATTTCAAATCCGTCGTCGGTTTTGGTGGTTCTGTATCCTGTTTCCGTGCCAATGAGTGCTACATCCGCGATTTGGCCGATGGTGCCGTCAGTTCGATTGAAGAGGGATCGGGTGCGGACGATGTTTCCGTTTTGGCTGCTTTCGGTAGGGAGGCCGCTGAGGTTGATACTTGTGATCCCGTGTTGAGTGAGGGTTTTTAGTTCATTAGGTTGACTGATCCCATCTTGATTAAGGTCTTGCCAAACGAGTATTTGGTTAAATTTGTCATCAACAGACGTTATCATGCCATTTTTGGTGCTGTCAAGGCTAGTCAAGGCTTCTATTCCGGATTTGAAGGCTCCGCTTCCATATTTTTCGGAGAAGACCTCAGAAATATCATTGATCTGGCCGTCTCTGTTGATGTCAATCGTAAGGATGCCGTCTTCGGAGGATACCCAAGCCGTGTTTTCGAGGTAGCCATCGACATCCATATCAAAGAATATAGACGAGTCTTCCAGGCTCAACAATTCTACCCCATCACTATCTAAGTCGATAACAACAGGATCAATTAGTCGCTTGTCGTTTGGATTATTCAACAAGTTCTTCATATAATTAGCTTCAATTTTACGCCTTGAAGACGTAGAATCATTAAAATCAAGAAGTTCTTTATATGTCATGCGCCAATCTTGTGTGGTCACGAACTTCCAAAAATTAGGTGTTTCCCTGACTACCCCATCATTACCATATTGAAAGGCTACTGAAGCTATGACTGTTTGTGCTATTGGTGGTAAGTCTCTGAATTTAGTTACTGTACTTGCTCTATTATAATCTCTTTCAAGGGCTTGCATGATTGATTCTCTCTTTGCCTTGTAAATAAATAGACTTTCTTCATCATTAATCTTTGGTATTTGATCGATTTTTTTTAAATCATTAAACTTCTTTAGTGCAGCTGCTCCTTTGAGGCCGAGAAATGGATTAAACTTATCAATAAGGGCTTGTGTGAAGCCTAGCTTTCTTAAATCATCTTCTGAATGTTGCCCTATATCAAAACCGATTCCGATAGTAAGACCACTTTTATCAAGAACTTTACCATTTTTGTCAAGAGGAATATAACCAGCTAACTGAGAGCCGCCCTCTCGCTTTGCAATAAATTCATAATCTATTTGTATTTTTCTTTCGACTTGCAGGACTCCTGAAAGATTTCGAGTAATAGACCGATCAGTAGAATCATATTTACCAATCACTACTTTCTGGTTATCTTTATCAACCCGAAGAATATTGCCTAAGGCATCTATCTCTAGCTGGGCAGGATCAATCTTCAGAAAGTTTGAAACATCAGCAATTTGTTCCTGATGTCGATATTGATTAATTTTAAAATGGATATCTCTTTCCCAAAGATCAAGAGAACCATTGATAGCATCATACCAAGAGTGAAAGCTTCCGTCTTGGTGAGCATTGTACAAAATATCGGCTGTTTCTCCCAATCTTTTAGCCTGATCGAAGGAAAGACCGACATTTCTTTCAAGCCAGCCCTCATTATCTTTATATAAGAAAGAATAAAGTTCGGCGGAGTTGCTTTGAAAGAAATCTTTAATCTCACCTCTAAAGTTACTTTCAACTGTGCCAGCTGCACTGGCAATAGACTTTATCGCGTTAAACCAATCCCGATTCTCGATGGCATATGCGGTATTGAATAAATCCAAAGAGGTTTGACCAATAGTGATAATTCCCTTCTGAAGTGCAGAGAGCCCATCCCCAAGCAAGCCATCTGCTCCTGTAAATTCCATTGCGCTAACATCAGCAATCCCTTGAACTAAGCTAACAAATGCGAGTGCATAATCTTGGGATTGATAAGCATTATAGGCATTGTATGCAGAGTTGATAGCTAGTTCAAACTCTTGAAGTGTGAGCAATTGATCCGGCGTAAAATCCCACACACTAACAAATTCACTCCCACCTTGGACAGGCACTTGTGTGGTTAATCCTTTGAGGGCTGCCATGCTGAATTGATACATGGCGCCTTTCCAGTCTCCGTTGTAAGCCGCTTGAAGTGACCGCGTTACTCCAGCTGCCATAAGTGCAATTACAGAGGCAAATTTAGCGGGGGGATAAACAAAGCCAACAAATCTTAAAGCGGTTCCTAAAATTTCCTGCGTTCGTGCGTAAGTTTCTAAGATGTCATTGACAAAAGCTCTTTTTCTGACATTTCTTTCTGCGATGCGACCTGTAATAATTTGCTCAATCATCGACTTTGATTGACGCGATAAATCACTAGAGAGATCGATCGCCCCTTGGGCATAGCCAACTCTGTATAAAGCTTCAAGATATTGCTGGCTGACTGGCTCTATTTCTGTGCCCAATAATTGACCTTTAGTGATCTCATCATAAAGGGCTTTTGCCGCTCCTTTGAGATCTGTCTGCGATTGGCTTAGAATATCTGTTAACTTTATTTGATCAGCATCAAGCTTGATCAACTCGGATTGCAGACGGTTAGCTTCGTGAATCAGAGCGTTTGAACTTTTGATCAGATTGTCTTGGATCGTGGCCGCTTCTTTGCCTTGCAGTGCATCATGGATTACAAATATGGTTTCATCTAATAGGGATTTGATTGTTTCAGGAAGACCGTTTTTTTGCTTATAGCTGTCAAGGTCACTAAGGAGCCCGGCTAGCTGCCCTTTATACTCGGCGACATTAACAATGTCTTCGACCGGCTGTAGACCCAAGTCGATGCGGAGGTCGTTGAGTGCAGATTGCAGGGCATCTTCAGCTTGAAGTTGGTTTAAGTGTTCAAGCTTGCTGGTTGCAATCGCCCGGTCACGATTGATGGTTGCTCGTTGTTTTTCAAAGATAGCTTTAAGGGTATCATTCAAATCTTCTTGCCGGTTCTTGGCAAATTCAGCCTCAAGCTGGGCTTGCGCTAGGTTTAGTTTTTCAACCTGAAGTAGTTGAATCAGAGTTTGTTCTGTCCAATTCCTGAGGTATTGCATAGCCTCGACACGAATCTCTGCTACTTGAAGTTTTTGGTTTAGAGCCGTTATGTTTCCTGTTGCATTATTAATATCAAGTTGGATTTGAATGAACTCAATTCGGGCAATACCCTGTTTTTGGTTGATGAATTCAATTTGGCCTTGGGCAATAGTCTTGATCTGGGCAAAGGCGTTG
This sequence comes from Cyanobium sp., assembly GCA_044359075.1. GTDB lineage: Bacteria > Cyanobacteriota > Cyanobacteriia > PCC-6307 > Cyanobiaceae > Cyanobium. The sequence goes on along the minus strand of JBIKMU010000002.1, from coordinate 134,473 downwards.
GCTTGCTGCTGGGCTTCAGTTTCTAAAGCACGATACTTAAGCATTTCATCATAATAGAAATCAGCTTTTTGCACGTCATCGGGGCGTGCGATACCTCTGGAGCAACCACCACCTTTATCGCTCATGAGATCTCTATAGTCGCGGTAGTAGATTTCGGCGGCGGTGGCGAAGTTGTTGGCGCTGGCGACTTTTAGGAGGAGGTCGGCTTCTTGGCTTCCGGCGTTTTTGGCTTCGGTGAGGCGGGCGATGAGTTGGGTTTCGAGGGTGTTGAGTTCGAATTGTTTGGTTTGGGCTTTTAGGGTGTAGTTTTCTTTGAGTTCGACGGCATCAATGAGGGTTTGTAGGGTTTTCTGTTTGCCGTTGATTTCGGCGAGGTATTGGTCGTCTTGGAGTTTGAGGAAGTTTTGCAGGTCTTCGAGGGAGGCGGAGAGGATGATGCTACTTTGTTCGGCTTGTTCGGCGAGTTTTTGGACTTCGATTAGGGTTTTTTGGGCATCGGTGAGTTGGTTTTGTAGGTTGGAGTAGTCATCATCGGGGCTTTCTATGGTGGCGAGGATGAGTTTGTGTTCGGTTTCGACGACGGTTTTTTGGCTGTTGAGGAGGGTTATTTTTTGGGTGAGGGCGGCTTTTTGGGCGGTGAGGATGGTTTGTTTGTGGGTTAATAGGTTGAGTGATTGGGAGATTTGGGCGATTTTGGTGAGATTGTCGGCGGAATCCCCCCCTAGCCCCCCTTGAGAAGGGGGGAGGATGGTGTTGAGTTTGGTTTCTAGGCTGGTTTTGAGGGTGATGGTTTCGTTGATTTCGGTGTCGAGGGCGAGGCTTTCTTGTTCGACCCAGGCGCGGCTGTTGGCGATTTGTTGGAGGAGGTTTTGGGTTTTGGTTTCGAGGGCGGTTTTGCGGGTTAGGACATCTTTGAGGGCAGTTTGGTAGGTTTGGCTACTGGTGTCGAATTCGGTTTGGGCTTGTCTGGTGTTGATTGTTGCTTGTTCGGCGGCGGTGTGGGCGGTGTCGAGTTGGGTTTGGAGGGTGGGGAGGAGGGCTTTGAAGGTGTCGAGTTGTGCCTGTTCGTTGGGGAGGAGTTGGCGTTGGGTGTCGAGTTGCTTTAGTAGGGCTAGGAGTTGGTCGTAGGTGAGTTGGGCATCGTCGGCGACGGCGTTGGCTTGTTGCCATTGGCTGATGATGCTGTTGGTGAGGTCCTTTTGGGCGATCGCATCGCCGACTCGATGGTCGAGGCTGGTGGCGTATTGGCGCAGGCTGGCAGCTTGTTTGCTATAAGCATCCCAGATGAGCCAGTTGTGATCGACGTGGGTGATCGTAATCGTTTTTGTTTTACTACCCAATAGCCCGCCTTGCTTGTAGCTACGGGTTTCAAACCATGTGGGCCCTTGTTTCTTGCTCTCTTCCCAATGGAGTTGGGCTTCCTTTTCGTACCATTGAGCTTGGCGTAGGCTGGCGGCGGAAGCGGTTTGCTTGTCCGAAATTTCGGATTGTAGAATCTTGTAATTGGTTTGCGCAGTGGTTAGTCCACCATCGATTTGTGATTTGAGATTGGAGAGCGTAGTTGCATTCTTAATTTCGGGATAATAGCGATTGAGGAGAGTATCTAAGCTGATTTTCCAGTGATCGCCATAGCCGATAGATTTCAACAGGCTGTGTCTTTCTGGCACAGAAAAATAGATGTTAAATGAGTTTGTTTCATCATCATCCCAACCTCCTTTCTCTTGCCTGATAAAATCATCATAACCATCGCCATTGTAATCGCCAGAAATAAGATTTGCACCATAATCAAATCGCAACCAATCTTGATAAACTCCACCATTGGGCGTAATAATATCAAAATACCCATCTCCGCGGGAATAATAGACTTGAAAAGAGGAAATTATATCATCATCCATGGAACCCTTCTCCTGTCGAATAAAATCAGTTTTACCATCTCCATTATAGTCTCCTGGAATGATAATCACACCAGTGTCAAACCTTAAATGGTTTTGATAGTCTAGAATGTTCGGTTCGACAACATCAAAATAACCGTCACCACGCGAAAAGGCAATCTGGAAAGAAGATATCGTATCATCATCCCAACTTCCTTTTTCTTGGCGGATAAAGTCTGATTTGCCATCACCATTGTAATCTCCAGGAATAATATTAACACCGCCATTGTTAGACTCTGCATCTCCCCTTAGCCAGTTCTGATACCACTCTCCTTGAGGCGTAGATATGTCAAAATAGCCGTCACCACGAGAGAAATAAACTTGGAAACTTGCCACCAAGTCATTATCCCAAAACCCCTTTTCTTGCCGAATAAAATCTGTCTTGCCATCTCCGTTATAGTCTCCAGGAATAAGATTCGCGCCTGGATCAAATCTTAAATAGTCATTGTAATGTGTATTAGATGGTGTGACAATATCAAAATATTCACCACCTGTTGAGAAGTATACATTGATTGAATTAATCGTATCGTCATCCCACTGATCTTTATCTTGTCGAATAAAGTCAGTTTTCCCGTCTCCATTAAAGTCGCCAGGTATGATGTTGGAACCATAATCAAAGCGAAGCCAATCTTGATATACTCCACCACTAGGAGTAGCAATATCGAATAAGCCATCACCACGAGAAAAATAAATTTGAAAACTTGATTCCAGATCGTCATCCCAAGAGCCTTTTTCTTGGCGAATAAAATCAGTCTTTCCATCACCGTTATAATCTCCAGGAATTATGTTCACACCTTGGTCAAACCGCAGGTATCGCTGATAACCTACATTGTTCGGTGTGATCATATGAAACAAACTTAAGTCTTCAGGTTCTGTGGAAGATGCTCCCAATGCTTTAAGTATATTGTATTGATAAAGATAGTTTTGCAATTTACCGGGGTGCTCCTGCGTTTGAAGGTCAAGATATGCAGATTCAAGACGAAGATTTTGGAGTTGATTAATATAGTTGGATTCTAGGCCTGGAGTTTGATCTAGCGTTTTAAGGCCAAGATATGCAGATTCAAGACGAAGATTCGGGATTTGGCCAATATAATTTGTATCTAGTCCTGGAGTTTGATCTAGGCGCAGTATGTTTTCTGTATTCCCAACATAGGGTTGGCGTAAGCGAGGATAGGCAAACTTTGGCGCATTATCAAACTCATTCTTATGCGCTAATTGCTTGCTGCTGATGTATTCTTTCAATCTCGCTTCTAGGTCTTCCTCTTGCCATTCCAAGTGCTGTACACTAGCTGGATCTGAAAACTCAATTTTTCCAACATTTTCAACCCATCTGGAATTGGGAAAATCCCATTGCAGAAACCCTCTTGCCCAGTTAATAGACGAAGATAATTCTTGGCCCAAACCGAAATTACGCCCATCTGGAGTATTGAAAGCAAAGAGAGCTGCAACAGGATTCCCATCTATAAATCCCAAAGAAATACCCCTTTGGTCCCAAGAAAAATCTTGTCGAAAATATGTATTGCCAAGAAAACTAAATCCGAAATCTAATATCTTATCGCCCCAGAGCCATTCCTGGCCTTGTCGTTTTAATGCTAAGTTGTCATAGGTGATCCAACCATAGTATTTCTGACCTAAATATTCAACTGTTATGCCAGAAGTCAACCACTTAACATTAGAGGGGGTCAAATCAATATCACTATTTAGATCACTGATTTTATAGGTTATATCTTGATCTAACCGAGCTATCAACGCTGGACGTAAGTTTGCAATCGCCTGATCAACAGAAGCCCGGGTCGCCAATTGCTCATACTTGGCGGTAAATGGGGCAAAGACCTCATTTTTAAATCGGTTCAAAACCGCTTCGTTAATCGCCCCACCAGACTGAACTAAGATGTTTTTGTAATGATTAACAAAGTTATCAACATAGCTTACATCAAATCCCTGTAAAACCCCAGCCACATCACTACGATATAAATAATTACGCAGATCTGTTAAAGCCGCATAAACCTCTTGATTTACTCCCTTAATTGACTCAATAACCCCATTTCTTTGATCCGTTAAAGGCTTAATATTAATTTCAACTAACCCTTTACGCTGATCTTCATAATCAATATCATTCCAAGCATTTGCACGACCACCCGAAACAACAAAATCTTCACCTTTTCTATCATTAGGTTCTCCGGGAGCCCATTGCCAAGATTCCCAAACATAAGGCTCTCCACTCATCCAACGAAATTGCCCTTCCCTAGAATAAAGATCAGAATCAGTTAACCCAACCCAAAAATTAGACCCAAAATTATCCGTAATCCAAAATTGCTCGTAAATATCATTAACCGTAACCAAATTCCCCCCAACGGTAACCGCAAAATCTTGCGCCCAATAGGATCGAGTATTACCTGTCAAAAAATATAGATTCCCCGTCTCTGGACGAACTTTCGGATTATATACCGCCACCCGTGACTTAGCCGCAATAATTTGACTGTCAATACCCGGTAAATTAGCAAAAGTCGCCAATAATTGATTATATTTATTAATTACATTGACCAACTTACTAGGAATTGGCGTTAACAGCGCGTACTCACTCTCTAACCGTTTCAACTCAGAAATATGAGTAACCTTCCCAGACAAAATATTACTTTGCTCGATCCGCTTCTCAAAAACCGCGATCGCCTCCTGCAACCCATCAACCGCCCCCGCCAAACCATCCCGATAAGCCACCTGCGCCTGCTCAAGCGCGATCTTCTCCTCCAACCCAATCTTATCCAACACATAATCCCCATAGGGATCAGCCAAATTCCCCTCAATATAAACCTTCAGATCATCAACCGCCTTACTCCGCTCCTCACTCAAACTAAAAACCTTCACCGTCCAACCATGAGTCTCCTCCAAATTCGACAACCAAATATCCGACAACCCTCGAATCTCCGCCGCCAACTGCCCCTCCAACTTCACATACCCCGCAATACTATCGATCGCCATCGCCCCCTTCAACGCCGACTCCGAAACCACCTGCGACTGCAACGCCGCCACCCGCTCCTCCACAACAGACAACCCACCAACTCCTAACACTTGTTGATAGAGTCGTACAACGTCTGGCGAACTATTCGTGATCTGCCAATTAAGGAAGTCAGCTACATCCTCAGCCAAGATATAGTTATTCTTCTCCTCGAACGCCTTTAACGCTGCTTCCGCCTTGGTCGAATCCTCATGCACCCGAGTTAAACTAGACTCAAAGTCTGAAACCTTATTACTTTTAGAATTGACGATGACTTGCTGCTGAGGAATTGCAGCGTCTTTCAAGATTGCCAGATCCTCCGTTTCCTGCTGTATCTGTAGGTTGATCGTCTCTAACTTCTGTGTTAAATCTAAGCCCGTCATCGACAGCAGATCCTTTTGTGCTTGCCAGCGCAAAACATGCCCTGCCCATTCCTTTTCCAGAATCGCGATCAGCGGACTTGCTACGCTAATCTCCTTTTGCAATACCGCGATCTTTGCCGCTAATCCACTCGCTGCCTGCACTGCCGCCAGTGCCAACCCAAGCTGCTCATCCCGTAGGCGATACTGCTCGTCGCGCAAAGCGATTTTGCTTTTATCTGTCAACCAACCATAGATTGGAATCTTGCGACCTCGTTTATCCAGCTCAAAATTGCCTCTGCGATCACGCTTATAATCAATTATTCCTCGATAGAGACTCTCCTGATTAAACTTATCTCCTTGCGTTTGATATTGAGCTGCCAACCCGTTCGCCACAGCCTGGCGCGATTGCCATTCCTTGGTCTCTCTTTCATAAGTTGTGATTAAAGCTTCTCTCGAGGCAATTGCCTGACGACGGGCTTGTAGCTCCTTTTCTGTATTTAGAATATCTAATTGGCTCTTTATTGCTTTATCTTCAATTGCCTGTCTCTGTGACGTAGATCCAGAGTCAATTGCTTCTCTCTGTTCATTCAGGATATCTATGTGGGCTTCCAATGCCTTCTTGTCAAGCAATAACGACTGCAACCGCTCAACAGCGATTTCGGAAGATTGTCGCGCCAGTAGAAGACGATCGGTAGCAAATTTTTTTTCCGCCGCTTTTAAACTTGCCTCTTGTTTGAACCCATTATAGTCTTGTAGAAATGCACCGAAATAAGTTTCTAACTTCGTTTTCAACGCTTTGATTCCAGCATTGTTTCCTAGTAAACCCAGGCCTGCCAGTAGCGAAACAAGACTATTCCGAGACTGAGTTAATAGTGAGAGTGCCAAACTTGTGTTCATAGCTGAGAACTAGCAGTCCTTTGAAAAAAATTGAGTAAATATTAAAAGTTTTTGCTGCGGCTTTGCCAGGGGCTTAACAATTCTCTATATCTTGAAGTATTTGACTGATGGCTAATTTTTAACCAGATCGTTGCATGCTTGTGTCAGACAATTCCTGCTAGACTCTGTGTGTATATTCCTGGATGTGGAGCTGGTTGCGTTTTGTTTAACTGTTGCAAATAAATCTATTTCTAAGTTGCGTAGTATTGGAATAAAAAATATTGTCTGTTGGGCTTTGTTTTCAATTTTATTATGTTGCTTTAATGAGCTGGATACAATCCCTATCTCTTGTTTCTCCTGTGTTGTTAGGCTAGACGTGGCGGCGTGAGTCCATCACCAACCTAACCGTGCACCTTAGCGGGCGAGTGCCTGGACCTGGGTGTTGGAGCAGCGTCTCGTGGAGTGGTGTAACCCAGGAGGAGCAGTCCCGGCGTAGCCGATTCTGACGGTTCGCCTCATCCGTTCTCTGATGTGTTTGAGGGGTTGGGCACCTCACGGATTGAGCGCTGAAAGCGCTGAATTCGTGACGACTCCAGGGGGGTGGGCTGTCTGTGATCCTGTTTGGAAAACTTCCAAAAAACCGTATGCAAACCACGCCCCTTACCAATAATGACGCCTCCGTGCTCAGGCAACTTATGGAGCTGCCCGGTGTCAGCTACGTTGCCCCTTGCTTTGCTAATTGTCGCCTAACAACTCCCCCCAGGTGCATTGGCGCCAAGATCTAAAGCAGCAAACTGCTTGTGCGCCTCAACAGCTCACCGATGGGTGCGCTGTGCGAAGCGGACCATAAAAAAACCGCACCATTGTTGTCGGCATCACCCCCCCACGGTACGCTGATCGTGCGATTGGTTGGCTGCCAGTTGCAGGTGCAGCAGAATGAATGTTAGCTGGAGCACCGCCGCTTTTTCTCCGAGGCCACCATGGCAAAAATCCCCCAGGTTGAGATATTACTAGCACTTACCGATGCTGCTCTTCATAGCAGGTTTCGGCAACCATCAGTTTTAGCGTGCCAGCTCCATTCTCAATTTACATGAGTCTATTCAGTTGCTGAGTTGCACATTCAGCGATCAGGATTTATAATGATTCTGTAGAGCTGCGCTATCAGGTTCGAAACAGTCAGCATCTGACTGCTCCTGTTCACTCTTCAGCAAATTTCACAGGACCTCCTTACTAACACCATTCGAAGGGGTGCTATCTGAGTGCTTTAGGGATATCTTTTCTCTTGTTGATTTTGAAAGTCTGATCCACGAAAAATGCCTTCCGCAATAAACCGTTTAGCGTAGAAGTTAATACAATGATATGTGTTTTTTGGCACTCAAAGCTTTCATACAGTATATCTAAGGGTGTTTGACCTAGCCTACGGTGGAAAGGTGTCAAGAAAGAATGGACGAAGAGGACCGCGTTAGGTTTGGACTCTCGAACTTGACTTTTAACCTCCTTCGCTCTCTCCAGCGCGGTTGAAATACTGCTTATGTTGCATGAATCTTGCGGGTGATCATGCAATGGATTTGATAACTTAGCCAGGGTCTGATATTATATAATTCCGACATGCCACCTCCTTGGCTCGCTTTGTGTCCTAGAGTTTCTATGACATAGCTATTTATTTCTGAGGTACCCTTAAGTTGAAAATAGGTAATTCCCTAAATCATCCTGCTTCAAGATTAATTTACCATTCACGTAGTCATAGGTTGGTGTGCAAAACTGGGGGTTCCCGTCTAATTCCTTGATTTTACCATCCTCATCATATGCAATGGGGCAGACCACTAATTCACCAGAAATCGTAAAGACCCATTCCTGAGATTGAGGATCGCGCAACGGAATCGGATAAATCGGCATTCCCTGTGAAGTTTTTATCAGTACGCCCGACTCATCCCTCAACGGATAAAGATAAACATCTTCTCCTTTAGCATTCCTTACCGGAACTTGCGTTTGCGGATCTTTCAGTAGGATTGCGCCCTGATGAGAAATGTAATTAGCACCTGCACTCAGATGGGAGGGATGCAAGTCAGGCAAGTCTGTTCCCTCAATGTTGTAATGTTTTGTATATTGAATAGCTGATTTGGTAAAGCCATATCTCTCCATTAAGGCATGAATGCCCGTTTGTTCGATGGAAATGAGTAGGTCAATATCGGATACTTTTAATTCCATTGATTTGGTGATTGCCGCTTCTATTAGTAATGTTATTGTTGAATATTTTCGATGAGGCTTCTCTATATACATGCCCAAGACTGCGCCTATTCTGCGTGGAGCAAAGGGGTTTTCTAACAACTCCAATTCCGAAATCTGGGGTGGAGGGGTTTCGTCGTAAATATAAATAAATAGAAAGCCAACAATTCTACCAGTATATTCGAGTAAAAAACAAAATGAAAACGGCTTGTTAATTTGATTCGTTAAATAGCGCTTGTAATCAAAATTGTCTCTAACCCGAATTGAGGAGTCCGCGAGAGATCTTGCTTCGACAAATGCCTGCCATAGGGGAGCTATGTTGATTGAATCGTCAGGTGCGGCAAGTCGTTGACGGTACATAATTGTCTAACTTGAAAAAGGACGAAATTTGGGATTAATAAAGCAAGTGCGCAGGTATTGTTATGCGTACCTTTGCCTCTCAACAGCAACTCGGCTTTGACAAGATTAAGCAGAGGACACTGTATGTAGGAAGAGCAAGCTGTATGGCTTTGGTGGTTCTGAGGATGAAGAGTGAAGAAAGTCTTTCATTCCAGATTTGATAAACTAATACATTTTTACGTAAGATGTTTGTCTTGTCAAGCCGGGCACCTGCAAAAAGCGAACAAGATTTCCTATCAAGGCCCTTGAGCTCTGAGACAACTGCATCCCGTGGAGTTGTGTAAATCCCCAGGTACCTCCAACCCGGCGTAGCCGAGGTGGGGAGCAGAGCACCTTAGACGACTCTATCCGGCTGGCGTTGCAAGGGGGTGGCAGACCCGTTCCCTTGATTTGAGAACCACTTGAACCAAAATAACCATGCCCAAGTGAGATTCTGACGCCTCTTCCTTGGCGCTGCTTTTCGATGGCAGCAGCGCCGAGGAGCTGATCCCCGAGCTGGCTCGCCACGTGCCACATCAATTCATTGAGCTGGAAATTGCTGCGGTGCCGGCTGCCGACCACCAAGAGCGCCATGAGGAACGGCTCTGCTACCGCAACGGCGCTGGGCCGGGATGCAACAACTGCAGGGTGCGGGGGTGTTGGGGCGGGACTGAGGGGGGCGCCGTGGCGGGCTGGGCGGGTGCGGGATTTGAAAGCGCTGGCGGTGCTGGTGGCTCTGGCACGAGCCCAATCTCTGGTGCGAGGCCTAATGGCGGGCGGGGCTGCTCGGTGCCCAGAGGCGTCGCCTCCTCCCCTGCGCTGGAAGCTGGATCTCCATCAGCCTCTTCACCCTTATCCCGCTGCCGCGCCCCGCATGCCACCAGCAACCGCCCCAACTGCGCCTGCCGATCCGCCTCAGATTGCCAATTGATGTAGGCGTAGCCGCGAAGCATCGCCTTGATCGGCGCATCGTCGAGCCGCAGGGGCACGAAACGCCGCTCCAGGTTCTGCGGATCGCGGAAGATGGCGGTGTGGCCCTCAAGGCTGACCCAATCGGAGCCGAAAGCGTTGGCCGACATGCAGAACAGCAGCACCGCCGAGTGCTCCAGGCCCTCCTCAATCCTCGCTGAGATCAAATCGCCGGGCTGAATCAACCCCTCGTCAAACCACACCCGCAGGCCGGCAGCACGCAGCCGCTCAGCCAGCTCGCGCACCACCGGCTTGTCGGCGCTGCTGTGGCTGAGGAAGACGTTGTAGCGATAGCGAGTTGTGGCGGGCCCGGCCATGGGGGCAGGGTAGGGAATCGGGGGGTCTTGGCCTCAGTCTTGAGGTCGTTCGCCGAAATGGACTGCACAGCCCTGTAAGCAGTTGTTCCAATCGCACGGCGAATTGATTGGCCAACATTGCTACCTGGTTTGGCGGATCACGGCGCCCATAGGATTGGCTGATGACCGCCAGCGAAAGCACCTTCGCACCACTGCGCCGCCGGGAGCGGCAGCGGCGGATCGCGGCGCTGCGCCAGCGTCTGCGGGATACCCTGGGGACAAACGATTGCAGCGTCTGGCTGTTCGGCTCCCTGGCTCGGGGCGATTGGGATGGCTTCTCGGATACCGATCTGCTGGTAGTGGCCGCCGACAAAGACGCTGCCGAGCGGGCTGCCGATCAACTGATTGAAGCCCTGGTGGGTGATGACGTGATGGCGATCGATCAAGAGCGCTGGCAGGCTATGGACGGCTCCCCCTCGCCCCACTGGCGGGCGATCCGCGCCCAGGCGATCTGCCTCTATCCGGAGCCATGAGCCAGGCGCGACCCACGGCCTGGTGGCGCCAGGCCCGCAACGACCTCGATCTGGCTGTGGTGGCCAGCAATAACGGCTTCCACGCCCAGGCCTGCTTCTTTGCCACCCAGGCGGCGGAAAAGGCCCTCAAGGGGGCGATCGTGGAGCTGGGCTTAGTGCCGCCCCACACCCATGGCCTCCCCAAGCTGGTCGAGGTGCTGGAACAACAAGGTGTGGATGCCTCGGGTCTGGCAAACCTGCCCCTGCGGGCACTGACGCGCATGACCGTGACCAGCCGCTATCCCCTGGAGGACACGGCGCCGATGGATTTATTCGAGCCGAGCGACAGCGAGCAGGCGATCACTACGGCCACGGTGGTGCTGGCTTGGGTGGAGCGGCTTGATCAGACGGCTTGATCAGGGGGATGGCTGAGGCGGACCTGGCCCCGCCAGCACCCCGGCGGTAGCGCACAGCTTCCGGTGGTGCTCCTGGAGGTCCAAATGCATGCCGATCGACGCTTCCACCGCCGCCTTGGCGCTGAAACCTTCCGCCTGCTGCAACAACACGAGGAGGTGGCACATCTGCAGGTGCTGGTGCTATTGGCCCACCGAAGCCTGGCCCTTGGCACCAGCCAGCCCCTGCTGCTTCGTCGCTTCCTTGAGCATGACGTGACCTGGGTGGATCTGGCCGCCCTCGCCCGCCGCGCCGATCTCGATCCCCTCTTGGCCCTGCTGACCCTGCCGGTGCAAAAGGAGTCAGATCTTGGGCCCTGTGCGCAGCGAATCGTGGCGCTAAGGCCGGATCTAATCGAGCTAATCGTGCCTATTCTTTCGGAACGTTTTCAAGGTCTTTCCCCCTCCCAACTCATGGCCACCCTCGGCATCTCCAAAGACTTCTGGCGCCACACCCGCGCCTTCCAGGAGATCCTTGCGGAAGGGCGGCAGGAGGGCGTCGAGCTGGGCCACGAGGAAGGCCGCCGCCGCGAGGCCAGCGTTCTTGCCTCGCGGCTGCTGGAACGCCGTTGCGGGTCCATTGACGCCTCCACCGGCTCCCGCATCGAAGTCCTCAGCCTGCCGCAACTAGAAGAGCTGGCCCTAGCCCTGCTCGATTTCCGCGGCGCCGAGGATCTACAGACCTGGCTGGAGCAGTTGGAACCCTGAGGTGCCTTGTGTCAACTACGTAAGCGGGCGCCCATAGGCTCCATAGGATTGACCCATGACCGCCAGCGAGAGCACTTTCGTACCCCTGCGCCGCCAGGAGCGGCAGCGGCGGATCTCGGCGCTGCGCCAGCGCTTGCGTCACACCCTGGGCCAATCGACTGCAGCGTCTGGCTGTACTCCTGCGGAGAAGCCTGCCGCTACGGCCACGGCGGTGCTGGCCTGGGTGGAGCGGCTTGATCAGCGGGTGGGCCCGGCACCCCTAGGATGACTAACAAGATTTCTGTTAGCAGCGTGGCAAATCGTTCGATCAGCATTTCGCTCGAGGAAGGACTCCTGGCTCAGCTGGATGCCCAGGGGTCCAATCGCTCGGCCCTGGTCAGCGAAGCCCTCTCGCAGTGGCTGGCCCGCCGCCGCATCGACGCCCTCAACACGGCCTACGCCCACCTGGCTTCCCTGGAGGCCGGCGATCTGGCCGAAGCCGGCGAGGCTGCCGTGGCCATGGGGCTGGCGGCCCTGGCGGCCGAAGCCGGTGGCTGAACGGGGCAGGCTCTACCTCTGGCCCCGCAACCGCAGTTGCGGCGACAGCAAGCCCCGACCGGTGGTAGTGATCGCGCCGGATGCCGCCACCCGCCATGGCCGCCGCTGGGTGGTGCTACCCCTCAGCAGCGAGGCCGACCTGGCCAGCAACCCCCTGGCCTATCCCCTGGCACCGTCAGCGACCAACGGGTTGCGCCAGGCCAGTTTTGTGATGACCTGGTTGCCCACCACAGTCCATGCCGATCAGCTGCAGGGTCCGCTCGGCCGGCTCACGCCAGCCGACGTGGCGGCGATCGCCACCGCAGTGATTCAGGCCCTAGATCTCCAGGGCCTCGAGCCCTGGCAGCCCGACAGCTGATACCTGTAGGCGTGGAGGCAGCCCTCCTGCAGAAAATCGCCCCGGCGTCTGGCGCGCGGCGGTGATGGCCTGGCTGAAGCGGCTTGATCAGGGGGAGGGCTGAGGCGGCTGGCTTGGACAGCTATAGCTCACCCCTGACCACCCGGACGGCTGCTACGGGCCGGCAGGGGCAGGAATTGCCTGTAGAAGCGATCCTTCAATTCCCAGGTCCGCTTCACCTGGCTGATGGCGATTTGAAGGGCTGCCTCGCTGTCGATCAGCTCCGCCATGTGGCGGCCAAGTTCCTGGGAGTGGGTGAGGCCGCCCAGGAGCTGCTCAGCGCCGATGTCGGATTGGCGGCGATCGTGAATCATGTGGTAATAAAAGAATTCAGAGCGCACTCCATCCGCTGCAGGGCCATGGGCCAGGCGTTCCGACAGTCGCGGCCACAGACACTCGTACTCCACCGATACCAGCACCTCGGCCCAGAAGCGCAAAAAAGCGATCAGCGCCAGGTCGCTGTGGGGCTGGCTTAGGCAACTCTGCAGCGCCTCCAGGCTGGCCAGCCGCACCTGCCGCGTCTCAGCGGATTCGCTGGTGTTCAGGATCGACTCCCGGCTGGCGCCGAGATTCAGCAGATCGCGAAACAGCAATTCGCGATGGGAGGCGAGCGGCACGCCACGGGTGTTACGCGGGTATTCCTCATGCAGGATCAACCGCACCGTGGCCTTGATCGCCTCGCTCTCCAGGGCGTCGATCACAAACTCGTAGACATTGACAATCGACAGCGACAGAAAGCGCCGCTGCAGCAGCAGCACCAGCAGCTCGTCCCAGCTGAGGGCGGCAATATTGGCCAGAACGGGGTGGGCCCGGAGGCTGGCGATGTGTTGCCGTTCCTGATTGTTGAGGGGGGCCAGCATGGTGATCAAACGGTGAACAAAATCTTCAGCTCATTGCGCCAGTTCCGATCTGGCGCGGGCAGGAAGGGACGGGCCACGGTCCACATCCGCTCGAAGTCGTTTAACAAAGTGCCGGTGAGCAGCGCGTCACTGGCGCGCAGGTCGAGCTCCAGCTGGAAGGTGTGGATCGCCAGGGTCCCGTGCAGGAATGGCGCCGCCAGCAGGGTGGAGCCGGCGCGGTAAAGGGAAAGCGACGGCAAGGTGTCGTATAGCCGGATTTCCAGCTTGGCGGGATTACGGCTGGCGCGAATCGTGGCCTCCAGGGTTTCCAGGTTGGCGATCACACTGCCCTGGATGGCGAAATCCTCCGCCAGCGGCTCGGCCGCATAGCGCTTCAACACCTCCTCCCGCAGTCCTGCAGCCAGGGAATAGGGCCAGGCCAGCAGGATGCGCACCCGCACGCCGGCCTCCAGGCAGCGGTTGAGATGGGCGTGGTAATGCTCCAGGTTGGGTGCGAAGGTCTGCAGGATCGCCACCTCCTGCTGGTCTTCCGGCTGGGCTTGCTCCTGGTCGTCGATCAGTCGCTCCAGGGCTGCGGCAAAGGTGTCGCTGGGGAAAGCGGCATGGATTTGGCTGAGGCCGAAACGGGACAGACCCGGCCCACTCTGCTGATATTGCTGTGCCAGAAAACGTTGCAACTGCGGCAGCTTGTAGCCCCTGCCGCTGACATTGAACTTGCGGTAAATCGTGCGCAGGCGCTGGGTGAAGGCCTCCTCCTCGATTGGACCCTGACGCTGCTGATAGGCCTCCAGCAGCTGCTGCTTGCTCTGGCCGGGCTCTTGCCGCAGGCAGAGAATCACCTCCAGCTCATGGGGGGTGAGCGCGTGCTCTTGGCGCTCAGCAAGGGTCTGCAGGAATGCTGTCCAGCTCATCGCTGCAGACGGATTGGCGGGGGATGGGGAGGTTGGCGCCGCTGGCATTCTATGCCTATTACGGCAGCAAGGTGGTGGATTCCAGTATCTTCCATCACCTTCCATCTGGCCATGATTGACAGAATTTCAGACCCACAGATATTATCAATAACAACATCTGAATAAGAATCCATGCTGGATAAGCAGCAGCTATATCAAAGAATTTGCGACTATGAACTGGATGATCCCAGCCATGAGTTCGGCTTTCTTGCCCATCTGATGCGCGCCAACGGCTGGAGCCGGCCCTTTGCCCTGCGTGCAATAGAGGAATACCGCAAGTTTGTGTTCCTGGCCCTGGTGGCGGACCATCAGGTCACGCCGTCCGACCAGGTGGATCAGGTGTGGCATCTGCATCTGCTGTGCAGCGACGCCTACTGGAACGACTTCTGCCCGCGGGTGCTGGGGCGGCCGCTGCACCACCACCCCGCCAGGGGCGGCCAAGCAGAACAGGATCGCTTCCACGAGCAGTACCGCGCCACCATCCGCAGCTACCGGCAGCACTTCGGCGAGCCCCCCGCCGATCTATGGCCACCGGTGGATGTGCGCTTTGGCCGCGACCTGCAGATGCAGCGCGGCCCGATCCGTCGACCGTTTCGGCTCTGGCGTGGCTGGCGGTCGTGGCGCCGATGGCGCTGGCGCCGATGGCGTTGGCGCCGGTGGCGCTGGGCTGCGCCGATGGGCGGGCTGCTGATCGGCATGGGAGTGATCGCCAGCGCCCTCGCCTCGGCGGCTGCGGAAACTAGCAGCGAGCCTGCCAGCCGCTCTTGGTGGCTCATCTGGGTGTTTGCCTCTCCCCTGCTGGCCGGCCATTTGTGGTTCGCCTTCCATTTTCTGCGTCCATTGCTGCGCCAGCCGAGCGGGGGCAGCAGCATGCCGGCGCTGAATGAACAGGAGCTGGCCTATCTGGCCCGCGGACCCAGCGGTGCCCTGGAGGCGGCCCTGGCTTCGCTTGTGCAGAGCGGGGTGCTGCTCCCCAAACTCAAGGAGCGCACCCTGGTGGCGGATGGAGAGAGCGAGGCGCCCCTGCAGAATCTGGCCCAACAAATGATGAGGGTCCACCAGACCCTCAAGAGTCGTACCAGTGCAGAGGTGACCTATCAGGAAATCATCTACCCGAAGCACTACGACTTCACGGCCATGGTGACTGGCCTGCAGAGCCGGGGAATGCTGTTGCAAGGCAGGCGGGAGGTAATCGCCCTGGGTCTGGGCCATCCGTGCGCCCGCTTCATCGTGGGCGTGGCCGTTGCCCAGTTTCTCTTACTTCTGCTGCCAACTGCTGTGTGGCTTTTGCTCGTGCCGCCGACCCTGGCGATCAGCCTGGCCCTCTCCGTGCCCAGTGGCCGCTCCCTCTGGGCCGATCGTGTTCTTGAGCACTACCGCATCGCCACTGCCCACGGGGAGGCTCTGCTGCGGGTCGCCCTGCTGGGTCCAGAGGCGATGACGGGAGGGCGGCTGGATGCTCTGCGGAATCTGATCGAGGCGGTCGATGAGGACAACAAGAGTAATAGTGGCTGCGGGGGCTGCGGTTGCTAGCGGAGGTGTCTTTGGGGCCCCCTCGCAGACACCTTGCGCGTCGCGTCCACCAGCCGCAGTGCCAGTTGCCGCCCCATCTCAAGTTTGGTCAATGGAATTGAGCCGGCCGATGGTCTGGATAAACGGGAGGTGTACTTGGCCAAGGCCAGCCAAAACTCGTGGCGTCTATCAAGGTTACAGCTCTACTTGACACCGATGACGAATATCTGAAAATTGTAAATCAATTCGGCAACACCATCAATAATGCCGCCCAGATTCAAGTCCATTGCAGTCTAAGAATCAAGGCTCGCTTCAAGACACGGGCAGTTTTTTCTGCCTTGCTAAGGTAAGTCTATCTATGCTTTCCTGTCCCATGTGGCTTCACTCACAAAGGGCACGCTAAGGCCCCATAGGGATACGGCCACTGGCTCTGCGTGGTGGGCTACGCGCCGAAGTGTTGATTGTGAATGATCCCAATGGCGATCTCGATCTGAATTCAGGGGTGTATGTCAGCCGCGATGGGGCTGGATTGCAGTTCCGCTGGAAAACTTCGGCTGCCGTTAGATAGGCGACGCGAAAAATGGCTGCCTATGGCCCAGGACGGGCCAGAAAGATGTTCGTTGAAGCGGTTTTGGACTGATGCCCCTGGTTTGAGCCCTTACTCCTCATTCTTGTCAATAATGGCAGTGGCTCACTTTCCCTTTAAGGGGAGGTTTGCAGCGATAGCGGAGTGAAATCAGGATGCGATTCCCCCAGTGCTGAAGTTGCTGAGCATGATGTTGCATTGGATCAACAATTCCCGGCACCATAGCCACCCATGGCTGTCCTCCCAGTAGCTGGGCAACCTAGGATTGGCACGGGGCCGACGCTCAAATCAACTGCGTACCCCATCGATTCAATCAATCCACAACCCAGCTGCGGACTACTCATACCGGTAGCGACGCACTTGGTAGTTGTTTGGCGCAATTCTTCATCGCATCGCCTGGGATTCAGGGAGCGGCTGGCGGTTGGGTTGAGGAAATGGGAGTGGAGCCAGGATATGTAACGCCTCTTGTGCCTTCTCCGCGAGGCTGGCATTTCGTGGCACTATCAATTCAGAGATACCATCAAGCCATGCCACTCAATGACCCCACAGCCGGCTACTTGGGATTTGGTGTCAACCGTGTGCACGATCAGCTCGATCAGCTTAATGAGAATCCCAGCCCCAGGCCCAGTCGCTCGGTAGACGGTGAGGCAATCGCAGGCGGATTGGGTGGCAGTTCACTCTGCAGCATCTGCCGCACCGCAGGCGCATTGGCCCAGGCGATGCAGAGCGAAAGCGGAGGCTCCCTCACGGGACTCGGATTTCTGCCACTGCTCAGCGGTAAGATGGCCTTTTACCACTCCCTGAAGACCACGATTTACAGCCTCTCGGTGGTAGCCCATGCCTGGCGCATCACAGCGGCGGCACGGCTCAGCCAACCCCATCTTGCGGCAGGGGTGCAGGCACCGAGCACGGAAGCGGATCTGGAGAAGTTTGTGCGGTTCTACGGGGATTCCTATATCTCCTCCGTGGAGCTGGGGGGCGAGTGCTTCGGCGTCTATACCTTCCGCAGTGAAACCCGGGAGCAGGCTGAAGGGGTTGAGCTGGCCTTAAAGGTGGGCGGGTTGGTGAGCGGCCTTCAGGTTGGTGCCGATCTGCACCACAAGCTGGAGACGGCCAGTCGCAGCAGCGGGATCAGCTTTGACTTCCAGGGCCATGTGTGGGGATGCAGCGACTTCCCTGGCCTCACACCAGAGAACCTGGTGCCCTTTGCCCTGGGCTTCGGCGAGCGAGCCGTCATCGACCGACCGATTCTGATGGATCTGGCCACCGAGGGATATGAAGTGGTTCCCGACATGGACAACGCTTTTCAACCGGTGAAGCACAACCGCGATCTGTTCACTGGCCCTGAAGGCCTCCTGCGACAACGGCAACGCATACAGGAGCTGATCAACCAGATGGACGACATTCGCGTCACGCTCACCGCCTACGGCATCTCCTTGCTGGATGCAAACGAGCTGAGCGTCAACAAGGCATTGGCAAAGGCCGATCTGACCACCCTCGACCAGCTCGTGAAGGACTACGAAGCCAAGCCTGCCGCTCCCCTGCAGCTGCCCAAGCTGACTTCCCTGGACCTGGGTTCACCCAAGATCAAGGCAAAGGTGCGAGAGGAGCCTTCCACCCGCATCGGCAAGATGGACAAGGGTCAGCCCTTCCCTTTCCCCTTCGATCGAGCTAAAGCTTTGCAAAACCGGGTGCGGCTGGTGGGAATCGGCCTGGAGGCTGGCTGGCGGGTTGACAAGCTGCGTTTGCGATACAGCAGCAAGCTGGGCGGAGATGCGGTGCAGGAGGTGAGCCAGGGAGGCGAGCGTCGGACCAACCTGGGAGACATCAACTTTGACGAGGGAGAGGGCATCCGCGGGATTTACAGCGAGTTCGGTACCAACATCGACAAACTGCGGCTGGAAACCGATCCCGGTATCCTGGAAAGCTGGGGCACCAAAGGGGACAAGCAGCATCCAGTCGACTGGCACCGCGGGCCAAATCAGGTGGTCCTTGGCTTCAGCGGCCGCTCCGATGACAGCCCCGAAGGCGCTGTGTATGCCCTGCAGGCTGTTGTGGCCAGCATCGAAGGCATCGACTGGCTGCCCATT
This sequence comes from Cyanobium sp., assembly GCA_044359075.1. Taxonomy (GTDB): domain Bacteria; phylum Cyanobacteriota; class Cyanobacteriia; order PCC-6307; family Cyanobiaceae; genus Cyanobium. The sequence goes on along the minus strand of JBIKMU010000002.1, from coordinate 115,836 downwards.
GACCATGTGGATCTGAAGGACAGCTGAGATCGCTCAGCATCAGCCTCCCTCGCAGTGCTTCCTGGTTTGGTTTGAGGCGAAGCCAAACGAACAGCGCGCTGTCAACGAGTGTTGAGGGTGACAATGGCGCGCTAGTAGCCCAGCCGTGCTGGCTGCCGTTTCCCGAGCAGGGGGCTGTAGAGATCTGGCGGGTCGGTTGCAACGAATCGGCCCCATGTGCAACCCTGCGCTTCGAGCTGGCGTTGACGATGGAGGATGGGGAGTTGTTGCTGGGGTTACGACTTGCGCTGCCGGATATCTGGAGCAGCTGAGGGGCATAGCTGGGGTGAATATGTGCAGTTTGGCTATCTTGGTAACTAGCCTCCGCTGGCTTATATCAACTAATTCAGCTAAGTTCAGTTCAGTTCGGTTTGGACCAGCAGGTTCCTAGACTTTATCTTAATGAGCCTTGCAACGTTACTGAACTCGAGGGCCCGCGATTTGAGACCAGCTACAGCGTCTTATCCCATTGGCTGGAACTAGCCGGCGTATCCTTGTCCCATCAGCGAATAAGCATGCGCCGACTGTGGACAACCGGAAGCAGATTCGCGTTGCGGCTGCTTGCCGTCCCCATTGGGTTGGCCGGGGTATTGCTACTGGGCTGGGCCCTGATCCTGGCCGTTCTTTCCTTGGGGTTTCACACTAGGGTTGGGTAGGTGTTGCTCGCACTTGGTGCGCTCTGCATCGTTGTGGAGGCCCTGGAGGCTGGTTGGCACCAGTTGTCAGCACTGCAACGGCGCAAGGCCCAGGCCAGTTGGCGGTGGCGGACGCGGGGGCTGTTGCGCTCCAGGGCCTTGAGCCTATGGCCGGTTGTGCTGGTGCTGCTCACCTCATTGCTGGGGATCGCGGACTGGTTTCCGGCGTCAGGCTGGAGCTGACCTATGATGCTGGGATTGATTGCAACGGTTGGCATTTATGGCTACCAGCGTGAAAAAAGAGAGAAGCAGAAGGACCTCCTGGCTTTCGCCGATGTGGCGCGATATCGATTCGCTGAGGAAGCAAAACGAATCCACCAAGAAAGAGATCGAGAGCATGAGGAGAAAATCCAAGCAGACCGAGACAGAAACCGAGCAATTGAGGAGCAAGTCCAAGCAGATCAAGATAGAAACAGAACAATTGAGGAGCGAAACCGAGATATTGAGAAGACAAAACAGAGCGCTAGAATTAATCGAATCAAGCGACTTAAACACCCTTCTTAGGGAAGCTACTGTTCCTGGTCGTAATGATTCAGATCACTCTGAGGATCAGTTGGATCTTGATCTACTTGCTGAGAAGTTTGTGGCACTTGGTTGTGATGCTGATGACATTACCTTTCTGTTTGGTGTGCTTGAACTGACTAAGGAGGAAGAGTTGAGCCCACTTCATTTTAATCTTCACGTTTCTTCTCCTATTTAGCCCTCAGCATTCTGTCTTGCAATTCTAAGGCTTGAGGAACTTGGCGATCTGTCATCGATTTAAGAAGAGTTGCGAATCGTTGTCGAACTTTCACATCAGATAAAATCAGGCGAGTGTTGTTTTGCCAGTCGTGCTCTAGCAACTTGAGCAAGGCATATTCTAGTTGATAGGAATCGCTCCAGTACCAATCTTTAAATTGGTTTGACACTTCCGCAAGTTTATGAATTCCTTCACGCAGATAGTCGATTGTAGATGGATATGTTAGAAAAAGTGCATACGCACTTATGGCTTCGGGGTGGGGAAAGAATTCATCTGTCCATTTTTGGAATTCGGGCTTCATAGAAGCAACATGCTTTCGAAACTTTACGTCCTCAAAGCAAACGTATCCGAAATTACCCAAACCCATCAAGTATCGAAACAGTTCGTCATTTGTTTGATGGTTTCGTACCTGTGTTCTCCGCCAGTTATCTTTCGTCCAAGCAAAGGCAATCATTGCCTTCCATTCAAGGAAGAATGCATCTTCGCAACCTTCAACTCGCAAGCCGTAGATGAACCAATCGGAAATAAACGACTCCACCCAATGTACTCGCTCCAGTCCGTATGACAAAATTGGTTCCCATAGCTGCTGAGTTGAACACGCTTGCGCATACTTCGGAATCACTTCAGCAATGAGTTGAAAGATCCAAGTGCTCTGCTGATGAGGGAAAGAAAAGAATGCATTGTTGTCGTCACAATCGGAGAGAGCTTCGTCAATCCCGCCCAGAGGCCGCAAGATGCCATGCAAGAGATTCGCAAGAGTAGAGATCGATTCCGCCTGCTTACTCGGATCATTCACGTCTATGGTCTTTTTAAGCCAGCAAAAGCCGGCTTGCAATTGCATAGGCTCAAATCCGTAACTACGCTTGATTTGCCTTGCAATTGAGGCTTCACCCTTTACGGTACGGCGCTTGCCGTTTGAAACCTTGTGTTGCTGTTGGACCATCTTGACAATTGTGTCTGTGGCCTCTTCAGCAATCTCGCACAGGCTTGGTATGTCTGCGGACAACGATGCCTTAGTGAATTGGTTGATCAATTTTTTGTAACTGGTTACAATATTGAACTTAATATCAGGGCAACCCCAAAAGCTATTTCCTCCGTGGGTTTCGATGTCGACGTTGCGTATTCCGGAGGATACAAGGATCAGATGTTGAAGTCGCCGAAAGTCATCACCAAGAGTCTCCCGTAGCTCAAACGCAGAGGCCATAAGATCTTTAATTACGCTGTAATTAAATCTCAACGCGAATTCAGCACAAAGACTCCTATATACCTCCAGATTTGGAGCAGCGGCAAGTATACTTGGAATCAGCATGGCAGCGAAATTGTCCCAGTGGCAATTGAATGTGGATTCGGCGATGTGAAACTGAGGACGCGCCGGTGGGTTCTCCAGTATCTTTAAAAACTGTTCTCCGCACCACTCCTCGCGCTCTGGATCAGCTTCGATCCATTCTTGGTGCAACAGCTCAAGGACCGCGATACCACCCATAATTGCGTCTTCAGGCCTATCCCCCCGATTTCGTGCTTGTTCCGCATCGTCTGCAATAACCTTCAGACGTGCCCAGAAAGATTCCAACTCAGATGGCGCCAGCACTTTCTTCTCGTCTATCATTTTTCGGCAGTACATTGGAAAAGAGAGTACTTCAATGTGTTTATCATTCGCTATGCGAACTTCAGCTAGTCTCTGCTTTCGTTCCTCAGGTTCTTCAAACACAACCGCGATGTCATTTTCAACTTTCCGCATCTGCCAATTGCTTTCGGCGAATTGGATAACGATCTTCTCGAGGAACCCGGCGTCCGCCGAGCCTCCTAGATTTTCTAGCTCTTCAGCCCATTGTCGCTGTGCGCCAATCAGAATTAAGCGGGCATCTGCATTGTTAAAGAATTGCTGAAGCAACACTTCACCGATAGTTATCTTTCGATGATCAAGGGTATGCCATTCCTGCACAAGGTTAAATAACGACTCTCCCCACCGACTCCACATCATCATTGCCGTTCCCTGCAAAGATTCAAGTTGCTGAAATTTGTAGTTCTCCTCCCAGTCTTGAAGTTGCCAAACCGGAACTAATGCACGTAGTTCATCATTGAAAAGCATGGGCGACTTACGGCCCACGGCAGCGAGCACGCCCAACAGCGATGTACTCCGTGAAGTGCTCAATATTTGCTGAATAACGGGAGCGATCGTCTCTTCGTTTTCCAGGCACCAATAGAACCATCTCTCTAGCGCCATCAACGCAGGCACAACCACGTTTGGTGAATGAACTGAATCGCGATACCAGAAGTACGCATCACTAGAGCCAAAAAATTCATAGTTTTCTGCCCCAACGGAAATGCGAATTGATAGAGGTGGTTTGTCTCGATATCCGATCCAACGGTCTGTTACAAAATTCAGCAAGGCGACAATTGTTTCCACCCCTTTCTCTCTGTTAGCAAGGAGAAATGACAAGAATGGGCCACGAAAATACATTGGGGGACACCAATCCCGTTTCGTCGCAACGTGTAGAAATTCATCTCGTATTCCGCCAAAAGATTCACGAAACTGTGGTAATGGCTCAAAAATTAAAAGGGCTAGCAATACTTCCTTGCCGACATCGGGGCGGACTGCAAACAAGTGCTGAAGTGGATCGGTATCAGATAAGAAACCATTATGAACGCATTGGTTTACGTTGCGAAGTGGACCATCGGGCCACGGATCTGCCAGTGGACCCCGTGGGTCGAAGATGTTGGCAAAGCCATCTTCATCTGGCACTTCTTGGCTTTCTTCTGATAAAACTTCTTTATCTGAGGCAAAGAGTGAATTATCACGTCGCTCAACGAGCGCAAGTGCAAGTTCAGAAACTTTATCTGGAAAGACGGTTGCAGCGATCAAAAACCGTGAAAACACGCTAGTGCACAAATTACTATCTACCTGCCAATTCTGCAATCTGATTTCCTCAATAATGTACTGGGCCGCGTCAAGTAATAAATGTCCAGACTCAGCACGTAGAGGCAAATTATCTCTTGAAGATCTCAGCCAAAGGTCGGCTATTTCCGTTATTTGATTGGTCGCATTTGGGAGCGCTTCGGCTCTTTTCTCAAACAAGATACGGAGCATTGGGAGCCAGTATGGAGATAGAGGTATTCGAGGCAACGCGGCAAACCTAGTTTCGCTCGCATACAATGGATTAGGCAGTGTTGCGATATGCAGGAAACGAGTCAGAAGGCGGCGGAGTAGTTTTCCGCCCGTTGCCATTAGCGTTGGCCACACTTGCCTGAGCAAGGCTTCAGCATTACCCGCTAACGCGACTGAATCCAAGACCAAGTCGCTTTGGACGTTGGGTTGGTTGTCCGGCGATAACTGAGCAATCAGCTGTGTCCATTGTTCGACTCGCGAGCCATTTTCGAGCAGACGTAAACCGAAAAGACGAATAGCACGGTGCCAACAAGGATTCACTGAATACTCTTTCGCTAGGCGCACGATTTCCTCTTGCTGGCTCAATAGATAACGAGCTCGCGACCAGTCCCCAAACAGGTCATGTTCAAATCCGAACCTTTCATCACGGTTAAAGATGACCTGATCTGCTATTAATCCCTGTGAAAGCTGACATTCACTGTTGTCGAAATCACCGACCGGAACGGCTGTCAAAAAACGTTCCGCTTCTGTGCGTGCCAGCTTTTGCAGGAAGCGCGAACGGGCCGTCCCATCCCCTCCATTTTGGATGTGTTGAGTCCAGTACCATTCGAGGATGTCAGTCTCACCGACCCAAGGTGTGTTTTGTATAGCCTCCCTAGCATTCGACACAACCAAGTCCAGCATTTTCAAATTTGAAAAAACACCTGCCAAATGCGGGCGTAGTAACATTTTTGAAATCGTGGGGAATGCTTCAGCGATCTGATCGTGGTGGCGGTCGAATCGAAACTCGACTGTTTGAACTGCAACGTTCAGTTCAGCGCTGTATTCCCGCTTGAGTGCTGAAAGTGTGCGTTCCCACGAATCGTTGATACAAGTGAATACGAATGACCATGCAGTTGAATTAGTGTTCGATGTTGACCGCCGTAGCAATACTGTCAGGTTAGACAATCCATTTTGGTCAAGGCGCTCGACGCTGTCGATAACTATTAGGCCTGCTTTACCAATCGATTGCTCAACTAATTCCAGGAATGAATAGGCAAGACCGAGAGCAGCAAACTGCTCAGATATTGAAGTCTTATTAAGATCTGCCGCTGTGAGCCAAACAACATGGCCATCACCAGCGGCTTTGGTGGCGAGTTGTTTTGCTAGTACCGTTTTGCCTGAACCGCTAGCACCGACTAAGGCAGTAATGGTCTGCTCGCGCTTCGGAAACTCGGATAGTTCTCGTATAAGTTCAACCTTACGGGCCAGTCGGTCTCTGACACGTTCGATGCGTACCTTAAAATCGGATGAAATCTTACCCCAATCAGAAACGTAATTTGGAAACTCGATCAGAGAGAATTGACGCCGCCGTAGCCGATTCGCCAACTCTGTTCGTTTCAAGTCTCCACCCGCCGTAGCTAATTCCCTTGCAAATATCTTCAGCTCAGTCCACAAGGATATTGCCTGCTGTTGTCCACCATCTCGTAGTAGTTGCACACATCGGCGGGTGCAGTTGTTTTCGTCATCAGAAGGGTTGCTTTCAAAATCGTATTGGAAGTGTCTTAGTCGTTTAAGCAGTACAGTGGTGTCTGCTGGTGTTTTTGTAAGAATAATCGTGGTTGGACAGCTTAAGCTTTCAAAAATTGCTTGCTCGATATTGTTGGAATATTTCGAAGTTTTTAGTCGTTTGTCAAATTCAGAAGTGTCTGCTTCGATCGCCTTTCTTAGCAATTTATCCCAAGCAGTCTTTACCTTGGGATCGATGATTGACGTCGCGAGTGATAGGTAATCTGATGTCAAGTCAAATTTTTGCGTACCCAGATGGCATCTTTGTTCCCATACTGCATCCCTAAAGTCTGGAGGAAAGCCGGATTTCGTTATCTGCGTATTGCTTTTTGCGGAAACTGCAAGTGTGTATTCACTATCGTCTGGCCGCCGAAGCAGGAGAACCAGGTCGTCGAGATACCAGCCATCAACTCGTTTCTGAAAGCGGACTTCCTCAATTTGCCCGTCTTCAGGCTTAAGCGGGTATTCACCAGCAAGCATCTTCAACAGAAACGACGCCGAGACCTTATCCTCAAACGTGAATCCACCACCTGCAGATTCCTTTGGTGTCGCTACCTTTTTTACCATGTCTACTGTTTGTATTTGGTTGACACTGTATTGAGGTGATTTAAGCTAATGGTAGTTTGGTTGCTCGCTATCATCATTGGTGGTTCCTGTAATTTTTCTTGGCCATTACCGCAAGGCACAGCTCGCTGCTCTTGGCGGCGCCTTGAGAAGCCGGCATCAGCATGAACACCCATCAAGTACAACCCGACTCTAGTGGAGAATTGCCGGTCTGCAAGCCTCCTGTAAACAATACTATTATATGTCTGTTCTGCTGCATGACCCAAAAGAACTATGATTGATAAATCGAGTTTTAATTACAAACTTGTTTGTACCCCAATTTTATTGCAATATTAATCGCCTTAACGGAAGGCATTGCCATTAACGAATGCTGCCTTTCACCATAACCCTGGCTGAACAGACCCAGCCTCGCCGTCCGTGTTTCCAGGACCCCGCAGCCCCCTACCCTTCCCCCCTTTCTCCACCACACCCTTATCCACAGCTTTAACTCCCCCCTCCGCCTCTGGAATTATCGCCTTAGTCACCTCACTCCAAAAGCCACGCTTGCGGTCGTGATCCCGGCGCAGCTGCAACATATAGCTGCGGTGATCAACCAGCTCCCCCCAATCGTTGATGGCGGCGGCCAAACGGTGGCAGGTTTCGAGATGGCGGGCTGCGTGGGGATAGCGCTTGGAGCGCGCCACCTTGAGCGTGAAATTGATCATCGCCCGCAGGCAAACTGTGGCCGCCAGCGGCTGGCGTTTTTCCAGCAGTTCTGCCAGCGGCGCCAGCAGGAAGTAGCGATCGCCATTCAGGGGCTTGGGCGCAGTCAGCACCAACCGGGCGGCCCGGTGCGGCTCCGGCCAGTGCAGCAGAAACCACAGCGCCTCCTCCAGGTCGTCGTGGTCCGCCACCAGATCGAGGGCCTTCTCCTCGGCGGGCATGTCCTCAAAGGCCGGCAGCCGTTTGAGGTAATCGCGCAGATGGCGGGCTGACAGCTCCTTCAGGGCGAACTCCCAGCGCTGGGCCTGGGCCTCGTCGCTGCGGCCAAGGGCATCCAGTGCAACCAAGCGCGCGTCGCACCACTCCTCGGCGCCAGTACGTCGCTGACCAAGCCTGGGGTCGGCAGCTTGCAGCAGGGTCAGCGCCTCTTCCGCCCGGCCGGCCTTGGTGAGCCGCGTCGCCACCATGGCCGCAATCGCCGGCACGGTAAGCGCCTCGGGACTGTGGTCGCGATACTCGGCCAGATAGGCCTCGGCATCGCCCAGGGCATCGGCGATGTCGAGCATGGCGATGCTCACGAGCCAGATAGGCTTGGTTTTGTCTCTCGTGCTGCCGCTGTTTTGCTGGCGCAGGGTTTCCAGGCGCAGGCGTAGATGGGCTAGCCCCTCGGGCCCCAATGCCGGGCCCAGATCGCGCACGATCGGATCGAACTGGCCATAGCTGTTGCTCACCACGGCGGCATAGACCTGATCGGCCAAGTTCTGCGGCTTGCCGGGGGCCGCCAGTGCTACCTGGCCGAGGGTGGCGCTGGCCTGATGGAACCAATCCCGCAGCACCGCATCGCGGTCATCACAACGCTCGATCAGCTCTTCCGACAGCTCCAGCACCTCCCAGAGCAAATCCGCCGCCAGATTGGCGTCGTGTTCTGCGATAGGTCCGCAGATCGCCTGGCGTTGCCGCTCCAGCTCCCGCAGCAGCTCATCGCGCTGGTGGTCGTCAAGCAGGCTGTCGGAGCGGGCGATGCTGGCCAGCCGCTTGCGCAGCTCCCGCGCCATCTCCAAAGGCCCCTTTTGCTCGGCCAGCGCCAGCCGCAGCAACCGCTTGCTGGCGTTGTTGCCCTCGCAAAGCAGGATGAGAAGCTCCGCCAGCCTCGCCGCCCCCAGGGCTTCGAGATTTTTGGCATTGAGACTGCCGCTCGCTGTGCCTTTGGCCGCCATCGCTGTTGCTGCTGCTGAAGCTGTCGCCTCCAGTTTCGGTCAGCTGGGCTTGCGCCGGATCCCTTGCGGGGTGCAGGCCCATGGCGTGGGGTGGGGTGGAGTTCAGACCCCATCGCCATCACCCAGGGGCGGTTGTCCCATCAGAGAGAGGAAGGCCCGCAATCGGTCTCGGTTGATTTCGGTGGGTTCGAGCTGGACTCGGGCGGAAAGCAGAGCTGATCGACGCAGGCAAGCAAGATCTTGAGCCTGGCATTTTCTCGCCTCAGCTGCTCGATTTCGTTCTCGATTTGCTCGTCTTCTCTCTCCAGCCGCTCGTCTTCTTCCTTCAGCAGCTCTTCTTCTCTCTTCAGCCGCTCTTCTTCTCTCTCCAGCAGCTCTTCTTCTCTCTCCAGCAGCTCGTCTTCTTTCTTCATTTGCTCGATCTGCTTCTCGATCCGCAGTCTCTTTTGCCTCTCGCGCAAGATCGCGATCTCGGTTTCTATCGTGCGCTGCTCGATCAGCCTCATCCGCTGCTCGTATCCGGGATCCCGTCGCCAATTGAGCATCGACAAAAATTGTCGCCACCGAGGCAGCGATGAAAGGGATGCCCCATTGCTGCTGGATTGGGAGGCTGCGGCCGGCGAGGGTGATGTGGTCATAGGACGAAAACAGGGCGATCAGACCGAGAATCAATCCGCCAATGGCCTGGGTCAGACCGAGCCTGTCAAAACCGAGACGGTCGCGGCCGGGCCAGGGGCGCTTCAACTGTGGTGAGTCTGGCGAGGCTTGCGGCTGGGTGCCGTCACCTGGCGGGCCGGAGCCGGTGGGTGCTGCTGGAGTCAGGGTGAGGGATGGTCACGGGGCTGGTGGGTGCCGACATCGGCCCTTTATTCAGTGCCACCGGTGGTTCAGTCCTTCTGCTACGACTGCACTTCAGCCCCTATCCAGCCGCTCGCACCTCAGCCCAACTCCCACAACCGCCCCCGCACCAGCTCCCGCCTGGGCCCGAGCTTCCGCCAGATTCGCCTGGCATTCAGCCATCACCTCCGGCGGCGCCTTGCCGGCGAAGTTGGGGTTGGCGAGGCGGCCGGCCAGGCCGTGGAGGCCCAGCAGCCCCTTGATCGGCAGCAACACCTGCGGCTTGCCGCTGTCGCGGGCGGGGTCCGCTGGGGGCCAGTGCCTACGGTGGCGAAACTGAACACTGCAGGAGCGCTTCGCCAAAGCCCATGGACCAGGCCACCCACAACCGGATTGTGAGCTTCCTGTGGGGCATCGCCGACGACGTGCTGCGGGATCTGTTCAAGCGGGGCAAGTACCCGGATGTGATCCTGCCGATGTGCGTGCTGCGGCGGCTTGATGCGGTGCTGGAGCCCAGCAAAGCGAAGGTGCTGGAGGCGAAGGCCCGTCTGGATGCGGCCGAGATCAACGAGCAGGCGGCTGCCCTGCGGGCGGCGGCAGGGCAGGCTTTTTACAACATCTCTCCGTTTGTACTGCGCGATCTGACCAGCCGGGGCAGTGAACAGAAACTACGGGCTGATTTCGAGGCCTATCTGGAGGGATTTTCAGAGAATGTGCAAGATATCATGGAGAATTTCAAATTCCGCAACCATATCCCTACTCTCTCGCGCTCCGATTCTCTCGGCACGCTGATCAGCAAATTCCTGGATCCCCAGGTGGATCTAAGCCCGGCGGCGCTCGACAACCACGCCATGGGCACGGTGTTCGAAGAGCTGGTACTCCGCTTCAATGAGGAGAACAACGAGGAAGCGGGTGAGCACTGGACGCCGCGCGATGCCGTGCGGTTGATGACCACGTTGATGTTCCGCCCGATTGCCGCCTTGGTGAAGAGTGGCACCTATTTGCTCTACGACGACGCCTGCGGCACCGGCGGCATGCTCACCGTGGCGGACGAAACCATGCGCGAGCTGGCGGCGGCCTTTGGGCAGGAGGTGGTCACCCGCCTTTATGGCCAGGAGATCAACCCGGAAACCTATGCGGTCTGCAAAGCCGACATGCTGCTCAAGGGGGGAGGCGAACACGCCGACACGATCATGGGCGGCGCCGAGTGGTCAACGTTGTCGCACGATGCCTTTGCGGGGATGGTGTTTGATTTCATGCTCTCCAACCCACCCTATGGCAAGAGCTGGAAGAAAGATCTGGAAGCGATGGGCGGCAAGAAAGACATGAAAGATCCGCGCTTCCAGGTGAACCATCTTGGCGAAATGCTATCGCTGGTGACGCGCTCCAGTGATGGCCAGATGCTGTTTTTGGCCAACATGGCCAGCAAGATGAACCATGACTCGCCCCTGGGCAGCCGCATCGCCCAGGTGCACAACGGCTCCTCGCTGTTTACCGGCGACGCGGGCTCAGGCGAGAGCAACATCCGCCGCTGGCTGTTCGAGAACGACTGGGTGGAGGCGATCGTGGCCCTGCCCTTAAACCTCTTCTACAACACGGGGATTGCCACCTATGTGTGGCTGCTGAGCAACCGCAAGACGCCCGAACGGCAGGGCAAGGTGCAGCTGATCGATGCCAGCGGCTGGTTCGTGCCATTGCGCAAAAACCAGGGTAAAAAGAACTGCATCATGGGCCCGGCCGACATTGAGCGGGTGATGGCGGCCTATGACGCGATGGAGGAGAGCGAACACGCCAAGGTGTTTGTCAATGAGGCCTTCGGCTACTGGAAGGTGAGCGTAGAGCGGCCGTTGCGGCTGCACAGCCGCATCACAGCGGCAGCGATTGAGGCGCTGCGCAGCGCTTCGGGCGACCGGCAAATCCGCGAAACGTTCTGGGACGACTACGGCGATGCGCTGCTGAACAACTTCGCCGGCTTGAAGCCACAACTGGAGCAGCGGTTACGCGACTGGTGCTCCAGCGATGATGCCGCTGAGGACGACGACGATGGCGCTGACGACGAGGGCGACAGCCAACCCAGCGGCAAGGGCGGCATCCCCGAGAAGCGCCGCAAGAAGCTGCTTGATCCGGCCACCTGGCAGCGTGATTCCCAGCTGGCGACGGCGGCCGAGGCGTTGCGGGAGCTGTTCGGCGAGGAGCTATTCGACGACCACAACCACTTCCGCCGCGAGGTGCAGAATGCCCTCAAACTGCAGGGCCTCAAGCTCAGCGCCATAGACCTGAAGTTGCTGCTCAAGCAAGTGAGCTGGCGGGAGGAGAGCGCTCCGCCGGTGATTGCCAAGGTGCACAAGGGCGGCCGGGTGGCAGCCGATCCCCTGCGCGGCCTGTTTCCTCAGGAGCTGGGCGGCAAGACCTGCGTGGTGGAGTACGAACCCGATGCAGACCTGCGCGACAGCGAGCAGATTCCCCTGCTGGAGGAGGGCGGCATCGAAGCCTTCCTGCAGCGGGAAGTGCTGCCCTACACGCCCGATGCCTGGCTCAACCCGGAGGCCACCAGGGTGGGCTATGAGGTGAGCTTCACCCGCCACTTCTACAAACCCAAGCCCCTGCGCACCCTGGCCGAGATCGCCGCCGACATCCGCGCCATCGAAGCGGAAGCTGAGGGCCTGCTCGATGGGCTGCTGGTGAGGGCGAGGTGAGGAATGGCATACGAAACGCTGCCATTAACATGGAACCCTTTGGCGCCCATGCGCAAGGCTGAGCGATGCATGGAGCTGCTGGATCTGGCGCCTGCCTGGCTGGATGGCGAAGGGCTACCGCCTTCCCGCGACCTGCTGGAGCTGGTGGTGGAGTGGCTTGGGGCGCACCAGCGCAACAATGTGCAGCAACCCAGGCTCTTTCCCACACCCGAGGGAGGTGTAGAAGCGGAGTGGCGGATCGGCAGCCTGGATCTATCGATCGAATTCGACCCAAGCAGCGCCACAGCCGAGTGGCATGCGTTGGATCTCGACCAAGGCACGGTGGACGAGCAACGGGTCACGCTTGAGGACGAGCCAGGGATGCAGGCGCTTGGCATCAAACTGCAGAGGGTGTTGGAGTGCTGCGATCAGATCCGTGAGGCATAAGGAGACCCGCAGATGATCGAGGATCTGAAGCCTTATCCGGAGTACAAGGATTCGGGGCTGCCGTGGCTGGGGCAGGTGCCGGCGCATTGGGAGATCAGGCCAGCCTCAGGCGCTTTCAGCCCGATTCGCGAGCGCAACACGGGCATGAATGAGAAAACTATCCTGTCACTCAGTTATGGTCGGATTGTGGTGAAGCCTACCGAAAAGCTGCATGGGCTTGTTCCCGAATCTTTTGAGACCTACCAGATCGTTAATCCTGGAGTCACCGTCATACGAACAACAGACCTCCAGAATGACAAAACAAGTTTAAGGACGGGCATCGTGCGAGATCGAGGCATTATCACATCTGCCTATCTAGCTTTGTCCACGTCGGCTGGCTTACTGCCAGAGTTCGGCTATCAGATCCTTAATGCCTGGGATATTACTAAGGCAATCTATGGATACGGATCAGGCCTGCGCCAGAACCTTGACTTCTCCGATTTCCGGCGGATGCCAGTTGCCGTCCCGCCCATCGCCGAACAAGCATTCATCGCCCGCTTCCTCGCCTGGGCCACCAACCGCCTGGATAGCACCATCGGCGCCAAGCGCCGCATCATCGCCCTGCTGCAAGAGCAGAAACAGGCCATCATCCATCGTGCCGTGACGCGGGGGCTGAATCCCTCCGTGCCGCTCAAGGATTCAGGGATTCCCTGGCTGGGGGAGATTCCGGTGCATTGGGAGGTGCTGGCACTTAAGCGGGTTCTCAGCAGACTTGTGGACTGCGAGCACAAGACCGCCCCATTTGTTCAGCAAAGCAACTATCGCGTTGTACGAACTTCCGCAGTTCGTAATGGGCTTCTCCGATGGAGTGGAACTTATTGCACGTCAGCCAAGGCATTCACTGAATGGACCCAAAGGGCTGTTCCAGAAGCAGGCGACGTTATTTTTACACGGGAAGCACCTGCAGGTGAAGCTTGCATCATTCCGGAGGACGCGAGAGTATGCCTAGGGCAAAGAACTGTCCTGATGAAACCACAAAGGGGAATCTATGATAGCCAGTTCCTCGTCCATATGATCTACGCAGGTCCACCACGACAACTGATAGAACTCACCTGTCAGGGATCAACAGTAAGTCATTTCAATATGGATGACATTGGCTGGATGAAGATCCTCGCCCCACCACTTTCTGAGCAGATAGAAATTATCGCCAAGGTCACAGAGCTAACGGAGGCTCCATCCCTAGTTATAGACAAAACCGAACGCGAAATCACCCTCCTCCGCGAATACCGCACCCGCCTGATTGCTGATGTGGTGACGGGCAAGCTGGATGTGCGGGAGGTGGCGGCGGGGTTGCCGGAGCCTCAAAACGTCAAAGGTGCGCAGCTGGAGCCGGAAGAGGAAGAGCCGGAATTTGAGGACGAAGACGTTGAAACAGAAAGCATGGATTGAAAGAAGGGATCATGTTGCCACCCTCCAAACCCCGGATTTATCATATTCTTCACTACGATCGGCTGCAGTCTTTGCTCCAGGATGGCTTTCTTTATTCCGATGCCATCATCAGTAGCCGAGCCCCCAGTGGCACAGCCATCGGCATGAGCACCATCAAGCAACGGCGGCGCAACGAGCTCACCCTCACAAGCCATCCAGATCTCTACGTCGGCGCATGCGTTCCCTTCTATTATTGCCCGCGCTCAATCATGCTCTACATGCTACATAAAGGCAACGATCCAGCGCTCACCTATGGAGGCGGGCAGGCCCCCATTGTTCATCTTGAATTTGATCTGCAGTCCGTCAGTGATTGGGCAACGAAGGCAGGCAAACGCTGGGCCATCACCATGGGCAATGCAGGCTCCCGCTACTTTGATGACTACAGTTCACTGGCAAACCTCAGCCAACTCAATTGGCAGGCCATTCAGGCCCGGCAATGGAACCAGGCAGATATCAAGGAGGCCAAGCAATCCGAATTTTTAGTGGAAGATCAAGTCCCCTGGTCGCTGGTTCGCCGCATCGGCGTTCACAACGAGGCAGTTCGAGCCATTGTTGAACATTTCCTCACGACCACTGGACACAAACCACCCATTCAAATTAAACTGGACTGGTACTATTGAGCAGGGTGGGCAACGAGCATGATTCACCCTTCCAGCGGCAACATCCTGGCTGCGCCTGTCGAGGCCCTGGTGAACACCGTCAACTGTGTTGGCGTGATGGGAAGGGGCATCGCGCTGCAGTTCAAAAACGCTTTCCCTGACAATTACAAGCAATACGCCCAAGCCTGCAAGCGCGAGGAAGTGCAGCCAGGCCGCATGTTCATTACCAGCACCGGCCTCCTGCAGGGTCCTAGTTATATCATCAATTTCCCCACCAAGCGGCACTGGCGAGCGAAAAGCCGGCTAGAAGATATTGAAACCGGGCTTGTCGATTTGGTTCGCGTCATCGAGGAACATGGCATCACTAGCATCGCAATTCCTCCCCTTGGTTGTGGACTAGGTGGGCTTGCCTGGCCTGTTGTCAAGCCTCGAATCGAAGCTGCTTTGGCTCCTTTGAATTCTGTCCAGATTTATCTCTATGCACCAGCATGCGCGGATGCCGTCAGGCCCACTGTCATCGCCAATAATGCTCCGGCAATGACTCCAGGGCGCGCAGCTTTAATTGGCTTAATGCATCGCTATCTCGAAGGCCTGCTCGATCCATTTGTTTCCCTTTTAGAAGTTCATAAACTCATGTACTTCTTGCAAGAAGCCAATCAACAGCTCAAGCTCCGCTATGTAAAGGCTCCTTATGGGCCCTATGCCGAAAATCTCCGGAATGTCTTACAAGCCATAGAAGGACATTACATCAAGGGATATGGTGATGGAGGTGATGAGCCCTCCAAGAAACTAGAAATCGCCAAAGGCGCTGAACAGCAAGCCTTACAGTTTCTCTCTGATCATCCCGATACCGAGGCTCGTTTTCGGCGCGTTTCTGATCTCGTCTCCGGCTTCGAAAGCCCCTTTGGTCTGGAACTGCTCGCCACCGTCCACTGGCTCCACAAGCAGGAACATCCCTCGTCGCTGAGCGAGCTGGTGCAGCTCTTCCATGGCTGGAGTCCTCGCAAACAGCAGTTTTCGTCCCGCCAGATCCAGATCGCCAGTGCCGTTCTGGCTGATCAGGGCTGGGTCGAGTCACTGGAGCAAGCAACGTCCTGTACAGCCGAGCCACTGGCCTGACGCAGGAGCTGCGCCGAGCTGGCCGGATCGAGCCGACCGGCTCGCTTGAAGGCGCACGGTGGATCCTGAGCCCTGTTCCCATGGGCTTTACTAAGACCCCCTCCACAGCAGACCCTTAGCAAACAACTTAGTAAAGCCTGCTAGTAGAGCCGGCCGCCAAAGACCAGATCCAACCGGGCTTCTTCCATTATTAGCCCCGATCCCCCAAACTGAGCCAAGGCCCACCATTCTCCCGGCCCCATGCCCACCGACACCAGCGAGCAGGGCCTGGAAGCGCTGATCACCCGAGCCATGACCGGGCGCACCCACCTGCTGGAACCGCCCCACCAGACCACCTCCACAGCTGTGCCGGTTAGTGGCGGAACCGGTTGGTTGCTGGGGGATTCGCGCCACTACGACCGCAACTTCTGCCTCGATCTGGTGCAACTGCAGGGCTTTCTCGAAGCCACCCAGCCCGCCGTGGCCGAAGCCGTGCAGATCAGCGTGGATGGGCCCACACGCCGGCAATTCCTGACTCGCCTGGAGAAGCAGATCGGCAAGCGAGGCGTGGTGGAGGTGCTGCGCAAGGGCATCCGCCACGGCCCCCACGAGATACAGCTCTGTTTCGGCACCCCCTCCCCTGGCAATTCCCGCGCCGCCGAGCTGTTTGCACAGAACCGCTTCAGCCTCACCCGCCAGCTCGCCTACAGCAGCGACCAGGCCCGCCGCGCCCTCGATCTGGCCTTGTTCGTCAACGGCCTGCCGGTGGCCACCTTCGAACTCAAGAACAACCTCACCTGCCAGAACGTCCGTCACGCCATTGAGCAATACAAGACGGATCGCGATCCCCGCGAGCCCCTGTTCGCCTTCGCCCGCTGCCTGGTGCACTTCGCCGTGGATGAACAGGAGGTGAGCTTCTGCACCCAGCTGCAGGGCATAGCCTCAGAGTTTCTGCCCTTCAATCAGGGCAGCGCCAGCGGCGGCGCCGGCAACCCACCCAACCCCGCCGGCCTGGCCACGGCCTACCTCTGGGAGCGGATCCTCACCCCCGCCAGCCTTACCGACATCCTGGAGAACTACGCCCAGGTGGTGCAAAAGAAGAATCGCCGCACTGTTCGCAAAACCTACAAGCAGATCTTTCCCCGCTACCACCAGCTCGATGTGGTGCGCTCGTTGCTGGCTGATGTGGCTGCCCACGGCGCCGGCCGCTGCTACCTGGGGCAACATTCCGCCGGCAGCGGCAAGAGCAATTCGATCGCCTGGCTCACCCACCAGGTGGGAGACGTGACCCACAACGGCGAGCGGGTGTTTGACACCGTGATCGTGGTCACCGACCGGCGCAATCTCGATGAACAGCTGCGCGGCAACATCCTCGATTTCATGCAGGTGGGGGCCACCGTGGGCGCCGTGACCGGCCGGGGCAGCTCCAAGACCCAGCAACTGCGCCAGTTTTTGGAGGCCGGCAAGAAGATCATCATCTGCACCCTGCAGACCTTCCCCGAACTCAGCCGTCAGCTCGATAACGCACCGCCTGGACGGCGTTATGCGGTGATCATCGATGAAGCCCACTCCAGCCAGGGCAGCAAGGCTTCCGCCGCGCTCAACCAGTCGCTCGCCGACGGCAGCCAACCCTTGGAAGAAGGCACCGACATCGAAGATTTCGTGAACCAGGTGATCGAGGAGAGGTTGCGCAGCCGCCGCTTGCTGAAGAACGCCAGTTATTTCGCCTTCACCGCCACCGCTAAGGCGAAGACGCTGGAACTGTTCGGCATACCCCTGCCGCCAGACGGCGAGGGCAAGATCGGAAGGCGGCCGTTTCATGTGTACACGATGAAGCAGGCGATTGAGGAACAGTTCATTCTCAGCGTGTTGGAGTACTACATGCCGGTCAGCAGTTACTACCGGCTGGCGAAAACGATCGAGGCTGATCCGCTGTTCGACAGCAAACGGGCCCGCGGCAAGCTGCGGCGCTATGTGGAAAGCCACGACACCGCCATCCGCAGCAAGGCCGAGATCATGGTGGATCATTTTCTCGACGACGTGCTGCCACTGCGGGAGATGAAGGGCGAGGCCCGCGCCATCGTGGTGACAGGCAGCATCGAGCGGGCGGTGCAGTATTTCGGTGCTTTTCGCACCTATCTGGCGGAACGGCGCAGCCCTTACCTACCGATCGTGGCCTTTTCTGGCGAGCACAACTACGGTGCTGGCCCGGTGAGCGAAGCCTCCCTCAATGGCTTCCCCAGCAGCGAGATCACCAGCCGCATTCAGGACGATCCGCACCGCTTCTTGATCTGCGCTGACAAGTTTCAGACCGGTTACGACGAGCCCTTGCTGCAGGCCATGTATGTGGACAAGCCCCTGGGCGGCATCCAGGCGGTGCAAACGCTTTCGCGCCTCAACCGCGCCGCTCCCGGCAAGAAGCGCGTGTTCGTACTCGACTTTCAGGACAATGCCGATGCCGTGCAGGCCGCCTTCGCCGATTACTACAAGACCACCCTGCTTAGCGAGGAAACCGACCCCAATAAACTGAACGATCTGCGCGACAGCCTCGATCAGCTAAGGGTTTACACGTGGGAGCAGGTGGAGGAGTTCGTGGGTCTCTTTCTCAGCAACAGCGATCGCGAAGCCCTGCAGCCGATCCTGAATCAATGCCGCCAGATCTATACTGAGCATCTAAACGAAGACGACCAGGTGGCCTTCAAGAGCAAGGCCAAGGCTTTCGTGCGCAGCTACGACTTTCTGGCCACGATCCTGCCGTATGCCAACCCCGAATGGGAGAAGCTCTCGATTTTGCTCACCCTGCTGGTGCGCGCCTTGCCCGCCCCCGAAGAAGACGATCTCACCAAGGGCATGCTGGAGCTGATCGACCTCGATAGCTACCGCATCGACAAGCAGGGCCAGCGCCCGCTGCCGCTGCCTGATGATGACGCGATCCTCGATCCGGCGCCGATTTCAGGCGGTGGCTTCAAGCCCGAGCCCGAGCTGGATCCGCTCTCGGTGATCGTCACCAACTTCAATGAGCAGCACGGCACCAACTTTAGCGACGAAGACCGCATCCGTCGTCTGATCCGTGATGAGATCGCGCCACAGGTGGCCCGGGATCAGCGCTATCGCAACGCCAAGGCCAACACGCCGAACACTGCCGAGATTGAACTGGATGCGGCCCTCAATCGCGTGGTGGATCCGCTGTTCTTGGATCAGACGGAGTTTTACAAGCAATTCAAGGACAATAATCTGTTTCGCAATTTTGTGCGGGAGTATGTGAAGGGACTGATCAACAACAACCCCGGCGAATCAGCCTAAGCCCCGCAGCAAAACTCATTCCTGCCAACCTCAGCGATAAACACTGTCGTGATCCCCGACCGCGATCGGGATGATGCGGTTGTCGTCGATCAGAAATTCAATCGTGATCCGATAGGAGAGGTTGATCGACACGGAATGAAGCCCTTTGAGCTTTCCCTGCAGGGAGTGCAGACGCAGGGATGGGTGGAAGGGATTGGCCTCCAGCAGCAGAAGCACCTTGCGGTAGCTGGGCTGGAGTTCCGGGTGGCGTTTCAGGAAGCGAGCCGCCCGACGGTTGTAGCTGTCCGTGAAGATCAGCTGCCAGGTTTTCATTCTTGGGCGGCTTCAGGCTCCGCCACCAGGGATTCCAAGCGGGAGAGATGGGCGTCCACAGATTCCCGCAGCCAGCGGCCTTCCGCCAGATCGGCCCGGCTGCTTTGCAGGGCGAGGTCGAGCTCACACTCCCGCAAGCGATGAAACTCCGCCAGATCCATCACCACATAACGGAGCTGGCCGCGCACACTCAGGCCCACCTCCTGCTCGTGCTCCAGCGCCTCGCTGATGGCACCGATGCCGCGCGTCTTCAACTCGTTGGCAGATATGGCCTGCATCGTACGCTGAACGGGCCTGTTGAGCGTACGTGTAATCGCATGATCTGTCGAGTGCTGGCAGCTGGTGGCCGCCAGCTCAGGCGGCCTAGGGCGTGATGAGCGTCAGGCCGGGGAACGCCTGGCGATAACGGCGCCTGTCGCGGGTGAGCAGGGGCACCCGCTCCACCAGCGCGTGAGCGCCGATCAGGAAATCAGCAAGCACGGTCTGCCTGGAACCGCCTCGCGTCCTGTACTCAGCATGGGCCTGGGCGGCGAGGAAGGCGGCTTCGCGGGGTATGGGGCGGTAGGCGTAAAGATGGGCCGGCAACAGATCATCCACCGCTTCAATCGTCTCGCAAGCAAAGGCAATCTCGGCGTACACGATCGGATTGATCAGCAGCGTGCCGTGATCTAGCCAGCGGCGGAGCTGTTCCTCACTCCACGGCTGCCAGCATGGATCTGCGGTGATCACATCGAGGATCACGTTCGAATCAACGAACACCATCAGGGTTGCGCATCCCCGCGGGTCAGAGCGAGCAGTTCATCCGTGCTGAGGCGGGTGCGCAGGGGCCGGGCCCGTCGCAATCGCTGCAAACCCTCCTGAGCGCGCGTGGCTGTTGGGGACTCCTTCTCGATCAGCACCCGTCCGTTCTCCACCACGAAGCGAACCTGGGTGTGGGGCAGCAGACCGCATTGCTCGCGGATCTCCTGGGGGATGGTGACCTGACCCTTGCTGGTGATCCGCATGCTCGGTCCATCCGCCAACAATGTAAGAATCTTACTGCCGCAGGTGGGACTTCGGCGCCCGGGCTGGCGTCGATGGGGTGGGAACGGTTCGTGACACGGCGTCGCTGCCATCCGTTGCTGCAATCACCGAGGGGCCGAAACGGGCCGTGCTGCCCCCGTCTTCCAGCTCCTCGGCCTGTTGTTCGCCGAGGGCGACACAGTCAGCCGGCCAGACATTGCAGGGGCTCGATTCACGGCGGAGCTGCACTTCCGGGACGTTAGCGACGAATACTTGTCATCTCGATGACAACCATGCGTCAACAATTGAATCGATTCACTTTGGCTGTCATACAGCATCTCTTGGCGGAAACGGAGATCGTATGTGCATACCGGAAGTCCGGTGATTGCCAACCACTCTCCGAACTCAGGACACAATCATGACTTGCTCTTCCCTGCACAACGGTTTGTTCGCCGATTCCGCTGACGAGAGTTCTTCGCCAAGAGCCGGATCGGATCCGATGCTTCTGAACAACTCTGTTACCGCATATTCCTTGCTGGCCTTCCAGCTGCTGGGTGCTCGCAAGTCGATAGCAGGACAGCTTGACGCTCGGCCCGGGCCTACTCCCGAGCGGACCGATGCCCAGTACGTTGATGGCCTCGCCAGTCAAGCTCTCCTCCATCAGGCGGTTCAACATCCCTACCTGATGGCTCTCGCCAACGACGAACTGCCCGACACCCGCTGGGCTCTGCAGGATTTTGCCCGTCAGTATTACGCCTATTCCACCCATTTCCCGCGCTTTCTGACCGCCGTCATCTCCAAGCTTGAGGATCCAGCCCATCGCCTGGCCCTCATGGACAACCTCACCGAAGAATCAGGACAATACGAACAGGAAGAGCTCGATGAATTGGCGGCAATTGGCATCAAATCCGACTGGATCGTCGGCCTGCCCCATCCAGAACTGTTCCGCCGCTTCCGCCGCGCCCTGGGGGTGCTCGATGACAGTTCCATTCCCGAATCGATCGAGATGGTCTGCTGGCGCGAGCAATTCCTGGCGATCCTCACCAACGGCAATGCCGCCGAGGCCCTGGGCGCCCTTGGTTTGGGCACGGAAACGATCGTGCAGACGATCTACCAACCCTTCGTGGATGCCATCGGCCGCATCGGCATGCATCCGCGCGACAGCGTGTTTTTCCCGCTGCACACGGCGGTGGATGACCACCATCAAGCGACACTGCGCGATATCGCCATCGATCTGGCCGCCACGAAGCAGGGACGGCTCGATCTGGCCAAGGGTATGCAAAAGGCTCTGGCCCTGCGCTGCTCCTTCTGGTCGTGGATGCATCAGCGCGCCCTGCAACCCGAGTGATCAACGGCCCGGGCGGCTCGAATCACAGTGCTGATCGCCGCCTCCATTCATCCCCCTGCACCCCTTTTCCTGCCATGACCCCAACCCTCAGCGATCTGGAGGCCGGCATCATCAGCCGCCGCCCACCTCTCCAGCCCACCGCCCACAACCATGGCTGGCCTGCCGGTGATACCCCCCTGGGCGCAGCCGCCACGGACCTCCCCGTTCACTACCAGCACAGCAACAAACGCCTGGGCGTCGATTTTCAGGTGCACCGGTTGCCCTTCGAGGGGCTGCAGGCCCTGGATCCGCGCCTGATCCGCATCCCGCCGGGCGCCTGCAACGAGAAGCATCGCCATGCCCACGAGTCCATCTTCGTGGTCCTCGAGGGTGAGGCCGAGATCCTGGTGGGCAGCGAATGGCTGCGCGTCAACAGCGGCGGCATCGCCTTCGCTCCGCGATGGATCGTCCATCAGAGCCGCAACGTCAGCGCCAAGCACGAGCTGCTCTTGCTGGCCATCACCGATTTCGGCCTCACCAGCTCCGTGCTCGGCGATTACGACCACCAGACACGCCTGCGCTTTCAGGGCAAGGACTCCTGCCATGGGCCCAAACCCGAAGCCAATCCGGTCGCCATCCCCATCGGCACACGCACCAAGTCCTGCTCCTGCAGCGCCCGGTGAAGGGCTGGGGCAATCGTCTTGGCAACAATGCCGGCGGGGTGACTCTTTGAGTTCTCAGTCTTTAGCCTCTCAGTCTCTAATTTCATAGCCTCTAATTTCTCAGTCTTTAACTACTTAATCTTTAATTTCTCAGTCTTTTACTTCTTGACCTCTAACTTCTCAGGCTTGAGGTTCTCAGCCTTGAAATTCTCACTCTACAGGCTCTCAATCAATAGCCTCTCAAGCTTCAGATCAAACCCGACGTTTCTGGACATCCAGCTCCATCGAAGCCCTGGCCATGCAGAGAGGACTCCCCCGAGATGGTCACCAGTTCAACGGCAAAGGTTGCGGTAGGGCGCCAGTGACCGCCGGCCCAAGCATGGCTACCACGGCTGATCACGGAGGCCATCAGCCAAGCTCGAGCAACCGCCCCCGCACCAGCTCCGCCTGGGCCTGGGCTTCCGCCAGATTCGCCTGGCATGCGGCGACCACCTCCGCTGGCGCCTTGCCGGCGAAGTTGGGGTTGGCCAGGCGCCCCTGCAAGCCGGCGATCTCTTTTTCGACCTTGGCAAGATCCTTCTGCAAGCGCTCCTTTAGGGCATCGAGGCTCTGCTGGGGCACGGTGAGGCCCACCTGGGCGTCGCTGTCGACGATGCCCAGCAGCTGGCCGGCACGGGGCACCGCCTCCCAGTGCAGTTCGGAGGCGCCCACCAGGCGAGCGATCTTCTCCTGGTTGGCGATCACAAAGTCCTGGCGAGCCGAGGTTGGGGTATGGATGCCGATCGGCAACTTCTCGGAGGGTTTCACTCCCGAAAGAGCCCGCAGGTTGCGGATGGCGCGCACGGCATCGATGCCGAACTGGAAGGCGCTTTCATGGGATGGATCAAGCCAGGCTGGATCGCTCTGGGGCCAGCGTTGCAGAGCCAGGAATTCGCTGGCCTCAGCGCCCGTGACGGCATGCCAGAGGTCCTCGCTGAGGTGGGGCATGAGTGGGTGGAGCATCACCAGCAGGGCCTCCAGGCTGCGGGCCAGCACCCGCCGCGCTGCGGTCTGGCTGGCGGCATCGTCACCGAAGAGGCGCGGTTTGGCCCATTCGATGTATTGGTCGCAGAGATCGTTCCAGGCGAATTCGTAGAGCAGCTTGGCGGCCTCACCGAGGCGATAGCTGCCATACAGCTCGGCCGATTGACGACTGGTGCGCACCAATCGCGACAGGATCCAGCGGTCTTCACTCTCCAGGTCGGCCCACACCGGATCGCCCAAGGAGGCCGGCGTCTCCCCCCCCAGGTTCATCAGCGCGAACCGGGTGGCGTTGAACAGCTTGTTGGCGAAGTTGCGGGCCGCCTCCACCGTGGCGGAGGTGTCGGTTTTGCGGTCGTAGTCGAGGCGGATGTCCTGGCCGGCGCCGGCCACCTCGCGCACCAGAGCAAAGCGCAACGCATCGGCTCCGTAGCGCTCGATCAGCAGCAGCGGGTCGATGCCGTTGCCGGCCGATTTGCTCATCTTGCGGTTGTTCTCATCGCGCACCAGGCCGTGGATGTAGACATCGCCAAACGGCATCCATCTGCTGCGGTTGCCGACAGGGCGCTCCTGGCCTTTCTCGTCACGCTGTTGCAGGAAAGCGCCCGCCAGCATCGTCATGCGGGCCACCCAGAAAAAGATGATGTCAAAGCCCGTCACCAGCACGCTGGTGGGATACCAGGTGGCCAGATCGGCGGGTTCTTGGTCTCCTTCGCCCGGCCAGCCCAGGGTGGAGAAGGGCCAGAGGCCGCTGGAAAACCAGGTGTCGAGCACATCGGGGTCCTGCTCCAGCGCCAGCTGCCGACCCGCCGCCAGACCTGCCGCACCGAATTGCGCTTCGGCCTGGGCCCTGGCCTCGGCTTCGCTGCGGGCCACCACGTAGGGCGTGGCTTCCGTGATCATTCCCCCCGTTTCACTCACCACAAACCAGGCGGGGATGCGGTGGCCCCACCACAGCTGGCGGCTGATGCACCAGTCGCGGATGTCGGTGAGCCAGTCGCGGTAGACCTTGCTCCAGCGCTCTGGCACAAAGCGGGGTTCGGGGCCGGCGGGTTTGTCAAGGGCGCCGCGGCAGCGGGCCGCCAGGGGCTCGGTGCGCACGAACCACTGGGTCGAGAGCAGCGGCTCCACCGGCACCTTGCCGCGATCTGAATAAGGGACGCTGTGGCGGTGGGGTTCAACCTTGAGCAGCAATCCTTCGGCTTCCATCGCTGCCACCACCGCCTTGCGGGCCTCAAAGCGATCGAGACCCGCAAAGCGGCCGGCGGCTGCGTTCATGCTGCCGTCCTTGGCCATCACCGTGATCTGGGGCAGGCCGTGGCGTTGGCCGATGGCGAAATCGTTGGGGTCGTGGGCGGGCGTCACCTTGACGCAACCGGTGCCAAAGGCCGGATCGACGTGCTCATCGGCGACGATCGGGATGCGGCGGCCCACCAGGGGCAGCTCAATGCTGCGGCCCACCAGGTGGGCGTAGCGGGGATCGCTTGGATTTACGGCCACAGCGGTGTCGCCGAGCATCGTTTCCGGACGGGTGGTGGCCACCACCAGGTGGTCGACGGGGTGATCGGGCGCTGGGCCCGCAGCGGCGGCGCCAAGCGAAACATCCCCGGCCAGCGGTGTGAGCGGATAACGCAAATGCCACAGCGAGCCCTCCACCTCCTTCATTTCCACCTCCAAATCACTCACCGCCGAACCGGAGGCGGGACACCAATTGACGAGATATTCGCCGCGATAAATCAGGCCCTGTTCATGCAGCCGCACAAAGGCCTCCACCACTGCCTTGTTGAGCCCCGGATCGAGGGTGAAACGCTCGCGGCCCCAATCCACCGAATAGCCCAGGCGGCGCAGCTGGCCGACGATGGTGCCGCCACTTTCTGCCTTCCATGCCCAGGCCCGTTCAAAAAAGGCATCGCGGCCCAGGTGATCCTTGTTGGTGCCTTCGGCCTTGAGCTGCTTTTCCAGGATCGTCTGCACGGCGATCGAGGCGTGATCGGTGCCGGGCAGGCAGAGCACGTTCTTGCCCTGCAGGCGTTGGAAGCGCACCACCGTGTCGATCAGGGCGGTGTTGAAGGCGTGGCCCATGTGCAGGCTGCCGGTCACGTTCGGCGGCGGAATCACGACGCTGAACGGTTCGCCGGGGGCGTTGGGATCGGGATGGAAGGCCCCCGCCTGCTCCCAGGCGGCCTGCCAGCGGGCCTCGGTGCCGGCCGGGTCGTAGGTCTTGGGCAGGGCGTCGGTCCCGGTGGCGGGTTGGGGGCTGGCGGCTTCAGGCACTGCGGGTGGTCGGGCGTGGTTCCATGGTCTCAAAGGGGTGAGGGGCGTCTCAATGGGCAGTCGGAGGGGCCGCAGATCCCAGCAGCAGCTGATTCACCACATCCAAAGACAGTTGGACCCAAACTCAGACAGGCGCGTTTGCCAAGCGACAACTCCATCGACTACCCCACCGACTAGTAAGTCCAAAAGGCAAGTCCCATGACGTCAGAGGAACGCAACCGTAAAATTAAGTACGGGCACGATATCCCACGATCGTGGATACCGGATTTCAATATGCCTCACCAGGACGCGATTCATAAAAGCGAGCATGAACGTGGCGAGTCAACCAAGCCAGATAAAAAAATTCTCAAAGAGCAGTATGAACTTAAGAGGCGTTCACGCCTGATCAGGCAACGTCGCGATCGCAGTAGGTTTAACAAAGATATTCGAGCTCTACAGATAGCTATCGCCACAATTCTCGCGATTATTGGATTGATTGCAGGTGGTCCAATCGGTTTGGGCATTGGGACATGCATTGGACTAGCGCTATTAGCTATTCGCCTTGAGCTTTAGGTTTAGCAGCTGATTTGGTGCATTTGGCAAACACCAAGCCGATGCTTACCCCCTGGCCCCCGACGCCATCACCTTCAGTCGCAGCACTGCGGCTACCAGCAATTCGATGGAAACATCCTCGGCGGAAGTGGCATCGGCATGACCGAAGGGATTGTCGATATCGGCGATGAGACGTAGCAAGAAGATGAGTAGAAAAGCAATTACTATGATGAAAAAGATGGACTCCTGCAGCGCATCGGTAACTGTGAACACGAGGCTGCCGCTCAGCAGTATAATTCCAGCTGTGGCCAACCAATACACGAGCGTGATGAAGGAGGTTTCGCGGATTGCCTCCACCCGGTTGATTAACTTCAGGATCTGGGCTGTCTCCGCCATCAGCCGGGCCTGTAACGGCGGAATCCCCAACTTTACCGAGGCTTGCACCACCTGGCCATGGGTTTGTTGATAGCGGCGCAACAGCTCGGCTGTGGGGATGCGATTCAGCAGCCATTCCAGGATCGAATCGCCTAGTTCTGCCACCGCCGCCAAGTGGTTCCCAACTTGGGCTACGGGGTTGTGGCTGGGAATGGCCTGTATCTCCAGCCCCAGGATCTCCAGGCTGGTAGCGATCTCACCGGGCAACTTTTCACTTTCCTTGAAATCTCCCAGCACCCCGTTGAGCAGAAAGCCCATCAAAAACACCGTCGAAGCCACCAGCGAAGTCACCAGGGGGTTAGGCCGCATCCACTCCCAACCCAGTTGATGGGCCACTAACTTGGCCAGGCCAATGGCTAGCACCAGCGCTGATACCTTGATCAGCATCAATAGCCGCCTTCGCCAGGCGCTGCGGTTCCTTCGGCCCACTAAAGAATCAGGCGAAAGGACAGCGTGAAAGCGAGCCATTGGAGCGATTTACTCAAAAGGGCAGGCTAAGGAAGGGTGGCAGCTCCCCCGGCGCTGCCGTTGGAGGCCCCTTTGGAGGCCATGGTCATTGGGATGGCTGATCGGGGCTACCCTCCAGCCGGCGTCAGTGATCCGAAGCGTCCTTGACCATGCCGCCGCAGACGCTATATCTGGTGTGCTGAGTCGGATTGTGGGGGAGGCGAGCAATTCAGGGCAGGTCAATCTCTGGTAAAGGGTGATTCGAGGGTGATTAGGGGGACTGACACGCTGCCTAAGTCCATCAGTTTCGCCGACGGGATCTTCCACTGCAACGATGGGTCCCATGCCCACCGCCGCTCCCCTCGACTTTTTGCCCCCCCGGCTCGATGGGCGGGTGCTTGCCGTCAGTCGGCGCCTGCTGCCCTGGTATCTGCGGCGCCAGTGCGCCATCACCAGTCTGGAGGTGCAGAACCTGGAGCGCTTGGTGAACGCCATGGACCGCTTCCAGGCGGGAGAAAGCCGGCTGCTGCTGGCCTTTCGCCATCCCAGCATCGATGATCCGGCTTGCCTGGCCCACCTGATCTGGCGCGACCTGGCCAGGGAAGGGCGCCGGCTGGGACGGCAATGGCGGCCCCGTCCCCACTTCCAGTTCCTCTACGACCGGGGCATTCCCCTCTGGGCCGGACCCCGCATCGGTTGGCTGCTGCAGCGGCTGGGGGGCTGCTCGATCCAGCGGGGCAAGCTCGATACGGTTGCCCTGCGCACCGCCCGCCAGTTACTGCTGGATGGCCCTTATCCCCTGGCCGTGGCGCCGGAGGGGGCCACCAACGGCCACAACGAACGGCTTTCGGCCCTGGAGCCTGGAGCCGCCCAGCTGGCCTTCTGGACTGCCGATGACCTGGCCAAAGCCCAGCGCCCGGAAGCGATGACCGTATTGCCGATCGGCGTGCAATACCGCTTCAGCGGCAACGCCTGGCCCGCCATCGAGGCCCTGCTCTGTCAATTGGAATGGCAGAGCGGCTTGACAACCCAGCCCGCCGCCAGCCCTGATCACGAAGTTCTTTACCCCCGCCTGTTCGCCTTGGCCGAACGGATGCTGACCTTGATGGAGACGTTTTATCGCGACTCCTACCACCGCGATCTCCCCGCTGCCCCGGCCGCCACCACCACCGCCGCCCCCCCGGTCACCGCTGGCGCTGCTGGTGCTGCCACTCCGGCCGCTGCCCAAAGCGCCAATCTGGCCCTGGCCGAACGGCTGCGGCGCCTGCTGGAAACAGCCCTGGCCGAGGTGGAGCAATCCCTCGCCATCGAGCCCCGTGGGGACCTGGCAAGCCGCTGCCGCCGCCTGGAGCAGGCCGCCTGGGATCGGCTCTATCTGGACGCTCCCCCCACCCCTTTGGAGAGGGGGTTGGCGGACCGGCTGGCCGAGGAAACGGCACAACGCCTCTGGCACATGCGCCTGGTCGAATCCTTTGTGGCTGTCAGCGGCGACTATGTGATGGAGCGGCCGAGTCAGGAACGCTTCGCCGACACCCTGCTGTTGCTCTGGGATACCCAAGCCCGCATTCTTGGCCGCGATCCCGGCACCAGACCCCGTCTGGGCCCGCGTACGGCCCTGATCAGCCTGGGCGAAGCGATGGCCTTCACCCCCCTGCTGGAGGAGTACCACCGCGATCGCCGCCGGACCGTCGCCCGCCTCACCGCCGACCTGCAGCGCCAACTGGAGGCTTTGATTGTGCCGAGCGGCCTGGCCGCTTAAGCGTCACGGACCAACGTGCCCAGCCAGGGGAGTTGCGCCCAGGCACGCCAGCGCCTGATCCGCCAAGCGCTGGTGGAAGGCGCTGCAGAAATGGGCGCGACTGTCCCACCACAAAAAACCAGTGGCCTCGGGCACCCGCTGGGCCGCACTGGCCGCCTGGCTCTCTTGCAGCACTGGCCTGACAACCTCCACCAAGTCGAAGGCCTGGGGATCGGCGACGGCGGCTTGTAACAAGCCATGGAAATCGGGTTGCCACACCTGCAAACCCCGTTGCCGTGCCAGGTCTTGCAGGGCCCTGGCCAGCCCCTGGTTCTGCTGGCCGATCATGGCATCGAGGGCCTGGCGCTGGGCCAGGCCGAAGGTCGGCGGCACGATCGGACTGACGCCCCAGGGCAGTTCTGTGGGCACCAAAAAGCGACGGGCGCCGACCTGGGCCAAGGCGGTGACGGCCGTCACCAGATTGGCGTTGATGGCCTCGGCCCGCTCCATGCTGGGCTCGCCGTCGAGATAGTCGTTGGCACCAGCCCGCAGCACAACTAGCATCGCCTCGTCCAGGGGGACGGCGGCACGGCAGTCCAGCAAGCGGGCCACCTGCTCCAGCAGATTCGGCACCCCCTTGGGGGAGAGGCCCCCGCCCGAGCGGGCACCGCCATGGGCATGGTCCGTGCCCCCGGCCAGGGAGGGTGCCAGGGGAGGCCATCCCAGTTGCCTGGCCAGGAGCTCAACCCAGATCGGCCCGTTGCAGCGACGACCTCGCCAGTGGGGCGGAGAGGGCACCGCCCCATCCCCGAGCAGCAGCCAGGCATTGCCCAC
This sequence comes from Cyanobium sp., assembly GCA_044359075.1. Lineage (GTDB taxonomy): Bacteria > Cyanobacteriota > Cyanobacteriia > PCC-6307 > Cyanobiaceae > Cyanobium. Next base: position 86,218 of record JBIKMU010000002.1, on the reverse strand, counting down.
ATCCGAGAGGCTGTCGCCAAACACCAGCAGCTGGCCCTTGGCACTGTCCACCGCACTGTCCACCGGAGTGTTCACCGCAGTGTCCACTGCCATGGCCGCAGCCATGGCCGCAGCTCCAGCCTGCATGGCCCACCCTCCAGGGGCTGCGATTCTCCTATCGGGGCTGGTCTCTCTGGCGGGGCCCTTGCCAGCGGCCCCGCCCCGGCTTATCTCTAAAAGATGGTCAACGACTGGAGCACCAGGCTGGGCAGGTGGGTGGAAGCGGGTCTGGTGGACCCCGGCACCGCCGAGGCCATTCACCACTGGGAATCCCGGCACGGCGCCGCTACGGCGGGGACCGACAGCGCTCGGCTGCGCACCCCGGTGGCCCTCGCCTTAGCCCTGGGGGCGGCCCTGTTGGCGGCGGCACTGCTGCTTTTCGTTTCGGCCCATTGGTCTGGACTGGGACCCAGCAGCCGCTTTGGCCTGCTCTTGGCCGTGGTGCTGGGCTGCCATGGGGCCGGCGCCCTGGCGGCATCGCGCTTCGCCGCCCTGGCCACTGCCCTGCATGGGCTCGGCAGCGTGGCCCTGGGGGGCGGCCTTTACCTGGCCGGCCAGAGCTTCCACCTGGACGCCCTCTGGCCGGAAGGACTGCTGCTGTGGGCCCTCGGCGCCGGCTGCGGCTGGCTGCTGCTGGGCCAATGGCCCCAACTGGCCCTGTTGGCCCTGTTGGCCCCCGCCTGGCTGCTGGCCACCTGGCTGCGCCTCTGTGACCAGGTGCGCGCCAACAACAACGTTCTGGGCGAGGGGCCGGCCCTGATTGCGGCGGCCGGCCTGTTGCTGCTAAGCCTCACCTATCTTTCGGCCTCCCACGGCCCCCCCAGCAGAGTGAGCACGGGCCGGCGGGTGCTGCTCTGGATTGGTGGCCTGGCCCTGGCCCCCGCCGCCCTGGTTTGGGCCCTGATGCCCAGCCTCACGGCTGGGGCCCCTGCTTTGCCCCCCAGCCTGAGCGCCTGCGGTTGGGCCGCGGCCCTCGGGGCTCCCTTGATCCTGGCCTGGGCACTGGGGCAGCGTCGCTTGCTGGTGGTGGGCGTGGCCGCCGCTTGGTTGCTGGCGGGGCTGGGCCTCGGCCGCTGGGCCCAAACCCTGAGCGCACCCGAGGCCCTGGCGGCGGCGGGGCCTGCGGCGGCCGTGGGCCAGGCGCTAGTGCATCTCTGGTGGTTGCTGGGGGGGCTGCTGCTGGCCCTGTGGGGCTCCAGCAGCGGGCGAGCCGAGCGGGTCAACTTCGGGGCGGCCACCATGGCCGTGACCCTGTTGGTTTACTACTTCAGCTCCGTCTTCTCCCAACTGGATCGGGCCGTGGGTCTGCTGGGCCTGGGGCTGCTCTTTCTGGCGGGCGGCTGGGGGCTGGAGCGGCTGCGCCGGCGCCTGCTGGCGGTCCCCCGCCCATGACACAGCCAACGATGAGGCGCCCCACCGCCAGGCCCGGTCGCTCTCCTCTGGGGCGACGCGGCCTGCTGTTGGGGGCCGTGCAGGGGTTGCTGCTGCTGAGCCTGGCGGGCACTTTGGTGCTGCAGCGCTGGCAGCGGCCCCGGGCCTGGGGGGTTGTCACCCCCCTTGATCCCCAGCTACCCATTCGCGGCCGCTATCTGGAGTTGCAGCTCGCGGTTCCCGCCCCCGATCTGGCTGCCCAAGGCACCATTCCGATCCGGTTGGTGGCCATGGGCGGTCGGCTAGAGGCCCGGGCCGCCCAGCAACCTGGCGATAGCGAGGTGCTGCTCGCCCGGGTGGAGCCGGGTCCCCGGGGCATGGAGGCTGTGCTGCTGGAACCCCTGGCCTTCTTTCTGCCTGAGGCTGCCCCCGATCCCAGCCAAGGGCCAGGTAAGGCCCCATTATGGGTGGAAGTCACACTGCCGCAACGGGGTTCGCCCCGGCCAATCCGGCTGGGACGCCAACTCAATGGCGCCATGGTGCCGCTGCCTTAGGCGATCAGTAGTTGGTAGGCGTCGTTGACAAGCCGGAAGGATTCGGCATCACCGCCCATGTCCGGGTGGTGTTGCTTGACCAGGCGCCGGTGGGCTGCCTTGATGGAGGCGCGGGAGGCCCCCCAGGCCAGCCCCAGGGTCTCAAGGGCAGCCAGCTGGCGGCGATCGCCGCCACTGCCACCGCTACTGCTACTGCCACTGCCACCACCACTGGGGGGAGGGGTGTCGGTGCTGCGCCGGGACCCGGACGTGGATCTCCCCTGGCCCGTCTCTGCCTGGGCGGAACCGGCGCCGGGCTGGCCGGCAGCACTTGCTCCGGTGGGGCCCGCCCCCGTAGGGTCTGCCCCTGAAGGTCTGGTTCCTGGGCGCTCCTGCCCCGCCCCAGTGGTGCGGCGGCTGCCCCCGGAGCGACCGGCCCCGGAGCGACCGGCCCCGGCGGCGGGACCCGAGGCTGCTCCCTGGCTGGCTCCCTGGCTGGCGTTGTTGCTGGGAGCCCGGCGTCGGCCAGGGCCCCAGGGTTCCTGGTCACTGTCCCGGTCCTGGGGCGTTGCTTGGGCCCTGGCTTGGGGTCTCTGCTGGCGGGGGGGCTGTTGGGTCCATGAGCGCTGGGTCTGGGCGGCATCGGCCTCCACCTCCAGGGCATTGATGGCCTCGATCATTAGCTCGACCACCGCCAGGGGCTCAACGTCGAGGCGGATGGCGGCGGTGGGGCCCAGCATGGCGAAGGCGGCCCGTACTGCCAGGCGGGCCTTGCTGGCAGGCCCCTGCAGGGCGCCCCGCAGATATTCCCCCAGGCCAGGCCAGCGGCGTTCAAGTTGCTGCTCAAAGGCGGCGGCGGTGTCAGAAGGAGCGCCCAGAAGTTGATCGATGAGCCCTTTGAGACCCCGGCCCGGTGCCGAAGCCCGGCCCTGGGGGCTGTGCCAGGCGATCGCACCCACCCGCAGCTGGTGCCAGCGGCGATGGCGGGTCATGGCCTCTCCCCAACGCCGCACCTGGTCTGCCGTTATGACCGCGGCGGATTTAGCTGCGGCGGAGTTGGCCGCGGCGTAGTTGGGGGTGGCGTAGTTGGGGGTGGCGGCCTGAGCCGGGGCCGCCCCGCTGGTTACAGGCGAGCGACGGCTCCAGGCTTCGGCGGCAGGGGGACGGCTTTCGCGGCGATCGAGCTGCTGGCGCAGCCTCAGCACCTCCTGCCGCAGCAGATAATTTTCGGCCTGCAGGGCATCGCTGTTACTGGTGATCCGGGGGCCGGCGGCGTGGGATCGCACCCAGGTTCGACGCTCACCGCCCATGCCCATCGCCATGACGATCCCGATCGCTCCTGATGGGCTGAATTGTTGCGGCAATGGGGGGCAAAAGGCTGCCCCGGATCACCGCACCCGCACAGGCTGGCTCAGGCCAAGGCAGCCTGATCGAATCGGGCTGCCCAGTTGGAGGGACTAGGCCTGGCTCCAGCTGCCATGGAGGCCGTAGGGCATCGCCAGGGGCAGCTCCACCAGGGCCACTTCTTCCATGGAGGTGGCGTCCAGGATCACCAGGTCGCTGCCGCTGCGTTCGCCGTTCCAGACCACCGCCAGCAGCCAGCCGTCATCCTCGGCGCTGGCACCGGGGCGGGGCACCATCAATGGCTCACTGACAAAGCCGTGGGGGGCGGCGCTCCAGACCCGCCGCTCGCCGCTGCGCAGGTCGAGTTTCTTGAATGCCTGGAGGGGATCGTTGCCAGCTTCGCGCTCGGCGACGGCCATCCAGGCATAGCGAGCGGCCAGGCCCTGCTGGTTGGGATTGACCATGGCGAATTCACAGCAGCGCTCACTGAGGCGCTCGCTGCTCACGGTGCCGGTCGCCAGGTTGAGGCGGCAGCGTTCCAGCAGGCCGGCGGGGATCAGGTCGAAATCGACGGTGCGGTAGTCCGTCTCGGGATCAATGGAGGGGAAGTCGGCGTAGTAGATGCTTTCCACAATCACCTCTTCGCCCTCCTGGTAGGCATTGAGGTGGTGGAAGACAAAGCCTTCGGGTGCATCGAGCACCCTGGGCGCCTCGCCGGCGTGGACGCCACTGTCCCGGGGAACCAGCCAAAAGCGGGCCTGGCCGCCGGGGTTGGAGCGCAGGCACTGGGCCGCACCCTTGAGCCCCAGGGCAAATGGCAGGGGGTTGAAGGCGATGGCGTTCTGCAGAAAGATCGCCCAATCGGGGGTAATGGCGAAGTCGTGCAGAAAGGCGAAGCCGTTGAAGCTGTCGCTGCGTTCGCTGAGCAATTGGCCGGCCTTGGGGCCATCGGTGGCGAACTCCATCAGGCGGATGGTGCTGCGCGGGCCGCTTTTGACGCCGAAGCTGACCATGCGGGGGGCGCCATGGTGACCGGGATCAAAGCGGGGGTGGGCACTGAAGGCCTCACCGGGCTTGAGAACCCCGTCCAGCAAACTGATGCCCCTGGTTTCGAGGCTGACGGGATCGAGGGCGTGGGGCGAACTGGCCTCCCAAAGCGCCAAAAGGTTGTCGCCCAGGCGCACCACATGGGTGTTGGCGATGTTTTTGAGCCGCAAGTCGAAGGCGTTGGCCAGGGGGCCGCCGGGCTTCTGGGTGCCGAAAACGCCGCGATAGAGATAACGACCGGCATCTTCCTCCGCCTGCCAGCCCTCCGTGCGCACGAAACGGTTGCTGAGGCTCACACCACCGCCCTCGAAGCGCAGGGCGGTGATCATGCCGTCGCCATCAAAGGGGTGGTGGACCCAATGGCCGGCGCGCTCCAGGCGGCCGGGCCCATTGCGATAAAGGGTGCCGTTGAGGCCAGCCGGAATGGTGCCACGCGTCGCTTGCAGCGGCACCGCCGTCAACTCGCGGTCCACGTTGCGAAAAGCGCTGGCCCATTGGGCACGCTCAAAACGCAGGCCCCGGACAGGGACGGAATCCGCAGGTAATTGGGGAGCTGCAGCCGGGGTCCGGCCAGGGGTGAGGGTCATCGTTGCGCAAAACGGCAGGGGCCGCGCTGCCACGGCCTTGCCATCATCGCGTAACGGAGTGTGAAGCTGTGGGTGTCAACCCGCTTTGCACCCCTAGCGATTGCAGGGGGCTTCTGCGGGCAGGCAGGGGGATTGGGGCCGCTCGCAAGGGGCCTCGAGCCGATTCAAGTCAGTGCAGGGGGGCAGGGCCGCCGCCCGGGCTGGGGCGCTGATCAGGCAAAACGCCGCCCCAGCGGCGGCGCTGGCGAGCAGAAGAAAACTGCCGGTGGGCTGATTCATAGTTGGGGCCTGGAAGCTGGTGCAAATTTAGCCTGGCTTAAAGGACTGTGGGACCGTCATTGAGTGGAGCGCAGGCCCGACTCCCTGTCCCAGGGACGCGGAGCTCAAGCAGAGGGCCCAGCCAAGCCATTGGGGCTATTTGGGGCGAGCAGACAGCCGCGCCAAGTCAAGTACAATTAAGCCAAGGCTTTGGCGCAGCCCCTGAAGCAACCTGCCCAAACTCAATCAGCCCAAATTCAATCAGCCCAAATTCAACGATAATTCTCAAATTGCAATGGCACTTCTAGGTCCTCGGCTTTAAGCAACTGGATCACCTGTTGCAGGTCGTCCTTGTTTTTGCCGGTGACCCGCAGGCTGTCGCCCTGAATGGCCACTGTCACTTTTTTGATGTTGTCTCGCACCTGCTTGGAGAGCTTTTTGGCCAGCTCCTGGCTGAGGCCCTTGCGCAGCTTCACCACCTGTTGCACCCGGTTGCCCCCCACCGGCTCGGCATTCTGCACATCAAAAATCTTTAGCGACAGGTTGCGTTTGGTGGCCTTTTGCCGCAGCACATCCAGCACCGCCTCCAAGGTCATGTCGCTGGCGGTGGTGATGGTGATGGCCTCATCCTGCAGGTCGATCTCGGTGTTGCTGTCCTTGAGGTCGTAGCGCTGCACCAACTCCCGCCGCACCTGGTCGAGGGCATTGACCAGCTCCTGGCGGTCGAAATCGGAAACCACATCAAAACTGAAGCTGTCAGCCATGGCCTGGAACTCTCGATGCGGCGCTGCCGCAGCCTAGAAAAGAGCTTGACCCCTGCCGCTGCCGCGGCGTCGCCGCCACCATGTCCCACCCCGCCTTCGCCTGGTCCCTGGTCCTTTCGGCGGGGGTGGTGTTTGCCAGCCTGATCCCCCTGGGGGCCGCCCGCTCCCAGGCGGATTTCGTGCCTGCTGATCTGGCGGCGCCGCGGGCCATGTTTGAGCGGCTGCCCGCTTGGGGCAAACGGGCCAATTGGGCCCACCAAAACAGTTTTGAGGCCTTTGGTCTGCATGCGCCCGCCTGCTTGCTGGCCCTGATCGCCGCCGCCGCCGGCTCACCCACCGCCGCCTTGGCGGTAGCCGCTGCCTGGCTGCACCCTTTGCTGCGGCTCGGCTACATCGGGGCTTACATCGCCAACCTGCCCCCCTTGCGCAGTCTCTGCTGGGCCGCGGCTGTCCTTTGCACGGCGATTCTCTACAGCGAAGGTCTGCGGGGCTTACTGGCCAGCCAAGGATGAATCCGTTTCCTGATTCAGCTGCGGCCCGAGACACCCATGTTGATTCCTTTGCAAGCTTGCGTTGCTTAAATCCCTTTGCGGGCAGGCGGCCTAGGTTGAAATCATTGTCCCTCCTGCCCCGATCCTGTGACTGCACCAGCTAGCCCCATTCTTCGCTGGATCACCGCCGGCCTGTTGCTGGCCGGAGCGGTCCTGGCTCTGGTGATGCCGTTTGCCTCGGCCGCCTTTTTAACCCTGATGTTGGGCAGCGCTGCGGTGGTGGCGGGAATTTCCCAACTACTGCGACTAAGCGGCGCAGAAGACCTGAAAGCCAAGTCATTTCGGGCTTTATCTGGGCTCCTTTACGTGGCCGGTGGTCTTTGGTGCCTGGTCTCCCCGATCACCAGCACCGTGAGCCTCACCTTGTTTGTGGGCGCCATGTTGGCTTTTCAGGGTGTGATGGAGCTGGCCGTTGCCGCTTCCTCCCCCATCCCGGCTCGCACCCTGGTGTTGGTCGATGGCCTGATCACCACCCTGCTGGGCGGCCTGTTGATTGCCCATTGGCCCTCGGACAGTGTCTGGGCCTTGGGCACCCTTTTTGCCAGCGGTCTGGCCATCTCCGCTGTGAACCTGCTCACTTCCCCATCAGCCCGTATTGCCAGCACCACGTAGATATCTACGGCGGCATGATCGGGATGGTTGAGCAGATGATTAGGCAGGGAAACCCATCTTTGATCGTCTTTTGTAGGTTTCTTGATCGATTTCAAAAAACGATTCGGTGTGCATCAACAAGTCGTCGGCAGGTTCGCCGGTCCAGGCAGGGTGTTCGTGGCTGAAGATCTGCAGGTCTATGAATTTATAGCGTCCCAGTTGCTGGGCCATATCCATGGCTTCATTATCACACCATAGGGAGTGATAATCTGGATGGTATATGAAGTTAAATCTTTCATAGTAGCTGCGGCCCATTATCGACATGGTTGGCAGAATTTTGTTGACACGTCCATCGGGAAAATGAACAAATTGATCACCTTCTCCTTGGAAGGCTTGAATGATGTCCCCATCAAATCCCCGTTTAATGAATCGCATATCATCTGACATATTAACTGCAATATCACCAATCCAACCTGCCATCCCCCTGTTGATCGCATGGACCTTGCAGTTGGATCGACCAGGGTTGAGCTTGATTTGGTCTGATTGAAGGACATCGGCTAACTGACTTGAGTTCAGGGTGGTTGAATCATCGTCGTCGATTGTTAGTCCTATGGTGTAGTTTTTGTCGGTGGATAAATCGATGATTGTGTTTATCGCGTCTGCCATTTTTTGGGGACGATTTCTGGTGGCAAAGTTGTAATGAATAAGCATTTTTTGGCTTAGAACCAAGTTTATTTTACCATTTGCTACGCGTTCGTCGCTTGTGGGCGGGCCAGTTTGCCAGCTTTAGCCGCGTTAGTAACGCGTAAGTATTTTTACTCAATGCCATGGCTAATGCCCGCAGCTGCCAGGGCCATCGCTGAGGGCCTCCCCTCGATGTGTATCCTTTTCCGGATGGCCCCACCTTCAGGGGGTTGATTTATGTTGTCGCAGAGCTTTGTTCAGGCTTTGTCAGTTGGCGCAGGGCATCCATATTTCCCCCTTCGGATCGGCCGTCTGACAGCGCAGCTCTACGGCTCTTTTATCGGCCGCTGCTTTGCTGCTCACCCATGGCAAAGGCACCGCTGCATTTGAGTTGATGGGCCCGCTTCTCAGCAGCGGCGCGGGTGGCAAACATTTGGGAGCTGGTGTGGGTTTGGGCCCAGGCCGCCCCAGCAGCCAAGATCGGGGCAGCGGCGGTCAGGGTCCTAAGGGCGGAGCGGGCGGCGGGCATGGGATGACAACCAAGACGAATAACGATGAATTGGGTAATCAAGGCTCAACTGGGTGAAAACAGCGCGTCGTAGCGGTAGTACTCGGGTTTGTTCAATCCATCATGGTTGAGCATGCGTCTGAGCTGGATGATTTCGCGCCTCTGGGCCACGATGATGGCGGCGGCCAGGCGGCGCAGGTCGGTATTGCGGCTTTTGGCGAGGGTATCTTGGACCATCAGCAGTGCACCGCCGTGGTGTTGCAGCATGCCCTCGAGAAACCAAGGAACCCGGTTGTCCCGGTTCGGGGTCGATTCCATCATGCGCATTGCGGCGATCTGGGCTCCACTCATGCGGACCAGGCCGGCCATGGTGTCCGGATCGCCACCCGGCGCAAGGGCCACCGGATACACCGGTGCCTCGGGATACCAGCCCTTGCGCCATTGGCCCATGAATTCAGCCTGACGCCTCCGCTTGCGGGAGACTCAAGGGCAGGATCCTGGCTTATTCGTTTTAGGGTGCGCCCTTGCCGAAACATCCTTGTGACCCCAGACACCCCAGACAAGCCATACCTTTATGAGCCGGTGGAAAGATTCGGAGAGGGCCTCACCAGCCAACGCCCCTGGAACAAAGGTGCCTTGGCGGCGGTGGAGCTACTCAACGGTCGGGTGGCGATGTTGGGTTTCCTCGCCGCCCTGATCGGCGAGGCCATCAGCGGCAAAGGCATCGTGGGCCAACTGGGCGCCATGGTGCGATTGTTGCTTGGCTGAGGGTCGCCTCGGATCCCAAGACCGGTTTTCCAGTTCCCTGGTACTGGGATCCCACCATGGTGTCCAGGTGGTCTGGGTGCTGCTTGCTTGGCTAGTCGCTCTCCTCGCCCTGGTTGGGGGCGTTCGCTTCGCTGGCCTGCTCCGGGTAGATCAGATCCGCCGCCTGGCGCGCCTCGCCGAGAAGGCGCAACAGCAACGCCGGCGTTGTTTTCAGCAAGGTGATCCAGTGCTGCAGGTAGGCGGCATGGTTTTGGACGGGGCTGCCGATTTCCAATCGATCTCCCAGCAGCACCGCCCCCAGTTCGGCCACCAGCTCTTCGCGGGCATAGGCGTCGCTGCCAAAGGTCCCCGCCAGGTTGCGCCTCAGGCGGGTCGGATGGCCGGTGCTGTGCAGCGCTTCATGGGCCCAGGTGGCATAGAGCGCGGCGTCCGAGTGGAAGGCTTGGCGCTGGGGCAGCAGGATCCGATCGCTCTGGGGCAGATAACAGGCCTGGTCGCCACCATGGGTGACGGGCACGGGCCAATGGCCCAGGATTGCGGCGGCGGCGGCGAGCCGTTCGACCTCGGGTCGCTGCTGCTGGAACGCCAGGGCGCGACGCTGCTCGATCAATCGCCACAGGCGATCCTTGGCTCTCGCTTCCCCCTCCAGGTCGGCGACATTGAAGACGGTGACGGGGCGATAGCGCACCCAGGCCGGTGCCCCAGAAGGTTGGGAATCAACCTTGGCGAAGTCAGTGGTGTTCGAGTCAGTGCTGGCAGCCCCAGAAGCCGGCTGAATCCCGGGGCCTTGGGCTGACTTCAGGGAGCTGCTGTCCCCGGGCCCGCCCGACTCTCTGGCCGTGCGCCCTTGCCCCACGGGCCTGAGGATGGCAACCCCCCGACTGCCGCGCCGTGGTGCCAGGCCCAGTCGTTGGGCCTCCACGAAGCCACACCAGTAGGGCAGCGTCGATCCGCGGCGGTGCAGACCGAGGCTTAGCAGGATCGGGTTGGCACCTCGGTAGGGCCGGCCGCTGAGCAGATTGACGTGGTGGCCGCCACCCCGGGGGTCCCAGGGACGGCGCCAGGGGGTGGTGCCGGCTTCCATCTGGGCGATCAGGGCAGCGACAAGGTTGTCCTCGGCGCGAGCTGGGCGTTGGGCCCGCTGGCGATTGGGGGTGGCCATGGCAGAGCGCCCCAGGGGGGCATCGTTCACTCCTTAAGTGCCACCACCCCTGTCAGCGAGCCGCTCCGATGGCGAATAATGGGGGGGATTATTACCACAAGCCAATGAAAGTGATCGTCGATCTCTGTGTGGTTCCAGTCGGTGTGGGAGTGCATTTGGCGCCTTACATCGCCACTTGTGAAAGGGTTCTAAGCGCCGCCGGTCTCAAGATCCAGCTGCATGCCAATGGCACTGGCATCGAGGGGGAATGGGGGGAGGTGTTTGCGGCCATTGAGGCCTGTCACCAGGCCTTGCACGCCATGGGCTGTCCCCGCCTGTTCACTTCGGTCCACATCAACACCCGCACCGATCACGACCAGGACCTGGAGGACAAGGTGGCCAGCGTCGAGGCCTTGCTGGCCGCCGACCCCCAGCCCTAGGCTGGACCTCCAGCAACTGGAGAGTCCCGCCATGGTCCCAGCCGCGCCTCTTGGCGCCCCTTTTGGGGTCCCAGCCGCGACGGCCAAGGCCCCGGCTGGGCTGCGCATCGGCGAGGTAGCCAAGCGCTCGGGCTTGCCAGTCAAAACGATTCGCTTCTACAGCGATGAAGGGTTGATTCTCCCCAGTAGTCGCAGCGAGGGCCGCTACCGCCTGTTTGATCAGGAGGTCTACGCCGAACTGTCTTTGATTCGCACCCTCAAGGCTCTGGAAATTCCCCTGGTCGATATCAAAGCGATTTTGGCGGCCCGCCGGGTGGGAGTCTGTAGTTGTGATTCCTTGCGCCGGCTGATCCAGGAAAAGCGCGACGAAATCCAGGGGCGCCTGACGGGGCTGGAGGCCTTGCGGCAGGAATTGACGACCCTTCTGCAGGGTTGGGAAGACTGTGGTCGTCCCAAAGCGGCCCAGTTCTGCGACGGCAGCCCAGTCAACCCCAAGGATCGCGAGATTTAGACTTAACCGCCAGCCTTGGCTTGATGCTGATTCCCATGCTGGCCAGGGACGATCTATAGAAATCAGCAGGTCGATCAAAGGCGCCGGCGCCAACTCTCTTGAAACGAACCACTGGGCTGCTCCTTCGGCTGTTCGCTGCGGCTCAGTTTCCAGACGTTGCGGCCGCAACGGCGGGCCACCAATCCACCCCGCTCGACGACCGCAGCCCCTGGACGGGCCCCCAACAGTTGGGTTATTTCCGTCGTACTCAGCGGCGCGGCGGTGCGCAGGGCCAGGTCCACCAATTCCAACCGCTGGCGCAGCGCACTCAGGTCGGCGTTGCCACAGTCTTCCTCCCCGTTCCAGGTCCAGGGGCCCTGGTCTTCGGTCCCAAGCCGTCCCATCAAACCCAATCCGATCAAGGCCAGGGCTTGATCCGGCTGGACGCCATGGGCCACCTGGGCCATCCATTCCGGCAAGACAGAAGCTTCCTTGTCAGGGTGGAGAGGTAGGGCCTGGGCGGCCTCCATGGGGCGGCGAGCCATAACGTCTTCGCGTAACTGGACGGACGGTACCGGCTAATTCACGGGCGGCAAGTCCGATCACTTGACGCCCATGACTCAACACCAATTCCCTGACGCCCTTGTCTCAACTACGGCGCACCCAGCTTGGCGCTCCGCCAAACCATCCTTCGAGGTCGTCGCCGCGGCGGAAAGTCCGATCCGGATCCGCCGTGCCCAGGTTCAGGTCGCTCAGTAGCTGATCCACCCCATCTGCGGGAATTTGTCGTTGTTGGCGCCGCCTGGCTTTCAGTAACCAACCCGCCACACCCTGGTCGCGATCGGCGAACTTCTGGACATAAATCCGCTCCTGAAGCGTTACGGGTTGATCGGCGCCGATGCGATCGAGAATGGCCTGGAGACGAAGACGCGTGCTGGGGGTGAGCATGGGTTGATTGGTCGTGATGATCTCTTTAATAGCGAGAGCTGATGGTTGGGCTGTCGCTGCAGGCACCAAAGCGGCCCAAATGTGGGGGGCCCAGCACCGTGGCCCCGTAGGATCACCCTCAATGCATGGGCTCGGTTGCTGTGAACGCCCCATGAGAGTGCCGTGACCGCTTCAAGCAACCGCCCCCGCCGCTCCAGCGGCCTTTCCCTCCCCCAGAGCAGCGAAAACCGCGCCCCTAGTCGCCGCGAATCACTGCAACTGGGTCGGCCTGCGATCACCGGCACCGACGTCAGTGGCATTCAAGGCGACAGTAGTGGTGCCAGTTGTGTCATCACCACCGACACCGATGGCTACCGGCTGCGCCTGAACAGCCATGTGCAGTCCATCGAACTGCGCACCTACGTTTTTTTGGATTCCCTGCAGCCCCAACTGGCGGCCTACATGGGCACCGTTTCCCAGGGGTTCCTGCCGATTCCCGGTGACGCTTGCCTCTGGCTGGAAGTCTCCCCCGGCATGGCGGTCCACCGGGTCACCGACATCGCCCTCAAGGCCAGCACCGTGCGCTTGGGCCAGATGGTGGTGGAGCGGGCCTTTGGCTCCCTGGCCATGTATCACCGCGACCAGAGCAATGTGCTCCATTCCGGTGAGGTGGTGCTCGAAGCGATTGGCAGCAGCATTGAGCAGCGCAGTCGCTGCGAGGTTACTTGGACGGAAATAATCTATGCAATTACCCCTGACCACGCCGTATTGATCAACCGTCTCAACCGTCGCGGCTCGATGATTCAAGCAGGTATGAGCATGTTTATCTTGGAAACTGAACCGGCTGGCTATGTCTTGATTGCCGCCAACGAGGCTGAAAAAGCCTCCAACATCACCGTGGTTGATGTCAAAGCGGTGGGCGCCTTTGGTCGCCTGACCCTGGCCGGCAAGGAAGGGGATATTGACGAGGCCGCCGCCGCCGCCATGCGGGCCGTCGCCCAGATCAACGCTTGAATCAGCTCCCTCCCCCGCCCCGCCCCCTTTGCACCGTTGGGGCCTTGGTGGTGAACCCCAATGCCGAGGTGTTGATCGTGCGCACGACCAAGTGGCGCGGCACCTGGGGCGTGCCCGGTGGCAAGCTCGATTGGGGCGAAAGCCTCGAGGAGGCACTGCTGAGGGAGTTTCGCGAGGAGGTGGCCCTTGATCTGCAGCAGGTGCGTTTCGCCCTGCTGCAAGAGGCGATTCTGGATTCCCAGTTCCATGTACCCGCCCATTTTGTCCTGGTCAATTATTATGCTTTTTCCGCCAGTACTCAGGTGGTGCCTAATGAAGAAATCGTCGAGTGGGCCTGGGTGCCACCTGAACAAGCCCTTAGCTATCCGCTTAACAATTTTACAGAACGGCTGGTGAGTGATTGTATCGAGCGCAATATAGTTGCTGATTATTGTTCATAGTTTCTTTGTCTGTTTTGTTCTGTTCAAGCGATTCGCTCCAGAATTCCCGCCTCACCCAGCAGGCTCGCCAGCTCGCTGATGGTCTTGCCGCTGGTGGGTTCGATCCATTGGGGCGCGATTTCGGCCAGGGGCGTCAGCACAAAGGAGCGCTCCGCCAATCGGGGGTGGGGCACCTGCAGCCGTTCGCTGGCAATCACTTGGTCGCCATACAGAATCAAATCCAGATCAAGGCTGCGGGGCCCCCAGTGCTCCAGGCGGACGCGGCCAAAGTCTTGTTCCGTACTCAGGAGCAACTGCAGCAACGCTTCAGCGGCCAGTTCGGTCTCCAGCAGGGCGCAGCCGTTGACGAAGTCATCCTGGACGGGGCCAACCGGCGCGGTGCGATACCAGCTGGAATGGCTGACAAGGCTGACCTGGGGATGCTGGTCAAGGGCCTTGAGGGCGTTCTTCAAGATGGCGGCCGAGTCACCGATGTTGCTGCCCAGGGCGATGGCGGCCTGGGTGACGGCAGTTGGGGGCGGGGCCATGGGACGGGGGCGATGGAGCTGCTCCCCATGCTGCGGCTTGGTCGGACCTGCCTACAAGGGCAATGAAATTTTTGCGCCCCAGTCAATCCAAACCGAGCAATTGCCGCAGCCCCGGCGCCATCTCGCGGGCTGCTTTGCCGCGGCTACCCAGGCGGGCCTTGAGATGGGGCGTCATCTCCGCATAGGTGCAGCCCGCTTCCCGTACCCAGAAAATCGGGTCGTAACCACCCCCTTGGCCCCTGGGTTGACTCAAGATGGTTCCATGGCAGATACCCCATCCTTCCAAGCGCGTTTGGCCTTGGGGATCGGCGAGGGCCATGGCGCTGATGAAGCGGCCACCGCGATAGGGGGAATCCCCCAGTTCGTCCAGCAGGCGAGCGATGCGCTGGGCATCCGTGGGGGCATATCTGGCTGAATAGAGACCGGGGGCGCCACCGAGATCATCCACCTCCAGGCCAGAGTCATCCCCCAGGGCCCATTGCCCGGTGAGGCGCGCCACCGTCTCGGCTTTGAGGCGTGCGTTGGCCGCATAGGTGGTGCCTGTCTCCTCAATCTCCAGACCCTCGGGTTGCTGGCGCACCTCCAGGTTGACAAGCGCAAGCATTGATGCGATCTCGGCCACCTTGTGGGGATTGCCGCTGGCAACCACCAGCACGGGCATGGGGCGAAGAGGCAAGCGGGTCAGGCAAACACCCATTCTCCCAGAGCGATTGCCCTGACTTCTGAATGGGGTGAGGCAGGGACGGGTTGAACATTCCACCCCCGGCAAACACCAGGGTTCCTGCCTCAAGGGGGACCTTAAGGAAATCCGTCACAGTTTGTCGTCCCTGGCGCGAACTTTGTGCGCCTCCTGACCTGGGGGCTAGTTCCGCCTCTAGCTTGCTTGCAGTTTCGCAAGCGAGGAGGTCAAAGGATGCAGTCAAGCCTTGTGCTTCAGAACCTGTTATCTCCGCCGGTTTTATTCTTTTTCCTCGGGGTGCTTGCCGTTCTGTTCAAGTCCGATCTGGATATCCCCTCGCCTTTGCCCAAGCTCTTCTCGCTCTATCTGTTGATGGCGATCGGCTTTAAAGGGGGCATTGAGCTCGCCAATAGCGGTCTCGGTTCGGAGGTGTTGCTCACGATTGGTGCCGCTATTTTTATGGCACTGGCGGTTCCTCTGCTCTGTTTCTATGTTTTACGCCTCAAGCTTGATGCCGCCAATGCGGCGGCGGTAGCCGCCTCCTATGGCTCAATTAGTGCTGTGACTTTCATTACGGCCGAAAGTTTTTTGAACGTTTTGCAACTTGATTTTGATGGTTTTATGGTGGCGGCCTTGGCGCTCATGGAATCACCGGCCATCGTTGTGGGTGTGATCTTAGCCAAGCTCTATTCCGATAAAGGTGGAGATTCAAAAACTCTCCATTGGCGCGAAGTATTGAGGGAAGCCTTTCTGAATGGATCGGTCTTTTTGTTGATAGGCAGCCTCGTAATTGGTGCTCTAGTCGGTTCTTTTAGTGCAGCGGGCGTCGAAAAAATGGTCCCTTTCACCGAAAAGCTCTTCTATGGGGCGCTTTGCTTCTTTCTACTTGATATGGGCCTTGTCGCTGCCCAGCGTCTTCAGGATTTACGTAAGGTCGGCTCCTTCCTGATCGGTTTCGCTGTGCTGGCACCATTGGTCAACTCCATGTTGGGGCTGGGGATCTCTCGTCTGTTGGGGTTGCCCCAGGGTGATGCCCTGCTGTTTATGGTGCTTTGTGCCAGCGCTTCCTATATCGCCGTGCCGGCTGCCATGCGCATGACCGTACCTGAGGCCAATCCGAGTCTTTATATCTCAACCGCCTTAGGACTCACGTTCCCATTCAACGTTGTGGTGGGGATTCCCCTGTATCTCACCCTTGTTCAGCGCTTCATCCCAGCCCGCTAAATTTAGTTTTATCTCTCTAGTTAATCAAAAATGCAACGCATTGATCTTTTTGTCAGCGAACGGGAAGTGGATCGGGTCTGCCTTGCCCTCCGCCAGGCTGGTGCCCCTGGATGGTCCGTCATCCGTCACGTCACCGGATCGGGCGAGGGGGGGGAGATCTCTGAGGCCATGGATTTCAGTGGCTTGGGGGCCAATGCCCACATCGTCGTGTTCTGCGAGGCCAGCCAGCTGGAGCCCCTGCGCCAGCAGATACACCCGATCATGAGGCGTTTCGGCGGCGTCGGCTTCGTTTCAAGTGCCGACCGTTTTTGAAAGATGTGCGCTGGTAAACCCTTTGGGCGCAAGCATTTCTTTGCGATAGACAGGCGTTTTATAAGCTGAGCTTATTAGAGGTCCTGGGAACCTTGATGGGGCCCCTGTACCAAATGGCTTGACGCGGGGCAAGGTGGCGGAGCAGGGTTGCTTGCGAACATTCCACCCTTTCCTCCAGGAGCAGGTAATGGCAAACGAAACCATGGGCATTGCCCTCGGCATGATCGAAACCCGAGGTCTGGTGCCGGCCATTGAAGCCGCTGATGCCATGACCAAGGCCGCCGAAGTGCGCCTCATTGGACGTGAATTCGTCGGTGGTGGCTACGTCACCGTGTTGGTTCGTGGCGAAACCGGTGCCGTGAATGCCGCCGTCCGTGCCGGTGCCGATGCCTGTGAGCGTGTTGGTGACGGCTTGGTGGCCGCCCACATCATTGCCCGCCCCCACCGCGAAGTTGAGCCTGCTCTGAACAGCAGCTTCGGCCTTGGTTCCAAGGACTGAGTGGCTAGGCGCCTGAGGCCCTGACCATCCTTTCCACCCACCCGAACCAACCGGAGACACCCATGAGCAAGAAGTACGACGCTGGGGTCAAGGAGTACCGCGACACCTACTGGACTCCCGACTACATCCCCCTCGATTCCGACCTGCTGGCCTGCTTCAAATGCACCGGCCAGGAAGGCGTTCCCCGCGAAGAAGTGGCTGCCGCTGTGGCCGCCGAATCTTCCACCGGCACCTGGTCGACTGTCTGGTCTGAGCTGCTGACCGACCTCGACTTTTACAAAGGCCGTTGCTATCGCATCGAAGACGTTCCTGGCGACAAGGAATCCTTCTATGCCTTCATCGCCTACCCCCTCGATCTGTTCGAAGAAGGTTCGATCACAAACGTGCTCACCTCTTTGGTGGGCAACGTGTTCGGCTTCAAGGCTCTGCGCCACCTGCGTCTGGAGGACATTCGCTTCCCCCTCGCCTTCATCAAGACCTGCATGGGTCCCCCGAACGGCATCGTCGTTGAACGGGACCGCATGAACAAGTACGGCCGTCCCCTGTTGGGCTGCACCATCAAGCCCAAGCTTGGTCTCTCCGGCAAGAACTACGGTCGGGTGGTGTACGAATGTCTGCGCGGCGGTCTTGATTTCACCAAGGACGACGAAAACATCAATTCCCAGCCTTTCCAGCGCTGGCAGAACCGTTTCGAATTCGTCGCTGAGGCCGTCCGTTCTGCGCAGGAAGAAACTGGCGAGAAGAAGGGGCACTACCTCAACTGCACCGCCGCGACTCCTGAAGAGATGTATGAGCGCGCCGAGTTCGCAAAAGAACTGGGCCAGCCGATCATCATGCATGACTACATCACCGGTGGTTTTACTGCAAATACCGGTCTGGCTAAGTGGTGCCGCAAAAACGGCATGCTGCTCCACATTCACCGTGCCATGCACGCGGTAATCGACCGCCATCCCAAGCACGGCATCCACTTCCGTGTGCTGGCGAAGTGCCTGCGCCTCTCCGGTGGTGACCAGCTGCACACCGGTACCGTGGTCGGAAAACTGGAAGGTGATCGTCAGACCACCCTCGGTTACATCGACCAGCTGCGTGAATCCTTTGTGCCTGAGGACCGCACCCGCGGTAACTTCTTCGATCAGGACTGGGGTTCCATGGGCGGCGTCTTCGCCGTTGCCTCTGGTGGTATCCACGTTTGGCACATGCCCGCCCTCGTCGCCATCTTTGGCGATGACTCGGTGCTGCAGTTCGGTGGTGGCACCCACGGCCACCCCTGGGGTTCGGCGGCTGGCGCCGCTGCCAACCGGGTGGCTCTCGAAGCCTGCGTCAAGGCCCGCAACGCCGGACGTGAGATCGAGAAGGAAGGCCGCGACATCCTGACCGAGGCCGCCAAGCACAGCCCCGAGCTGGCGATTGCCCTGGAAACCTGGAAGGAAATCAAGTTCGAGTTCGACACTGTCGACAAACTCGACGTTTAGTAGTCCCCCCCAGAACCGGTGGTAGGGCGGTGCTCATGCACTAAGCCCTGCCCCGGAAACACTCGTTTGCTGAGCGGATCCCTGATCCTTAAGCAACATTTTCAAGGATTTTGCGCTTCCGCGCCGACCCCACATCCCTCCCCCAAGGAACCCCATGCCCTTCACGAGCACCGTGGGTGACTATCAAACAGTCGCCACCCTGGAGACCTTCGGCTTCCTGCCGCCGCTTACCCAGGACGAGATCTACGATCAAATCGCCTACATCATTGCCCAGGGTTGGAGCCCCCTGATTGAGCACGTTCATCCCAGTCGCTCCATGGCCACTTATTGGTCCTATTGGAAACTTCCTTTCTTTGGAGAGAAGGATCTTGGCGTGATTGTCAATGAGCTCGAGGCTTGCCATCGCGCTTACCCTGACCACCACGTTCGTCTGGTTGGCTACGACGCCTATACCCAAAGCCAGGGGTCCTGCTTCGTTGTCTTCGAAGGCCGCTGATTGCGTCTTTGATGCGTAATCACATTTTGATGTGATTTGTCTAGCAGCTAAGCCCTATTCCGGCTGATATCCCTATGGGGTTTCAGCCGGCTCTTCCCAGGCAGGCTGTTTCAAGATTTTGTTATTTCCCTCATTTTCCGGGCGGACATGGCCAGCACAACCAGTCGTGAAGCTGCTCTGGAGCGGCGCAAAGCGCTTACCAACGGCGGCAAAAAAGCCGAAAGTCGCTTCAATTCGGCCCCGGTTCGGGTTCGAACAGCTGCAGATGCCCGTGCCACCCGTACGGAGCCGGTTGCTGCTGCTGCCACTGCTTCTCCTGCCAGTTCTCCTGCCAGCTCTGCCCCGGTAGCCGTAAAACCTGCATCCGCCAGCGCCAGGGCGGCTAGGTCCGCCGCTGCGCGGCCGGCCCCAGACCTATCCAGTCGGTCCGGCGAATCCCGCCGCAGTCCCACTCGGGCGATTCCCAATCCCAGCCGTGATTTGGTGCTGGCTCGCCGTGAGGCCCTCTCCCGCCGCGGCAAGCGCGCAGACAATTCCCGCGATCGCACCCGCAGCGAAGTCGCCCGCCAGCAGCCCGCCCCAGCAGCGACGGTCGCGGTCGCGGCTCCCCCTGTGGAGGTAAAAGCTGCCGATCTCTCCCGTTCGTTGAGCAGCAGCGCCGCCCGCAGCCGCAGCCAGGCTGGGCGTAACGGCAGCGCCGGTACCAATGCCGCCGCCAATGCCGCCGCAGACCGCCGCGCCACCGTTAAGCGCTCGGCCCAGTACAACTCCAGCCGGGCCTTGGTTTTGGCCCGTCGTGAAGCCCTCTCGAAAAGGGGTAAAGCGGCCACTACTGCCACTAGCACAACCGCCGCCGCCGTGGCACGCCAGGCCAACCCAGATCTTTCCAGTCGGGAACTGGCCCAGAAGGTGCGTGAACTCAAGAGCAAGGTGGGTTCGGCCGGCACGGCCCGCAATGGGGGTGGATGTCGTCCGAGTGGCCCCAACCGCAACGGCGCCCGCTTGGCGGCCGCTGCCGACGCCAGTTGGAAGGTGGGCCTGACCGAAACCAGCCAGGGCCAGACCGTCACCGGCACCCAGGCCAACCGTTCGCTTGCCACCACGGGTAACGAAGCCGGCACCTGCCGCGCGGTCACCGGAACTGAATACCTCGGAGCTGAGATTTTCAATACTTTTTGCCAGAGCGCTCCCTTGGGCACCCAGCCAGCGAAGGTGCGCGTCTCGGCCACCAGCCAAGGCAATCGCGTCACCGGCAATGAGGTCGGTCGCTCTGAGAAGGTCACAGGCGATGAACCGGGCACTTGCAAGCTGGTGACCGGCACTGAGTATGTCTCCGCCAACCAGGAAAGCGCCTGGTGCGGAACTTCCACACCCGGACCCCGCAAGGTGGGCCAAGCGCTGAGCGCCGGTGGCCAAAAAGTCTCGGGGGTAATGGTGGGCCGCTCCGAGCTGGTGACCGGTAATGAGAGCGGTTCGGGCCGGCAGCTCTCGGGTGATCAATACGTCGGACAGCAAAACCAGCTGCCCGGCAAGGCCCCCAGCAAGGTCAGCCAGCTCCAGACCCTGCGGGGCACGGGGGTCACCGGTACCTCCGTCGGCCGCAGCGAAAGGGTCACCGGTGACGAACCGGGTTCCTGCCGTCTGGTCACCGGCGACGAATACGTCGGCAACCAGCAATATCAAGCCTTCTGTGGCATCACCGCTCCTGCGGAAGCGGCCAAGGTCGGCTTCAGCATCACCAACCGTAATCAGGTCGTCAGTGGCACCCGTACCGGCCGCTCCGAGCTGGTGACCGGAGACGAACCAGGCACCTGCAAGGCCGTCACCGGCACCCCCTACGCCGGTCTTGAGCAAGCCGGTGGCTGGTGCTCCACCGAGCAAGTGGACAACGTGCGCCGTCGTACGCCTGTGCGCATGGGCACTGTCATGACCGGGATCCAACCGGGCATCGGCGGGGTCATGACCGGTGCCGATCGGGGAGCCTGTGAGGTGATCTCCGGCACCCAGTACATCGGCGCTGACCAGACCCGGGCTGTCTGTGGGGCCGCCAAGGAAAGTGATGCGGACTTTCCCCAGACCCTTGCTGCGGAGCCCTGGCAGGAATTCAGCGTCCAATCTCCGGCCCGGGTTGCCCAGGCGGAGCGCGATCGCAGCGGTTGTGTCACCGGCAGCACCTACGAGTTTGGCGGACGCATCACGGGCCCCTTTGACATGGCCAATGACAAGGTGACCGGCACCGAGCAGTTCCGCTTCGATCGCCGCGGCCCTTCGGCCCCCCGCAATGCCTTTGCAGCAGGCGCGGCCCGGGGTGCCGCAGCTTCCCTGGCTGCCGCCCCTGCCGCTTCTGCCGCAGCCGCAGCTCCTGTGGCCAAGGTTGATCCCTCCAGTCGCCAGACCTCCCGAGTCACGGGTGCAGGCCAGTCTTCGGGTCTCTCCATCAGCGGCGATGACTGGAATCGGGGTAAGCATGTGACCGGCACCGAAGGGGCCTCCGCCCGCCGCCGCAATCCCACCCGTCCAGGTCCGCTCGCAGCGATGCCTGCCTTCCAGCCCAAACGCAATGAGGAACTTCCCGAGCCTGTCAGTCGTATCACCGGTGCCAGTGGCAACACCCAGGCTGGTTCCCTGATCACCGTTTCTGGCGGCGCCCGGGGCTGATCGCGATGCCCTCCCGCCGTCCCGCCTCCACCACGATCCGGGTTCTGGCTCCTACGGCACCACGGCGCCGTGCCAACCAAGCTGGCGCCGCCGATCGGGTTCAATCCCTGAGCGAGTCCCCAAGCGCCCCCGCTGCCGCTGGGGTAGCCATCTCGCCCGCGTCAGTTCCTATCTCTGCCCAGTTACACACACCTGTCCCTTTACCCACCGCAGCACCAACACCCTCTGCAGCACCAACACCCTCTGCAGCACCAACACCCTCTGCAGCACCAGCAGCCAGCAACGGCCAACTTCTTCGCCCGCCGGCAGGCCCGATCCCCATTGCTGGCTCAGCGCCGCAAGCTTCCAGCCGTTCCGGTGGACTCCATCCCCTCAGTGATGGCGCCCGCAATGCCGCTCTCCATGCCTACGACGCCAGGGTGAAGGCGGCATTCGATCGCATCGTGCCGGTGCTGCAGAAACTTTCCGCCCTTCAGCACGAAAGCGACTTCATCAACCAGGCCCAAGCTGTGGCCCAGACAGAACTCGGTTATCAACTGCCCCTGCCGATCCTGGAGCGGGCCTGGGTCACCCAGCTGGACATGCGCACCTTGTTCGCCTGGTGCGTTTTTGAAACCTACGAGCAAACCAGCGCTGCTTTTTTCGAACAGGATCCCCTTGGCGCCTGTCCTGGCAGTCCCGCCGCCGAAGCCTTCGACGCCTTTCTGCTTTCCTGTGGCTTCCATTTGCTGGATGTCACCCCCTGCGCCGATGGAAGGCTGGCCCATGCCATCGCTTTTGCCCTGCGCCTGCCCTACAGCTCGGTGCGGCGGCGGCCCCATGCCGGTGCCTTGTTTGATGTTGAAAATACGGTGAATCGCTGGGTCAAGACAGAGCACAGGCGTTACCGGGAAGGTCGTCCCAATTCCGCCCACGAGGACACCCGCTACTTAAAGGTTGTTCTTTATCACTTCAGTTCCCGCGATCCAGCCCATGAGGGCTGTGCGGCCCATGGCAGTGACGACGCCGCAGCGGCAGCTTGCGGTTTGCAGCGTCTTAGCGATTTTCAGGAGGCTGTTGAGAACAGCTTCTGTTGCGGGGCCTCCGTTGATCTGCTCCTACTTGGTATCGACACCGATACCGATGCCCTCAGGATCCATGTGCCTGGCCTCGATGGCACGACCCGCCTTGATTGTTGGCTGGATGCGGAGGCGGTTCATCAGGCCACCCGTGACCTCAGCGCCCAACAGGCTTGGCAGCGAGTCGAAGCCATCGTCCAGGAAGCGGCCGCCTCCACCCCCGACCCGGGCATGGTCAAACTGATTGCCCGTCTGTTGGCCAATAACTTCTCCCAGATAGATTACGTTCGTCAATACCATCAAGATTGTCATTACGCCGATGCCGGCCACGCTGAGAGATTCATTGGGGTGGGCATCGGCTTCAAGGAAATACACCTGCGCAATCTCACCTACTTTGCCTACATGGATACGGTCGAAGAAGGTGCTGCTGACCTCGATGTGGGTGTGAAAATTTTCCGGGGACTGAATGTTTCCCGGGGGCTTCCCGTTCCGGTTGTTGTGCGTTTCGATTATCACGGTACGGTTCCCGGGGCCAGGGAACGGGCGATTCGCCATGCCGAACGGGTGCAGGCCGCCATTGAAGAACGCTATCGTGATCTTTATTCGCAGGGTTTATTGCATGCCCTGCTCACTGTGCGCGATCAGGACCGCCATGTGCCAGCGGAAGCAGTAGGCTCAACTATCAGCTTCGCCCCCGTAGGAGGACATTAAGATGTTGATCTGTAAAGTTGTTAAGCCACTCGTTTCTACCAATCGCATTCCTGATTTTGAACACAAACATCTTCAGGTTGTTCTTGATGGCAGTACCCAGAAGGTTGCCGTGGATGCGGTTGGCTGTGTGCCAGGCGATTGGGTGATCTGCGTCGGCAGCTCTGCGGCCCGTGAGGCAGCTGGCAGCAAGTCCTATCCCAGCGACCTGACCATCGTCGGCATCATTGACCATTGGGATCCGGAGGCTGCCAAGGCCTTGGCCAGCAATGCCGCTCCGGCGTCAGCAGCGGTGACCGCGAACGGAGGCAAAAGCTGATGGAAATCATGCAAGTGGCCGGTTCCTTGGTTTGCACCCATCGGGTCGACGGGCTGAGCCACATGAATCTGAGGATCCTGCGCACCCCCAAGGGCAAGCTCAGTGTGGCGGTGGATCCCGTTGGTGCCGCCGATGGAAACTGGGTTTTTACCGCCAGTGGCAGTGCCGCCCGTTTTGCCTGCCCCGATCCCGCCATCCTGACCGACCTGACCGTCGCCGGGATCATCGATTTCTGGGAACCCGATGGGTAAGTACTTCCCCCATTCCTGATCCCCACCCGGGCTCCTTTTCGGTTCGTCCCTTTCTTCCCTTCCTTCCTGCCATGGCCAACAGCACCCCACGATCCGGCCGCAGCCCTGCCCGGCGACGGGTTGCCAGTAGCCCCGCCCGTGCCGCGGCCAAACCCGCCCAGCCGGTGCAAGCTCCGGTGGCCAAAGACGAACCGGTCACCCTGCCCCTTGCTTACGACCCACCTCCCCCAGCTCCGGAGGCCCCTTCCGAGCCATCTGGGGCATCGCCGGCCGATCCGCTGCTCTTGCCCAGCCAGGACAAGTCCGCTGCGGTCATGGCCTATGGGGTCACCGTGGAGGTCCAACCCGTTAAAGACGTAAAAGTGGCGGACGAGGCTCCCGCTTCCCGTGCCTTGCCCGCGGCCACCAGCGGGCCTTCGCCTACGAACCGCAGCGCCCTCCCACGGGCGACTCGATCGGTTCCTTCACGCTCCAGCCGATCCCGCAGCTCCGCCTTGGCTGCAACCGCAGCCAAGGCGGCTTCGGTTGCAGCCCCTGCCAACGGCTCAGGCCAGCCGGCGCAGGGCGGCGCTCTCAAGCCTGGCAGCCCGTCTGCCGCTGGTGGGTCTTCCCTCAGCGGCGGCACCCCGACCCGTTCCCCGTTTTCCCTTATCCCTTTTCCCATGGCCTCCTCAGTGCAGGGCATTGCCCTCGGCATGATTGAAACTCGCGGTCTCGTGCCGGCGATCGAGGCGGCTGACGCCATGACCAAGTCGGCAGAAGTCACCCTGGTGGCCCGTGAATTCGTTGGTGGTGGCTACGTCACCGTCATGGTTCGCGGTGAAACCGGTGCCGTGAATGCCGCAGTGCGGGCCGGAGCAGATGCCTGCGAGCGGGTCGGGGATGGTCTCGTGGCGGCCCACATCATTGCCCGCCCCCACTCTGAAGTCGAGCCGGCACTGATCGCCAGCGAAGGTCCCCGTCGCCTCTGAGCCCCATGGTCTCTGTTCATCCGCGGGTCTCGGGTTACCTGGGCCGCGCCCTGAGTCTGGAACTTTCAGCAGTCCAGCAGTACATGACCCAGGCTTGCCTGGCTGAACAATGGGGCGATCTTGAGGCGGCTGGCCGTTTTCGTCGCGAAACGGTTGAGGAGCTGCAACATGCCGAGCGCATTGTGCAACGCATGTTGCAACTTGGCCTTGCCCCCGGGGCCTCCCAGCTCAAGTCGATCAGCCACGCCCCCGATCTGGAGGGATTACTGCGTCTTGATGCGGTACTTGAGGTCGATCTGATTGAGCATTACGCCGAGGCCGTGCGGTTCTGCGAAGCCATCGCCGACTCCGAAAACCGTGCTTTTTTTGCAGCCCTTTGGCAGGAGGAATCCGCCCATGGCCAGGAATTGCAGGAATGGTTGGCCAGCTTCGCCACTTCTGAGGCCCTGGCCGAGCCCCAGCACGCCAGCTTCTGACGAGGATCTGCCCCAGAGCGTTGGGCTTTCCTTACTGACTAGATTCCAGCGCCAGCCCCCTTGCCGTCGGACCCAGTCGAGTGCCGTTTCCTTTGCCTGAAGCCCTGCCCCTATCGATTCAGACCGCTTGGTTGATCCCGCTGTACGGGTTCAGCGGCATGCTCTTGTCCCTTCCCTGGGCCACCGGCTGGATTAAACGTGAAGGCCCCAGGCCAGCTGCCTATCTGAATTTGTTGCTTTCAGTGGTTGCCCTGGTGCACGGCAGCTTGGTGATCAGGGAGGTGCTGCGGACTGGGCCCCGCCATCTGGAATGGCCCTGGTTCCAGATCGCCGACCTGAACCTGAGGATTGGATTCGACCTTTCCTTCACCAATCTGGCCGCCCTGGAAATGGTGACCACGATGAGTGTCCTGTGCCAGGTGTTTGCCCTCGGCTATATGGACAAGGAATGGTCCCTGGCTCGTTTCTATGCCTTGGTGGGCTTCTTTGAAGGGGCGATGGCGGGGGTGGTGATGAGTAGCAATCTTTTCATGAGCTATTTCCTGCTGGAAATGCTCACTCTTTCTACCTACTTATTGGTGGGCTTTTGGTATGCCCAGCCCCTGGTTGTCACAGCTGCCCGCGATGCCTTTCTCACCAAACGTGTGGGAGATGTGCTGCTGTTGATGGCTGTGGTAGCCCTATCTGCCTGGGCGGGCTCGCTCGAATTTACCGATCTTTATGCCTGGGCTGGCCGCACCCAGGCCAGCGCTGCACTCACGCCCCTGGCGGTCAACCTGCTGGGACTGGGATTGATCGCCGGTCCCATGGGTAAATGCGCCCAGTTTCCGATGCACCTCTGGCTGGATGAGGCCATGGAGGGTCCTAACCCCGCTTCGATCCTGCGCAATTCTGTGGTGGTCACCTGCGGAGCCCTGGTGCTGATCAAGGTCATGCCCCTGCTGACGCTTTCGCCCCTGGCACTGAATGGCTTGCTAGTTGTAGGCACCATCAGCGCTGTGGGTGGCGCCCTGGTGGCCATCGCCCAGATCGATCTCAAACGAGCCTTTTCCTATGGCACCAGTTCAATCCTTGGCTTGGTCTTTATTGCCATAGCCCTGCAGCAGCCGATTATGGCTTTGCTGCTGTTGCTGGCCCACGGCCTGGCCAAGGCCCTGCTGTTCATGAGTGTGGGCAGTGTCATCTCCACCACCAATTGTCAGGACATCACCGAGCTTGGCGGACTGGGCAGCCGCATGCCCGCCACCACCGGGGCCTATCTGGTGGCGGCAGCCGGCCTGACCGGAATCTTGCCCCTGGGCAGTTTCTGGTCCTACGGGCTGATGGTGGATCGGTTGATGCAGCAGGCTCCGATCTTCGCCGCCGTTGTGCTGCTGGTCCATGGCCTGACGGCCTTCAACCTGGTGCGCGTCTTCCGCCAGGTATTTCTGGATGTCCCCCACGCCAAGACCAAGCGCACTCCTGAGGTCAACTGGTTGATGGCCTTTCCCATGGTCAGCCTGATGGTGATAGTGATGCTCACCCCCTTGATCATGGCCCGGCTCGATCCCTCTCCAGGCGTTGTGCCTGTCTCCTTGACCAGTGCCTTGCTCGTGGTGAGCACGGGCCTGGTGGGTCTGGCGACCGGTGCTTTGGTGCGGCTCGATCGCTTCTGGTCCCGCTCGATGTTGCGGCCCCTGCGAACCCTGCAGGATCTGTTGGCATTTGATTTTTATACCGATCGAATTTATAGAGCTACCATTGTTGCTTGGGTGTCCGGATTGGCCCAACTAACAAATACCTTTGATCGGGTCGTCGTCAATGGCCTGGTGCGTCGGGTTGGCGGCCTCTCCCTTGCTAGTGCCGAGGGTTTGAAGCTGGGGGTGAGCGGTCAGTTGCAGAGTTATGTATTGACCGTGATTGTGGCGATTGTCTTGCTTTTTGCCAGCCTTGCCTGGCTCAAGGGATAGGAGAAAATCATGCTTAGTGCCTTGCTCTTGATCCCTTTCCTCGGCAGTTTTCTGCTGCTGCTATGGCCTGGCCAGCCTCCTCCAGGACGCATGCGTTCGATTGCCTTGCTGGTGCTGGTTGCCCAGCTGCTCTGGAATCTGGTGGTGCTCACGGCATTCAACCCCGCACTCCCCGATCTTCAGTTGGTCGAAACCCTGCCTTGGCTGCCCGGTCTTGGCCTGGAGTATCGGCTGGGAATCGATGGTCTATCCCTGCCGCTTTTGTTGATCAACAGCGCCTTGAGCCTGGTCACCGCTGTTTGTACTAGGGATATTAACGAGCGACCTCGGCTTTATTTTGCGCTGCTTTTGATTATCAGCGGCGCCGTCAACGGTGCCTTTATGGCTGGCAATCTGCTGTTGTTCTTGCTTTTTTATGAGCTAGAGCTCATACCCCTTTGGTTGTTGATCTCCATCTGGGGCGGCATCGATCGGGCCGCAGCCGCCACCAAATTTTTGTTATTTACGGCGGTTTCAGGGATGTTGATTCTGGGGGCTTTTTTGGGGCTGGCCCTGTTGACGGGGGTGGCTGATTTCAGTATCACCCCGATCTACAGTGATCGCCTGGCTATGGGGAGTCAATTACTGCTGCTTGGTGCCCTGCTGATCGGTTTTGGCATCAAGATCCCTCTGTTCCCTTTCCACAGCTGGCTCCCCGATGCCCACACCCAGGCCTCCAGTCCGGTTTCGGTGCTTCTGGCTGGGGTTCTGCTCAAGTTAGGCACCTACGGTTTGTTGCGCTTCTGCCTGGGATTATTTCCCGAGGCCTGGGCCCTGGTGGCCCCCTGGCTGGCGATTTGGGCAGGGGTTTCGGTGTTGTATGGCTCCCTGGCGGCCATTGCCCAGCGGGATATGAAGCGCATGGTGGCGTACAGCTCGGTGGGGCATATGGGCTACATCCTGTTGGCGGCGGCCGCCGCCACACCCGTCAGCCTCGCCGGTGCCGTCTTCCAGATGGTCAGCCATGGCCTGATTTCGGCCCTGTTGTTTCTGCTGGTTGGCATCGTTTATCGCAAGACCGGCACCCGGGATCTCGAAGTATTGCGGGGTCTCCTCAATCCTGAAAGGGGATTGCCCCTCACAGGCAGCTTGATGACGCTGGGGGTCATGGCCAGCGCGGGCATGCCCGGCATGGCTGGTTTCATTTCCGAATTCTTGGTCTTTCGGGGCAGCATCGAACGTTTCCCCCTAGCTACCTTGCTATGCATGGTGGGTTCCGGTTTGACGGCCGTGTACTTTCTGCTGTTGGTCAACCGGGCCTTCTTTGGGCGCCTGGCGATTACGCCTCCCAGCCTGGCTGAGGTTGATGGTCGTTTGGATATCCGTCTGGCGGCGGTCGCTCCCCGCGAAACGATTCCAGCCCTTGCCCTTGCTTTGGCTGTCGTCGCCCTTGGTCTGCTGCCAGCGGGGCTGGGCAGCCTCAGCGAAAGCACCAGCAGCGCCATGGCCCGCTTGCCCGAGCTGGTAGCCCTGCTGAGCGCCGGGGGGATGGGCTGATGCCAGTCATTTCCGAGCTGCTGACCCACCGCGGCGGCATGCCCAGTTCCCTGGAGCTGCAGCAACAGTTATTGACGGGCTCAACCCTGCTGAGTGAAAGCGAAGAAAACCGCATCGAGGTGGTGGATGTTTTACATAGCTATGGAGAAGTGTTGGACGCTTATAGCCGAAATTTGATTTATCAAGCGGAGGCGCAGTTTCTTAATCCATTTCCAATCTTTCGGTTTTTGGATGGTGATTTAAGTTTTGGCAAGATCTGGCGTCATCTTTGCCATGATCGCATCAATTTTGAGTATGCCGAATATTGTATGAAGACGATGCTCTGGCATGGAACTGGTGGTCTTGATGCCTACCTCGACAGCGAGGCTTTTCTGTGCGACTGTGCCGCCATCATTGCCTGCAAGACCAAGGGCGATCCCCTACTTGCCATCCTCCATCCCCTCTTTCCCAACTTTCTGCCGGAAGCCATTCGAGCCGCTGCCACCACCCACGCCCTGGGCCAATTCTGGCGTGTGATGAGTGATCTATTTATCGACTTGGCCCAGGCCGAGGCCCAGGGTTCGATTCCCACGATTCGCGACCTGGTCGATTTTTTACGTCAGGGCTTGGTAGCCGCCGCTGGCCAGCCGATCAGCTATGGCGTCACGGTGGCAGGAGAGCAGTTCTGGGTGCTGCCCCCTGATGCCGGCCTCACCTTTCTTGCCGATGTGGCGGTGCCCTATGTCGAAGCTGTTTTTCTACGTGGTACTCCCTTTTTGGGCACGGTTTCCTTCAACGCCCAGGCCCAGCAGATTTCTCCCGATCAGGGTCAATTCAGCTACGGTGCCCTCTATGCCGACCCCTTACCCACCATGGGAGCCGGCATCCCCCCGAGTCTTTTGATGCAGGACATGTACCGCCATTTGCCGCAAAGGCTTCATGCGCTGTACCTCAAGCGCACCCGGGGCGAGGGCGATGAGAGGGTCAAAATTTGCATGAGCTTTCAGAAGGCCATGTTCTGCGTGACTAATGCGGCCATCGAGGGCACATTCCCTTTCGAGTTGGGCGGTGTCGATGCCAGTCAACAGGCTGCCAACCAGGCCCATGCAGCCGCCTGGGCCAACCGGTTAGCGAAGGCTCGCACGGATTGCCTTGCCGTGGTGGCCTAGGGTCAGGGAACTAAGCCCGTAGCAATGCCTGCCGTGGATCAGCCTTGGACGCAACGCTCAAGACCCGATCGTTTTGAGCGCCGCGTGGAATTCGGAGACTATGAAGCCACCCGAGTGTTTCTAGAGAGGCTCAACCATCTCTCTGAACATTTAGACAAGTTTCCCGATATTAGCTTTGGACGTACCTACGTCAATTTGACGGTGCGGCCCGAGGAGGGCCAAGACTTTGGCGAAGCCGAACAAAGTTTTATTGCTGCTATTGATGAACTCCTCTGACGCAATCGCTCCAGAACAAAGCCCCAGCCTGGATGTAGCCACCGTAGATCTACGAGCATCCTACAAGGCTTCCGGGATTCAGGAGATTCTTGATCTACTTGATCTCGAACTTGTTGGCCTCAAACCTGTCAAAGCAAGAATCCGGGAAATTGCCGCTCTTTTAGTAGTCAACAAAGCGCGACACTTGGTGGGTTTGGAAACAACGCGACCCAGCTTGCACATGTCTTTTACCGGACCTCCTGGCACTGGCAAAACCACAGTGGCCGCAAGGATGTCAAAGATTCTGCATGGACTTGGCTATCTGCGTAAGGGCCATGTGGTGACGGCGACCCGCGATGACCTTGTTGGCCAGTATATCGGACATACGGCACCCAAGACCCGAGAAATGCTCAAAAAAGCGATGGGTGGTGTTTTGTTCATTGATGAAGCTTATTATCTCTATCGTCCAGAGAATGAACGTGATTATGGCGCCGAAGCCATTGAAATATTATTACAAGTGATGGAGGCAAATCGTGATGACCTTGTGGTTATTTTTGCTGGCTACAAAGAGCGGATGGATATTTTTTATCAATCTAACCCGGGCCTTTCGTCTCGCGTCGCCAACCATATCGATTTTCCTGATTATAGCTGTGAAGAGCTTCTTGCCATTGCCCAACTTATTCTTGTAGCCGAAAACTATCGATTCAGTGACGAGGCTACGATTGTTTTCGCCGATTACATCGTTCGCCGCATGCAGTTGCCGTTCTTTGCCAATGCTCGCTCCATTCGCAATGCGATTGATCGGGCCCGTATGCGTCAGGCGAATCGTTTATTCAACGGTATGGGATCAAGGTTAAATAAACTGGATCTGATGACAATTGAGGCGGAAGATATCACGGTGAGCCGCGTGTTTCAAGGTCAGATCGAAGGAAGGGACCGAAGCGAACCCATTATTAATCTGTAGAACTTTTTCAATGAAAATATTGCCCGACTAGGGTGTCACGTGGACGTAAAAATTTTTCAATAGCTGTTTTTGTTCATTTATTTGCCAATTGATTTTGATGCTGCGTTCCAAAATTACTTACGCTTGCGGGAGTCAATTTGCAGCAGGTCCCGTACCTGCTGCACTTGGCGGGCCAGGCCAGGATCGCTATTGAGTTTGCGCTCCACCTGCTCAACCGCATACATAACTGTGGAATGATCCTTGCCGCCAAAGGCCTCACCAATACGGGGCAGGGAGAGATTGGTTGTCTGCCGCATCAGGAACATCCCCACCTGGCGGGCCTGGCTGACGGCCCGTTTACGGCTGGGGCTGAGCATCTCTTCAATGCCGACGGCAAAGACTTCTGAAACCTTGTCAAGCACCTGTTGGGGTGTGACCTCAACGTCATTGCCCACCGGATCGAGCATGGGCGCCACCGACTCCACCGTCATCGGCATGCCTGTGATCGAGGCGAAGGCCACCGCCCGGGTGAGGGCCCCCTCCAACTCGCGGATGTTGGAGGTGAAGCGGCCGGCAATGTACTGGATCAGATCCCGGGGCAAGGCCATCTGTTCCACTTCGGCCTTCTTGTGCAGAATCGCCATGCGGGTCTCCAGATCGGGAGCCTGAATATCGGCAATCAGCCCCATCGAGAAACGGGAAATGAGGCGTTCCTGCAGGCGGGGGATCTGGCTGGGGGGACGGTCACTGGCAATTACCAGCTGGCGCCCTGCTTCATGCAGAGCATTGAAGGTGTGGAAAAATTCTTCCTGGGTATATTCCTTACCCTCAATGAACTGGATGTCATCGACCAGAATCAGGTCGGCGGCCCGATAGCGGTCGCGGAAGGCCTGCATGCCATCTTTGCGAATCGCCTGAATCAGGTCATTGGTGAAGGTCTCCGTTGAGACATAGAACACCCTTGCCAAGGGGTCGATCTCGTGGCGGTAGTGGCCAATCGCCTGCATCAGGTGGGTTTTACCCAGACCCACACCACCGCAGATGAACAACGGATTGAATTCACGCCCCGGTGACTCCGCCACCGCCAAGGCTGCGGCATGGGCCATGCGGCTGTTGGGTCCAACCACAAAGCGGCTGAAGCGATAGCGGGGATTTAGCCCCGCTGGAGGCCTTTCCGTTGGCGGCGCACCCTTGGGCGTCCGAGCGTCATCCCGGGCTGGGGAACGACTTTCCCCCTCACTGGCAATCGGGACCTGGCCCTGATTGCCCCGGGCTGCTTGGGAGGCTTGGGGCTGCTCCGGGGCACTGACCACCTCGATTGCCACTGGTTTACCGCTCAGTTCGGTGCCGAGGGCCTGGATCTGGGTGAGGTAGTGCTTGCGCAGCCAGCCGCAGGCAAAGGCGGTAGGCGCTTCCAGCCTCAGCTTGCCCTCACTGAACCCCAGGGCCCGGGCCGGCCGGATCCAGGTCTCAAAGGTGGGTTTACTGAGGTTGGCCTGCAGGGCCTGCTGGATCTGGTGCCACAGCTCCTCCCCCTGCTGCACCGCCTGCTCACCGCAATGGGAGCGAATATACGCAGGTCCCCTGGAAGCGTTGGTCTTTAATGGACAGACAGCTACCTAGCATCGGTTGTCCATGGCCGGCCCCCGTTTCCTGGCCACCACGGCCTCCCTGCTGACCGTAGTTGCGGCTCTGGTGGGCTGTGCCGGTGCTCTGCCCTTGCCAGGCAGCGCCCCTCGCCAGGAGTTGGTCCGCCTCAGCGACGGCCCCTCCCCGGCGCCGCTCCAACCCAGCGGCAACATGATCGTTGCGGCCGTCGAGAAAGCCGGACCTGCTGTCGTTCGGATCGACACTGTCAAGCGCACCATCAGTCCCGTGGGTGGCCCCTTCGGCCAGGGACCCGGGATTCGGCAACAACAGGGCCAGGGCTCGGGTTTCATCACCCGCTCGGACGGAGTACTGCTTACCAATGCCCACGTGGTGGAGGGTGCTAATGAGGTAAATGTCAGCCTCACCGATGGGCGCAGTTTTACCGGCAAAGTGATTGGTGCCGATCCCCTCACCGATGTGGCGGTCGTCAAGGTGGTTGCCACCCGGCTGCCGGTGGCGCCGCTGGGGGATTCCGACAAGGTGCGCCCCGGCGAAACGGCGATTGCCATTGGCAACCCCCTTGGGCTGGACAACACCGTCACCGCTGGCATCATCAGCGCCATCCAACGCACCAACGCCGTCGGCGAAGGTCAGCGGGTGCCCTATCTGCAGACCGATGCGGCGGTGAATCCCGGCAACAGCGGCGGTCCCCTCATTAATGACCGGGGCCAAGTGATCGGCATCAATACCGCCATCCGCCAGGCGCCTGGGGCGGGATTGAGTTTCGCCATCCCGATCAATACCGCCCGTAACATCGCCGCCCAGATCCTGGAGCGGGGCTATGCGAGCCACCCTTATATCGGCGTGCGGCTCCAGGCCCTGACCCCCCAGCTGGCCCGGGAGATCAATGCCACCACCAACCAATGCCGCTTACCGGAGGTCAACGGGGTGTTGGTGGTGGATGTGATGAATGGCAGCCCTGCGGAGACAGGCGGCCTCAGGCCCTGCGATCTGATTGAGAAGGTGGATGGAAAGCCGGTGAACAACTCCTCGGAGGTGCAAATGGCCATTGACCGGGCCCGCATCGGCCAGCCCTTGGCGATTGGCATCCGCCGGGAAAATGGCCAGCAGGTCCTAACCCTGCGACCCGCCGAACTGCCCCGCAAGGGGTGAGACATTCCAGGGGCCTTGCTGGGTCTGCCCGTGCTGGGCAGGCCCTTGTTGGGCAGGCCCAGCTCGGGCAGACCCGTGCCAGGGAATGGTTGGTTGTGATGGGGCGCTGGCCTGCTCCAGGCCGCTGCAAGAGCCGTCTGGCGGTGACACTGGGGCCGCGGCGGGCGGCTGCCATCCAGCGGGCCCTCAGCGGCCATGGCCTGGCCGAGGCCCGCCGCGTCGCTGCCCTCAGACCCGGCCTGGCCTTGGTCCTGGCGGTGAGCGGCCTGGGGCCCAAGGGCAGCCGCCGTTGGGCGGGGGGCCTGGGGGCCGATTGGGTGGGGCTCCAGGGGGAAGGCCGCTTGGGTTGGCGCCTGCAGCGCCAACTGGGGCTGGCGCGCCGCCATGGGGCCCAGCGAGTGGTGCTGATCGGCAGCGATCTGCCGGAGTTGGCGGCGGCGGACCTGGCGGCCGCCTTCAATGCCCTGGCCCGCTGCGATCTCGTGCTGGGCCCCGCCGCCGATGGCGGTTACTGGTTGATCGGCCTGGCGGGCAACTGGCCCCGTCTTTTTGCCGGTGGCCCACGGGCCATTGCCTGGGGTGGAAACCAGGTGTTGGCCCAGACCCTGGCCGTCGCCGACCAACTGGGTTTGGTGGTGACCCTGCTGCCGATTCGCCACGACCTGGATCGACCTGAGGACTTGATCCGGTGGCGGTGAGACCCGGCCCAGCCCGGGGCCGATGACGGGCCCGCCCCTGGCCGTCGTCATCCCCGCCCGCCAGGAGGCGCTGCGGTTGCCGGGCCTGTTGGCCCAACTGGCCCAGGCGCCGCAATTGGTGGGGGAGGTGGTGGTGGTCGACGCTGGCAGCGACGACGCCACGGCCCTTGTGGCCAGCTTGGCGGGGGCGAGGGTGCTGCGCAGCGGTGCCAACCGGGGCCAGCAGCTGGCCCTGGGGGTGGCGGCCAGCTCGGCCCCCTGGCTGCTGCTGCTCCATGCCGATGCCCGCCTGCCGGCGGGTTGGGCCCCGGCCCTGGTCGCAGCCTTGGCCGCCGGCGATCGGCAGGCCTGGGCCTTTCGGCTGGCGATCGATGGGGGCGATCCGGCCCTGCGGTTGGTGGAAGCGGCCGTGTGGCTGCGCAGCCTTTGCTGGCAGTTGCCCTACGGCGACCAGGGCCTGTTGCTTAGCCGCCGGCAGCTGGTTGCCGTGGGGGGGATCCAGCCCTTGCCCTTGATGGAAGACCTGGACTTGGTGCAGCGCCTGCGGCGGCAGGTGCCGATTCGGCTGCTGCCCCTGGCTCTGCGGGTCGATGGTCGGCGCTGGCGCCGGCTGGGGGTGTGGCGCACCAGTTGGAGCAACTGGCGCTTGCGGCGGGCCTGGCGCCTGGGGGTGCCTGCCCCGATCCTGGCGGAGATCTATCGCGGCGGCCCGTAGTGTTACGGGGAATACCAGAAGGCGCAGCGACGCTCCAAGGGCTCCAGTTCCCAGCCCTGGGCGGTGTAGAAGCCCACCACACCGGGGTCGGCGAACAGGCAAACCTGCCCGACGCCGCGGCGCCGTAATTCAACGAGGATGTAATCCATCATTTGCTTGCCCAGGCCGCTGCCTTGGTAGTGGGGGTGGACAGCCACATCCCAGACCGTGGCTGCGACCACACCATCGCCGGTGCAGCGGGCAAACCCCACCAGCCGCGGCAGCCGGCCCTCATGGCGCCACAACCCCACCGTCAGCAGACTGTGGCGCAGGGCCCGTCGCACCCGGCGCAGGGGCCTGCGGCTCCAACCAACGGCCTCACACAACCATTCGAGTTCCTGCAGGTCGATCTCCCTTTCAAGGCTGAGTACCAGGGTGACGGGGGAGTTGGTCACCGGACAGAGGCGGTATTGGTGGCCGTAGAGCTGGGTGTAAAGCTCTTCGGAACCGGCGGCTTCCGGAGAATTCAAGGGGAAATGGGCAGGCGCAGGGCCTGGACTTTGAGGGCTGAAACCATTGTTTTGATACAAGATACGCCTTAACTCACGGTTGGTTGGCTGGCCCCTTTTTGATGGCAGCAGACCTCCCCTGGCCCCCATGCGCGCCAACGCGCCCGATGCCCCCCTGGTGGTGGCGGTCCATGGCTGGATGCTGTCGGGTCGCCTCTGGGATCCCCTGCGGCCCTGCCTTGCCCCCCCCTGGAGCCTTTGGTGCCCCGACCTGCCCGGCTTTGGGGAGTGCCCCCGCCCTAAGCAGCTGCAGCCCAGTCTGGCCAGCTACGGGCGTTGGCTGGCCGCCGCCGCCCTGCGACAGGCCCGGGGTCGAGCGATTGTGCTGATGGGCCATTCCCTGGGGGGCAGTGTGGCCCTGCACGCGGCGCCCCTGCTGGGATCGCAGTTGGCGGCCATGGTGCAGATCGGTTCCGGGGGCGGCGTCTATCAACCGCGTCCCTTCGCCCGGCTGCGGCGCGGTGGTGCGGTGATGCTGCAGCTGCGGCCCAACTGGCTGGGGCCCTGGGCGGCTGAATCACCCTGGCGGGGCCCCCTGATGGCGGAAACCCGGGCCGCCCGGGGGCTGTTGGCCACCAGTACCCGTCGGGAGGCGGTGCGGCAGTTGCCGATGCTCACCGCAGCGCTGACGGTGCCAAGTCTGTGGATTGTCGGTGAGCGGGATCGGGTGATGGAGCCCCGCTATGTGCGCCACCTGGCCAGCTTTGCGCCCGATCACCAGCTGGAGCTGATCGCAAAGGGCGGCCATTTGCCCATGTGTCAGCAGCCCGAACTTCTGGCCGAAGTGTTGCTGGGCTGGTTCGCTGCGATCGGCCTGAACGCCGGTCCTGGGCTGGAACCCTTGGCTTTGGCGGGGGCTGCGCGAGGGGCCTAGAGGGCCGCCAACCCTTTTTCCTGCAGGTCCGCCAGCTGGGCGTAGAGGCCGCCAGCACGGCGTAGTTCAAGGTGGTTGCCCTGTTCAATCAGGCGTCCTTGGCGCAGCACCAGGATGCGATCCGCGGCTTCCACCGTGGCCAGACGGTGGGCGATGACGATGGCTGTGCGATCGCGCAACAGGCGGTCCAAGTCGGATTGCAACGTGGCTTCGGTGGAGGGGTCCAGGAAGGCGGTTGCTTCGTCCATCACCAGCACTGAGGGATCTCTGATCGCCACCCGCGCCACGGCCAGCAGTTGCCGTTCGCCCGAGGAGAGGTTGGCGCCCCGTTCCCGCAGTTCACTGGCCAGGCCCTGGTCGAGGCGGTCGAGCAGGGGCTTCAAGCCCAATTCTGCGCAAAGGCGCTCCAGCTCCTGGTCGCTGATCGGAGCGTCAAGGCGCAGGTTGTCGGCCACGTTGCCGCTGAACAGAAAGGTGTCTTGAAGCACGACACCGAGCCGTTGCCGCAGGGTGGCGATGGGTAGCTCGCGGATGTCCACGCCATCGAGCAGGATCCGACCGGCCTGGGGCTCATAGAGGCGGCAAAGCAGGCGGATCACCGTTGATTTGCCCGATCCTGTGGGCCCCACGATCGCCACGTGTTCGCCGGCGGCGATGCGGAAGCTGAGGTTGTCGAGGATGGGATCGTCGCTGCGGTAGGCAAAACTGACCGACTCGAACACCACCTCCCCCGCGCTGCGCCCCTGCAGGCCGCTGCGCCGGGCGGCGGCACTGCGGCTGGAATCCGCCAGTTCGACGATGTCCAGCGGCTCGTCCAGCAGTTCGCCGATGCGCTCGACGGCGGTCAGCCCTCCCTGGATCTGGGTGAAGCGTTCGGCCAGTTGCCTGAGGGGATCAAACAGCCGCTGGGAGAACAAGATGAAGGTGGTCAGGCTTCCCAGTCCCATGCTGCCGCCTGTCACCATCCAGCCCCCCACGGCCAGGACCACCGCCACCGCCACCAGGGAGACCCATTCGATGAAGGCGGAAATGGCACTGTCATAAAGGATGGTTCCGGTGACGGCCCGGCGATAGGTGTCATTGCCGCGGGCAAAGCGACGGCTGTTTTCCTGCTCACGCCGAAACATCTGCACCACCTCCAACCCCTGCAGGTTCTCCTGCAGTTCGGCGTTGAGGCCGCCCAATTCTTCGCGCACGCGGTAATTCACTTTGCGGTAGCGCCCCTGCAACCAGACGATGGCGAGGGTCACGGGAATCTGGCTGGCCATCAGCAGCAGGCCCAAACGCCACTCGATCGAGATCATCGTGACGCCCACCACCACAAGGCTGACCAGATCGGCCAGCACCCCCACGGCGCCGCTGCCGAATACCTCCGCCAGGGCGTCGACATCGCTGGTGAGGCGGGTCAGGAGGCGTCCGACCGTGGTGCGGTCATGAAACCGCAGCGACAGGGCCAGGGCATGGCGGAACAGGTCGTCGCGGATGCGGGCGGTGAGCCGCTGGCCCACCACCTGAACGTTATATAGCTGGGTGCCCTGCAGGCCCAATCGCACCATCACTGCAAGCAATAACAGACCCACCAGCAGTCGCAGGGCCTCGGGCACCGGCAGGCCCCGCAGCCAGGGCAGCACCGGTTCGCCGCGCAGGACGCTGATCGCCTGGCCCACCAGCAGGGGCTGAATGGCGCCGGCAAAGGCCAGGGGCACCAACAGGACCAGGGCCAGCAGCAGCCGCCGGCGATCTTGGGCCAGGTAGGGCCCCAGGCGCCTGAGACGCTGCAGGTCTAGGGAGGCCATCAAGCGGAGGCCCCAGCGGCCAGCACCCCGGCTGCCAGTACCCCGGCGGCAAGTACCCCGGCGGCAAGGCTGCCAACGGGGCTGGTGGCGGCTGGGGTGGGCCCAGGGGTGGCTCCAGGGCCCACCGCCTTGAGGGTTTCCACCAGGGATTGCAGCTGCCCGTCATCCAGCCGCAGGGCCAGGGGATGGCCGATCAGACGGGCGGTGCTGTGGAACAGGTCTTCGATCGCCACCAGGCCGTTGTCCTGCAGGGTGCGACCGGTGGCCACCAGATCGACAATCGCCTCTGATACCCCGGTCAGGGGGCCTAATTCGACCGAACCGGTGAGGTGAATCAGGTCAACGGGCAAATCCAGGGAGCTGAAAAAGGCCTCGGCGCAGCGGGTGAATTTGCTGGCGACGCGGCAATGGGCCGGCAGGTCGAGGGCGCGGCGATAGCCACTGCTGGCCTTGACCGCCACGGCCATGCGACAGCCGCCGAAGCCCAGGTCCAGCAACTGGGCCACCGGTTGCTGGTGTTCGCGCAGCACGTCGTACCCAACCACTCCCAACTGGGCCTGGCCGTAGGCCACATAGACGGGCACATCGGCATTGCGCACCAACAGGGCCCGGGCGCTGCCGCAGGCACTGGGCACCATCAACAGGCGGTTGTCCGGATCGAGCAGGGTCGAGAAATCGAGGCCCGCCTTGGCGAAGCGACGCACTGAATCCTTAAGCAGGGCGCCTTTGGCCAGGGCGACGGTGATCATGGGGGGCTCCCGCGGAGCGGTCATCATGGGAGTGCCGCCCAAGGACTTTAACGATGACTCTTGCCGGGTCGCTTCCCGGGTCGCCTCCCGCCAGTGCCGTGGCCCTGCTGCCCGTGCTGAGCGACAACTATGTGATGGTGCTGCACGACGATCACCAGGCGGTCGTGGTCGACCCCGCCGTGGCGGCGCCGGTGGCCGCCTGGCTGGATGCCCGGCGGCTGGAGCTGGTGGCCGTGCTCCAGACCCACCACCACAGCGACCACATCGGTGGCACGGTTGAGCTGCTGCGCCGCTGGCCCAACGCCCGGGTCTACGCCGCCGCCGCCGATCTGCAACGCATTCCCTTCCAGAGCGATTCGGTGGGCGATGGCGACCGATTCACGCTGTTGGGGCGCAGCGTGGAGGTGCTGGCGGTGCCGGGCCACACCAGGGCCCATCTGGCCTACTACCTGCCCGGCGGCTCCGGCTGCAACCCTGAGTTGTTCTGCGGCGACACCTTGTTTGGCGGCGGCTGCGGCCGGTTGTTCGAGGGCACGCCCGCCCAGATGCACGATTCGCTGCAGCGGCTGGCGGCCCTGCCCGCCGACACCCGGGTGTGGTGCGCCCACGAATACACCGAAACCAACCTGCGCTGGGCCCATAGCTGCCTTCCCGAGGACCGACCGATCGTCGAGCGGCTGGCGGCGGTGGCGCAGCAGCGGGCGGCCGGCCGGCCCACCGTGCCCAGCAGCATTGGGCTGGAGCGTGCCACCAATCTGTTTGTGCGCAGCGGTTCGGTGGCCGAACTGGCCGACCTGCGCGCCAGCCGCAATCACTGGAAGAGCTGAGATCTTGATGGGCCGGACGCCATAAGCTCGCACCCCAGCCTCCGCAATGCCAGCTCCCGCCATGGGCTCCCTTCCCCTCTCCCCCTTGGAGGCCATCGAAACCGCCCTGGCCCCGGCTCCGGTCGGGCCCTACAACCAAGCCGTCAGGGCCGGCAATCTGCTGTTCTGCTCAGGCCAGATCGCCCTGGATCCGGCCAGCGGCAGCCTGGTGGGGGCAGGCGATGTGGCCCTTGAGACCCGCCAGGTGCTGGCAAATCTGCTGGCTGTGCTGGACGCCGCCGGGGCCAAGCCCAGCCAGGTGGTGCGCACCACGGTGTTTCTGGCGGATCTGGCCGATTTCGCCACGGTCAACGGCCTTTACGCCGAGGTTTTTGGGGCGGGGGTATCGCCGGCAAGGGCCTGTGTCCAGGTGGCGGCCTTACCCAAGGGCGCCCGCGTCGAGATCGACGCCATCGCCGTTCTCGCCTGAACCCGGGCCCCCATGGGGCAGGCGGATCGGCCTAAGCCGTTTCGATTCGCCGAAAGGTGAGGTTGATGCGTTCGCCCGCCACCCGGCGACGCTCGGGCAGGGCATGGAGCCAATGCTTTTGGGTGGGGGCATCCATGACCAGCAGGTCGCCATTGGCCAATTCCAGGGAGAAGGGGGAGCCATCGCCGGGGCCGGCGGGGGCAGGTTTGGGCCGAAAACGCAGGCTGCGGCTCACCCCCAGGCTGAGGGAGGCAATCGGGTGATCGGCCGCCAGCTCCGGTTCATCATCGGCATGCCAGCCCATGCGATCGAGTCCATCTCGATAGCGATTCAGCAACAGGCTGTTGAAGCCACAGGCCAGGTATGAGTCCAGCAGTTGCCTGAGGGCCAGTAGCGGTGTGCTCCAGGGTTCGGGGGTCTGCAGCAAGCCGCTGTAGCGGTATTGGCAGCCGGCGTCAGCGATCCAGCAGCTCTGGCGCGGGATCGGGTGGATGCGGCCGTAGACGCGGATCTTGGGTTGCTGCCAGGGAATCTCCTGACGCAGGTGGGCCAGCAGCCGCTCCGGTTGCAGCGCCGGATGGGTCTGCTGCTGCAGCCATCGGGGCCAGTGACGCAGGGTCAGACCGCTCTGCTGGATGGACTTGGGGGAGCCGGGTGCCAGGAAGGGGTCAACCACAGGCAGACATAGGGAAGAGAGTGGTCAAGAAGAGGACTTTGGCCCCTAAAGAAATCTCGCCTACGGTTAGCTCCCGCCGCCGGATGTCGCCAGGACGCCCGTTCGCAGAGACCCTTGCCAGCCCGTCCATGGAGACCCCGTTCGGTTTGCGGTTGCCCGAGGTGTTGGTGATGACCCCCGCCCGCTTTGAGGATGCGCCGCTGGCGCTGAAGGCGGTGCAGGAACTCAAGACCGTGGTGTTGCACCTGGGATCGATGGATCCAGTGGAGGCCCAGCGGGTGATTGATTTTGTCTCCGGTGGTGTTTTTGCCATCGATGGCCAATCCGAGCGGCTGGGGGAAACGGTGTTTCTGTTTGCCCCGGCCCTGGTGTCCATCGAACATGCCACCGCCTGGGGCCAAGCCGAACGGCCATGAAGGCTGGTGGGCTGGTGATGACAATCACTGACCAGGCAGTGCTTTGCCCATAGCCTGTAGTTGCCCAAATGACCTGGTCATGGCCTCCTACACCATCAATATCGAAGGTGGCGCCACCTTCCCCTGCGATTCTGAGACTTACATCCTCGATGCCGCCGAAGAACAGGGCGTCGACCTGCCCTATTCCTGTCGGGCCGGCGCCTGCAGCACCTGCGCCGGCAAAATTCTGACGGGTTCGGTCGATCAATCCGATCAAAGTTTTCTCGATGACGACCAGATCAAGGACGGTTTCGCCCTGCTCTGCGTCAGCTACCCCACCAGCGACTGCACCATCCAGGCCAACGTCGAAGACGACCTCTGAAGAGCGCAGCCATTGCCCTGGCCTGATCGGCCCGGTTGGTCAGCACCACTGCCATCCCCTTGCTCCATGCCCACAGGAGCAAGGGGATTTTTGGATTTTCGAGGACCTTGACAACTGGGCCGGGGCTTGATCGGGTGGGGTTCAGGAGCAGATTGTTGCGGTTGACCTCGACCATGGGTTGTTGGATCAGCTACTACCCAGTAGCCATGGGCTGAGCCATGTCGACTTCGCTGCCGTAACTAAGGCGATTGACTCGCTTGCCTGGTATTACCAGGCTGATGCCACCCAACCTGATGCGACTCCCGCCGCTGGGGCGACAAGCCCCAGCTTCCAGTTCCTGATCCACACCCCCTTGGCCCCGATCCAGAGCTCCTCGGCCCCATCCCACAGTTCTCAGACCTGCTGCCAGCTCCCCAATCTCCCGGGCTCCGTCCCCATCCCACCGCTCCCGGGCCCAGGCCCGTCGCTACCCATTCCTCTCCCGCAACCACTGCCGCAAGCGCTGCCGCAAATGCCGGGAACACCAGTGCCGGGATGCCAAACCCCTCACCCGCTACACTCCCAACATCGGGGCGTGGCGCAGCTTGGTAGCGCGGGTGCTTTGGGAGCACTAGGTCGCAGGTTCGAATCCTGTCGCCCCGATTGATTTCTCAGGGATTGGCCAAGGGGGCCTGCAAGATAATCTGCAAGAGAACCCCCCCGCAGCAGCACGCCATTGCCGAAGTGCTTCACGACCACCTCCGTGCCGCTGAAGCCGTAGGCCTTGGGCAACCGCACTGCCTGGCTGCGGCCGGACTGAAACAGACGCGCGGTGTCCAGCGGTCTGGCCATGGTGCCTATCAATGGCAGCTACCGCTTTCAGGCGTGGCTCAGCCCACCCAGTTCTCGATCCTCAGGTCCGGGTAGTCGGCGAAGTCCCGAGGGTTGTTGGTCACCAGGGTGAGATCGAGGGCAAGGGCGTGGACGGCGATCAGCTTGTCGAGCGCGTCACGCCGTCGTTCCCGACTCGCCAGCCGCACCAGGCCGTAGACCCTGGCCGCGCCAGCATTGAACGCAGCGACGGGCACCTCGCGAAGGAAACGGTCCATCGCGGCACGATTGCGATCGGCGTCCTCACCGTATGCCACCACCCCGCCCAGCTCGTCTCCCGTCGCTCCTGGCGCATCCACTGAGGGGGCGCTACGCCCCCTCGCGATTTGGTCCCGCTGATGCAGCCGGGGCCCATTCCCTCCTCACTCCCCAGACCCATCCACACCACTTCATGACCGTCACGATCCCCAGCGGCTTTGACGGCTGGCAGAGGTGCGCTCAGCAGATCAGCACCGCATGGTTCACTCGGTAGATCAGCCTGCGGCCAGGACCGCCTGAAATGGCACAGAGAGAGTAGAAAAAGTATAGATTCAGCAGGTGATGGACTTTGAGTTCGATCCCGCTAAAAGCGAGGCCAACCTTCGCAAGCACGGCATCGACTTCCTCACCGCCCAGGCGCTCTGGAGAGATCCGGCCCTGCTGGAGATCCCAGCCCGCACCACGGGCGAGCCCCGCTTCCTGGTGATCGCCCTTCTGCAGGGCCGCCAGTGGTCAGCGGTGATCACCCACAGAGGTTCCACCATTCGCCTGATCTCCGTCTGCCGATCACGCTCTGAGGAGGTGCAGCTCTATGAACAGCTCTGAGTTCGATCAACGCTTTGAGGCCGGCGACACCGTGATTGAGGCCCTTGACCTGTCGGCCGCCCGCCGCAGCCGGCAGGAGCAAAAGCGCGTCAACGTCGATTTCCCCATCTGGATGGTTGAGCAGTTGGATCGGGAGGCCTCGCGGCTGGGGGTGACCCGCCAGTCGATCATCAAAGTCTGGCTGGCCGAGCGCCTGGAGCGGCGAATCAATGCTGCGGGGGCCGTGATCACGGAATAACGAGCACCAACGGACCAACGACCCATGCACTTCGCTCGGGCCTACGCGGCCGTTGAGCTGCCGTAAGCTCCCGGCCGCATCCAGCACCGCAAGCAACCCCACAGCCTGACCCGCTGGCGCCAGCTCGCAATCCCTGCCAGTACAGGTGTACGCATTGAGCTGTCGCCATGGTGCCGGTCCCGCTTTCCCGCCTGCAGCCCTCGCGCGACGAGGCGATTGAGGCGTGGCCCTGGCTGGATGTGGCGGTGCTGCGTTCGAGCCGCAGCCGGCAGGTCTGCATGACCTGCCACTTCTTCCGGCACCACCCGGGGCCCAACTGCACCCCTCCTGAGACCCGCCTATGTAGTTGCGCGGACCCGCCTACCTAATCGTCGCAGGACAGGCTGGCGCCATAGCGAGCCCGCAAGTGGATGTGGGTTCCGGCCGAGTCCAACTCGACCCCAATCCCACCAAGCGAGCCCG
The DNA here is from genome assembly GCA_044359075.1 of Cyanobium sp. GTDB lineage: Bacteria > Cyanobacteriota > Cyanobacteriia > PCC-6307 > Cyanobiaceae > Cyanobium. Next base: position 41,974 of record JBIKMU010000002.1, on the reverse strand, counting down.
CCTGTAGTTCTTGCGGACGCTGATGGCTCAGTCGTCGATGTGTCGAGGGACATCAGCACCCCCTGGCCGATGATGTCGCTGGCCGGCTTTTTCTCCTCCAGGGCCAGACTCAAATCACCGGGACGGATATCGTAAGCATTTATACACATAACGCATAATATAACTGCATCTGTAACAGGAGGCACAGTTAAAACCGAGGCGTTCAGTCAAAAATTGATCATTATTGAAAAGGGTGCTCAATCCAGAAACAGGTAACCATCTCCATCTCCATCCCCTATCCCACTGGAATAACAGATTCCATTAGCAGCATCAAGATGCAACAAACCCATTGCTTGAGGTTTAATTGAAACAATCTGAGGCACTTACAGTGAGCATTGGCGTGCTTGGCGCCCTGGATGTTTTGTTGACAACCTATGTTATTCCCGTTCCTGTGTGGATCACCTTTACGGCCTGGGCTTCCTTCTTCGCTGTTGGCGGTGGCAAGGGGGGGATGATAACATCAATCCTGTGTAATCTCACAGGTATTGTGATAGCTTCATTGTCCCTTTGGGCAGCGGGGTTACTTGGTGGCAGCGCGATAGCAGCCGCCATATGTGTGGGTATCGGCAGCGCCGCTATGGTTCAAGCATCTCGAATGGCTTATACTAATGGGCATACACCCGCCATTGTCTGGGGTTTTTCGCAGACCGTGGGCGCAATAGCTGCAGGCTTTGCTCTTAAAAATCCAATTACAACCCAGGCAACCGCCATCACAGCTGTGGCAATGATCTTGGGAGCAGTCTTTGGCTTTGTCTCCCAGATCTGGGCGAATAGCATGACATCCGAGAAATCTGCTTGAGTTCATTGAGTTCGATTCTTTTAGTTCCTTCAAATAGTTCTTTCAACAACGTTGCCATGTCATCTCCAGTCGTCTCCACCAGTAGCATGGGCGGACCAGCCAGGCCGATTATCCTGCTGCTATTACTGGCTGCTTTCTCCACCCAGCCAGTGCTGGCACATCATCCCCTAGGCATGGCCGAAGGCACTCCTCTGACGCCCCTTCTCGGTCTGCTCAGCGGCCTGGTTCATCCAGTGCTCGGCATTGATCACGCCTTTTTCTTGATCTCCATCGCGTTCCTCGGCCTCACCTCCCTACGCAGCTGGATTCTGCCGTTGCTGGGGGTGGGCCTGATGGGCAGCATCGCAGCCCAAATGGTGGATCCAGCCCTGTTTCCGCCAGGATTGGAGGTGATTGTGGCCCTCAGCCTGGTGGTGAGTGGCATGGTGGCTTTGAAACTTTTGCCTGCACCGGTGGTATTACCGATGATGTTCCTGCACGGGTTAGTCCTTGGAAAGCAGATCACGGGCAGTGAACCCACGCCTATCTTGTTCTATTTTCTGGGCTTATTTCTCTCCCAGGCAGCTCTCCTGCTCACCACCTGCAGGATTGCCCGAACTTTCCATCAGCAGATGAATGATCGCTTCAGACCCTATCTCGCTTGGGTATCAATTGGCATAGGAATTGCCATAGCCTGGTCTGCGTCCCACGCAGCCTAACCCCTTAATCAAATTCATTCAAAGGCACTATCGCAACCATGAAACTTCAACACTCCCTGGGCGGCCTTCAAGGGCTGGGGCCAGTCGATTTTCAGAAGAACGTTTTTGTTCAAGAGTGGGAAAAGCGCATTTTTGCAATCCATACCGCAATGATGGCCCTCAGCAGCCATCTATCAACATCACTGCCAAATTATCCGATCGATTCGGTACCAACCAACTTCAAGGACATCTGGACCTGGGCCGACCTTCGCAGGGGCGCCGAGTCAATGCAACCTTTTGAATACTTTAAATTTCGATACTATGAGAAATGGCTCGGCGGTATTACCGGTTTCTTTTTAGAGAAGGGGTACATCACCAAGGAGGAGCTGGAAGCTGATATGGCAGTATATCTTCGCGAGGGCAATATATACCCGGCCGCCCTACCTAATCAACAACAACCAGCGATTGACGAGCAGGTGCTGCGCTACTTGGTGGAAGGTGATTCAGGACGCAGGCCCAGAAGCGTAGCCCAACGATTTACGGTGGGAGATATGGTGACTATCGATGATCCCGACTGCAGCGAGCACACCCGCTTACCTGGCTATCTGCGCAACAAAAAAGGTGTCATCGATGTGGTGTATCCCGATAGCTATGCCTATTTCCCAGGACCATCGGATCGCCTGCAGACACCACAGATCAGTTACTCTGTAAAATTCAAGGCTGCAGACATTTGGGGCGAGCAGATGAGTGAACCGGGCTGCTTTATCTATGCAGATATCTTTGAATGTTATTTGAAATAGCTTTTAAAGCTTACTCCTAAATACTGTCCAATTCCCCCCTTTTTGCTGTCATGACCATTCCAGGCGATGAATTGTTTGCCTACAGCGCTAATCGCGAGCTTGAAAGTGCTGCCAAGGTTCGTGCCCTTGAATCTCTGTTGATAAAAAAAGGGGTGATCTCCTCCTCCACGGTAGATACGGTGCTTCAGTATTTTGATCGCACTATGGGCCCCTTCAATGGTGCCAGGTTGGTGGCCAAGGCTTGGTGCGAACCGGATTTCAAGAATCTGCTGGTGACAGATTGCAACGCAGCTTGCCAGGCCATGGACATGCCCACAGGAATGTCGGGCGCGGAGGGGGAGATCATGAGAGTGGCTGAAAACACACCAGATGTTCATAATCTGATTATTTGTACGCTTTGTTCCTGCTACCCTTGGCCCACCCTGGGTCTGCCTCCTTACTGGTACAAAGATCCCACATTCAGGGCACGGGCTGCCCGTGAACCAAGGGCCGTTCTGGAGGAGTTCGGTCTCAGCATTGACCCCGCCGTGGAGATCAGGGTGTGGGACAGCAGCGGTCAGATCCGCTGGTGGGTATTACCCGAACGACCAGTCGGTAGTGAGGGCATGGATGAAGTTCAACTGGCATCCCTTGTGACGGCCGAAGCGATGATGGGCGTCGCCAAGGTTGTTATTTAAGACCATGTTTACCCAATTTGAGGAGTATGCTGTTTCCTCTCTAACCGGAACTGCCGTTTCACCACCCAAAAGCAACGGCAAGTTAGACTTTCATTCAGATTGGACTCAAACAGCTTTTGCTATTGCCATCGAACTCTCCAAGCAGGGATACTTTGAATGGGAAGAATTTCGCCAAGGCATGATTGCTGCCATTGGCAAATGGGAGCAACATCATGAGCTTGATGACCAGAGCTGGAGCTACTACAAGTGCTGGACTGATGTTCTGGAGGGGCTCATCCTTAAAAGTGGATTAGTCAATAGTTCTGAGTTGGATGAGCAAGTCATCTCAGTTCTGAACTGCAAACCATTGGCAGGAGAACCGGACCATGCAACATAAACTGATTCCAGCCACTGTGATCACCGGCTACCTTGGCGCCGGCAAAACAACTCTTTTAAATCGAATTCTGACGGGCGATCACGGCAAAAAAATTGCTGTGATCGTGAATGAGTTTGGCGAAATAGGCATTGATGGTGATCTTCTCATTCAAAGTGATGAAGAGATCATCGAAATGAACAACGGATGTATCTGCTGTAATATCCGCGGCGATCTTGTACGAATTGTTGAATCCTTACTACGCCGAAAATTAGAGATCGATTGCCTGATTATCGAAACAACGGGCCTCGCCGACCCCGGACCAATCATCCAGTCCTTCTTCATCGATGAGTTGCTTGTGGCTAATTTCAGCCTGAATGCGATCGTCACCCTCGTCGATGCGCTGCACGTCGGCCAGCACATCCAGTCGCCGGAGGCCAGCGAACAGATCGCCTTCGCCGATCTGATCATTGTCAACAAAACCGATCTCGTGCCTGAGGCCGAGCTGGAAGCGCTTCAGTCCACCCTGAAGGCGATGAATTCCCTGGCCGGGGTGGTGACGACAACCCATGGCCAGGTGGATGTTGATGCCCTGATGCAGTTGAAGAGTTTTGATATCAGCAATGCACTGAGGATCGATCCAGCGATCATGCAGGAAGACTCTCATGTGCACGAACAGGGCGTATCCTCTGTTTCTCTATGTTTTGATGGTGTGGTCAATGGCCAGCTCTTCAACCAGTGGATATACCAATTCACCCAGCAGCACGGAGCTGATGTGTTCCGCAGCAAGGGCATCCTTAATCTCGATGGGGCTGCCCGTCGCTTCGTCTTCCAGGGGGTTCATATGATCCTGGACGGACGGCCCGGGAAGTCCTGGCTTCCGGAAGAATCCCGCAATAATCAATTGGTCTTTATCGGCCGCAATCTTGACGCTGAGATGATTCGGCAGCAAGTATTTGCCTGCCGTCAGCTTGTACCGCTCGCGGCTACCTGAGCGAGGGAAAGCAGCGAAAAGTGTAATTCCCCGATTAGTTGGAATTTTTCATAATTGTAACCCACTAATCCGCTGCTGACAATACTGTCAGCTCAACTTTTGAAGCAGCAAAGCCTAATTTATCCAGCCCCCTACTGATTGGTGCAGTTGCCTGGTGTGGGGCTGTGGAGAAGTTTCAGAAAAGCCCGAGCCCTGTGGCCAGGGCTGTCGGGCTGGGGGGGTGCCTTGCTGCAGCTCAGACGTTTGTGGTGGAAACAAATTCTGGATAGGCCTCCATGCCGTGTTCGCTCAGGTCGAGACCACCCAACTCTTCGTCCTCTCCCACCCGCAGGCCACCACCAAGGGCGCCGAGCACGCTCCAGAGGATCCAGGACACCACCAGAGTGAAGACCACGTAGCAGACAATGCCGAGGATTTGCAAGCCGAGTTGGCCGAAGCCGTGGCCGGTGAGCAGGCCCTTGTCCATGTGGAACAGGCCGACGGCCAGGGTGCCCCAGATGCCGCCGAAACCATGGACGGAAAAAGCGCCGACGGGGTCATCGATACCGAGGGCATCGACAAAGCTGACCGCGTAAACCACCAGGGCACCGCCAATGAAGCCGATCACCCAGGCCGCAGGCATGGAGATGGCATCGCAACCGGCGGTGATTCCCACCAGGCCGGCCAGGATGCCGTTGATGGTGAAGGTCAGGTCGGGTTTGCCGGTGCGGAGCTGGGAGACCAGGGTGCCGGCGATGCCACCGCCAGCAGCACCCAGAGTGGTGGTCACGGCAACGTAGGGAACGGTTTCATTCATGGCCAGGACCGAGCCGGGGTTGAAGCCGTACCAGCCGAGCCAGAGGATCAGGCAGCCCAGGGTGGCCAAGGCGACGCTGTGGCCGGGGATCGCTTGGGGTTTGGAATCGACGTACTTGCCGATGCGGGGCCCCAGGATCATCGCCCCCACGATGCCGGCACAGGCGCCGACGGTGTGCACCAAGGTCGATCCGGCGAAGTCGATGAAGCCCAGCTGATTGAGCCAGCCGGAGGCATTCCATTTCCAGCTGCCCGCAATCGGATAGATGATGCCAACGAGGATTAAAGAAAACAGAACGAATTCCTTGAATTTGATCCGCTCGGCCACCAGCCCCGACACAATCGTGGCGGCGGTGCCGGCGAAGGCTGCCTGGAACAGAAAATCGACGCTGGGAACCAGCTTGCCTTCCTTCACCATCTCAGGGGTGACGGTGGGATCGAAAAACAGCCCCTTGAAATGCAGCCAGCCTGAGGCGATCGAATCGCCGTACATCAGGGAATAGCCAATAAACCAGTAGGCCGTCACCGCTAAGGCAAAAACAATCAGATTCTTACTCAAGATGTTGACGGCGTTCTTCTGGCGGCAGAGCCCGGCTTCGACCATGGCGAAGCCGGCGTTCATGAAGATCACCAGGAAGGCGGCAATTGACAGCCACAGATTGTTGACCAGGAAGGCAGGCGTGAGCTCGGGCAGCTCGGCGGCGTGGGCGGAGAGGTTAAAGACCCCAAGACCAAACAGTGCCAGCGGCACACAGGCAAGCCAGGTGAGACCCTCCCTGGAGTTGAGGCCGCGGATGCGGCGCAGCAGCAGCGTTGGCGCTTCGAGCAGCGAGGCCTCCACCAGCCGCTTGGGCCGTTGCCTGAAAGCACGTTTTGGGTGCGCAGCCATTGGGGGCTCGGGCATGGGTCAATTCCTCCTGGAAAAGTGGGGACTAGCCGAGAAATTTAACCACCTCCAGATGGATGTGGGTGGCCGCAATCGGCTCATAAAGCCTGTTTTTTGTGGCGATTGTTACGGAATCTCGAATTTATTGAGCGCCGCCTGGGGATCCCGCCGCTCCACGCTGGTGACCCCCAGCCAGTTTTCAGCCTTTGTCTTAAACACCATCTATGGGCACTTACGGCGCAGGCGGCTGGCTGCCTTCCTGAATTGCTGCGCGGCGGATCTCGAGGATCTGGCCGATTTCCCGGGCGAAGCTCGGCTGACGATCGATCATCTGGTGGACCGTGGCCGCTGATATCTTCATTACCTCAAGATCGTTGCTGGCGACCACGGTTACCATGCTGGGTTCGCCGGAGAAGAGCGACATCTCGCCGAAGAATTCACCATTGCGCAGCGAGAGGATTTCCCGTTCATGGCCGTCAAAATCGCGGCTGGACATCAGGGCCAGACCGGCGACGATGATGTAAAGCGCTTGGCCCACCTGTCCCTGGCGGATCACCTTTTCACCGGCGGCAAAATGCTGCAGGGCGATGCCGGAGGTCGCAGGGGCCAGGCTGTCGAATTCACGGTTGATTGGCACAAACGCCGGGATTGCCTGCAGGCTCTCGCTGAACTTCTTATCGATGCCCTTCTGCTGGCTGGAAGGACCATGGTAATTGTAAACCGTGCGGATCGGGAATGGTATTGTGAGATTGTTTCGTTTGGCGGCATACCACACCCGGGTCATGAAGCGTTCGCGAATCCGCTCAACGTCGCCATAGTCGCGAATGAAAAATTTGACTTCATAGCTTACGGCCGAGTCTTCGTAATTTAGGGTGTAAACTTCCGGCTCCGGCTCCAGCAGGATTCCCTTGGTCTCCAGGGCCGTGCTCTTGAGCACCTGCCTCGCCAGGTTGGGAGGATCGTTGTAGGAAAAGCCGATGCGGATTCGTTCGGCATGAATCCGGTTGGGCTGGGTGAAGTTGCGGATCATCGAGCCGCTGATCAACTTGTGGGGAATCACCACCATCTCCTGCTCCAAGGTCAAAAGCCGCACCGCCCGCCAGTTGATGTCGATCACCTGGCCCGCCACCCCGTTCAGTTCGAGCCAGTCACCCACCGTGAACGGACGCTCGAACAGCAGGGCGATGCCCGACATCACGCTGCCGAGGGTGTCCTGCAGGGCCAGGCCGATCACGATCGAACTCACGCCGAGGGCTGTGACCAACCCGGCCAGATCGGCCTTCCAGACGGTGGCGAGCACGAAGGCGGTGCCCAGCAGGATCAGAAACAGGCGGGCCAGATCGATTAGTAATTTCGGCACCCGCGAGCGCCAGGTATCGGCCTCCGCCTGCTCGAACAGCACCACGTTGAGCAGGGACAGGGCGGCATGGATCACGCACACCCAGAAGATCGTCTCCACGGACTTGAACAGGCGCGTCGCCGGATCCAGGCCGAGCAGATGCTCCAAAAACAGCAGCAGCACCAGCATCGGCAGAAGCACGTCCCGGACCAGGCGCAAGGTCGATGCCACCGCCAACCCCCGTCGCTGCAGGCGGTGGATCAGCTCCCCCAGCACGATGGCCAGCAGGGGAAAGCCAACGGTCAGCCCCACTCCCCAGAGCCATAGCGGCGCGGCGCCGGTCATGGGGTCGCCATCGTCTCCCTGCTTACCGGCAGTGTGGTGCTCAGCAGCCGCCAGCTCCGCAGCCCCGGCTGGGCGTTCTCACCCAGGGGCATCGGCTCGAAGTGGTAGAGATCGGCGAGGCGATGCTGCACCACCTCAGACACCAGCACCGAACCTGCGGGACAGCTCTGGCTGAGGCTATGGGAGCGCTTCACCGTTTCGCCCCAGACGTCGTAGACCACCTTCGACTTGCCGACGATGCCGGCGACGATGTCACCGGAGTGGATGCCGATCTGGATTGAGAGCTGAAAGCCGCGCTCCAGTTTGAAGCGCCGCAGGATGCCGAGCATCTCGATAGCGCAGTCGATCGCCCGCTTGTCGTGGTCCAGGTAGGGCACCGAGAGGCCGCACACCGCCAGGTAGCTGTCGCCGATCGTCTTCACCTTCTCCAGGCCAAAGCGTTCGGCCACGTCGTCGAAGGCGGCGACCAGTTCGTTGAGGATGGCGAGGGAATCGTGGGCACTGAGGGAGGTCACCAGCCGCGAGAACCCCTTGAGATCGGCAAACAGCACGGCCACGTTGGTGACCTCCTCGGCGATCTGGGTCTCGCCCCGCTGCAAGCGCCGGGCGATGGCGGCGGGAAAGACGCTTAGCAGCAGCCGCTCGTTTTCCTGGTTTTTAAGGTCCACCAAGGCCGTTTGGGTCTGCAGGCTTTGGACCACGGCATTGAAGGAGCGGCTCAGCTCGCCGAATTCATCCTGGGCATTGGACACCGGAATGCTGGCGAGTTCACCGGCCGATACCCGGCGGGCGCTGTCGATCAGGTGCTGGATCGGCTTGTTGAATAGATGGGCCAGGGCCATCGCCAGCAGCGTCACCAGGAGCATCAGCAGGGTGGCGGTGATCAGGATCTGGCGCTGGAAGGCATAGATGGGTGCATAGGCTTCGTCCAGATCCATCTGTGCCAGGATCACCCAGTCCAGGCCCCTGATGCGCAGGGGCGCAAAGGAACTGAGCACGGCCGTGCCCCGGTAATCCACCAGCTGCATCGTGCCGGTGCCTCCGGCCAAGGCCCGGGCGACCGCCGGGGTGGTCACGGGCTGCTGCAGAATCGTGGTGCCGTACTGGCGCAGGCGAGCTATGGCCTCCTCCTTGAAGCCGCGCGAGCGCAACTGGGCCAGGAAGGCGTTGGGATCATTGAGATGGGAGCGGGAGGCGGAACGCATCAGCGAATCGCTGCCCACCAGAAAAGTTTGCCCCGTGCTGCCAAGACCATCCTTCTGCCACGACTGATTGCCGGTCATGACGTTGTTGATCTCGTCGGCGGGCACCTGGAAGGCCAACACCCCCACCAGCCGGGAGCCGCTGTAGATCGGTGCGGCGATGAAGGAGGCGGGGGCGCCATAGGAGGGGGCATAGGCGGCGAAGTCAGCCAGATCGGTGAATCCCTTTTCCTTGGTGGCAATCACCTGGCGAATTAGTCCAGCCAGGTTGCTATCTCTGTAGGGGCCATTCTGCAGATCGCTGCCGAAATCTGTCTCTTTAAAGACGGTGTAAACGATCTGCCCCTGGGGGTTGATTATAAACATATCATAATAACCAAACTTAGAAACGATATTGCGAAAGATTGGATGATAGAGGCCATGTACCCGGCTGTAGGCGCTGCCATCGTTTGCCGCATTGAGCAACTGCTTACGGGAAACTGGATTGGGATTGGCTGCAATGTACTGATATTGGAGGTATCGGGAGGCCGGCGTATTCACCAAATAGGACTCAAGAATGGGAATGCCTGAGTGGAACTTATCGAGGCGGGATAGAAACTCCTTGCGGTAGTATTGTTCCAGTGCCTGCACCGAGTTGGGCGGCAGCGCCATGGCTCCCAGCTGCTGGTAGGCCGCGTCAAATTCCTGGACTGCGGCCACGATCGACAGGTCTTCGCTAAGGGTGAGAGTGTGGTTTTGAATATGGCGAAAATAGGCTTCGATTTGGGAAGCCTTGGAGGCGCGTACACTGGTGAGTTGGTTATATACCCTGTCGGTGAGGTTGATCTGGCCGCTTTTATAGCCGAGTACAGCAGTGAATAGAGTCGAAAATCCACTGACCAGTAAGAGCATCAAAATCAACTTGGATTTGATGCTTAGCTGGCCGGAAGAACTCCGAAAAAGCTGCAAAAACAAATGCGCCGGATTGACCTTCGACAGATCCATAGCGCCCTGGGCATTTTGCGATAATAGTTCCCCGATTCCGATGGTTTGTAGGCATTGCAACCGTTAGCGGGGCTCCGTGCTGCCAAGAGGGTCACAGCCATGGCGGCGGCGCGGAGAACCTGGTGCTGGAGGGGTGTTTGAGGACGAGCACGGCACCTATCCAGCCGGCAGCTGGCTGCCCAATCCGCCCGGCAGCGTGCACCGGCCACCTGCCGACCACCCTTGCTGCCGACGGCTCAGAGGCTGCCGCAGCGGTTGGTTCAAAACCCTGACCCCGGCGTTTGCAGAAAAGCCAACTCCGCAGCGCTCGATTCCCGCCCCAAGGCGGCATTGCGGTGCGGGAAGCGGCCAAAGCGGGCGATCACGTCCCGGTGCCTGAGCGCAAAATCCGCCGTTCGCTCGTCAACGAACTGGCTGAACAGCGGCAGGGCCGCCTCCTGCACCGCCAGCTCTTCGCTGTGCATCAGCGGCATCAGCCAGAACTGCCGCCGCGCCTGGTCGGGCTCGGCCGCCACCCAGCCCAGCTGCAGCGCCCGCAGGCTCAGCGCCAGGGCCTGGGGATCGCCAGCGAAAGCCATGGCGCTGTCGCGCCAGAGCTGGCGGGGGAACTGATCAAGCAGCAACAGCAGCGCCAGGCCGTTCTGCGGCGTTTCGCTCCAGGGGCCCAGCTTGCCGGCGATCGCCTGGCGGGTGAGGTCTAGGAAGTGATGCCGCACCAGTGCGTCAAAGGCAGGGTCTTTGGCAAACCACTGGCTGGGGGTGGTGTCGTTGAACCAGAAGTTCAAGACCGCTTGGGCATCGATCTCCATGCTTTAGGCACACCCTGTGTTTCCCTATCATCGATTCCCCCTGGTCCCGCAGCCGGCACCCAGCCCATCGACTTGGGGGCTGCTGAAGAGCACCGAGGGACTACTGGGGTTGTCCCGGTTCAATGTCCAGGTCGGCCACCAGGCAAGCGTCAGAGGCCAATCAGCAGACGGGGGGCGTCATCGCTGCGCAGTCTCCCCCGCTATGCGCCTAGATTCACCTGGGACAAAAGTTCCCCAGTTAATTACCGCGCCCAATGTTAGTCCTCAATCGCTCCCTGCGCGCAGGCGTCGCTGGCCTATCTCTGAGCCTGTTGGCTTCGACAACTGCTTTTGCAGGCAGTTCTCCAGTACCCACCAAGGACATCGTCGACACGGCTGTCTCTGCGGGCAGTTTCAAGACGCTCACGACGGCGCTGAATGCTGCCGGCCTCGTCGAAACCCTGAAGGGCAAAGGCCCGTTCACCGTTTTTGCACCCACCGATGAAGCCTTCGCCAAGCTGCCGGCGGGCACGGTGGAGTCGCTTCTTAAGCCTGAGAACAAACAGAAGCTAACTTCCATTCTCACCTATCACGTCGTAGCTGGAAATGTGAAGGCCGCCGATGTCGTCAAGCTCTCGAGCGCAAAGACCTTGAACGGTCAATCGGTCTCGATCAAAACCTTAGGTGGCAAGGTCTTTATCAACGGCGCCACCGTCGTCAAGGCCGACATCGCCACGACCAACGGCACCATCCACGTGATTGACACCGTGCTGCTGCCGAAGTGATCTGCTGACAGGCGGATTGAACAAGTGCCGCAGCAAGCCTGCGGCACCATAACTAACAGCTACGAACCAACGAAACCTGATTTTAGGTATAATTTGTCCCCCATAGTTGTTGACATGTATGATGGCTAATCAGCGTCTTTTACAAAGATTTTTGAGATATGCCATATTTGGAACACACTATGAACTCGTTTTAAGCTGAGAACTGACCAGGCTTGTCCAAAAGCTACCCGACCTTTTGCGCGTTCAGATCGATTGAGCGGCGGCAAGCTGTGTTTTGTCAGCTTTACTCGATCCACAGGGCAACATCAGCAACATCAAACGGATGTCTTCAGGGTCCAGCAGCCAGGCTTCGGCTCCAAACGGTTCCTGGTGCGGCGGAACCTGCACGGAGGCGCCCTCAGAGCGCCATAGAAATGCGCCAGTGCTGCCGGGTCGTCGGCAGCCAACACGATCAAACCCATAATCCCCACCTCATTGGCCGCAATTCGCCCCTCCGTTTCCGGTTGGCCCTCGTGACCGTGACAGGGGATCAGGTGTCAGCAGCGTTATACGTGAGCGGTAGCGACTGGGGTGTGCCGGGCTTTGGCGATACCCAGATCACCGAGAACCTGCAGCAACTGCTGGCGGCAGGGAGGCAACCCCATTGACGGCCTCTGCCATGCTGACTCCAGAGTCCGATTTCAGGAGGCCAGGTCCATGAAAAAGACCGTTGAGATTTCGGACAATGAGATGGCTGAAATCCTGGACTTCACCGGCGAGCGCAAGAAGGGCCCCGCCATCCGCCGCCTGATGGAGGAGGCCCTGCAGCAGCGCCGCCGCGCCCAAGTTGCCCAGCGCTTTCTCAGCGGTGAGTGGGGCGTGGAGCTGGAGACCTACGAGGCCGACCAGGCGCGCGAGCGCCAGCGGGGCCAGGAGTTCACCCCATGACCCTGCTGCTCGACACCAGCCTCTGGATCGACTTCACCCGCGCCCGCAGCCCGGCACCGCTGAAGCAGTTCATCGCGCCCTTTTTGCTCGATCCCGAGGCTCATCTGGCCGAACCTGTGCGCTTCGAGCTGCTGCGCTCAGCTCGGCCGGACGAGACCCGCCAACTGGAGGCCCAGTTCGCCACCTTGCCCACGCTCCCCACCCCAGCAGATCTATGGCAGCGGGCGATCGACCTGGGCCAGGCCTGCCGCCAGATCGGCCGCACGGTGCTAAACCTCGATCTATTGGTGGCCGCTGTGGCCGTGCACCACAACGCTGTGCTGGTGAGTTTCGACACCAACTTCGAGGCCATCGCCGCCGTGAGTGAACTGCGACTGCAGCGCCTTGAACGCCCTGTGGGCACGGCGGCCGCAGGCGGCGGTGCCGGCGGTGATCTTTTGCCAGATGGCGGACGACCCCTCGGCGGTGCCGGAGGAGTTCCCTAGTGATGAGTCCCAGGAGCACGAGCGCTTGCGCCTGTTTGCCCTTATCAGCGAGCTGGTGACCTGGGAGAACACCACCGCCTCGGTGAGGTTGGACTCGGTGACGGCCGGGCCCCAGGTTGGCAAGTTTTTGGACGAGGTGATGTCACACCTGCAGGCGCTGCCGGGGGTGAACATCGAGATGACCTTGGAGGTTCAGGTACGGGCCCCTGGTGGGATCGACGAAGCGACGGCGCGGATTGTGTTGGAGAATTCGGCGGCGTTGAAGGTGGAGAAGCCGGGTTTGTATTGATCTCAATGGAAGCTGCTGGGTCGGCCTTTGCTGAGTTCAGCTCTTGCCCAGTAGCAACTTTTCTAGAACTGCGATCAGGCGATCCTCCAGCTGGTCGATCCGCTGCAGCAGCCGCGTCTCCAACTGGGCCAGGGCCTCCTCGCCACGAGCGCCAGCGCCAGCACCCCGTCCAGCTGCCGTCCTCGCCAGAGTTTGGGCCGGTGCGGGCCAGCTTCCGCTTGCAAACACGCCGCACAGATAGTCCCAGGATTTCTTTTTGTTAGGAGCAGGGCCCAGGATTGTTTCCAGATGGGTGTGGGCGGCTGCGGCGGTTCCGAAACGGGCCTTAAGAGCTTTTGGATGGCACTGCTCCGGGGGCAGAAGGGGTTGGGGTGCTGCCTGCAGGGCTGGTGTCGTCTTGGTTTCGCCAGGCAGCGCCGGTGCCACTTCCTCCACCAGCTCTCGGATCGCGGCGTTCTGTTCGGTCACGGTGCGGAACAGCTCCGCATCACCCTTGGCCATGCGCGCCATCAGTGCCCCGAAGCGATCGCTCAGATCTCCCATCAGCCCTCGCTACCGCCACGCAGCAGGCTGCGCATGCGCTCGATCAGCCGGGTGATGTTGAAGATGCTCCAGTAGCCCGCCTCCTCCTTGGCGGCATCAAGTTCCTTGAGCACCCCATCAAGGGCCTCTTGCTTCTCCTCAAATGCCTCCAGCTCCCGGTGCATGTCCTGGGCGATGCGCAGGGCGTCCGCCCTTTCCTGGCCCAGCTCCATCAAGCGACCCTCGTAGCGTCGCAGGGTTTCCAGGAACTGTTCCCGCGCGGCAGTGAGCTCCTTGGAACGGCGCTGCAGCTGGCCACGGGAGCGGGTTAGCGAGGCATGGCTGTTGCGCATTGCCAGGTAGTGGTGCTCGATCTGCTCCCGGCTCAGGCTGCTCGGATCAGCGGGGAAATCCTGGGTGGAGCGGATGCCTTTGCATTCCACTGGGGCCTGGGTGGCGGCAGGCGAGACCATGAGCGATTCAGTGCCTGATGCCATAAGGCCCAACTCCCCTTGCTCGCTCTGGGCCATCGAATCTAGAGGCGATCACCATGGGACCAGCTTAGGGCAGGAAATCGCTACTCAAGACCATGGGCCCGAAACAGTAATTGTACTGAATTAATTAACACTACCATTAATTCACGCAATCATTAATTTGACGGCTGTTCTGGCCAGACTTAGGCGGCTGTTCTGGCCAGCGCTAGATAGTGAAGAGGGTGCATTTTATTAATCAATTGCGACAGCATGGATTGGGCCCTAGGTCGTGTAATCGGCGTTGATGCGCACGTATTGATCCGATAGGTCGCAGCCCCAGGCGACCCCCGCGCCGCTGCCATTCCCCAGCCGCAGCTGGATAACCACCGTGTCGTCCTGGAGGTAGGCGCCGGCGGCGCGGGCACGCAGGTATGCGGAGGCCGCTGGGCGGTCGAAGGCCAGGGGCTGGCCGGCGGCCATCAGCTGGTGGGGACCCAGCCACAGGGCCAGGGATCCAGGGTCCAGGGGCACCCCGGCCCGGCCGGCGGCGGCCACGATGCGGCCCCAGTTGGGATCGCGGCCATGGATGGCGCACTTGACCAGGGACGAGCCGCAGATGGTGCGGGCGATGGCGCGGGCGCCGGCCCCATCGGCGGCCCCTTCCACCCGCACCTCGATCAGGCAGGTGGCGCCTTCGCCATCACGGGCAATGGCCCGGGCCAGGTGTTGCGACACCGCCGTCAGGCCGGCCTCCAGGGCATCAAAGTGCTCGGGGCCCAGGGGCTCGCCGGCGGCAAAGGCCAGGAACATGTCATTGGTGCTGGTGTCGCCGTCCACCGTGATCGCATTGAAGGAGCGATCGACAGCCCGCTGCACCATGGCCTTCCAGACATTCGCCGGCACGCCGGCATCACAGCTGAGGTAAGCCAACATCGTGGCCATGTTGGGGTGAATCATCCCCGAACCCTTGGCCATGCCGCCGATGCGTACGCGGCGGCCGCCCAGGTCGGCCTCCAGGGCGATTTGCTTGTCCACCAGGTCGGTGGTGAGGATCGCCCGGGCCGCCGCATCGCCGCCAGCGGCATCTAGGGCTGCCACCAGCGGATCCAGACCCGCCACCAGGATGTCCATGGCAATCGGGACGCCAATCACACCGGTGGAGCCGATCAGCACCTCCTCGGGCTCCAGGTTCAGGCGCCGGGCCAATTCGGCGGTTGCAGTAAGGCTGTCGGCCAGACCCCGCAAGCCGGTGCAGGCATTGGCCTGGCCCGAATTGGTCAGCACCGCCCGCACCTGCCCGCCCCGGGCCGCCAGCCGCTCGGCACAGAGATCGACGCAGGCGGCCCGCACCCGGTTGAGGGTGAAGCTGCCGGCACCCACCGCCCCCTCAGGGGCCAGCAGCAGGGACAGGTCCGGATTGCCGGAGGGCTTCAATCCCGCCGTGATGCCCGCCGCCAGAAAGCCGCTGGGAGCTGTGATGCCACCGACGATGGGTTGCCAGGCAACCCCGCCTGGGCCGGGGTTGCTGGCGGGCGGACCAACTTCAGGTTGGGAACCTGACGGGGGCAAGTCAGTCACGATGGGCACAGCGGTGCCGCCCATCTTCTCGCCCCGAAGGATCTATCGGGTACGGGCCGCTGGATCGCCAAGATTGATGCTTCGAGCGCTCGCGCTCCAGCCTTGCCGCCGTGATTCGCGCCAGCTTGATTCGCGCCAGATTCCAGGGATCCGAGCAACGCCGCATCGGTCTCACCGGCGGCATCGCCACGGGCAAAAGCACAGTGGGCCAGCTGCTGGCCGGGCGCTTCGGCCTGCCGCTGCTGGATGCGGACCTCTACGCCCGTGGCGCCCTGGCCCCAGGCAGCCCCGGAGCCCGGGCCGTCCTGGCCCGCTACGGCGAGCCGGTGGCTGCCGGGGCGGTGGCCGCCGAGCCGGTGGCCGCCGGGGCTGGCGACGCCATCGATCGGGCGGCCCTGGGGCGTATCGTCTTCGCCGATCCGGTGGAGCGCCGCTGGTTGGAAGAGTTGGTGCACCCCCTCGTACGCCAGCGCTTTGAGGCTGAATTGCAGCGGCTGGCCCCCGCGCCCGTGGTGGTGCTGATGATTCCGCTGCTGTTTGAGACCGGCCTGGAATCACTGTGCAGCGAGGTGTGGCTGGTGACCTGCCGCCCCGAAACGCAACTGCAGCGCCTGATTGGCCGCGACGGGCTGGCGGAGCATGAAGCGCGCCAGCGCATCGCCGCCCAATGGCCCCTGGCCCGCAAGCAGGCCCTCGCCGATCGGCTGATCCACAACGATGGCGATCCCGAGGCCCTCGAACAGCAGCTAGCTGCAGCCTTGGCCCTCAACCCTTGAGCTTCTGCATCAGGATCTGATTGGCCAGCTTGGGGTCGGCGCGACCGCCGGTCTGCTTCATCAATTGGCCCACAAAGAAGCCCTGCAATTTGTTCTTGCCGCCCCTGAAGGCCTCCACCTCGGCCGGATGGGCTGCCAGCAAGCCATCGACAATCGCGTTGATGGCGGCCGGATCACTGATCATGCCCAGGCCCCGGGCCGCCACGATCGCCTTGGCGGAGCCCCCCTGCTCCAGCAGCTCGGGCAGGATCTCCTTGGCGATCTTGCCGCTGATGGTGTTGGCCTCGATCAAGCCCACCAGTTCGGCCAGCTGCTCGGGACGCAGGGGCAAGCTGGCGTAATCGAGGCGGTTGGCGTTGACATGGGCGGCGATATCGCCGCAGATCCAGTTGGCGGCAGCCTTGGGCTCGGCCCCCGCCGCCACCACCGCCTCGAAGTATTCGGCCATAGCCCGCTCATCGGTGAGCACCCGGGCGTCGTAGATGGACAAGCCCAGCTGGTCGGCGTAGCGGTGCCGTTTGGCGGATGGCAGCTCGGGCAGCTCGGCCAACCAGGCCTGGCGCTGGGCTTCACTCACCTCAATTGGGCCCAGATCTGGCTCTGGAAAATAGCGATAGTCGCTGGAGCCTTCCTTGGTTCGCATGCTCTTGGTGAGCTGTTTACCCTCATCCCAGAGGCGGGTTTCCTGCACGATCGGTTCGCCGGCCTCGATGGCCTTGATCTGCCGTTGAATTTCATAATCACAGGCCTTCTGAATCGCCGAGAACGAATTCATGTTCTTGATCTCCACCTTGACGCCAAAGGGGGCGTCAGGTCCCTGCCGCACCGAGATATTGACGTCGCAGCGCAACGAGCCCTCCTGCATGTTGCCATCGGAGACGCCTAAGTAGCGCATGATGCGGCGGATCTCCGAGGCGTATTCGGCCGCCTCGCGGCCGGTGCGCAGATCGGGCTTGCTGACGATTTCGGCCAGGGCGACGCCGGCGCGGTTGTAATCCACAAGGGAATGGCTGCTGCCGGCCAGGCGATCGCTGCCGGCATGCACCAGCTTGCCCGCGTCTTCTTCCATGTGCAGGCGCTCGATGCCGATGGTTTTGAGATAGGTCTCCTTGCCCTTTTCGGCCACTTCCACCTCAATCCAGCCTTCCTCGGCAATGGGCTGGTCGAACTGGGAAATTTGATAATTCTTGGGCAGGTCGGGATAGAAATACTGCTTGCGATCGAACTTGCTATGGGCCGCCACCTTTAGATTCAGGGCCAGGGCGGCCTTGACCGCATATTCGAGCACCTTGAGATTGAGAACCGGCAGGGTGCCCGGTAAGCCACAGACCACGGGGTCGATGTGGGTGTTGGGGTTATCACCGAAGGCGGTGGAGGCGGGGCTGAAAATCTTGCTGGCGGTGCCCAGTTGCACATGGGTTTCGAGGCCGATCACCGCTTCCCAGGCCGCGCTTGTGGCAGCGGGCGCGGGGGAGGCGGCGACCTGGGAAGCAGCTGGGGCCATGGCGAAGCGGAAGCGGCGCTAACCGCAGAAGCTGGGTCGATCCTAGGCAGGCGCCCCAGGGTTCCTTACTCCCCGGCCAGGGCGGCCAAGGGTTGGCGGCGATGCAGTTCGTGCAGACCCTCCAGCTGGTTGTGCACCGACACCAGTTGGTCGCGGATGTGGCGGCTGTTGTCGATGCGGGAGAGGGCCAGGAGCATCGTTTCGATCTGCGCTTTGCAGTCGATCAAGACGCGGCATTCGGGGGAGCCAGGTTCGTAGGGCATGACTTGAGGCTGTACTTGTACTACTGCAACTCAACCAGCCCGGCGAAACTGTCGCCATCGCTGCCATTCAGCCGGCCCGCCCGCCCCTGCCGCCACCGCCACCCCGCCCGGAGCGACCTTCGCCGCCCCGTCCTTCGCCGCCCCGTCCTTTGCTGCCCCGTCCTTCGCCGCCGCGCCGATCGGCTAGCCCCTCGCTGCGGCGACCGCGCAGGGCCCCGTCAGGACGGGCCCCCGCCGATCGACCGGCCCCGGGCCGGCCCCCTGCTGAAGGCCGGGAGCGCCCGCGGCCACCGCTCAGGTCGAGGGGTGGAGCGGAGAGCACCTTTGGTTCAAAGCCCGGTACCTCCTGGCGGGGCAGCGGTGCCCCCGTTAGTCGCTCGATGGCCCGCAGCAGTTCGTGCTCTTCGGCGGCCACCAAGGAGACGGCATGGCCGCTCTGGCCGGCCCGGCCGGTGCGGCCGATGCGATGCACGTAATCCTCGGCCACATTGGGCAGATCCAAATTGACAACATGGGGCAATTGCTGGATGTCGATGCCCCGGGCGGCAATGTCCGTGGCCACCAGCACCCGCACCTCACCGCTCTTGAAGCCGGCCAAGGCCCGGGTGCGGGCTCCCTGGCTCTTGTTGCCGTGGATGGCGGCGGCCGAGATGCCCTCCTGCTCCAACCGTTCGGACAATCGGTTGGCGCCGTGTTTGGTGCGGGAAAACACCAGCACTTGTTGCCAATCCTGGCTCTGGATCAGGTGGCAGAGCAGGTCGGGCTTGCGCACCATGTCGCAGGGGTGCTGCACTTGCTGAACCAGGGGAGCCGCCTGGTTCTCCGGGGTGGCCTGCAGCTGCACGGGCTGGTGCAACAGGCCCGTGGCCAGCTGGCGAATCTCGCTGGAGAAAGTGGCCGAAAACAGCAGGTTCTGGCGCTGGGCCGGCATCAGGGCCAAGATCCGCCGGATGTCGCGGATGAAACCCATGTCCAGCATGCGGTCCGCCTCATCGAGCACCAGGATTTCGACCCGGTCGAGCTTGAGGGCCCCCTGCTGCTGCAGGTCCATCAGCCGACCCGGGGTGGCCACCAACACATCGGTGCCGCGGCGCAGGCGGCTGATCTGGGGATTGGGGCTGACGCCACCAAACACCACATCACTGCGCAGGTCGAGATAGCGGCCATAGGCCACCACACTCTCGGCCACCTGGGCGGCCAGCTCGCGGGTCGGCGTCAACACCAGGGCCCGCACCACGCCGGCGCGGGCGGGGGGACCATGGCGCAAGCGCTCCAGCAACGGCAAGGTGAAGCCGGCGGTTTTACCGGTACCGGTCTGGGCCGCCGCCATCACATCCCGGCCCTCCAGCACCGCTGGAATGCACTGGCGTTGGATCGGCGAGGGGGTTCTGTAGCCCTTGGCCGCCACCGCCTTCACCAATGGTTCGGAGAGCCCTAGGGCGGCAAAATCAGCGGCCAAGGCCGCCGCCGGAGCCTGGATGATCAGCTTGTCGGAGCGACCCTGCAGGGGAAGGTCGGCGGATTCGCCGTCAATAGATTGGGCAAGGCGGGCATCAGCAAGCCGCCCCACCTGCCCGGCGGCTGGAGCCACCGCTGCCGCAGGGGAGCCCAGGCGACGGGGACGCCGACTGGGGCTGGGGCTGGAGCTGGGGCTGGAGGTGGAGCGGGAAGAGGGAATCAGATCAAGTTTGAGGGGACTTCCACAGTAGGTGGGGCCACCGGGGGCTTCCGGCCCTCAACTACCCTGGGCGGCCGCCCCGGAGCTGCTGGCCCCAGAGCTGCCCGCCCCGGAGCTGCCAGCCCGGCAGCGGCGCCGCAGCCGACGGCTCCAACCCCAACCGGCCGCGGCCCCAAGGGCAGCTAAAGGAGCCGGTACATTTTGAGAAGGCGGGGCAGGATCCTGGAGGCGCATGGTCAGCTCCAGGCTGGTGGGCAGATTGATTTGATCACCACCGATGCCATCAAGATTGTTCAGCAACAGGATGGTTTCCACCCCAACCCTCAGATTCCCCCCTCCAGACACATAGGGAGTGAGGTTGACGACGCTGGTACTGGCACTGAAGGATCCGCTCAGTCCCAGGGGGATTCCGCCAAAGAAATTGGAAGCGGCCACCCACGAAGTTATGCCGGAATCAAACACCGTGGCGATCGGTTCAATGCCAAGGGTTTCGCCAACAGTTGTGCGATTGTAGGTGCCAATTGCACTTATGACTCCGCTCCAGACCGCAGTAGAACTGACAGGCAAGCCAACGAAATTTTCCCAGAGATTGATATAGACGTATTCATTGGCCAGGGGTGTCACACTGGTGCTGTTCAGAGTGAAATTGGTCAGCGTCAGACTTAGATCGTAGTTATTGAGACCAAGATTCGTGATCGTTGCCACCGCATCACCGCCCATGAAAGCCGGATTGAGAGCGGTGCCCCAGGTGCAGCCTGTATAGGTGTTGGAGGCGCTCAGGAAGCTGTTAAACCCAGGAGCCACCAAGGTGGCACCGCCCAGGCACTGGGCCACTCCAGGCTGCAAAATGCCAACGGGGGATTTGGGCAGAAGACCCATCGAATTGGTGAAGGGGGGATTATTGTTGTAATAGGCACTAAGACTTACGGCCCCCACAGGGCCAGCCCCAACGAGCCCAGCCATCAAGGGGGCAATCACCCGCCAAAGCTGCTGGCGAAGGCCCTGGGACTTCTTGAAACAGGCTGGAAAACTAAAGGTAGAAGTCATGGTTTCCGGGTCCATTTCGTTGAATGGAAACACCGTACCCTCAAGGAAACTTTTTCGCCTCCGGGGGAAGTTACCTTTCCGTTTTATTTCAAGATTGCAAACTGCAATCAGTCGGTTAGTGAATTAATATGTCAATCCATCCAACTGTCAAACCACCCCAACGGGCACCTGGTAATTGACGATGCGGCCAAAGCTGATCGGATCCAGGGAGGCGCCACCTACTAGCACTCCATCGATTTCCGGTTGGGCCATCAGGTCGTCGATGGTGGCCGGATTGACCGAACCGCCGTATTGAACAATCACTTCAGGATCGCCAACCCAGCCACGGATCAAGCCACAGATGCGATTGGCCTCTTCCGCGGCACAGCTTTTGCCGGTGCCGATCGCCCAGATGGGCTCGTAGGCCACGATCAAACGGTCGGGCGCTATCCCCTCAAGGCCTTGTTCCACCTGACGATGGATGACGCGCTCGGTTTCCTTGGCCTCCCGTTGATCGAGGCTTTCGCCAACACAGAGAATCGGGATCAGGCCATAAATCTGGGCGGTCCGGGCCCGCAGGTTGATTTGCTCGTCGGTTTCGCTGTAATACTTGCGGGGCTCGCTGTGGCCGACGATGGCGTGCGTGACGCCGTGCTCCAGCAGCATCGGGGCGGAAACCATGCCGGTATAGGCGCCTTTTTTGTCCCAATGCACGTTCTGGGCGGCGATGGCCACGGGAGTGCCGCGCAGTGCCTCACTCAAGGTGGGAATCGCCAGGTAGGGGGGGGCAATCACCACCTGCCGATCCTCGGGCAGGTTTTCCACCTGGCCCCGGAAGGACTGGGCGAAGGCCCGGGCCTCCGCGCAATTCATGTGCATCTTCCAGTTGCCAGCAATCACGGCCTTGCGCACCAGCGAAACCCCCTGTGTTGTGGAAGCCAAACTAAACCGCCGGGCGGGAGTGGCCCAGGGCGTCAGACCCCTGGCGGCACCCGGAGGCAATGGCCGTCGATTTCGACCGAATCCCCATCAGCCAGTTGGCGGCCCCGCCGCAGCTCAATGCTGCCGTTGACACGCACATCGCCCCGCTGGATGCGCTGCTTGGCCTCGCCACCGCTCTCCGCCAGCCCCTGGTACTTGAGGAACTGATCGAGCTTCATGGGCGAGACCGTAGGGTTTGTCGATGCTCGCACCCTCGCCGGCCGGCTTCCGCAGACTCTGGCCGCTGCTGAAGCCCCATCGGCGCCGGCTGCTGGCGGGCGGACTCTGCATGCTGGTGTTCGTGGCCTGCTGGCCGCTGCTGGCCTGGCTGGCGGGCCAGCTGATTCCGGCCATCGGTGCCGGGGATTTTCGCAAGGTGTTGCAGACCGTGGCTGCGGCCCTGGCGGTGTTCTTGGTGCAAAAGCTGGCCCAGTTCGGCCAGGACACCCTGCTGGCGGGTCCCGCCCTGAGGGTCAGCCAGGATCTGCGCCGCCAGCTGTTTGCCCGCCTGCAACAGCTTGATTTCGGCGCCCTGGAAAAACTTTCGGCCGGGGATCTCACCTACCGCCTCACCGAAGACGCCGACCGGGTCGGTGATGTCATCTACAAAACCATCCAGGACAGCACCCCCAGCGCCCTGCAATTGCTGGTGGTGCTGGGCTACATGCTGTGGCTCGACTGGCCCCTGGCCCTGGCCACCCTGCTGCTGGCCCCCGTGGTGGCCCTGCTGGTGAGTGGCTTCGGCGCCCGGGTGATGGCCGCCGCCGAACGCAGCCAGAAACAGGTGAGCGATCTGGCCGCCCTGCTGGGGGAAGCGATCACGGGCCTGCCCCTGGTGCGCGCCTTTGCCGCCGAACCCTGGCTGCAGCAGCGGTTTGACAGCGAAGTCGACCAACACCGCCGTGCCCGCTATCGCACCTTGAAGCTGCTGGCTGCCCAGCATCCGGTGGTGGGCTTCATTGAGGCCAGCGGCATCCTGGCGGTGCTGCTGATGGGTGCCGCCCGCATCCAGGCCGGGGGTCTCAACAGCCAGGGGTTCAGCAGTTTTGTGGCGGCCCTGCTGATGCTGATCGATCCGATCTCCCACCTCACCACCAACTTCAACGAGTTTCAGCAGGGCAAGGCCTCCCTGGGGCGCCTGCGGGCGATCGAAGCCGAGCCGATCGAACCGCCGGATCACCCCGGTGCCCTGCCCCTGGGACCGGTGCAGGGGGCCCTGCGCTTGGAAGGGGTCAGCTTTGGCTATGACCCCGATCGTCCGGTGCTGCACCAGCTCGATCTGGCGATCAAGCCGGGCCAGGTGGTGGCCCTGGTGGGGCCTTCTGGTGCCGGCAAAAGCACCCTGTTCTCGCTGCTGCTGCGCTTCAACACCGCCCAACGGGGCAGGGTGCTGCTTGATGGCGCCGATCTGGCGGAGCTGCGGGCCCGGGACCTGCGCCGGGCCGTGGCCCTGGTGCCCCAGCAAAGCAGTGTCTTCTCCGGCACGGTGGCGGAGGCGATCGCCTTTGGCCGGCCTGCCAGCAGGGAGCAAATTGTGGCGGCGGCGCGCCTGGCCAACGCCGCCGATTTCATCGAGGCCCTGCCCGGGGGGTATGACGGCCGAATTGAAGAACGGGGCAGCAACTTCTCCGGCGGGCAGCTGCAGCGGCTGGCCATCGCCCGGGCCGTGCTGGGCAACCCGGCCGTGCTGCTGCTGGATGAGGCCACCAGCGCCCTGGATGCCGAATCGGAGGAGGCGGTGCAGCGGGGGCTGCGGCGAGCCATGCAGGGCCGCACGGTCCTGGTCATCGCCCACCGCTTGGCCACGGTGCAAGAAGCCGACCAAATCGTGGTGCTGGAGGCGGGCCGCATCGTCGAGGTGGGCAGCCACGACGTGCTGATGGCCCGGGGGGGGCGCTACCGGGAATTGTGCCTGCGGCAACTGATCAGGGTTGAAGCCTGATTCCGGAGATGCCACCCAGTCCTGCCCCTACTGTGGGCCGGCAAGCGCTTAACTGCCATGGAAACCCCCAATCAGGCGCCGCCGGTGCTCACCTTCGAAGGCAAGCGGTATGACCTCAACAGCCTGCCGGACGACATGAAGGAGCTGGTGCGGGGCATGCAGGTGGCCGACGCCCAACTGCGCATGCATGAAGACACCCTCAAGGTGCTGGCCGTGGGCCGCCAATCGATGGCCATGCAACTGAATGAACGGCTCAAGAATGTGCCCGAAATCGCCGACTGATAGGGGGTGGCTGGGTCGAGTCCGGAAGCCTGTTGTTCCTGACTCGACCCTTTTTGTATTCGCTCTCCAGCCCGCTGGGTTTCAGGCGAGCGGTACTAAATCCTCAAACCGGAAAGTCTGACTCGTTGAGTCAGCTGCCGTCCCATCGGCATCGCTGACCACCACCCGCTCGGCCAGCACCCATGGTCCCGCTGGTGTCAGGGGGGTGAAGGTGTCGGTGAAGCTGCTGGTGCCGCCTTTGGCTTCGCCAGTGGCCGGATCGCTGTAGCTACTGGTGTAGGTGTGGCTGAGGTAGCCGGATCCGGTGTCGGTGGTGCTGAGAGTGAAGATTGTCACCACGGTGCCGTGGATGTGGCGATGGACCATCGTCACCACGTTGTCTTTGATGCGATAACGATCGCCGGCATTCTTGCCACCCACAATCACCTCGGTGCCCACCGCATCGGTGTCACCGGCAGTGAAGGTGTTTTCGCCATGGGTTTGATCGAAGCTGCGGCGCACCCGGTGGATCGCCACTTCCCAGAGCTGGGAGGCGATGGCCTTTTTGACCTCCTCATCGTCCACCCCCTCCACCGTGGCCTTGAGATCGGAGCCCACAGAGAAGGTGCCCTCGACGCGGCGATCGCCCTGCTGCCAGACGCAGCGACCGCCGTAGCCGCCGAAGCCCGGCTCCCAGGTGTAGCGGTTTTCGTAGGTGGCGCGGAACACCTCCCGCAGGTCGGTGCCGGGAGCGATGGGGGCATGAAGAGTTGCAGTCATGCAGGGCAAACCATTGGATAAAACCAGTCTAGGAGCGTGCGGCGCCCAGGGTTGGTGCTTGCGGGTGTGAGGGGCGTGGGCCAACCGGCGATTTTGCCGGTGCCTTTTCGCCGCCGGCCGCAAAGATGTCTGCAGCGATTCCACCTTTGGGTGTTGGCGCTGCTGGACCCATGGATGGATCGTGTTCGCGGAATCCCAGCACGGGACTAGTCTCCTAAGCGCTGTGGTTTAGGCTCAGGTCGAGACTATCCCCAAATTAGCATTGACAACTTCATTTTGACCCACATTTCGGTTAACTAGTTTGGTGATTGTGGTGGTCTCTTCAATTAGCTTTAGGCCGTAGGCTGTCAGATGTTTAGCCGTATGAATAGAGCGTGACAGCAGTGGATTGGTATAGATCTGTGTGAAGGCATCATAGGCCACCATCGTGCGCATCAATTCACCGAACAGGCCGCCCTCGCCTGGAGCTTCGGCGAAAAGGCCCACGACCAACTCCAGATTCTCGATGGAGCCATAGAGGCTCTGCAGACGACCCGCTATTTCTGTATCGCGTGTAAGGGCTTGGAAGCTAGTCAGTCGGGCAAGTCCGAAGGCTTCGCGATAGTCGTTAAAGCTGCGCAACCGAAAGTCACGGCCCATTTGAATTGTACGATATTCAGATTCCATCAGGAACACTGGATTGTTAAATAGGCTGATCCGTCCGGCCGCCTGGGCGGCTGCGGCATTGATTAGGCCGCTTATACCGAGTTTTTCAAGCAGGCCGTTGTTCCATCTGTATTCATTGGCTGGTACCGTTTCTTTATTCACTGTCAGGCTATCGGGAACAAGACCATGCCAGCGATATAGCAGATCAAACTCAAGGGCGATCCAGTTTGCTCGATACCAGTTTTGCTGCTCGGCGAAGGTGGTATCCAGACGAAAAATCCGCTGGCCAGCGATGTGGTTGATATAGTCCTCCACAGTTAGCTTTAACAGCAGACAGATGTTGATCATCCGTGCTGTCTGGAACAACTGTTCGTCTTGCCAGCTTGGATTTTGCCTGAACAACTCGTCGCAGATGCGGTTGTGTTCCCGCAGAAATACCAGACTGAGCGCCACATAACCCACCGAAGAATTTCCGCGTTCTAGTCCTGTCGCATACATCTTGTCGAGGCGGTGTTCGACTTCGGCATCAGTGAGCATGCCTCCAAAACTTCCCTTGAGTGATTGGCGCACCCATTGAGTGCTGCCATGGGGGTAGAGGCCTCGCCCAGGGATCGGGTTTCCTGCAGAGTCGACACCGCACTGATAGATGGGTTTAACCTGCCATTGGCCATTGCTATCGCGTTCGCCGAGGTAGTCAGGAAACTCCTGACCATTTATGTGCTGACTTCGTAGATGTCCGTGTTCGCCGCTCCGCAAACAGCGGGTTTCCTGTTCATTTAGGCCATAGATCTGGCAGAGGTCAACGTCGTGGTTGGAGGTGTTGCGGCGCCGGTCTTTCGGATCAATGCGTAAAATGCTGTCGGTAAACCACTGTGCAAAGAACATAAATAGTACAGACGACCTGTCGGGCGTCATCAGCGACTGTCCAGATGAGTCGCGAGGGCGTGCGAACAAAGAGGTGATGGCGCCGGCACTACCGGTCTTACGGTCGTAGGGGGTATCCGGAGGAAGCTGGCGGATGAAGGCTTCAGGGGCTGGATCCAGATGCCGGGCCGAGAAGCTGCGGTCTGTGAGTGATGGCCAGGAGGCGTAATCGGTGATTGGACCGTTGGTTTGATCGGGTCCAGACCGGGCATCAAGACTGTTGGCCGGCCACCAGAGGCTGTAGGGACGGGGCCTAGGCTTGGTGGCACTGGCTATGGTGTTGGTTACGATGCGATTTATCAAACGGCCCAGCAAGGGAATTGATGAAACCCAGGCCAAGAACTCACGTACCTGTAGCGAATTTAGGAGGGAAGAAAACATCGGATTAATACGGGCTGTTTAACATATTTAAGCACGTTTGCTCATTTTGTCAGCGCTAATGCATAGTTCTTAACATAGTTTATTAGGCATTTCATTGATTCATCTGCCATGATTGACAAGTGGGGGCTAATCGCTTGCAATAGGGTGTAGAGGGTCGTCTGATCCCTGAATTGGATGGCCGTACCACCGGTACCATCTTTATTCAGGCTTCAGGTAGCAGATAGGTGATGGTCTGAACCGCAATCTTCTCGATCAGCTGGTTCTCAAAATTGTTACTCGCCCATCCATTGGTGCGTTCCCTGTGGGGCCGCCGCAGTACTGCCGCAGTAGGTGACGGCAAATGATGGGCTGGTGCCTCCAGGCATAGGTAAAATACCTATGCCGTACTTAGGTTGGGGTGGACCTAGCAGGCCGACCGTGAACCCCTCCCGTGATGTGCGCGTGGCCAGCATCTTTCGCAATGGCCGCAACCAGGCGATCCGGCTGCCGCGCGACATGGAGTTCGCTGGCGATCAGGTCCTGATCGAAAAGCATGGAGATCAACTCACGGTGCGGCCCAAGCCCAGGGATTGGGCTGATTACTTCGCCACCTGTGACACCTTCGACGCGGATTTTCCCGCCGATATCGACGATCAACCGATTGGGCCAACCGATCGGGGCCAACTATATGCTGATCGGTTGCCATGCCCTGCATCGCCAGCGGGTGCT
The DNA here is from genome assembly GCA_044359075.1 of Cyanobium sp. Lineage (GTDB taxonomy): Bacteria > Cyanobacteriota > Cyanobacteriia > PCC-6307 > Cyanobiaceae > Cyanobium. The sequence continues at coordinate 14,369 of JBIKMU010000002.1, read as the reverse complement.
TGTCACCCAGAACCTGCGGGAGTTCGAACGGTTGCAGGGTCTGAGTGTGGAGGATTGGTCCGGCTCCAGCTAAAGCGCTCTTCGCCTCAGTACGCGGCCCAGGGATTCAGAACCTTCACCGGTAGGCCTGCCACGTCCTTGAGGTTGCGGGTTACCAGCACCAGGTTGTAGTGAAGGGCCGTGGCGGCCAGCAAGCTATCAATGGCCGGCAGCGAGCGACCCGCCTCGGCTAGCAGCAGCCCCCATTGGTGGGCAACGCCGGCATCGATCGGCAGCAGCCGTTCTGCAAAAAACACGGGCAGCTCCCACTCCAGCCACTGGCGCAACATGGTGCGCCGGCCTGAATCAGCCAACGCCTCCACCCCTTTGCGGATCTCACCCAGGGTCAACACGCTGAGGTACAGCTCCGTTGCCGGCCGCTTGGCAAACCAGGCCCGCACGTTGGCATCGGGATCGCGGCGGCGCAGCTCCGAGATCACATTGGTGTCGACCAACCAGCCCGCAGCCACGCCCTAGATCTCAAAGTTTCGGGTGGTGCTCCGATCACGCTCCAGCACCAGATCATCGGCATCAGCGAGGGGGGAGCGCTGCAAAAACTCAAGCAGGGATTCACCCGTCTGCTGCTGCCGTTGGTAGGCCCCAGCCGAAAGCACCACGGCGACCGGCTGACCATGGGAGGTCAGCTGCTGGGGCGTGTGCTGGGCCCGCTTCACCAGCTCGGAGAAGCGGGCTTTCGCCTCATGGATGGGCCAGGTTTCCAAGACCCTGCTTTGCGTTGAATGTGACCATACTAGTCATAAGTGGGGTCACTGGCGCCGTACGAGCGGCAGCCCCGCCAGAATTGGCCCACTGCCCATCTCCCATGTTGCTGCTCAGCCCCTTCTCCCCCTTCACGGTCGCCAAGATTGCCGGGCTGCAGGCCACGGTGCTGCTGCTGTTCAGCCTGTTGATCAAGTCCCAGGTCCAGATCAAGGCGGCGTCGGCGTTGGGATTGTTCCTGCTGGCCTTGCAAACGCTGGTGTTTCTGGCCGCCGCAGGCGCCCTGGGTCTGGCGGCCTTCGGTGGCGTGGCCGGTGCCATGAACTGCCGCCCAGCAAGGACGGTGTGACGGCACTGCCGCCCTGGCGATTGTTGCTGCGGGGGGCGCGCGAACGGGAAGGCCGCTCAGCACATGCCCGCTGGCTGCAGCTCGCGACCGTGGCCCGCGATGGCAGCCCGCGGGTGCGCACTTTGGTGTTCCGCGGTTGGGCTGATGGCGCCGTGCTGGATCTGCTCACCGACGGCCGCAGCGCTAAACATGCCGAGCTGCGACAACAGCCCGCCGTGGAGCTGTGCTGGCTGCTGCCCAAAGCCCGCTGTCAGTTCCGCATGCGGGGAGAGCTGCAGGCCTTGCCCGGGGACGGGGAATGGGGCGCGCGCCAGCGCCATTGGCAGGGCCTCAGCCCCGCGGGCCGCGCCCTTTGGGGCTGGCCTGAACCAGGGGCACCGTTCGATGGCGCCGCCTCCTTTCCGGCAGAGCTCGCCGACGACATTGAGATACCCGATCATTTCCTGCTGCTGCGCATTGCGCTTGAGCAAGTGGAGCTGCTGGAGCTAGGTGGTCATCCGCACCGGCGCCGTCGCTGGCGCCGCGATGGCGGCTGGATGGAGGAGCGTTTGAATCCTTGATAGAGGGGGGCAAAATATAGTTTAGTCGATTCTATTGGTCATGGAAAAGCCTCAAAGCCCCGGCGCGGGTTATTCAACCCGCGCTTCCGATCTGGAAGTTCATCCCGATGGCGAGGCCTCCTGCCTGTGGTAATAATCTTGGTAAGGATTCCGGGCGCTTCAGGCTGAATTCGTGCTTGATATTGACCAAAGGGGTTCTTTTGTTAAGAAACTTGTCTGTTCGCCCGCCACTAAGGACATCACAGCTTTGCCCAAGTGATAGAATTTATCTAAATGATACAAGTTTGCATTGAGCTAACCGCAGGCCTTTCAATCCCTCTTCTTCATTAAAAGTCATCAACTCTTATGAGCAAATTTAAACTGTTTCTTCTCCTCGGTCTTGTGGGAGGCGGGGCGATTCTTTTGGCTGTCTTTTTGCTGACGATTGGTCGCAATATCGGTCAATTCTTTGTAGGCAGAAATTTTGCCGAAAGTCAGCTCAAGGACTATGTGGCAAATGTCATCAAGGAACCCATGAACGGCTCTCAATGTCAAGCCTGGGATACGGACGGCAATGGTTATGTTTCTTGCACTTATACCTTGGTTTCCCAACCCGGCAAACCCTACGCGATCGAGTGTGCTGCTTGGGGATTGGATGGTATTCTCAATCGAGGTTGCAGGCAAGCCCCATTGAATCGGATATAAGAGAGTAATTGGCGATTGAGTGTCAATGGCAATCAATAGGATGGGCCGCACCTATACTCAGTTCTCCTTGCCATGAGCTACCAACTTTATCCGGCTTCTGGTTGTTCAGCAGAGCCAATGCTGCCCCTTAGTGGCAGGCATGCACATCAGAGTGTGAGCGTATAGCTGGTGGTGGCCTGTCCACTCAAGAGGTTTGATATCCGTACCTCTATGCCGTGACACTTCTCTGGAGCGCTTCCTGAGCGAGGGTGTTGAGACTCTTTCCCTGAACCTCGGCAGTCATCGCCAATTTCTCGTGTAGTTCAGGTGAAATTCGAAGGTTGAACTTACCTGAAAAGCTTCGACGTGGCTCAATTCCTTGCTCTTTGCAGACCTCTAGAAATACCTCCAGTGACTTTTGGAACTCTCGACGAAGCTCATCTGGGCTTGATCCATAGAAGTCCGCTCCTCCAGAAATCCCAAGAATCTCCCCGCGAAACTGATCCGTTTCCTCGTCGTACTCAATTTTGGCGTGGTAGCCATCCACTTTCATCAGATTCATGGTGTCACTCCGTGTTCTTCAAACCAATTGCGGATTGAAGCAACAGCACCCTTGTCTGTATTGGGCGATGGGGTGGGGCCTGTGGAAGACCCTGACTTCGCCAAACAGAACGACCGCGACTCGGCTGCCCGCCCTCTCGCTTACCTCCCCACCAAGCCCCTGAAACAGGGCTTCGATGTCCCTCCACGGCAAGCTGCCGTTTACAGGTCGGGAGAAGATCAGCTCAAGGGTGCGCTGGTGCTTCCGCTTCATTCCAGCATAGTACTGCCTCTCGGTACCAGGCGGGGCATCCATTCAACATATCTTCCGAAGCTCTGTTCTCATGGATACCTCAGATATCATCATCCATTACACGATTGATTGCGTTTGTTGCGATAATGCTAGTTGCAAATCGCTGTGGCCGATTTATTCCTGAATCGGCGAACTGCCGTCATAATGCTTTCAGTTTGAAGACAACCCAACCGGAGGCCTGGGCCAATGGCAACGCTTACCCTGCGCAACGTGCCCGACAAGCTGGAGGCGAGCCTCAAGGCTCGTGCCAAGCGGCATCGGCGCAGCCTCAACAACGAAACCTTCGCCGCAATGGAGCTCGCCGGATGCAACGGCGATCGGGGCCACGTCTGCGCCGGCTGCCGTGTCTGTTGATCTGGATGCCACCATGCGGCGCATGGAGGAGATCCGTGCCGGGCTGCGGGCCAAGGCTGCCGCCGAGGGCAGGGAGATTCTGCTGTTGCCCCCGCCCCCATCTCTGACACCGGAGCAGGTCCAGGCGCAGCGGCAGCGGTTCGCTGAGCAGCGCAGTGGCTTCAAGGGACCACCGCCCACAAGCGAAGAGATCATCGCAGCGATTGAGCGGGAAAGCCAGCTCTAATCTTCTATGACTGATCTGGCTCCAGCTCTAGCCCTTCCTGTATGGCAAACAGTGAAGTTTTGAGGCGGCAGATAACATCGCACACCCACCTTCATATCAGCTCTGTATCGTCTGCTCCAACTCGATGTCGGTCGACTGGCTGAATTGGGTGTCTCTATGTTGGTCTTGGGTGCAACTCGAAGGCAAGGTCGGCATGGTAGAAACAAGCATCAAACCCTGCTAAGAAGTTCATATGGCCCAAGATCAACGGTGCTTCTGTAGCTTGTGTCCAAGCAAATGCTAGTAAGTACATTGACACTTGCACCAGTGTCAAGCAAAGCCATTTGCTCTTTAGACCGATTTCGATAACTCAGTGTTATTGGTAAATAAGGCATCACAGTGGATAGCCCTACGCTGTTGGAGCGCTCGATGAATGGAAATCGCTGTCTGTTAAGGATGGCCATCTTGCCTTGCTACTACTAGAAGTTCTGAGAGAGTTTGAGCAGCTCCAAGAGCATCATGGGGCGACCATACAACCGCCTCGGTTGCGCCTAATTGTTGCAACAATAAGTTTTCCTGAGTCTGCGTCTCTGCTGTTTGTAATTCATAGCCATCCTCTTTGGCAACTGCGAGTAAGAGGAAAGGAATAAGGCGCAGCTTTTCCTGATGCGAAAGCTGGCTGACTAAAGGAAATAATTCAGGGTGGGGCATGGCTGTTGGGGGAGTGTTAATTTTATAAGGATGAATTTTAGGAGAGTCTGATTGAACAGATTATCGCATTGCTCGGAAATATAGGCACGCGTTACCGCCACCCTTCAACCAAAACGGTAGTGCTTGCGCACCGGGGCATGCACATCCCAGGTGCAACTCAGCCCGGCAGCAAACACCACCAGATCGCCGGCCCCGAACCGCACCGGCTCACCGCCTTCGGGCGTGACGCTGACATCACCCTCCAACAGCAGGCAGGTCTCTTGCTCGTCGTAGGTCCAGGGGAAGGTGCTGACCCCACAGCCCCAGGTGGGCCAGCTCGTCACACCCAGGCTTTGCAGCTGGGCCGGATCCGGGTTGGAGGTGACGGTGATGCCGTTGGCCATGGCGCATCGCAGAAGGAATGGTTCCAAGTCTCGCCGGCTACGGTGCCAATTGAACTGGTCGCACCCTTGCGGCGCCTGGAGGAGATCCGGGCGCAACGGCAGCGGATTGCGAACCTGGTGGCCGCAGTTTTGGCAGCAGGTGAACAGTGTGCGCCTTCTGAAGATTGGAGACACCCATGGTTGAGATCGCCACCCCCAATGCGGTCGTCATCGAAGCCGTGCTCCCAGACGCCTTCGTCGATGAAGCGATCGGTCTGGTCGCGACCGTTCACCACAGCGCCGACGAACCAGCAGGGAGCGGATGATGCCCTGTTCATAGCAATTACAGCCAAAGGCTCTCGCAGGTCCACTGCACGAATTACACTTTTTTAAGATGTCTTTCCATCGAAAGTAATTGAACTCTCAATCTACGGGGATGCGGTATGGCCGCATATTGTGACAGAGGTCCGAAAAAGCGTCGCAAGTTCCTGCGCCTTAGATGCGGGATCAACGATCACATAGCTCTCTTGATACATCTTTTCCAAAAGTTCTGCAAGACGAATGGCCTTGCTGCCCTGATCGTGCAGCCCGGTCTCCACAGGCGTGAGCAGCACCGGCACCTTGCCGCCAAAGGCCTGATGGCTGATGGGGTATAGCCCCTCTTCGATCCGGCGCGGTTCACAACTTTCGAGATCCTCCCAGCCGAACACCTCTCGCAGCAGGCGGGAGCTGAACCACACCCGCCATGGTGTTCCCTCGCCACGGCTGCTGAGTTCCTTGGCTTCCTGCCACAGCGCCCGGACACGGCTCCAGGCCTTGTCCATGGCCACCTGGATCCGCAGGTTCTTGGGCAAGCCGTAGTCGCTGGCCTTCTGGCCCGGTGCCTCCTGGCGGGCGATCTGCTCGATCAACGACGCCGGTAACAACCCACCCACCAGCCGGATGGCGTTGAACTGCAGGGTGGCGCTGCGGTGGCGGGGCATGGGGTCAGCTGGAGGCCCAGTCCTCCAACCGCAACCCCTCGATACGGGCGAACTCGTTCACGTTGTGGCTCACCAGCGTGGCGTCCAGAGCCAGGGCGTGGCAGACGATCCAGAGGTCGTTGGCGCCGATCGGCGTGCCCCGGAGTTTCAGAGCGGTGGCTTGCACGGCGTAGTGCCGGCAGATCTGCGGCCCCTCCGGGTAAAGCACCGGCACCTGGCGGGCCAGCTGATCGAGCTGCCGCAGCGTGGCCTCACGCCGCTGGCTGCCCTCCGCACCCTGCAGCAACTCGGCCCAGGTGATGAACGACATGGCGAGGCTGTCGCCAGGATCAAGGGCATCGATGCGCTCCGCCACCTGGGGTGGATGGTTCTTGATCAGGTAGATCAGGATGTTGGTATCCAGCAGGACGATCACAACAGCTCCCGTTCCTGCATAGGCAGCTTCTGGGCCTGTTTTGCCTCCAGGGAGGCCACGAAATCGGGGTCGAATCCCGCGAGCGTTCTCAGCAGTGCCTGCCCCCGCTGGGTGGGGCAGGGATGGATGAGCAGATCGCCCTCGGCGGTGCGGCTGATCTGAACGCGATCGGTGCTGAGCCGAAATTCGGCCGGGATCCGCACCGCCTGGCTGTTGCCGTTCATGAACACCCGACTGGGAATCGCCTCCACGCCACTGGCTCCATGTGTGTACATTTAAGTGTATACGGCATGGTGTGCGGGTGGGAAGGGAGTTCACAGCTGCGGTGCCGGTAGCAGCACGAACAGGCCGATCACATCCACCGGCAGGCTGGGCTCACAGCGGAAGCGCATCAACAGGGCGCCACCCGTTCCCACCGCCGCCTTGCGCACGCTGCGGTGATCCTCCTCCGTCTGGGCGGCACGATCATGCGCCAGCAGGCGCAGCGGCGCCTCCAGCTCTGGAAGGCCGGCGAGGGCCCGCTCCAGCTCCATCTGCCGCTGGGGACCCTGCACATTGCCAGCGGGTTCAGCCTGCTACAACGCCAGAGCCTCCGCCTCGCGCAGCACCTCGAGTTGCTCGCCATTGCGCACCGGGGCATGCACTTCCCAGATGCAACTCAGCCCGGCCGCAAACACCACCAGATCGCCGGCCCCGAACCGCACCGGCTCACCGCCCTCGGGCGTGACGCTGACATCACCCTCCAACAGCAGGCAGGTCTCTTGCTCGTCGTAGGTCCAGGGGAACGTGCTGACCCCACAGCCCCAGGTGGGCCAGCTCGTCACACCCAGACTTTGCAGTTGAGCCGGATCCGGGTTGGACTTGACGGTGATGCCGTTGGCCATGGCGCTGCGCAGAAGGAATGGGTCCAAGTCTCGCCGGTTACGGTGCCAATTGAACTGGACGCCCGGATGACGTGGTGGAGCTGCTTGATAGGCTCGTGGGTGAGGTTTCCTTTACCGATGCGGTGAAGGAAAGCCAAGAGTGACGGCCTAGGATGCAGATCACCTACGCCAGCAAAGCCATCCAGCGCCTCTGCGAAGAGGACAAGCACCAGCGCAAGCAGCTCGGCGAGAAGCGCGCCAAGCGACTGAGAGCGCGCATTGATGAACTCCGAGCCGCGGAGAACGTGAAAATGCTTCGGTACGGAAACCCCCATCCGCTCACCGAAGATCGAGCCGGCCAGTGCTCCGTCGATTTGGACGGACCGATGCGCCTTCTCTTTGAGCCCACCGACCAGCCTCCGCCAACGCTGCCCTCCGGCGGAATCGACTGGCAGCAGGTGCGTAGCGTTCGCCTTTTAGAGATTGAGGACACCCATGGTTGAGTCCGTCACTGACACATTTAATGCCGATTGGGCCTCCCCACCCGGTGAATTGATCGAGGTGGTCCTTGAGGAATTTGGCTGGACCCGCGCCGAGCTGGCCCAGCGGCTGGATTTCAGCGCCAAGCATGTGAATGAACTGCTCAAAGGCCGAGCGCCGATCACGGCTGACACTGCCGAACGGCTGGAGCGGGTGCTGGGCCATGACGCCGGCTTCTGGTTGCGGCTGGAGGCCAACTACCAGCAGGATCTGGTGCGCCTGCAGCAGCACGATCAGTTGGCCAGCTAAAAGGACTGGCTGAAGGAGCTGCCACTGCGCTGGATGCAAAGCAAAGGCTGGGTGGACACCTGCAGCCATGCCGGCCAGCAAGTGTCGGCGTGCCTGAAGTTCTTCGCGGTGGCCTCGATCGACGCCTGGCGGCAGCGATACGGCCAACCCCTGGCCGTTTATCGCACCTCCAAGAGCATTGCGACGCAGCAGGGCGCCCTGGCCTGCTGGCTGCGACGGGCCGAAACGCAAGCGGCCTCGATCACCTGCAGAACCTATGAAGCCAAGGCCTTCCGAGCGGCGCTGCAGGAAAATTGTCCCCTCAGCTGCGAAGCGGATCCCACGGTGTTTGTGCCGCAGCTGCAGGCCCTGGCTGGCCGCCGCAGGTGTGGCGGTGGTGTTCGTGCCAGCTCCACCGGGCTGCCGGGTGAGTGGGGCCATCCAGTGGCTCAGTCCGGATCGGGCCCTGATCGCCCTGAGCCTGCTGAACAAAACTAACGATCACCTCTGGTTCACGTTGTTCCATGAGGCTGGGCACATCCTCAAACACGGCAAGAAGGCCACCTTTGTGGATGGCCTCGATGGTGTGGATGTAGAGCATGAGGCCGAAGCCGATCGCTTCGCCGCGGATCAGTTGATTCCGCCCGCTGCGGCTCTGAAGCTCAAGGGGCTGCGCACCGAACAGAAGCTGAAGGCAGCCGCCACGGCCCTCGGCATTGCACCGGGAATCGTGGTGGGGCGGTTGCAGCATGAGGGGTGGTTGCCCCGAACCCATCTCAATGGTCTGAAGGTGAGCTATCAATGGCTGGAGGATGTCAGAAAGTCGCATCAGCTGTAGACATCTCTTCTATGTCCGATTTTGATAATATCCACCAATCTGCTTTGATCATCTACCGAGTAAATCACTCGATAATCACCTTGGCGGAATCGATATAGGTTTAATCTACCTGCAAGTTTTTCAGAACCCTGAGGCCGCGGATTATTCGCTAGTTCTTTAATCTTTTTAATCAGCCTATCCAGTGTGTCCTTGCCCGAAACAGCCTGGAGCTCTTTTGAAGCTGATTTTTTAAGGGTGAGCCTATAGACGTCCACTTTCTCTTAGAATTGCCACGAATTCCTCAAAGTCTGCGCTGGGCTCAGCCTGTCTGATTTCAACATCACGCAAATCATCGGCGTCCTCGGCCAAGGCGATCCGCACAGCTTCGTTAACCATTTCCGAGATCGATCGGTTGGATGCAGCCGCTCTCAACCGCAGAGCTTGATGCACATTGACATCAAAGTAAATGGTGGCACGTTTGGTTTCTTCCATTCACCCACTTTAACGCTATGACGTCATGACGTCAAGGCAGGAGTCCTTTTGGGGATTGTTTGATCCACCTATCGCCAATATTCGACATGGCTGGAAGTTCCGTACTACTGAGAAAGCATCACTGCTATTGTCTGCTAGATCTTGATATCAGTAACTCCCTAACTCTCTAATGGTTCATCTTGTCCGAACAAAGCGGGCGGTGGCGGAAGTGGTAAACGTGCAGGTTCATCGCCGGAATAGGAACGCTCAAATTCCCTACGCTTTGCTTCACTGAGTCGGTACTGTTTTGCTTCGGCGACTAGCGTGAGACGTAGCTCTGCTTCAATACCTACTTCTTGGTGGACCTTGTGCAATTCATCTCGAATCTCTTCGATTGTGACTCGGAAGAACTCCTTTTTAATGTTTTCAAAGTTAACTCTACGAAAATTGAATCGCTTGTGGAGAGTATTCTCTAGGGAAGGTGCATCGTCTGTAAAGATAAGCGCATGTACGTCAAATGGGAACGGAACCGAAGCATCTCCCAGTTCACGGACACGATCTAATGGTTCAAGCCTACGAGTCATCCCAATCTTGTAGACATGTTCACCAAAGCTACCGACGTTACTAATTACATAGACATGTCCTGATCTTGTCATCTGTGCCCTGCTAATGGCGCGTTGCCGATTGGCCGCTGCTTCGGCTAGCAATGCTTCAAGCTTGATGATCTTCTCATTTAACTTTTCCTTGTCTTGGTCAGTCGCACGTTGCGCTTCTGCTTTGGCTTTCTCGAGCATATCTGCAAACTTTGCCTCGTCTTTCTCAGCTTGCTCTCGTGCCTTTTCAATTTCTCGGATGGCCTTTTCTTCTTCTCGCATCTGTTCACGAATTTGGGCCTGTTCCTCCTTTTCTTTTTGCTTTACCTCTTCATAGGTATAGCTTAATCGCAGTTCTTCAATCCGGTTCTCAAGATATTTGTTGCTAATGCTGCAGTACCACGACTCTCCAAGTCGGTTGATCTGCTCATGACTGGTCTCAATGCGTTTTTCCATGGCTGAAACGTTTTTATAGCTGACTCGGGCTATGTATGAATCACATTCCCCGTTGAAGGCTCGTAGCATGAGTTTCAATATCTTCTTGATCATGGATCGCCCTTGAGCAACCGATTCGTTGAATCGAATGGTCTCACTGCAGAATGCAGCCGCACTTCTTTCACCATCACTACCATCCATGCGAAGCATTTGTTTCTGCTCCTCACGGATTCTTCGTAGCGCTGCCTCATAGGCGGGAAGGTCCTCAAAGTCATAACCAACCTCGAAGTAACCCACCTCTAGCAAATGGATATCATCACTTTTCAAAGCGATAGCTTGATTGATAAAATTGAGCTCATTTTGTGTCGCATCGCGCTTCATTTCAAGCGTGGATATGGACTGCATAATGCTCTCGGCCTCCTGTTCAAGTTGTTTAAGCTTTGCTTGCCCTTTTGCCACAATTGAAGCTGCCGCTTTCTTGCTCTGTTCTTGAAGTTCGGAGGCTCGATTTTTGATTCGCTCAGCTTTTTCTTCGGCTTTTTGTTCGAGATGTTTTAAATCAGCTTGTCCTTTCGCTACAATCGAATCTGCCACCTTCATGGACTGTTCCTGTAGAACGGAAGACTGCTTTCTGATTCTCTCAGCTTCTTCTTCAGCATTGGTGATGGGTGAATACTTGCTACGGAGCTTGGAGACTTTTTGCTGGGCTAAAATTGCCCAAATCAAAAGCCCACCTGCGCTGCCTAACAACAATGCAATAAGGCCTTGCATGAGAACCTTTGGATCATTAACATTATTGTGCTCTATTCTAGTGCCAGCTGCGTAAAATCAGGGGACTTGCAAAACGTGGATGCAACTCGTGTCTCATGATGCTGGACTGCTGCTAACGCTGCCATCACCAGGCCGCTGGGGCTATTTGTGGAACCAGCTGATTGTAGGAGGCGGCTCTGGTGTATGGCTCTGTTAGATGGCATCTATCTGTATGGAGGCAGTCAGATCCTCCATTTCAATCACCCTGGTTAGCTGACTAAGGCCATACTTCTTTACAACAGCATTGAGAGTAACAGACACATCCTTACGATTTCCGATCATATCTGCGATCCAAGCTTCGCCAGCCTTCTCCAAGCTGCATGGATCTCTCAAGCCTGACGCAAGAATGCCTGTTAGGCCACATGATTTCGCTCGCGAGTATCTTGGAGAATAAGAATTAAGGCATATGGATATCTGTGACTCGGTCGAAACGATGGCGGCATCGATCGATTCTCTATACTTGAAAAAGAGGCTTTCGTAGAAGTAATGGCAAGGCCTCGCTTCTCCGTCATCTGAAAAGTCTGCAACATAAGCTGTTCCAAAGAGTATATTGGTAAAACGTTTAACGTCTGTAGATGCTTGTTGCCCAAGACAAAGAAGCCATGGTATTCTTAATGGTTCAGATTCACAATAGGATGATAAAGCCAGTTGTTCGTATGCCTTCTTTAGAATTGAGCGATATGCTGCAGTAGCGTGAAGACCCAGCGAATCCACGTAGATCTGTCCAGACCTTAGGCTATCTTGTCTGATTCTAGAACGTTCTGGTGATTCATACTTGGTCTTAAGCTCAACATAATATCGTTCGTGCTCATCACTCAGGAAGAAATCAGGACGCTTATCACTACCTTCTTTGATTCGTATGCACTGAAAGCCCCAACTCTCGAAGACTTGAGCAATGTCACTCTCAACGTTGTTCATTGATCGCCTCCTGTTCGGCTAGCCAAGAAGTAAGAATGAGCCATAGCGTACCATTGCATGGGCTGAAAGCACAATCAAAATACTCAAAATCTCGGCGGCGATGGCTTAAAGCAGCTAGAGAAACTGCTGCCGTAGCTTCGAGCCTCACAGCGAAGATATTCTGCGTACTGGCGGTTATAAGACTCGATCTGTCTAGTCGCGCAATCTCGGAATTGCTCAATATCGCGGTTGTATTCATCAACTTTTTTATTGTAGGCATCAATCTGTTGATTTGAGTTGAAAGACCATGATTTGTAGGGTGGCGATGGCTTCATGCAATATGCAATGGCCTTTTCAGGATACATGAGAGCCACGAAAGCTAGCATTGCAGAAATGGCTGCAACCAATACAGGCATATCCTGATTGCCGGGCCTTTTTATTGGTGGGAAGGGAGACAAAGGAGTCATCGGAGAGCAATTACTAAAACTAAAGACATTCAACTGCCAAGTGTGTTTTCTGTAAAGCAGGGTGCACTGCCCATCTAACGATTGCCATCACCAGGCCGCAGGAAGCACCAAGCCAAATCACCATTTCATGGTGGCGGCTCTGGTGGATGGCAATGTAAGGAAGCTGGCAGGGAGTTCAAGGTATGGCCTGAACTCGGCCTGTAGACGTCCATGCTCTAAACGCATGCTCTGGCGAATCTCTCTCAGTTCACGCTTGGCTTGTTTCAATGCTTCGGGATTACCATCAGCTTCGTCGCCAATAAGCTCCTTTAAATCGAGCATGCGAAGAAATCGTGCCTCAAGCTCTTCAACATAAGTTACTGTGACTGGGTTGAAAAAGTATGATAATTCAGCGGTGGAAAGCCTGAAGTTGTTTAGGCTAGAATTGTTTGTTGCCGATTCCGAGATTGCGTCTCTAATGAGTTGACGCACAGCATAGAAGACCCTAAGTTGCCTATCTCTTAGGTCGAAGAACAGGCGGTATTTCTGAATACGAAACTGTTGATAGGCGACCACGCTGCAAAAACTGCAATAGAGGGCGTGGCAAGCGCACAGGATAAGCTTTTCAGGCCCTCTAGAGCATGCAGGAGCATGGCATAAGTCATTGACATAATTGCGGGGAAGCTTGTGGACTCTGAAGCTCTTGGCTGACGAAATGAAGACTAGATTCTAGGCATGGATCGTGACCTTGATCCTTTTCCAAGTGAGCCCTGGAATGCTGATTGATGTTTGTCGGATTTGACACAGGCTACCTAACGCTGCCATCACCAGCCCGCAGATGACTGAATGAGGACCAGCAGAATAACGGAGACGGGCCTGGTGCATGGCATTGTTATGCAGCTTAATTGCGAGACATGCGTTGGCGCCTCTTCCGCATACAGCGTCTAGCCGCACACGTTGTTACGAGTCGCACCGCTAAAGCCAATTCTCGACAAGTAGTCGGGAAAGCCGGCGATTAATGCATCATGATATCGCCTGACCAAGAACTCAATATCGTCCAGGACCTTCTCTACCGTAAGAGGCTTTATCTTTTGAATGCTGACTTTGGGCCTGTCACAATTATGAATGCAATCGTGGCGGCGTTGAAATATTACAGAGAATCGGTTCTTTAGTTTCACTAGGCCCTTCTTCCGCGCCTGCGCCTGGTCGGCCGGGTTCTTTGCCCTATACGTTGCTGCGTAGATTCCAAACAGCCTAGATTTGGCGCTTTGATGGAGAATTAGCGATTCAAGCGTATCTTGGGTAAGCGGGATTTGGCCCTTTAAGAAGAATTGATTAAAGAATGATGAGATCTTCTCGATTGATAGAACATTTTCGCTCTCAATCAACTCGCGTGCAGCCATGCGCCATCGCCATCCACCCGAGGACTCACGAATAAATGCAGTAACTGGAAGCTTTAGATTGTTAAGTCGATTCGGTAACTTCATATCCGGTTCAAGCTCTTTTGCGCGTAATGTCCTTGTGATCAGGTCGGCGTATGCATCACAGAAGTAAGCATCGCAAGCTCCCACGCCCATCATCCAGGCAGATCGAACAATGTCGTCACTCACCAGTCCTGGAGCTTGACTCCTTGCATGAGCCAGCAGTGCCCTTGCTCGGTCTATGTCTTCTTGGAAGTGGCTTAATGCTGTTTCAAGAAACGCCATATAGATCAATTTAAAGATGAGTGCCCGCGACAGTCTATGACTTGATCAAACCTTTTAGCTCTGCTGGGTTGGCTAATTGTAGGCTGAGGTGGTGCATAACGGCATGGATAGATCGTGCAACGGCATGGATAGATCGTGCGCAGCCACGATCTATCCGGTGTTGGACAAGCCCCGCACCATTGGGGCCTTTCAAGACAGGAGAAAGATCGAGGCTCTTTTAATGCCGTCTTAGTCTTTCATGTAGGTAGAAATACTTGATGCTGCGCAGCATAGGTGTCTAAAAACATCATGCAGCCATTTTAGGCACAACACAAGCCCTTCAGGCGAGATCCCTCAGATCTGCCTGTGC